>JAJTHL010000008.1 GCA_021298595.1 Alphaproteobacteria bacterium | reverse complement strand
CTTGTCACCAGTTATCCGGTCTAAGGCTGATCATGGCTTAAGAACATAAAGATCCTAAAAAATTTGGTCTCTTTGCTTTATGGTACAAGAATGTAACCTTTCATCCAACGAGTAAGACAAAGATGAATAAAACATATAATATTGCCACTCTATTATTACATACTCTCATGGCCTTAGCGTCACACGCTTCATCAGTCCCCTCAATCTTGACCGAAGAAACCTACAATCAACTTCGCGCTGGCACCCACCCCACCATCCATCTATGCGAAGACACAATCCTTGGTGTCCGTCATGGTAGTGAAGGCTTCTCGTGGGACACACCGTCCTTGGTCTTAGAACGCAAGTTTTACATCCAACCGGGATTACCTGTACCAGAGGGGACTCTTTTATATATGGAAGCGAGGTCTCCTAAAAATAACTTTCTTATGTTTTCCTATAAGGAAAAATAAGACAAAAGCAAGGGGGTATTGAGCTCTTTCCCCCTTCCTCCAATGGCTACGATTGTTTTGCTACGACGCTTCATCCGGCAAGAAGCCCTCACTTTGCATTTGCCAAAGCTGATAAAAGACCCCTCTTTGAGCAAGCAATGCGTCACAAGATCCATCCTCCACAATTTTGCCTTTATCAAAAAGTAAAATACGGTCCATATCCTGCAGGGTCGATAGCCTATGGGCGATCACTAGGGTCGTGCGCCCCTGCATAATCTCATGAAGGCTGTCTTGAATCAGGCGCTCTGTTACAGAATCAAGGGCAGAGGTCGCCTCATCCAAAATCAAAATGGGGGCGTTTTTGAGAGCGGCTCTGGCGATGGCAATGCGCTGGCGCTGTCCACCTGAAAGTTTTAGGCCTCGCTCTCCCACTGATGTATCGTATCCCTCTTTCAAGGCCTGGATGAAAAGATCCGCGTGTGCCAAAGCGGCAGCCTGGTACACCTCGGCGTCACTTGCTTCCAAGCGTCCATACCGTATATTCTCTTTCAAGGTTCGGTGAAACAAAGTCGGATCTTGAGGGATGAAGGCAATGGCGCGGGCAAGACTTTCATAGCGTACTTCTTTGATGTCATTTCCATCAATGAGGATCTTACCGTCTTGGGGATCAAAGGCGCGCACGATCAGGTTTGCAAAGGAAGTTTTTCCCGATCCGGAATAGCCCACAAGGCCCACCTTTTGTCCTGCAGGAATATGAAGACAGAGCTCTTTGAAAAGGGCCCCTTCCCGTCCTTGATAACCAAAAGTGACATGATCAAAAGTGATACTCCCTTCTTTGACCGCAAGATCAGGAGCATTCTCTTTTTCCTCAATGGCGTAAGGCGTTTTTAGAATGCTAAGGGCGGCCTTGATCAAACCTACCTCTTTAAAGAAAGAACTCATCTCAAAACTTAGATGCCAGATAAGTCCCACCAAGGAAAAAACAAGCATGCTAATGAGGGAAAAATCACCAATACTGACCCATCCATCTTGCCACCCGTACACTAAAAGACCCATGGTCACAGCGATCAGGATAAAGGTTAGCCCCCCCAAAATCATATTTAAGAAGACCACGCGTGCCCGGGCATCCCCTCGGCGCTGGGCCTCCTCTTCTTGGGCAAGGTTAAAGTAGGAAAGCTCGTAAGTGCGCCTTGCAAAAAGGCGCATGGACAAAATGTTTGTCAAGGCGTCCACAACTTTTCCGGATACATGGGAAGTCGCATCGGCGAGTTGTGAGGCGGAACGCGTCACTGCGCCAACGTTCATGAAGACCACAAGGACATGGAGACAAAACCACACAGTGGTCACAAGCGTAAAGAGAAGGCTTACCTGCCCCATCAGCACCATGGACAAACAAAACATGAAAAGGATGGGGACGAAATCCGTGAGAACTTGCTCGACCAGATATTCGGCTCCCCTTGGCAGGTCATTTATTTTGTTGGCAATATTTCCTGAAAAATGTGTCACAAAAAACTGCTGCGAGTGGCCAGTAACCTGCCAAAAGGCGTCATGTCTGATTTTCTTACAGAATTTTGGCATCATACGAACAGCGACGGCGCCCTGGGCACGCATAAAGACATCCATGGTCAGCCAAAGCCCCACAAGACTCCCAAGGGGGCCCCATACGATTTCCCAAGGGGAGGTCAACCGGTCGTGTTGAGCTAAAATTTCGATAATTTCTTTGATGAAATAGGGAAAAAGGGCTTCGTTCAGAGCCCAAACCAACATCGCAAAACCCATGAAGGCAAAACCCCACACATGCTGTTTGGTGTAAAACCAAAGAAAGCCAAACACAGTTTGATGCTGGTACATAATACATACTCCTACCCAGAGGGTTTATTGATGATCTGGTGGGAGTTTTAGGAAATACCCAGGTATTCTCCCTAACCTTGACTGCTAGGGGCAACACACTACGAGCAATTTTTACTTTAGCTCAGCAAGTCCTGCTTGTCAAGACGCCAGCTCGACGCTAAGCTAAGAACCAGTAAAACGGTTCCCAAACGCTTGTGAAACAAGAGATCTCTTTATTTTTGTTCAGACGTGATTTGCGCGTGTTGGACAATCCTGGCCTTTTGGCTGCCTGCCAACGAGGACCCGTTCTCCCCCTTTGTATCTTAGACGAAAAAACGCCCGGCCCCTATAAAATGGGCGAGACCAGCCGGTGGTGGTTACACCATTCCCTTGAAAAACTGGCACACGATCTTGACGGCGCCCTTAACCTTTACGTGGGTGATCCCCTGTCGATCTTGACCGAGCTTCTGTCGCGCTACAACGTTCGTCATATTTTTTGGAATCGCTGCTATGAACCTTGGCGCATCGAGCAAGATACCACCCTCAAAACCATCCTTAAAGAAAAAGGCATTACCGTTGAGAGCTTTCAAGCAAGCCTTTTGTGGGAGCCTTGGCAGATTAAAACCAAAGAGGACACGCCTTACAGGGTGTTCACGCCGTACTACAAAAAGGGCTGTTTGCAAGCACCTCCACCCCGGTCACCTCTTCCCGCGCCAAAGGCGCCGCATTATATCAAAGATGAAAAAAGCATCCCCCTTACCTCATTACAGCTAAGGGCAAAGAATGGCTGGGACCACAAGCTTGAAGCCCACTGGCTGATTGGGGAAAAAGCCGCCCACGAGAAGATGCATCTGTTCTTAAATAATGATGTGGCCCATTACAAAGAGGGCCGGGATTTTCCAGCACTCGGCCACACATCGCGTCTGTCACCTCACCTGAGTTTTGGAGAAATCTCGCCCCATCAGATTTGGCATGCCCTTGCCGGTGTTTCAGGTCTGGAAGAAGCCTCCCCCTCCATTGCTTCCTTCGCAAGCGAACTTGGGTGGCGTGAGTTTTCATATTATCTTCTTTTTCATTTTCCAGATCTTCCCCACACGAACTTTCAGTCGAAATTTGATGCCTTTCCATGGCGTGCTGATACCGAGGCGTTGCAGCAGTGGCAGCAAGGACAAACAGGGTATCCTATGGTTGACGCCGGCATGCGTGAGCTATGGCAAACGGGCACCATGCACAACCGTGTGCGCATGGTCGTCGCTTCCTTTTTAGTCAAAAATTTGCGCCTTGATTGGCGCTTGGGCGCTGCTTGGTTTTGGGATTGTCTTGCAGACGCTGATCTTGCCAGCAACAGCGCTAGCTGGCAGTGGGTTGCCGGGTGCGGCGCAGACGCTGCGCCCTACTTTCGGATTTTTAACCCTGTCACCCAAGGGCAGAAATTTGACCCCGACGGCGCTTACATTCGCCGCTTTGTGCCCGAGATCGCGGCCCTTCCTGACCCATATCTTTTTGCCCCCTGGACGGCCCCCATCCCCGTTCAACGCGCCGCCGGGGTTATTCTTGGACAAACCTATCCACACCCGATGGTAGATTTGGCCAAATCCAGGGATGAAGCGTTAAAGGCTTTTCAACTCCTAAAAGAACTACCCATGGGCTTAGAAAACGAGTTACGATAATCCATGAGCTGTCAATAAAGTAACCATGGAATCAAGCCTGTTGACACATTATCTGCAAACGCAGATACCTTTATCCCAAAGCATGGGGCTCGAAGTGATCGAAGCAGACTTACAGACTGTTGTGCTATCCTTTCCTTTGGAACGCAACGTCAATCACCAAAAAACAGGCTTTGGGGGCAGTTTGCATGCGGCCGCGACCTTGGCCGCCTGGGCTCGCTTTCACCTTATCCTCAAAGATACTTTTCCAAATCACGAGATTGTCATTGCCGAAAGTCACATGAGATACCTGTCCCCTGTGATGAGTGACTTTTCTGCCCACTGCACCATGGATCACATCAAATCGGTCGATCTCGACAGGTTTTTCAAGATTGTTAATAAACGCAGGCAAGCGCTTCTAAACATCCAGGCTGAAATTTGGTCAAGCCAGACTCTTTGCGCAACGTTCAGCGGCACCTTTGTCGCGATCTCTTCAAAAGCGACTTCTTAAGGTTTGTGTGTCCACAGATTCTAAGCGGACGCACAGATTTCAAGGCTTCGTCTACTGCAAAAAAATCCTGGAGCAATCTTTATACCAAAGGACCTACTTCTTTTTTGCCAAAATCACTTCAATGAGCTTCTTGGTCACTTTCTCAAACTCAGCCGTAATCTTTTGTTCTTGCTCTATAAGTGGCTTGTTCTTTTCTCCAAGGTCATGGGCTTCTTTCATTTGCGCAAGCCACGAAGCCAGACACGCATGATCCGAGACCTTCTCGGCGTGTCGATTCGCGCCTGCGATTTCTTTCTGGCATTTCTCATCGAAAAGTTGCAGTTGCCCCAGAAGTCCATTGGACAGTTTATCTGACACTGCTTTAGCTTATGCTTGAAGCTCATCTCGTTTTTTGACTAGCTCGTCCACTGAGTCTGCCAACGCCACACCTGAAAACGTAACGGCAAAAATCGCCCCCGCAAGCAACCAACTTTTTTCATTTTTTTCCTTCCTGTTAAACTTAGATTTATTTCCTTACGATTCTTTTGGAATCATTTTTGAGTATACACGCTAAATCAGAGCACCTCTATTCATTTGAAATAAAAACGCACGTTAATAAATCTTGAGTCGCGCCTGATTTATCCTTACCATATATCTTGATAACAGGAGAAAAAGAGTCCGATGAAACTACTTATTACAGGGGGCACAGGGTTTCTAGGAAGCCGCGTGGCAGAACGCGCCCTCGCGCGGCGTCATGACGTCACGATCCTGACACGTACGCCAGAAGCCTTTCCAGAGCTTTCAAGAAATTACCGCCTTGTATCGTCTTTGAACTCCATCGTAGATACCTTTGACGGAATTGTTAACTTTGCGGGGATGCCCCTTGATCAAGCCAGATGGTCCGATCATACCAAGCAGCAGCTTGTGCAAAGCCGGCTTGACGTCACAAAAAGTGTCCTTTCTTATATTGCCGAAGTCTCAGAAAAACCAAAATTTCTTTTGTCTGGCTCTGCCATTGGGTTTTATGGACACAGCGCCAGCGCGATCTTTTCTGAAAATAGTGCGCCCAGTGATTACGGCTTTGCGCATGGCCTGTGCAGTCAATGGGAGGATCTGGCCGTAGAGGCTCAAAACTGGGGCGTGCGCACCTGTCTTCTTCGCACAGGCGTGGTTCTAGACGATAAAAAAGGGGCCCTTGCCAAGATGCTCCCCGTCTTTAGAGCAGGACTTGGGGCCACCTTGGGAACGGGTACACAGTGGCTTTCCTGGATTCATATTGAGGATTATCTAAGCGCCCTTGAGACTCTTATGGAAAACGCCAATTGTACGGGATCTTTTAACCTAACGGCCCCACATCCCGTCACCCAAAGCGATTTTGCGGGGATCCTTGCCGCGACCCTTCACCGGCCCCGCCTCTTGAGCATTCCCGCCTTTGCGGTACGTTTACTTTTTGGGCAAATGGGCACAGAAATTCTTTTGCAAGGGCAAAACGTGATCCCCTCGAAGCTTGTGAAAGCAGGGTTTTCGTTCGAGTATCCTACGTTAGAGAAAGCTCTTGATCATCTTGTGAGAGGAAGATTTTAAAAGCGGGGGGCTTCTGTTGCCCGGTGCCCCCCCAACCGCTTGGAATAACCTTATTGCTTAGGCTGCTGCAGCTGCTGCAAAAAGGTTGTTCTCGTTGTCAGCCTTGAGGCTGACTTCGTTTTGGTTTGCTGTTGCATTTACCATTGTAGCCCGATAACGGTGGTACCATGCCGAGCAAAAACTGCACCCTTCAACGTACGTCGATCCTATTTCACCCCCATATAGATGGTGGAGGTGCCGGGTACCGCCCCCGGGTCCGTTCCGCCTATTTCGTACAGCGTTTATCGCTATAGTCGAGATAACCCGACAACATTACTATAACACATTCCTTTGTGTCAGAAAATAGGGCTCTTGCTGCTTGAATTTCTCTAAGCAGTGGCTATATTTACTTTGAGGATTTAACCGCTAAGATCAACAGTACCCTCCTACAAACGCGGGTCGCCAACCAATAACAAAAGGTATCGTTCATGAAAAGAAAAACCCTCGCCCTTGCCCTTCTATCCACCCTTGCGTCCTTCTCAAACGCTTTTGGTTCATCGGATTTCATTGATAAGTGGGACGCAGCCAAAAACATGACAGCAGCCCTTGACGGCTCATGCCAAGTGATTGCTGTCGATCCTGATGCTTGCCTAATTGGCAAGGACGGACCTTCACCTGCTAACTTTACCCTTGTTGTTCTACTGAAAGAAGACCTCCCGCATGTTCTCATGTGCAAGGACTATGACCCACGTCAATTGCAAGATGGCACGTTTAGGCCCACACATGGATCCCTTAAAGCCTCCATGGGATTCGGCCTTCCTAAAGAGCACTCTTTTGAAACGTCCTATGACGCAATGGTCAACGGCCCTGCAAATACAGCCCTTTACAATATGCTTAAAGAGACAGACCTGATTTTTAGACCTGCTCCCTTTGCCTACTTAGAACAAGGTGAAGGATGGGGACCTGCAGTGACCATTCCCCTCATTCTAACCTCACAAAAGGGGCATCTTGGCAGCGACGACGTTGAGCAGTGGCTTAGTACGTTGAACCAACGCGCCTCAGATGCTTTTAAGAATAGATCCAGTGACACGTCCTTCGACGGCCGCTTTCGAGACTTTACCCTTGTTCCCCTGAAGACACTTTTGAGCACTGGCGGTGACCAGCCTGCTGTTCTTCAAGGGGATAAACTCATGCGTATCGAGCATAACGGCGCAACGGAAAAACTATGGGACGAGCCACAAATGCGTCAAGCGCTTCTGCCTGCCCTCGACAGGTTGCTAGGTGCTTTTTATGCGTCGTAAATGCCTTAAGCAAAGCCCCAGAGTGCTGGGGCTGTTTTCTGACCTTATCTTACCCTACCTTCAGAAGAGTGCTTGCCTTTTAGGGCTAAAATCTTTTAAATACTCCGATACTCAACCCCTAACCGTTTTGCAGGATTAAATGGAAAAGAATCGTAGCCATGTGCTGGGCCTCGTTGTATGGGGGTGCGCCGCTTTTTTCTATGGCTTTCAGTTTATTTTAAGAGTGTCCCCTAGCGTAATTTCCCACGACTTGATGCGGGATCTTCATTTGGACGCGTGCCTTCTTGGCGCCCTTAGCTCTTTTTACTACATCGGTTATTCCGCCATGCAGATCCCCTCTGGCATCATTCTTGACCGTCTTGGCCCAAGGCGCCCCTTGACCGTTGCGTGCCTTTTGTGTGCAGGGGGGGCCTTTCTTTTCAGTTACGCAGAATCCCTCACCCTTTTATCTGTGGCCAGAACCTTTATGGGCATTGGCTCTGCGTTCGCGTTTCTCAGCTGCGTCAAGCTGGCCTCACTCTACTTCCCACCCCGTATTCTGTCTATCCTTGTGGGCTTTACCATGACCGTTGGCACCTTAGGTGCCACAGCTGGCGGCGCGCCCCTTGGGATGCTCGTGGACGCATCCGGCTGGCGCATGGCCAACACGGTGCTTGGCTTTGTCAGCCTCGTCATTGCAGTTGCGGCTTTTCTTGTCATCCGTGAAAACGCCCAGCACACCACCAACGAGGAAGAGCGCGCCGGTGAAACCCTTGTCCAAAGCCTGATCCTCATCGCGAAAAACCCACAAACCTGGATCTACGGCCTTTACGGCTTTGCCATGTACGTTCCTCTTTCGGGTTTTGCCGATCTTTGGGGGACCCCCTTTGTGATGGAGGCCTATAAAATGGACCGCACGGCTGCGGCCGGCACCATGTCCCTCTTTTACGTGGGCTTGAGTGTTGGCGCGCCCACCTGGTCTTATTATGCCACACGCGTTCAAAGCTACCGTATGGCCATGATGTACAGTGCCCTTGCGTCTGTCTTGTGCCTGACCCTTGTCCTTTATGTCCATGTGCCCATCTACGCTCTGTATGGTCTCATGATGCTGGCAGGCTTTGCTGTCGGCGGACAGTTTATTGCCTTTGCTGGCGTCACGGCCCTTAATCCCCTTTACCGCACAGGAACGGCGTCCGGGATGCATAACATGCTCTGTATGATCAGCGGCATTGCCATGCAACCGCTTTTGGGGTACTTCCTTGACCTTTGCCAAAAAGCAGATCCCACCTGTATGGGCGTTATTGGATGCTACACCAAGGAACATTATCTTAAGTCCTTGGCCATCATCCCTCTAACCTTGATTTTTGCCCTCGTGATCACAGTCTTTATGAAGGACACCTTCCCCAAAGAAGACACAAAGAAGGCCTCTTCATGACGCCTTTAGAGATCGAGCATTTCTTTAAACGGTTTGAGGACCGCGATCCTGATCCTCAGACAGAGCTTGCCTCAACCAATGCCTATACCCTTTTGGTGGCGGTGGCCCTTTCTGCCCAGGCTACGGACAAAAGTGTGAACAAAGCCACTGAACCCTTGTTTAAGGTTATAAAAACTCCCCAAGACATGCTAGATTACGGCGAAGACGCCCTGCGTGAAGCCATCAAAACCATTGGTCTTTTTCGCACCAAAGCTAAAAACGTCATGGCCCTTAGCGCGCGCCTTGTAACGCATTATAACGGAATCGTGCCGCAGACAAGAGAAGAGCTTGTGACCCTACCAGGCGTCGGTCGTAAAACTGCAAACGTTGTGTTGAACGCGGCCTTTGGGCATCCAACCCTTGCCGTTGATACCCATATTTTTCGCCTAGCTCACCGCACGGGTCTTTCAAGTGCCAAGACAACGGACGGCGTTGAGCAAGATCTTTTTCGTGTGATTCCAGACACTTATAAACGGCGCGCCCACTATTGGTTGGTGCTTCACGGCCGGTATATCTGCAAGGCAAGAAAGCCCCTTTGCCAGGTGTGCCCCGTCAATGACCTGTGCGCCTACGGCAAAGCCCAGGGTTTTAGCACTTTTTAAGCCCCTTCTCAAAAGCGTTCTCTTTTGTTTTAATAGGCCCATGGTTTTTTTAAGAGGCGCGCCCTTATGTCTTTTCTTTACCGCACGGCCATCACCTTTGGTTTTATGTTGACGCCTTTGCTTGCCCAAGCAGGCGCCGGCGCCGACGTGAAATCAACCGAAGCCCCTCTCCTTTCAACACAAGAGCTGACAAGCCTTACCAAGCGCTGCCCTCAAGAAATTGAAGCCCTTCACGAGAAACGTCAAAATGTCCCGCGAGAACTTGCGCGTGAGTTTTCAGTCATGCTGGGCGCTGCTTCTGACGAGTGCTTGAAACTTCAAAAGGTCGTTGAATATTTGCAGGTGGGCGCCAGAATAAAAGACAATTATTTGACGCATATTAAAAAAGCCCAAGCCGCCGCAAGTCAAGAAGCAGGCCTTTCACCTGATGAGACGCTCGGCGCGGAGCTGCAAACAGAAACAAAAGAATTCAATGATGACGCCATCGAATCAGCGCCCCTTGCGGGCGCTCCCGAAGACGAAGCCCTCGATTAGAAAACAATGCGCACAAAAACCCACGGCCTTGACATCAAAGCCGTGGGTTTTTTTATTTCTAGGATCTCCTACTCAAGGGATTTGATGATGTGCTCACACATTTTCTTTGCGTCCCCAAACAACATCATGGTGCTATCGCGGTAGAAAAGCTCGTTATCCACACCCGCATAGCCCGCCGACATGGAGCGCTTGATGAACAACGTTGTCCGCGCTCGCTCGACGTCAAGGACCGGCATGCCATAAATGGGGCTTGTGGGATCTGTGCGCGCGACGGGGTTTGTCACGTCGTTGGCGCCAATGACAAAGGCAACGTCGGTATCTGCAAAATCGCTGTTGATTTCTTCCAGCTCAAACACGTCCTCATAGGGCACGTTCGCCTCGGCCAAAAGCACGTTCATGTGGCCCGGCATGCGTCCTGCCACGGGGTGGATGGCATAGCGCACCCGAATGCCCTTAGACTTTAAGGCGTCGGCCATTTCACGAAGGGCGTGTTGAGCCTGGGCCACCGCCATACCGTATCCTGGCACAATGATAACCGAGCGAGAGTTGGACAATAAAAAGGCGGCGTCTTCGGCGCTGCCGACTTTGGAAGGGGCGCGCGCCTCTTGAGGACCAGACGCGCCCGCAGTCTCAGGAGCTGCGCCAAAACCGCCAAAGACCACATTCCAAATGGACCGGTTCATGCCTTTACACATGATATAGCTGAGGATCGCGCCCGACGCCCCCACCAGCGCCCCTGTGATAATCAGAAGGTTATTTTCCAAGGTAAAGCCAATACCAGCTGCTGCCCAACCTGAATACGAGTTCAGCATGGACACAATCACCGGCATATCCGCCCCACCAATGGGAATAATAAGGGTAACGCCCAACACAAGGGAGAACATGATCAACAGCAAAAAGGCGTCATGGTTTTCCCCGCGTACGAAAAGAATCCCCAGAAGCACGATGGAGATAAAGATAAGAGCGTTCAGTGGTTGGTGGAACGGAAGCCTGATGGGCTTTCCGCCCATGATGCCTTGTAGTTTAAGAAACGCGATGATCGAGCCCGAAAAAGTAATGGCCCCCACAATCACGCCAAGACACATCTCCACAAGACTACTGAAGTGAATGTCGCCAGGCACCCCAATCCCAAAGGCTTCGGGAAGGGCAAGGGCGCCAAGGGCCACACAGACGGCTGCAAGTCCCACAAGGCTGTGAAAGGCTGCGACCAGCTGGGGAAGCGCTGTCATCACAATCCGCTTGGCAATAATCAGACCCACGACGGCGCCCGCTGCAAGAGCGCTCAAAATCCAGGTGTAACTTGTGACGGCAGGGCTCGCAAGGGTTGCCCCCACCGCAAGGGCCATACCGGCTTGGCCGTAATAGTTCCCCATACGTGAGGTTTTGGGCGACGACAGACCACGCAGGGCCATGATGAAGCAAACAGAGGAAATCAGGTAACAAAACGATAAAAGGTTTTCACTCATAACGGCGTTCCTACTTTTTCTTTTCGAACATGCGCAGCATACGGCTTGTGACCGCAAAACCACCAAAGATGTTCACAGCTGCGAGAAAAACCGCAAAAGCGCCAAGAATCTTCGCGCCTGACGACGCGCCGACGCCGCCCGTTAGAAGCGCGCCCACAATAATCACACTGGAAATGGCGTTAGTCACGGCCATGAGGGGCGAATGAAGGGCGGGTGTGACGCGCCACACCACATAATAGCCCACAAAGCACGCCAAGATAAACACGGTCAGCCCAATAACAAAGGGCGATGTCCCTGGATCAACGGTCTGGGCCGTTGTCACGACGACCTCCCCGACTTCATTCAGGGTCAGATCCATGGGATTGCTGACCTCGAAAAATTGGGCGGTCACATCCCGTACCGATTGAAAGAACGTTTCAACACTCATGGGTTATTTCTCCTGAAATTGGGGATGAACAGTTGCCCCCTCTTGGGTCAAAAGGGTGCCTTTGACGATCTCGTCCTCGGGATCTGGCGCAAGGTCTTTACCGTCTTTGGCCATAAGAAGGGTCAAAAAGTGCAGGACGTTACGGGCATACAGAGCGCTTGCATCGCGCGCGATACGGCTTGGCAAGTTTGCGTACCCCACAATCTTTACGCCGCCGTTCGTCGTCATGACCTCCCCAAGCTTGCTTGAGGCGCAGTTGCCGCCCGACTCAACGGCCATATCCACAATTATGGATCCGGCCTTCATGACAGCAAGCATCTCCTGCGTCACCAAAAGAGGTGCTGGCCTTCCAGGGATCAGCGCCGTCGTAATGACGATATCTTGGGTTTTCAGGGTTTGTGTGATTTTTTCGGCCTGGCGCTTTTTATAGTCATCATCCATTTCCTTGGCGTATCCCCCTGCCCCTTCACCAGATGTGGGTGCGTCTACACTGATAAAGGTCGCGCCCAGGCTTTCCACTTGTTCTTTGGCGGCCGCACGGACGTCAAAGGCCGACACAATAGCCCCGAGACGCTTGGCGGTGGCAATGGCTTGAAGGCCCGCGACTCCAGCGCCCAATATCAAGACGCGCGCGGGCGCAATGGTTCCTGCCGCTGTCATCATCATGGGAAAGGCGCGGTCAAAAAGAGCAGCCCCCTCAATCACAGCGCGGTAACCGGCAAGGTTGCTCTGGGAGGACAAGACGTCCATGCTTTGGGCGCGCGTAATGCGCGGCACCATCTCTAAGGAAAAGGTTTTAAGCTTTTTAGCGTTATACTGGGCCATTTCGGCGCGGTGGGTGTGGGGTGACAAAAGCCCAATAAGCGTCGCGCCCTCTGGCAGGCCCTCCAGTTCGTTTCGTGAGCCCTCTGACAAAGGTGCTTGCACCTTTAACAGCACCTGCGCGCCCGCAAGCCCTTCTTTTAACGTTGAAAAGATCGTGGCACCTACCTCAGTGTAAGCCGTATCCGGAATACTGGACGCAGCACCTGCCTCTTTTTCAACCCACACCTCATGCCCTTGATCCTTGAGTTTCTTTGCAACTTCTGGGGTTAGGGCAACACGCGCCTCATAAGGACGCTGCTCTTTTAATACAGCGATCTTCACGGATGTGACATCCTTTCTTGTGCTTGAACCTTGCGGCAGTTTAGCAAAAAATTCTCGAAAATCCTCCCTTTTTCTTTTGATGGCGCCATGGTATGACCTGCGTGAGTGTCTTCTTAAAAGGGCCTTTCATGGTCACGCGTTTCCCCGTTTTGATGAGTGTCATTGGTGCCCTTTTCATAGGAAGCGTTTTGTGGCTCTGGCACTTCTCCCCGGCACCCCTCCCCACCGACCACTGGGTCTGGGCAGGCATCACCGTCAAAGATGTTCCCGCGACCGGCATTCTTTATCTTTATCAAGGGCACGTCACACAAAAAAACGGCGCTCTTTCCTACACTAAGCACGGGCTATATCCCCACGCGCTGGCGCGCGATCTTTTTTTGGTGTACCGCTTGACAAAGCCTTTACCCGCCCCCGAGGATCTGGCGGCGATTTTCCATCATCACCAAAGCAAGTGGACGCAAAGCGATACCAGGGTTCTGGGGATTCAGCTCGACTTTGACGCCGCCACAAAAGACCTTGCCGTCTATGCCCAGTATCTGCGGGATCTACGCCGCCATGTAAGGGCGCCGAGCAAGATCAGTATCACGGGTCTTGGGGATTGGATCACCAGCGCGCCTCGCGCCGCACAAGGCGACCTAATGGACGCGTGTGATGAGATTGTGTTTCAGCTTTACCAAGAACGAGCGCCTCTACCCCACATAGAAACCTTCTTTAAAAAGCTTGTGCCTTTTAATCGTCCTTTCAAAGTAGGGCTTCTTGCCAACGCAAACTCCCAACGCTACAGTAACATACTGGTTCAATTATCTCATTGTCAGGGTGTTGTTCTTTTTCATCAAAAATATGGTTCCTCTTCATGAAACTTAAGTTTTTCAGCGCTGCCCTTGCGGTTATGGCCGTTGTTCACACAAGCCTCCTGTATCCTCTTCTCTATGCCTGCGCCCCCATAGAAGACTACTTTGATAGCCCTCCTTTTCTCGAGTACGGCCATTTTGATGCGCTTCTCAATACTTTTATTCCTGACGCGAGGGGGTATCACGAAGAACAAATGCTTTGTTACGACGACTATCTTCAGGCTTTAAACAAGCTTTGTGCGTCCAAAGATATGACGCCTTTTCAAAAAGAAAGCTTGCCAGAGGTTTCTTATACGGGGGATTTACCTTCCAACAGCTATGAAAGCGTCCTGACTTTGGTGACAACCGCATTTAAGGACCTTAACGATAAAGACGCCCTTGTGAAACTTGTCCAAGTCCGCCACAAAATCCTTTTTCTTTTCAAAGAGAAAGCCTTTCAAGAAACCCTGCCCCAAGAGATCGCAGCCCTACCAGGCAGTTTAGGTCATTATAAAACCTATCTTGAGGGCGCTTTTTACTTTTACAAAGGCGACTATGAAAAAGCGGCACCCCTTTTCAAGAAAATCCACGAAACCCTCGCAAGTCCGTCCTTAGTCGAGCGCGCCATGACGGTTCTTGGCCTTCATCAACACCAAGCTTGGCTTGAGGCGTCAAGCCTCTATCTTGAAGGGCGCGCCTATCTGCTCGCAGCGCAAAAGAACATGGATGGGTATGAAAACGAAAAAGAGCGCGCTGAAAAACTAAACCAGCCTCTTCTTGAAAGAGCTTTTGTGATCTTTAAACGCTATCAAGAAAAATACCCACAGGGTCTTTATGTTCAGTCAGCACATGATCTTGAGCGTCGATATTTGTTTTTAGCAGGCAAGCACGACGCCCTTAACGGGCGCCTTGTTGAAGACCTCACCGGCGCCCTTGCCTCAAAGGACGGGCGGCGTATTCACCAGCTTTTTCGTGAATTTAGATTTTATTTTGGGGGAAAAATTGATCCGAATACGGCTCACCCCTTGATCGTCGCTCTGATGCTGCAAACCAGATCTTTGCCCGAAGAAGAGTCTGGCAAAACCTATCTTGAGTATTTAACTGCCCTTAAAGCGCGTGAGAAAGATTTTGCCTCGTATCCCCATCTTCACACTTATCTTAAGGCGCGCGCGCTTGCCTTACTTAAAAAGGATGAGGAGCTTCTAGCCCTTGAAGCAACCCTGCCAACCTCTCTTGAGGATATCCTTCCGCTCACGACCCAAGCGCTCAAGGTGGAAGCCGCGCTCTCATTGAACAAACCAGACGCGGGCCTCAAAATTTTGGAGGCGTTATCTTCCTTCTGGCGTGATGATACCAGTGATCTCTTGCGCATGCGCGCACACCTCCTTCGAAAGAGTCCGCCTTCAGAAGTGCTGCGCGCCTTTACTCAAGAAAAGCTCCAAACGCTTTATTTAGAACATCTTGTCTCTTTTGAAGATCTCGAGAGTCTTTCACAGAATAAAACCCTTCCCAAAGACCTACTGACCTCTACAAGAAAAGCGTTGATGCAGCGACTTCTTTTGTCCGCGTCCTATGAAAAAGCCGTCGCCCTCAATGACCTTTTGAAATCAGAAGGCGCGCCTCCCATCCCGGACGCAGAAGCGAGTGCCATGAAAACCCTGATCACAGACCCCACTCACCCAGACGCTCTCATGACCCTTGGACGGTTTATGATGCAAGATGTCTCTTACCCTGATTCACAGCCATTCGCGTACGAACTAGAAGGGCTCTGTCCCGAATGCAAGATTCCGACTCAAGAAGGGCTTTTGCCCCAGGGGCGCGTTGTCCCTCCTTTGGATTACTTCATGAAGACCGCAGCTGTCTTTGCGGCGACAAAAGAGAAAAACGACCTTGAAGCCGAAGCCCTTTATTACCTGGCGTCTGTCTGTTTTCACGGCAGTGCTGACGCGAGGAGTTGCCTATGGCGATCAACCTATAATTTACCTGAAGCGATTGAGGATATTCACAAAAATAAAGTCCCCAAATGGTTCGCACGCCTTCACCGCCTATACCCTGGCACAAAGTGGGCACTCATGGGGAAGTATTACTACTAGGGGCGTGGGCCCCCTCTTCTTCGCAGCTGACGTGGTCCACGCAAGACGTCACAAGATGCGTCCCAAAAAGCGCCATGAAATCAGCCGAGGTAAAAAGATCTTGTTGGTGGCAAAGACGCTCAAGCTGCCGCCTTCTTAATGTGGGGTTATCGTCAAGAACTACCCCCGCCTCCCCATCTCTGACCATGCTTTGCAAAAGGTCCCATTCGTTTTCTGCGCTTTCACGCACCGTGACCGTCAAAGAACCTGTAGCCTGGGGGGCTCTGAGTCCTCTATAAAATCTGCGTAAGACGGAACCACACCTTTCCAAAGGGTCACAGTGAGTATGATAATCCATTTTTTCATCGGCTCATTCCTTACTGATTTGACCATGCGTCTTTTTTATAAGGCATTATTCTTTAAAGATCAGTTACTAAAGCGTTCCTTTTATGTCATTCTTCAAAAAAAGGACCCCCTTGACCGCTAGGGGCTTCTCTTTCAATGATGGCGTCATCACAGATAAAAAGAGAGAACACGTCAATGATAGTCAGCCGCCATAACGATCCTAAATCGCCTTACAGATTGAGATCCTTTGCGTTATCATTGCTCTTCGGGCTTAGCCTGTGTAAGACGCCTACTCTTAAGGCCACGAGCTTTGCGAAAGAAGAAAGCTTTCAAGCGCGCCACCAAAAGGCGGATCCTAACAAGGCTTACTGGGAAGAACTTAAAGCGCATTTAGCCTAGCGCGGCGCTGTCCCCCAAGAGGACCCCCTTGACTAGCTTCTAGGGGATGAGCGGATCATGGATAACCTTGCGTCATTTCTTTGCTTGAGAGATTTTTCTGCCCTGGGGCGCACGTGCCAAATGGCGCACTTCTTTTATGAGCGCACCCTCACCCAAAGGGATTTCTTGACCGCCCATGGCGTGTACGCAGAAGAAATTCGAGGTATTTTCAAACATGTTACCTTTACCCCACCCCTTGAGGCTCTGCGCATCAGCCGGCTGATCAGAACCACGGGAGAGCTGGAAGTTCATTTCCGGGATCTAGACCATCTGCGAAGTATCGCTAAAAAACTCCCTTTCATGCATGCACATACATATACTTTCATTAAAGATGAGTACGCGACCTCTCATACATGTTTCATAGCTAAGGAGGCCATCTTACATTCTGGTTATACTTTCCCTATTTTATCGATAAACTCTCATCACTTAGAAGGAGAGATTAATATTTTTTACCTCTTCTTTTTACTGGACCTTTTTCACTTCGAAAACTTAAGATTTCTGTACCCCTCACGCTCTTTCCCGATGCCACAGGTCTTTTTGATGTGATTTTTCAAAATTATTCTTCGTATTTAAATGCTCCTATACATGTAATTAATTATCTTGAAGAAGCCGAAAAAAGTTACCCTTACAACCGAATGAGTGAGGCTTCTCTTCTTTTAGAATCAAGAGCATTAGACCGGAGAACAAATCCAAAGAAATATCCCGCCATTTATGCTCTTGAAAACTCTGATTTAAATATAGGATATGATGGAGACACGTTGACCCTAACACAGCTTGATCTTATTACTTCTCAAAGCCCTTTACTTTATACGGCTCCTACCTTTGAACACTTGAAAACACTTATGGATGAGACGCCACCAAGCCAGTGCTTGAGGATTATTGATGCATCCTGTTCTGCAGTTGGAATTTATTCTGAGACACCTCTCACTTTATGCATTCTTTATGGCATCAGAACATCCAACCATCTTTTTCTCTCTGGGAAGGTACACCTCCCAGAAGATTCCCATTTTCTTTCTGCAAATACCCTCTGGCTTATACATTGGTCCAGTAAGGTACGTATTATGCATCACAGAGTGTCACAACATTTTGTTAATCCTCCAAAAAACACCCCTAAACCTGATGATGTACCTCAAAAGCTATGGGATATTTTTTTTAGCGCATAAATTTCTGGTATGAGGGGTTGTTTTAGCAACAAAGGGGTAAGGTGGCAGCCTTACCCCTTTGTTGCTGTTTTAAGAGCCTAAGAACAGGCGGGGATTAACGGGGACTGAGTTTTTACGCACTTCAAAGTGAAGTTGGGGTTCTTTCACGCCGCCGCTTTGCCCCACATAGCCAAGGACTTCACCTGCCTTGAGGGTTTGACCGCGGCTAACGGCAAAGGAATCCAGATGCGCGTAAGCCGTCATCCATGGGCCGTCGTGTTTGACTAGGACCAAGTTTCCAAAACCCTTGATATCATTACCGATGTAGACAACTGTTCCGCTTTTTGAGGCTTTGACAGGCGCCTTGAGGGGGGCCGCAATATTAAGGCCGTCGTTACGCGTTGCGGGCGAGTCTTGACAGAACTCCTTTAAAATGGAGCCCGAAAGAGGCCATGCGAACCTAGACGGCGACGTCTCTTCCTTAGCCGGGGTCTTTTTTTCCTCTTCACCAGATGATGGGCTGACGGCTGGTTTTGCGTCCACTGCCCCCTTGGTGACGGCTGCAGCAGCCCCTACAGCCCCAGCTCCTTTGGCAAGAGGCGCCGCAAGCGACGTGTCATCATCATCGTCGTCCGCTAAATCCTCGGTCGTCTTTGACTCTTCTTTAGCCGGGCTTGGCTTTGGTTTGTCAGGAAGCATATGAAGCTCTTCCTTCTTTTTAGCCCCGTCTTGAGGGACTTGTTTTAAAGGCGTCTTTTCAGGTAAAGAGGCCTTTTGATCGTCATCCATGCCTTCCACACTTGCCAAGATTTCATCTTCAAAGGCCTTACCCTTGGGAGGCTGTTTGTCTTGGGGCTGGCGCAGCACAATACGCTCGCTTTCTGCAGTTTTAGGCGTATCTTCCTCGGGGATGGGACGCGAAATAATCCGGTCATCGGCCGTGTCTCTCGGTGCAACGCTTTTTGGCGATCCTTGGCGTTTTTTGAAAGGACGCTTTTTGGCCATGCGAGGCGCTGCCTCATGACCGTGCACCACGGGCGCCGGCGGATCTGTGCGCTGACAGCCCAGCAAAAGAAGGCTGACGCAGCAAGTGGAGACAAGAAAAGCAATCTTTATCTTCACGTTAGGCCTCTTTACGCATTTTTTCAAAGAATGTTTCTTGATTAACAGGCAGCATTTCATCAAAAGAAACCTCTTGATTGACTGCTTGTATTTTTTCTAAGGTCGGTGCATGGGTCAAATTCAGATGAAGGGGTGTGACCGCAATATACCCATTTTGAATGGCCTCCAAATCTGTCTCGACCTCTGTCGGGCTATCATCACGTTCGGCCGCCCCGATCCAGTAATAAGGGTTACCCCGGGGATCAACCCACTCAATCAGCGTATCTCTGATATTACGAAGCCCTTGGGAAACATACTTAACCCCCTTCACTGAACCCGTCACAAGGTTCGGAAAGTTAATATTCATGAGCACGTTCTGGGGCCAACCTTTGGCAAGAAGGTCTTTGATGACTAAAGGGGCGTAGTGTTCGGCAGTCGCCCACTTGACGTTTTGACCGGTCTTCGTCACTTGGCTGAGCGCAATGGAGGGAACCCCCAAAAGGGTTGCTTCCATGGCGGCCGCAACCGTACCAGAATAGGTCACGTCCTCACCCATGTTGGCGCCGTGGTTGATTCCAGAAAGCATCAAAGTTGGCTTTTTGTCATTCTCAAAGATCTTTAGAAGGGCCACCATCACACAGTCCGTAGGTGTTCCGTCCACGGCAAAACGGCGCGGGGAAATCTTGTGAATGCGAAGGGGACGCCTAAGCGTCAGCGAGTGCGCGGCCCCGCTTTGCTCGCTTTCAGGCGCCACCACCCATACATCATCGGTCAGCGTATGGGCAATGCTTTCAAGGACTTTGATGCCGTGGGCATTCACGCCGTCATCGTTGGAAATAAGAATGCGCAAATCTTGTGTCTTGTCAGTTCTGACCATAGGTAATCCTTTCTTGACCGCCCATGTAGGGGCGCAGTACCTCGGGAATCATGATACTTCCGTCGGCTTGTTGATAATTTTCAAGGACTGCAATAAGGGCCCGCCCCACCGCCACACCCGAGCCATTCAGGGTATGCACAAAACGGGTCACCCCCTTGGCGTCGTCAGTCTTGTCACGAAAGCGCGTGTTCATGCGACGCGCTTGATAGGTTCTAGTGTTGGAGCAGCTGGAAATCTCCCGGTAAGTTGCCTCTCCTGGCAGCCACACCTCAAGATCATAGGTTTTGGTGGCCGTTCCCCCCGTATCCCCTGTACACAGCAGCATAACGCGGTAAGGAAGACCCAGAAGCTGCAGCACTTTTTCAGCCGCACCCATCATCCGCTCGTGCTCAGCGTCCGAGGCATCGGGATGGGTGATGCTCACAAGTTCAACTTTGTGGAATTGATGTTGGCGGATCATGCCGCGCGTATCGCGCCCGGCAGCACCTGCCTCGGACCTAAAGCAAGGCGTTGCGGCGACATACCGCCGAGGCAAAGTCGCGGGATCCAAGATCTCTTCGCGCACGAGATTCGTGAGCGCCACCTCTGCCGTCGGTAAAAGCCAGCGGTCATCGGTTGTGCAGAACTGATCCTCGGCAAACTTTGGCAACTGCCCTGTGCCAAAAAGAGCGTCTGATTTCACAAGATAAGGCGGTGACACGGGCGTATAGCCAAAATCCTTTGCATGAAGATCCAACATAAACGAGGTTAGCGCGCGCTCGAGTCTGGCAAGATCTCCCGAGAGCACCACAAACCGCGCGCCCGAAAGTTTTGCTGCCGTCTCAAAATCCATAAGGCCAAGGGCTTCTCCGAGCTCAAAGTGGCGCCTGGCTTCAAAGGAAAATCGGGGTGGCTCGCCCCACCGGCGCACTTCTTTGTTATCGCTTTCGCTGGTGCCCGTGGGCACGTCAGGATCCAGCACATTGGGAAAACCCGCCATAAACAGATGAAGGGCGGCAGAGAGCTCTTTTTCTTCTTTTTCAAGGGCTGGAATCTCGTCCTTCAAAGCGTTGGCGCGCGCCAAAAGATCGCCCACGTCTTCGTTTGCTGCTTTTTTTGAGCCAATTTCCTTGGCCAGGGTATTGCGCTCATTTTGTAGTTCCTGCAGCTTTGCAATACAATGGCGACGCTTTTCATCCATGGCCAGAATCTCACTTGCCACTGGATCCACCCGTCGCCGTGCCATTTCAGCGTCAAAGGCTTTGGGGTTTTCCTGGATCCATTTTATATCGTGCATGACTTATTCTCCACGTCCAACACATCCTTTGGGTGATACCGCTTTTCAACAAAGCGCATCAAAGGAATCGAAATCTCAAAAAGTCCATATAGGGGACACGCAAGCCCTAGCATACTCAAGACATCGGGTGGTGTCAAAATGGCTGAGACAATTAATATCCCTAAAAACGCATACCGTCTTTTTTGGGTAAGGGCGTGCGCCTTTAAAATCCCGACGCGCGCTAAAAGGACCAACAGAACAGGGAGTTGAAAGCAAATCCCAAAGGCCAAAAGAAGCTGCATGGACAGGGACAAATATTCGCTAATACGAGCCTCCAGCTGGATGGGCAGGGCCGTTTGAAGGGGCGTTGTCTCGAACCCTATGAAAAACGACCATGCGGCTGGCATAATGAACTGGTACGCAAAAAAGGCACCAAGAGAAAATAAAAAAGGCGTTGCGATCAAAAAGGGCAAAAAGAATTTCTTTTCTTTTTTATAAAGGCCTGGCTTAACAAAAAGCCAAATTTGGCACGCAAGCATGGGAAAGCTGAGGAACGCCGCGCCGAAAAGAGCGACTTTGACATAAGTCACAAAGGCCTCGGCCATGCCTGTGTAAATCAAGCGCCGGGATCCCACTACCTCAAGGGCTGTGGCAAGAGGCCTTATCAAAATCGCAAAGATGTGTTCGGCAAAAGCGTAACAAAGGCCAAAACACAGTATAAAAGCGAGCGCCACCCATAAAAGGCGCCTCCGAAGCTCCAAAAGATGCTCCATCAAGGGCTGTGAGAAATCCTCGGTCATACCATGTCCTTGGGTGGGTTGTGGGGTTAGTCTTTTTGCTCTTTTGAGTCCGGGGCGTAGGTCTCTTTGATCAAAGGCAGCGTCTCGTCCTGGGTTTTGACCTGGGTTTGGGCGTCCTTGATATAGGCTTCGATCTCGCCTTCTTGTAAAAAGGGCTCGACCTGGGCGCGCAAGTGCGCCGTCATCTTGCGCAGCTTGTAAATCCACCGACCGGCCGTGCGCAAGACCACAGGCAGCTCTTTGGGGCCCAAAAGCACCAGAGCCGCCACAAAGATAATCAAAAATTCACCCCAGCTTCCCAGATCAAACATCTTAGTTTTTTTCGTGACGAGAGGATTTGATCACTTTGGGAGCAGAGACTTTTTCTTCGTTTTCATCCTCGTCGTTCAGGCCTTGCTTAAAGGCCTTGATGCCTTTTGCCAAATCCTTCATGACGTTTGGCACTTTACCTGCCCCAAACAAAAGAAGAAACACAATCAAAATCAACACAAGTTGCCAAACACCAATACTCATTTCTTCTCCTATAAGACACCCGTTAGTCTTGCTATTAGACGTACCACACCTTCCACAGGTTTTTCCAGTAGCCATGCAATGGGACTGAGCGTATGTCCCATCTTATGGGTAATAAAGGGCACGAGGAACAAGAGCCCGAATATAATCAACATGCCGTAGCGCTCGAGCTTGGCAAGGGGAATCGCAAAAATGTCGGGCAAAACACCCACCGCCACGCGTCCACCGTCCAAGGGCGGTAATGGCAACATATTAAACAAAGCCAATGTGACATTTAAAATCAAGGATAGTTTAAATGCCTCAGCCAAAGGGGCTGCCCATGATTCCGCAAAAAAGGGCAGCACATGAAAAAGGAGCGCTGACACAAGGGCAAGCACTATATTAGTCAAAGGCCCTGCCAGCGCCACACTGACCATATCCAGACGCGGGTTTCGAAGGCGCTCAAAGGCAACCGGCACCGGCTTTGCGTACCCAAAAATAAAGGGGGACCCTAAAAAGATCAACACTCCTGGAATAAGAAGGGTGCCCATGGGATCCACGTGCTTGAAGGGATTCAGGGTCAAGCGCCCTGCCCGGCGCGCCGTATCATCGCCGTAATGAAGGGCAACAAACCCGTGGGCTGCCTCATGGAGGGTAACCGCCAAAATCACCGGCACTGCCAGCACTAAGGCTTTGATAAGAAAATCAAGGGTAAAATATTCCGCCATTTTTTCCTCTCGTTATTCTGGCAAGACCCAGACTTGAATGCCTCGCTGGCGCAAGTCCTCGCACAAGATCACCGCGCGGTCAGGGGTAAGGCCGCCAAGGCGCAAATGATAATGGATACCATTTTTTCGTCCGTGGTCTACTCGGTGATAGGTCGGCGAGTGGGTTGCCAGTAAGTCGCTTGCTTTGCGCACATATTCGTGCCACGACGCCTCGGCGCCGTCCTTGGTGGGGGCCACACAAAACTCTAAACACATGTGCTCGCCCGTGGCCATCACAAGATTTCGCCCTTCGATGGGAAGGGTGGAGGCTTCTGCCGTGGCGGCGGCTGGCAGACGTGTGGTCTCGCTCTCCTTTTTCTTGGGATCCCCAATTTCTTTAAAAAAGCCGTCACGCTCCGCAAAAGGGGTTGTCTCTTGTGCTCCCTCAAAAGCTCGAACCTCTTGGGTCGCCGCCTCTAAATCTTGTCCTGTCACCGGACTTTGGGAAAGGGCTTTGATGAAATCATCGGGAAGCGCAGGGGGCGCCTCCACAGGGGCTGCTGGGCGCGCGCGCAGGGTAATGGGCGCTGCCTCTTTCGTGCCGTTGGGCCCCAACTGGTCATAGATGGTTTTGTCTTTGTGGGGGCTTTCTTTGACAACAGCACCTTCTGGACGGATTTTATAAGGACCCTCTGGGGCCATCACGCGGGGAATGCCACCCTGGGACGTCGAAAAATAGGCGATTCCTTTATAAAGGCCGTATGCAATTCCTCCAAAAAGCCCCACCACCACAAGCACAAAAAGGGCAATACGCCCCCAAGGCCGGCGTCTTTTAGTCACGCGTTGATAGGGCGGCACTGCGTAGCCAGGACTTGCCATTCTCCACTGACTTTGGGTCATGCACGCAGCTCCTCAACGGCCTCAATGCCAAGCACCTCTAGGCCTGAGCGTAGGACAGTCAAGACACCCAACACAAGGGCCAACCGCACTTTTGTCGCCCCAAGATCGTCTGGCAGCAAAAACCGCAACTGGGTTTCTTCTTTGCCCTTATTCCAAAGTCCGTGGAAGGCGGCCGCGACCTCATAAAGATAATAGGCAATGCGGTGAGGTTCGTGGGCAGCAGCTGCGACTTCTACTTGGCGGGGAAACGACGCCAGTAGTTTCATCATCTCTAGGTCGCTTTCGTCCGTGAGCATTGTCAGATCTACCTGGGAAAGAGCGCCTGCAGACAAATCAGCGTCCGAAAACGCTTCCTTCGCATGACGCAAGATAGAATGGCACCGGGCACTTGCGTACTGCACATAAAAGACAGGGTTGTCCTTGGAATGCTCCATGACCTTGGCGAAATCGAAATCCAAGGGCGCATCGTTCTTACGGGTAAGCATGATAAAGCGTATGACGTCTTTGCCCACGCGCTCTGTCGCCTCTGCCAGGGTCACAAAAACGCCCGAGCGTTTAGACATCTTCAGAGCTTCACCGTTTTCAAGGAACTTCACCATCTGACAAAGCTTCACGTCTACGTCCGCGGCGTTCTCGGTGATGGCCTTGACGGCAGACGTCAAACGCTTGACGTAACCGCCGTGATCCGCGCCCCACACGTTTACCATACTTTTGGCACCTCTTTGAAATTTATCAAAGTGATAGGCAATATCGCTTGCCATATAGGTCCAGTGACCATCGGACTTTTTCAAGGGGCGATCCACATCATCCCCAAAGTCAGTTGCCTTGAAAAGAGTTTGGGGACGCGGCTCGTAATCTTCGATGACTTTTCCCTTAGGCGGCTCTAGAATGCCTTCATAAATGAGACCAAGCTCGCTCAGGCGGTCCAGAGCCTTTTGGACAAGACCGTCATCCACAAGTTTTTTTTCTGATGTAAAGACGTCGTGATGCACGCCAACGAGCGCCAGATCCTCGCGGATAAGGAGCATCATGGCCTCTACGGCGCGCGCTTGGAAAAAAGAAAGCCACTGGGATTCATCTTGATCTAAAAAGCGGTTTCCTTCTTCCTCGGCAATGGCTCTGGCGACGGGAACCAGGTACTCGCCCCCGTATTGCCCCGGAATGTATTCATGCCCCAACACCTCGCGGTACCGTTGATAGGTCGAGCGGGCCAGCTCTTGAACCTGGCCGCCCGCATCGTTGATGTAGTATTCTTTCACAACGTTATAACCTGCTTTTTGCAAAAGACGCGCCAGCGCGTCTCCCACCACGGCGCCGCGTGCGTGACCAATGTGCATGGGCCCTGTGGGGTTAGCTGACACATACTCTACGTTAACGCAGGCATTTTGCCCCACGCAGGATGCGCCGTAGGCCTGACCGGCTGCAATCATTTTCTGAAGCTCGCCCTGCCAAAAGGTGGAGGTAAGTCTGAAATTCAGAAATCCAGGACCCGCCACTTCGCACGCGGACACATCAAGGTGCGCGGCCATCTTTGCCGCAAGGGCCTCGGCAATAACGCGGGGCGCCTTAGCGGCTGGCTTTGACAAGACAAGCGCGGCGTTCGTGGCGATGTCCCCATGTGATGTATCCCGAGGCGGCTCTACCGTCACGGCGTCCAACACAAGCCCTTGAGGTAAAAAACCTTCTGTTTCCAGGGCGTGAATCGCCTCCATCAGGCTTTTTCTGAACGTGTGAAAAAAATTCATCCCTAAATCCTTAATTTGACCATTTTTGTCGAAAACACTTTGATGGGTGAATCATATGCTTTACATAATAGGAGGCAAGTTTTTTTTATCCTGGAGCCTAGAAAAACATGGACACCCCTGCTCTTTTCGAAGCAAAAAGTACGCAACCTGATGTTCCTTCCCTTTTTTTGACCGAAGCGGCGATCACGCGCCTTCGTGATCTTTTCAAGAAAAAGGGGGCCCACACACCCCACTATCTTCACATTCAGGTGGACGCAGGCGGATGTGCGGGCTTTACTTATCTACTGAACCTTGTGGATTCGGTCCCAGAGGACACAACGCTTCTGTCCTATGAAGATGTAACCTTGGTCTTGGACGAGGCGTCCTTGGATATCCTCAAGGGCTCGACCCTGGATTACGCAACCTCCCTCATGGGCGCCGCCTTTAGTTTGAAAAATCCCGCCGCCACCGCTTCTTGCGGATGTGGCACGTCTTTTTCCATTTTTTAAGGGGTGTTTCATGAAAATTGCTACCTGGAATGTGAACTCGGTGAAGGCGCGCCTCGAGCATCTGATTGCCTGGTTGAAAAGCGAAGCCCCTGACGTTGTCCTTTTGCAAGAAACAAAGTGCGTGGACGAGGCCTTTCCCCGCGAGCCCATCGAGGATCTGGGGTACAACATCGCCGTTTACGGCCAAAAATCCTACAATGGTGTGGCGATCCTGTCTAAAACGCCTTTAGAGGATGTCGTTATGGGTTTGCCAACCCTTCCAGACGACCCCCAAGCCCGCTATATCGAAGCCCTTGTGGGCACGGTGCGGGTTGCCAGCATCTACGTGCCCAATGGGGGCGAGATTGACTCTGACAAATTTGATCACAAGATGCGTTTTTACGAGGCCCTGGGCCGTCACGCCGAAAGGCTCCTTGCCCTGGATGAAGCCCTTGTGTGGGGTGGCGATTATAATGTGGCGCCTTACCCTTGGGATATTCATGATCCCGCCCTTTCGGGTCAAGAGCGCATTTTATGTTCCGTGCGCGAGCAAGAGGCCCTTCGCAGCCTTTTTCATCTGGGGCTTGGGGACGGCCTTCGTTTGCTCTATCCCCAGACCTCCCCCCAAGGACAAGGGCTTTTTTCCTGGTGGGATTACCGTCAAGGATCCTTCGAGCGTCACAAGGGTTTTCGTATTGATCATCTCCTTCTGTCTTCCCATGCCTGCGACCGCCTAAGGGAGGGCGGCGTCGATACTCAGGTACGAGCTTGGCAAAGAGCATCTGACCACGCACCCGTGTGGATCACGCTCTCTTAGACTCACAAAAGGGATATAACCATGCGCATTATTGCCGGCCATCTACGGGGACGCCGCCTAGAAGCCCCTGCAACGCCCCTCACACGTCCCACGGGCGACCGGGTCAGAGAATCTCTTTTTAACGTTCTTGGCAATCTCTTGGGCGAGCGGGATCTTTCATACGCGTCGTGTCGGTTTCTTGACGCTTTTGCGGGATCCGGCGCCTTAGGACTTGAGGCATACTCCAGAGGCGTACCAGATGGCGCCTTTATCGAACAAAACGTGACGGCTTTTTCAACTCTTCTGCACAATCTTCAAAGTGTGGGTGCCGCTCATCTAAAGGCGTACCGGCGTGACACTTGTGATCCTGGAAAACCCCATGGTACCTTTAACCTTATTTTCCTTGATCCCCCTTACGGCAAAGGACTTGTCCGGCGCTCGCTTCGCGCGCTTGAGCGCAATGGGTGGATTGAGAAACAAGCAATGCTGGTGGTTGAAATGGGCGCCGAAGAGGAAGCACCTCCTCTGGACGAATACGTCTGCCTTGATCGGCGCGTTTACGGCGCTGCGCAAATTCTTTTTTATAGCGTGGGTGTGGCCGAGACGGATTCCTAAGAAGCGGTTTCTTTAATCATAAGAAAAGGAAAGGTATCGTCGGCCCCAAGACTAAGACTTTCCTTGCGCAAGCGTAGCTCTTCTTTTCTTTTGGGCAAAAGCGCGTCTTGAGAGCCGCGAGGGGCACTTTCTTCGTAACGACTGACACACATTTTATGGTGACAATGGTCAATCTCGTGCTGGAGTAAACGCGCAAAAAATCCGCGGGCAATCCCTTCGATCCACGTGCCGTTCTCGTCTTGACCACGGTAGCGGACAGCTTTGTAGCGCTTGATTTTGCCGTAGTAATTTTTCCCTGAAAAACACCCTTCCCAGTCAGCAGTCTCCCCTTCTTCTTCAAGGGCCTCATAGGACGGGTTAATAAGGACCATAAGGGGGACAAGATGGGTCACGTCCTCCCGCCATTTAAGGGCGTCTTCTGTGACATGAAAAGCTGTGATGGGCTTCGCCACGCCCACTTGCGTCGCGGCAAGCCCTGCCGCGCCCAATGCCACAACTTTTGCTTTCAGAGCTTCAATGAAAACTCTCTCATCTTCTTGCAAGGGAAAGGTAACGGCTGCCATGGGTGTAATCAGCACATGACGCTTTTCTGCGTCATCAATATCGACGATTTCAAGTAGCACGGCTGCACTCCCCTCTTTATGACTGGCCTGAAGCCAAGAACGACATTTAAAAAAACAAGAACAAACTTACAAAAAGTAGACGCATGCGGTGCTCCTTAACGTCTATTTCTTAACTACATATTTCTTTTAAGATCTTTGAGGTAGCGGTTTTTTCATAGACGCCATGGCAAGCTGATCCCGCCTTGACCCAAGATACATAACAAGGTTTGCAAAGAAAAAGCCAGGCAGCATGGACGGCACTACTGACACCACGGGGAGCGCGGGCCACAGGGCTGAAAGTCCGGCCCCTACACACATGGCCGTGAGGGCCGTTCCTTCAGAGATGGGCCGGTCAGTCAGTGACCACAAGACAAGGGGACCAAAAGAACACCCAAGACCTGCCCAGGCATAGAAAACCATCTCGTAAATACTGGTGGTGTTGGACCAGGCAAGACCTGTTGCCATACAGCAAATGGCGATGATGGAGCCACGTGTGAGCCACACTTCTTTCCCCTCTGGCACCTCAAAGATATCATCAGCCAACGTTGTGGCGGCGGCCATCACTTGGGAGTCAAGGGTTGAAAGAGCGGCTGCCAAAATCGCGCACAAGACGACCTGGGCCATCATCGCAGGTAAAAGGGCGTGGGTCATCTCGACAAAGAGAAGTTCGGAATTAACAATACTCGGCATGAGCTTCGCCCCAAAAAGACCAATAAGCGACGCAGAGAAAAGCGCCATAAACTGCCATGTTAACCCTACATACTTTGCTTTGCGCACGTTATCCACATGGTCAATGGACATATATTTGTTAATCACATGGGGCAGACCAAAATAGCCAAGTCCCCACGCAAATGCTTGAAAGGCCCGCGACACAAGGTCAGGACTATCACTTTTGTGGGTAAAAAGCTCTGCCATGGATGTGCCACTGGGAAGCGCTTGAAAGGCCAGGACCGGCACAATCATAATCATAAGCAGCAAGAAGATGGCTTGTATCATGTCATTCCAGGCAACGGCCACGAAGCCGCCCAAAAACGTGTAAACCATGACAACGGACGCTGCAACCAAAACGCCCGCCTTGTAATCCACTTGAAAAAGGCTTTCAAACATCCGGCCAAGGCCCACAAGGCCCGATGCGATGTAAGCGATCAAAAAGAAGATGCAAATCAAGGCACTCCACATTTGAAGGCGCACGCCAGGATTTTTTGCGCCCTTTTTGTGGGCAGACGATGGGTGAAAACGCGCCGCAAACAGCGAGGATAAGGTCGCCGACTCGTACTGCTCAGACTTCTGGCGAATGCGAGGCGCGACAAAATGCCAGGAAAGAAACATGAAAAAGACAAGGGAAATAGCGGTCCATAGCTCACCAATCCCATAGATGAAGACAGCCGCTGGGAATCCCATGAACAGCCAGGCACTCATATCGCTGGCGTGGGCCGAAAGGGCCGTCACCCAATAGTTAAGGGATCTCCCGCCAAGAACAAAATCACCGGCACTCTTATTGCGACGATAGAAATAGCATCCTACCATCAACAAAACTGCAAAATATGCACCAAAAACGATATATTTCATCCCCACAGTCCACCATATTTTATGACTCTAGACAAGCCTTTTTCAGCGCCAAAAAAGAGCCCTTTGAAAGGCGTCTTCATTGAAATAAAAATCTAAAATGAGCAATATAAATCTTTCATTTAATGAATATTTTTATCAAAGAATATTGTTGTGGTAATTCATGGCGGCTTTTTAACATACATGTTATCAAAAAGCCATTTGATGGAGATTCTCGACAACTTTTTCATGTCCTGCATTTAGCTAATCTTACCTTTCACTCTCCACAACACTAGCCTCTTGACGTAAGACGTTATAAAGAACAGGACTTTTATCCGTGACTGATATAGAATGGTCGCATCTTGGATTCGGAGTGATAAAGAAAAGATGCGGCCCCTTTGTGTTGACTTGGACGGTACGCTTATGGCAAGCGACGTTCTTGAAGAGTCTTTGTTACTTTATTTACACGACTCGCCCTTTCACGCGATTCCCTTGCTTGCCTGGTTTTTTAAGGGACGCCCCTTTCTTAAGAGTCGTCTGGGTCAAAAGGTTAACCTTGACCCGAAGACACTCCCCTATCACGAACACTTTTTAGCTTTTTTAAAAGAAGAGCGCGCCAAAGGCCGTCCTCTTTATCTTGTCACGGCCTCTGATGAAAAGCCGGCCGAAGAGATCGCGCGTCATCTTTGTCTTTTTGACGGTGTGATGGCCAGTGACGGGGTCACAAACCTACGCGCCCACGCAAAAGCCGACGCTCTTGTGGCAAGATTCGGAGAAAAAGGATTTGATTACGCAGGAAACTCTTCCCATGACCTGCCGGTTTGGGAAAAGTGTAAGATTGCCATTGCCGTCGAAACACCATCAGGCGTTCTTGAACAACTTAAGGCTTTTCAGCCAAACGCGATCATTATGACAGAGGAAAAGGCTGCAACGTCTTGGTTAGATTTTTTGAGCCCTGCCCAATTTGTCGTCGCACTTTTTGCGTTTCTTTTTTATGTATGCCCTTTTTTCGTCAAAAACCCTCCCTCGCTTCTTACCTGCATGTTAGCGCTTGTCTGCCTGGGGGTATTCTCTAACCTTGCAGTCCTCGGCGCTGACCTTGTGACCATGCGAAGCATGCCCCTGAACCCCCTCAGGCGGCGACGTTTTTTGTTTGCCATTGGGGCATGTGATTTGCCCATGGCTTTTAAAACCCTAGGGGCACTTTTTGCCCTTTACGTTCTTACCACTTTTTTTCTGCCGCTTTCGTACAGTTTATGGGTGCTTGTCATAGGCACTGCCTTATTCTGGCATGAATGCCAAGATGACCCTCACCCCATGGATGTAAGCGCCCCCCACGTCGCCATCGACACAGGCCTCATTTTTGCGCGCGCCGTGGGCGGTCTTATGTTGGTCTAACAAAGGTTCTTTTTAGGAACGAACAAGGGATAAAACAGTCTTTGCGGCAAGATCGCTTGGTGCTCCTTCCGGCGCCGTTAAAAGGCGACGAATGAGCGTAAGCTTCTCTTTTTGAGGCGTTTTATTCGTCAAAAGATCCGTTAGAAGGGGCCGTAAAATTGACGGCGTACATCGATCCTGCACACACTCTGGCACCACTTGTTCTTGAAGCAAGATATTCACAAGACACACAAAACGCGTTAACAGCAAGCGCTTCATCAAAAAAGCTGTCACTTTGTTAACTCGGTAGGCAATGACCATGGGCGTCCCTGCAAGGGCAAGTTCGAGACTTACTGTGCCTGAAGCTGCCAGCGCTGCGTTCGCAGCCTGAAAGGCCTGGTACTTCAGATCAAGATCATCGATCACAAGAGGGTCTAGATCTTGTAACGCGTCTTGAACCAGGGACCTGTACGCCGGCAAGACGGGACAGACCACACGCAAGTCAGGTTTTTCTCGTTTAAGCGCTTGGAGTGTTTCTTTAAACACAGGAAGGAGTGTCTCAATCTCGCGTCGTCTGCTTCCTAAAAGGCAGCACACAAGGAGCGCTCTATGCGCAAGGTTGAAACGCGTACGAAAAAGGTCTCCTTTATTTTCCTTAAGACGCGCATCTTCAATAAGGGGGTGCCCCACAAAGGTGGTCTTAAGGCCATGGGGTGTAAAGTAAGGCGGCTCACAGGGAAAAAGCGTCAAAAGATGATCAAAAAGGTGGGCAATTTTCTTGGCACGCCCCGGCCGCCAGGCCCACACTGTGGGCGCGGTATAGTGCACCAAGGGGATCTGAAGACCGCGCGCTTTTAGTTTTTTAGCAAGCCGAAAATTGAATCCTGGCGCGTCGATGGTCACCACCACGTGTGGTTTTTGGCGCTCGATATCCTGGGCAACCTCTTCAATGCGACGTAAAAGACGTTTTGCGTGGGGCAGAATTTCAACAAGCCCCATGACAGAAAGTTCTTCCATGGGAAAGAGGGAGGATAGCCCTTCAGTCCCCATGGTTTGCCCCCCGACCCCTGAAAAGCGACAGCCAGGCGTTTGGACTTTGAGGGCGGCCATCAAGCGCCCCCCTAAAAGGTCGCCGGACGCCTCGCCCGCCACAACATAAATCAGAGGGTTAGCCCCTTGTAAAACCATAGATAAAAAGGTCCTTTTTGTTGGCAGCCTCTACCATAGCGTCTTGATCTAGCAAAATCACCTCGCCCGCTTCAAAGGCAACACCAGCAAATCCAGCCGCCTCTAACGCCTCAATGGTTTGAGCTCCAAGGGTCGGTCGATCGGCCCGCCCGTCCTGGGCGCGTTTAAAGGCTTTGATCAAAAGGGGTGCGTGACGCCCGGTCCGTTTGTACTCTCCCGTACGCGTCACAAGCGCTTGGGTGCCTTCCACGGCCTCAATGCCAAGCACAAGCCCTTCTTGAATCACAACCGCCTGCCCCACATCGCTTTCTGACAGGGCGTCCAAAATTGCAAGGCCTCGTTTGATGTCTAAAAGATGTTCTTTTGACGGCGCTTTTTTTGTCAGAAGCCCAGCACCGCCCAAAAGCGTTGCGCCCACAAGGGCTTCGGCGGCAACAATTTGAAAGCCTTCTCCCTCAAGCTTTGCCATGATAAAGCGCAGCAGCGCGTCATCCCCCATGGATTTCCCAATTAACTGAGCAAGCCATCTTGCGCCCATGAAATCCGTTTTTAAGGAAGAAAAAGACGGTCTTTTAAAGGCACCCGCCAAGACAAGGTCTTGAACGCCTGCTTGCTTGAGGGACGTGACAACCTTACCCACCTGACCAAGACCTACCCACACATGGGGATGCTCTTTGATAAAGTCGGGGTCAGACTGATCTTCAAAGGCGATGATAAAATAAGACCGCGCTTCACGTTTACAGGCGGCAACCACGGCTTCCACAAGGCCGCCAGAACCAGCCAGAATGCCAATAGGGCTCATTCGTCGTCCTTGCCGCGGGGTAGGCAAAAGGACCTAGAAGACTCAGCGCATACAAAATCAATGATTTCTTTGGCTTTTGGATGGTCGCCGTACTGGTCACGTACATCTTGTACGCGTTGACTTAAAGTGCCAGCCTCATGAAAAAGTCCTTCAAAGACGTCTTTCATGACGCGTACCTCATCCCGGGTAAAGCCGCGGCGCTTTAGCCCGATGATATTCAGACCATTAAGAAACGCGCGCTCACCCTTGACACTCCCATAAGGGATCACATCACGTTCAACGCCGCTCATCCCCCCGATCATCGCCCCTTTGCCAATGCGCACGAACTGATGCACCGCTGCAAGGCCGCCAATAATGGCACCGTCCTCAACGGTCACGTGGCCGGCAAGGGTGGCGCAGTTAGACATAATGACGTGACTTCCCACCACACAGTCATGGGCAATATGGGCGTTCACCATAATATGACAGTGATCGCCGACGACTGTCTTCATAATCCCGCCAGCCGTGCCAGGCTGAATGGTCACATATTCACGAAGACAGGTATGATGCCCAATTTCCAGGGTTGAGGGCTCGCCCGCATATTTCAAGTCTTGGGAAATATGTCCAATGGAGCAAAACGGGTAAAGAATGGAATCAGCCCCAATGGTGGTTTTGGCAGGACCCGCCACCGCCACATGGGAGATCAGCTTTACCCGGTCACCAAGCTCCACATTCCCTGTAACCACACAATACGGACCAATTTCAACGCCCTGCCCCAATCGCACGGTTGGATCCACCACGGCTGTGGGATGAATCATTGTTGAAGAAAGAGGGCTTGTTTCCATTGTGTTATGCCTTTTGTGCAATCATGGCAGTGAAGATTGCTTCAGCGTGAAGCTGATCATTTACATATGCTTCACCCTTGAATTTCCAAACAGTGCGCCTATTTTGTACTTTTTGCACGGACATTCTTAGCGTATGTCCTGGCAAAACTGGCTTTCTAAAACGAGCTTCTTCAATGGACATGAAAAAAACCTGTTTTTCTTCGGTGTCAGACGCATCTTGGCGCAGGGAATGAATCACGAGGGCGCCCGCAGTCTGGGCCATGGCCTCGACAATTAATACGCCTGGCATAATAGGAAAGTCTGGAAAGTGCCCGTTAAAGTGGGGCTCGTTTACCGACACATTTTTAATGCCCACAGCTTTTTCAAAAGGCACGATGTCTTCCATCCTATCGACTAAAAGCATGGGATAACGATGGGGGATCAAGGTTTTGATTTGGTTGATGTCCAAAGAAGTCGTCATTGGTTTATCCTGTTTTCGTCACAAGTTTTGCTAGGGCTGCTGTTTGGCGATGCCACTGCTTCACAGCCACGGCAGGTGTACCTGCCACCGTCTGTCCATCGGACACGTCACGCATCAAGCCGCTTTGGGCCGCGATACGCACACCTTTACCTATTTTTAAATGACCCGCAAGGCCTGCTTGACCTGCGGCAATGACATAGTCTCCGAGCTGTGTGCTCCCGGCAATACCAACTTGAGAAACGAGGACGCACCCTTTGCCAAGCTTGACGTTGTGAGCAATTTGTACAAGGTTATCGATGCGGCTTCCTACTCCGATGACGGTATCATGAAGGCTCCCTCGATCGATGGTCGTGTTGGCACCGATCTCCACGTCCCGTCCAATAAGGACACGACCCAGCTGGGGCACTTTCACGTGGCCTTTCTCATCCATAAAAAACCCAAAGCCTGCCTGTCCAATGCGCGCACCCGTGTAGATGATCACGTCGTCTTCAATCAGGCAGTGCGACAAGGTCACATGGGGTTCGATGATACAGTTTTTACCGATCACCACGCCGGCGCGAATCACTGTATTCGCCCCAATGCGCGTCTTGTCACCAATCACAACGTCCCGCTGGATCACAACCCCTGGTTCAATCACACAGCCGGCGCCAATCTTGGCCGAGGGATGAATGAGGGTGTCCTGTGCCTGTATCTGTCGGTCAACATCGGGATAAAAGGCGCTGGCAAGAAGACCAAAGGCGCGGTAAGGGCTCGGTGTTATGAGGCACACCATATTTTTTGGCGCGTGGGTACTGAGCGCCTCCGTCACAAAGCAAACGCCAGCCGCACTTTCTTGAAAGGCAGCAAGATAGGCGCGGTTATGAAAGCATGCAGCGCTTTTGGCGTCCGCGTCTTCTAGGGAAGCAACGTTCTCGACCTTATGTTCATAGACCCTTTGATCGTGACACGTCGCCCCCGTCAGCGTCATAATTTCTTGAATCGTCTTAGCAGGCGTTTTTTTAAAGAAGCGCGCATCTATCATGGTTTTTACTCCTGCCCTTGTTTCGTAAAATTAATTTTTACTTCAGACAGCTGCGCATTCAAACGCTTGAGTACTTCCTCTGTCACATCAAGGTTTGATTTGGCATAGACAACAGCTGCCTTGGGAAAGACCGCTTGCACGCCTCTTTTTTCGCAAAGTTCCGCCACAATATCCGCGATTTCGTCAATAATTTGGGTGCGTGCTTCTTGAATGGCGTGCTCAAGCTGTGCGCGTCTTTCAGCCACTTTCTCATGGATTTTCGAAACCTTCTTGGTAAACTCCATCCGTCTTTTCGAAAACTCTTGCTCTGTCAGTTCGCGCTCGCGCTTGGTCAGGTCTTCCTCTTCTTGGCGAAGGAGCCTTTCTTGCTGATCAAGTTCTGCTTGAAAGGCCTGCCTCTTTTTTTCAATGTCTGAGCGAACTTTTTGGGCCGCTACAGACTCGTTCATGAGCCGGTCGTGATCAACCATGTAGAAAGTTGGTGAAGGGCCCTGAGGGCTCGCACCACAGGGTGGCGCTGCACAGACCAGTAAACCTAAAAGGGCTATCGTCACATTTCTACGACTGAGCATGACCAACCTTTCTTAGAACCTTGTACTAAATCCAAAGAGGATGGGTTGCGTTTTATCGCGCTTATCCTTTTTAAAGGCGTAGGCAACATCAATGCTAATGGGCCCCATGGGCGACTTCCACCTTAGGCCAAACCCAACGCTTGCTCTAAGCTTTTTGGATTCATAAACATCCGTTGACGGATCCCCTGAGTTCCAAACCGATCCCATGTCGCAGAATGTTGCACCCTTGACATCGAATTCACTGGGAAGTCCCAGGGGGAAGACAACTTCTGCTGTGGCAGACGCATACTGACGCCCCCCAAGAGGATCGTTGGTTTTTCTGTCACGGGGACCCACACCGCTCATTTCAAACCCGCGAAGGGTCTCACCGCCTAAAGTAAAGCGATCAGCCACGCGAATCTTTTTACCGGTTTCAAACATATGGCCATAGTTTCCTTTGATACCAAACACCACTTGATCCATCAGCGGGTAGTACCAGCCTCCATAGATTTTATTACGCAGGTAACGAATCTTGCCCCCAAGACCTGCCCAATCATTGCCAATTCCTGTAAAGTAGCCTTCCGTGGGCTCAATGCGGTTATCACGGCGATCATAAAGAAGCGTATGCCCCAAAATTGATGCCACTGAGTTTCCTCTCTGCTCTTTAATAAAGCGAGAGGCATCATCTTTAACGCCTGAGATCTGTTCTTGTTGAATGGTATATGACCACCCTTGATTCAAGTATTCCGACAGCATGTACCCAATGCGGAACTTCACACCATAAATGCGCTGGTCGAAAGCAGCGTCTAAATACTTGTGTTGCCTAATGCGGTAAAGGTCAAATCCTGCGGCAAGATCTTTGCCCATGAAATAGGGCTCTGTAAAACTGATGTCAAACTCTTGCCGTTTTTTTGCAACAGTCAGCCCCACAGAAAGCTGTTGCCCCTTCCCGCGAAAGTTAGATTCGGAGAAAGTAATACTGGCCAAGGGACCATCGGACGTCGAGAAGCCTCCCCCAAAGGAAAGCTCGCCTGTGCTTTCTTCCTCAACTTCGATCATGATGTTGGTTTGATCAGGCGCCTTGCCAGGTTCACGTTGGATGTTCACTTTCTTGAAATAACCAAGATTCTTTAAACGTGTTTCTGAAATTTTCAGGTTATTGGTATTAAAGGCGTCTCCCTCATGAAAGCGAAGTTCCCTCCGAATGACCTCTTCATCGGTTCGGTCGTTGCCCACAATCACCACGCGGTCGATGTACACCTTTGGCCCTTCTTGAATCTCGAAAACCAAGTCGATGGTGCGTTTTTCAGTGTTTTTTTCAGGCTTGGGTTGCACTTCTACAAAAGCGTAGCCTTTGTCACCCAGTGCGTCCGTAATTTTGGTTGTTGTCTTCTCAAGATCCTTGGTGGAATACCAATCCCCGGACTTCATGGTAAGCAGGGCTTCAAGGGATTTGGTGTCTATATCCTTAATTTGCGATGAAACAGTAACCTTTCCAAAGGTGTATCGCTCTCCTTCGTCTAGGGTGAAGGTGATATAAAAGTCTTTTTTGTCTGGGCTTAGTTCTGCTACGGCTGATTTCACCATAAAGTCTGCATACCCATGCTCTAGGTAGAACTTACGCAGCAAGCTTTGGTCATAGGCCACACGGTCAGGATCATAGTTATCGTCGTTGGTGAAAAAACGATACCAGCGCGTTTCCTTTGTTTGAATGGTCGATTCAAGGCGAGACGTACTGTAATGCTTGTTCCCCACAAAGTAAATTTGACGAACGGCAGTCTTTTTACCCTCTCGGACTTCAAAAACCACATCCACACGGTTTTGATCTTTTTGGATTACTTTGGGCGTCACGACCGCGCCAAAGTATCCCTTTACACGGTAAATGTCTTGGAGGCGTTTTGTATCGCTTTTGACGCGGGCAAGGGTATAAACCTGACGGGGTTTTAGACTAAGCTCTGCCTTCATGAGGTTTTCATCGGACACGTCATCATTTCCTTCGATGGCAACCCTGTTCACAATGGGGTTTTCAACGATGGCAATCATGAGGGTACTGCCGTGCATTTCTAAATGCACATCCACAAAAAGACCTGAATCGAAAAGATGCTTAAGACCTTGGTCCAAAATTTCTGCGTCTACCACTTCTCCGGGTCTGATGCCCAAGTGAGAGAGAATCGTTTCACGCTCGATGCGTTGACTTCCCGTAATCTCAATCTTCTGTACAGTCATACCGACCGCTTGAACGTGCGGTGGCAACACGGACGCACTTGCCAACAACAATCCCAAAACAAGGGCTTTTTTAACAGACTTCACAACTACTCCTTATCTTTTGACAAAAAGGGTTATCCAAAGAAACTCAGGGCCTCTTGGACAATTTTCAAACGAGACAGATCGTTCCATGTAGAAAACAAAATCAGTCCAGCAACTAACCCAAAGCCGATGCGAAAACCGATTTCTTGCGCTTTTTCTGGCAAAGGCTTTCCGCGTACTGCTTCGATGATATAAAAGAGAATGTGCCCGCCATCAAGCATGGGCACAGGAAAAAGATTAATAAGGCCAAGACTTATGGATAAAAAGACCGAAAGCCACAAAAGCTCCATCACATCCCGTTCAGCTGCCGCCCCCGCAAAAAGAGCAATCCCGATTGGTCCACTAAGCCCATCGGCAGATCTCGTTCCTGCAATCATTTGGCCAAAGCTTTTAAGGGAATCCCAACTCACTTGAGCTGTTTCTTTACAGGCATGCCAAGGCGCTAAATAGAAGGGAACTTTTTGAAGGACGGTTTTGCTACCAAGTTCAACACCTAAGGTCCCGATCCTCTCGCCCCTGCTAGTTTTTTCCCCGATGGTCACATGAAGGTCCACGGGGTTACCCTCACGCACCACATGCACGGTGACGTCCTTTCCAGCCAGTGGCCTAACAAGCATCTGAACATCAGATGGTGACTTCACAGCCTTGCCGTCAATGGAGATAAGCGTATCCTTGGCGAGGAGCCCTCCTTTTTCTGCGGCTCCCAAAGGCACCACCCGCATGATTTGGGCTTCATCCGTTGCCACACGTTGGCCTACAAAAATATAGAGCATGGTGAGCATGATGATGGCAAAGAGATAGTTGGCCGCCGGTCCAGCTGCTGAAATTGCGATACGCTGCCCCACGGGTTTGTAGAAAAGTGTTTGATTCCTTTCTTCGTCGCTCAGGGTTTCAAGCTGTTTGAAATCAGGATGACTCGACTCGTTTAAATCGCTAAAGAAACGTACATAGCCACCAAGGGGAATATAGCTCACCTTCCATCTTGTGCCTTTTCGGTCATTCCACCCAAAAACTTCTGGACCAAAGCCGATGGAAAAAACTTCGACTTTTACACCGTAATAGCGCGCCACCAGATAGTGCCCCATTTCGTGCACAAACACCAAAATTGAAAGCACCACCACAAATGGAAAAATATTATAGAATGACGCTGTCAGCAAATCGAGCACGGCCATGGATCTCCTACCCCTCAAATGTGCGCAATTCTAGAAGCCCTCTTTCCCTTTGGCAAGGGTTTGTAAACTTTTATGACCGAATTATGAGTACGACTCTTTTAGATCTCGGATTCTTTTACTTTTATACAAAAGTGAAAGAAAGACGCTCTTGCACCGACAAACAGGTCGTGGCACGCTAAAGGCATTAAAAGAAAAAATGACACGGGGAAGATTATCTTATGTTGCAACATCTTTTTGTCTATAGCGAAGAGGCCGCTGAAAAAGTTGACCGCCTTTTTGAAACAAAGCCCATTCACCTAGTGATCTCGCTCCTTGTTTTCATAAACGCCCTCATTTTTGCTTTTGATGCGATCCCCTCCATCAAGGAGCGTTATGAAGGCGCCCTTGAGCTATTGGATCAACTTATTTTGGGCATCTTTATCGTAGAAATGGTGTCTCGCATGATGGTCACAAGGGGTAAATTTTTCAAGAACTATTGGAACGTGTTTGATTTGATCGTCACCGCTATTTCTTTGTTACCAGCTTCTTATGGTTTACGTACCATTCGGGTGCTACGCGTTCTGCACTCCATGCGTCTTTTGGAAATTTTGCCCAAAACAAAGCATATCATGGACGGTCTAGCCCACGCGGTTCCAGGTCTATTGAATGTTCTTTTTCTCTCTTTTGTTTTTTATTTTGTTTTTAGTGTCATGGCCGTAGGCCTTTTAGGCCCCCATCTTCCTGATATCTTTGGTGACCTAGGCAACGCAATGTATCACCTCTTTGCGGTTATGACGTCAGGATCATGGCTTGAATACGCAAAGCAGCCACACGAGCAAGCCCTTCATATCACTCTCTTTTTCGTTTCGTTTATGATTGTTGTGGGGTATTTAATCCTCAACGTTTTCATCGGTGCAGTCGTCACTGCCGTTGATAAGGCAGAAAGGGAAAACGAGGGTCTTTCCGATGACAACTTAATCATCATGCAAGAACTTAAACAAATGCGAGAGGAGCTGCGCGCCCTTCAAAAGAATAACGCGCCATGATAAGCATTTGACATTCCCCTAGAGTTGTGTGAAGAAAACTCTAAATCATAGGGATTGCACAGTGATGCAGAAAAAAACTCTAATCAAAATAGCTGCGAGCGGGTTATTTTTGTGCGCCGGCATTTTCATGCTGCGCAGCATCAATTTTATCAGTGATATGCCGTCTAGCCCTGGTATCGCACAGGTGCGTTATCACAAAGGGAATAGCCCTGTGGCCATCGGCGGGCCTTTTTTGCTTGTGGACCAACATGGAAGTCCCAAATCTTCCGTGGATTTTCGGGGGAGGTATATGCTTGTTTACTTTGGATACACTTATTGCCCTGATGTTTGTCCCACTGCCCTGTACGCCCTTACCGACGCCCTGAACGCGCTAAAAGAAAAAGCTAAGAATTTTCAGCCCCTTTTTATCACCGTTGATCCTGAGCGCGATACACGCTCCGTCATGCGCGATTACATAAAGAATTTTCATCCTTCCTTTGTAGCGCTAACCGGCACAAAGGAACAATTGGATAAGGCTTACAAAGCGTACCATGTGTACGCTGCTAAAGCACCTGGCCAAGAGCGTGAAAAAAACTATATTCTTGATCATTCTTCCATTGTTTACGTAATGGACGCGCGTGGACGTTATGTGACTTCTTTTAACCATAATACTTCTTCAGACGAAATTCTTAAAATTCTTTTAACTCTTTCTTAAAGATTTTGTCCTCATAATGTGGCGCCTCATAACATAGCAAGCTTTAGATTGAATAAGCGCTGAAGGAGGGCCTTATGGCTTTATTAGAAGAGCGTCGCCGCTTGGGTAACCTGAGAATGGCCTACGGACGTCACGGGGATTTTTTTGAACACAGCGAAATGACATCGATCTATTATACTCATGATATGAAAGATTTTTTTTCGCGTCCAGTCAATTTCGGATCTTTCCTGTTCCGGAAAATCAATAGTGGCGCCCTCTCTCCTTACGGATACACCACAGCCGGACGATCCGTCGCCGCCGGGATGGAACTTTTAGAACGCTCGACCAACAGATATCGCAAACCTTCCTTTGGTATCGAGAGTGTCACCTGCGCCGACGACCATGTCTATGCCATTCACGAACGGGTGCTCGAGAAAAAGCCTTTTTGCCAACTCCTTCATTTTAAAAAAGAGCTTATTGCTAAATCAGAATTTACGCCCTTCTGGGAGCCCATCAAACAACCAAAAGTGCTGATCGTTGCCCCCTATTCAGGTCACTATGCAACCCTTCTTCGCGATACGGTACGTGCCCTTTTGCCCGAAAATGATGTCTACATTACTGATTGGGAAAACGCACGAGACGTTCCTCTTGTTGCTGGACATTTTAATCTCGAAGACTACATTCAGTATTTGATGGATTTTGCCAAGGTCATTGGCCATGATTATCATATGGTCGCTGTCTGTCAGCCAGCCGTGCCCGTCCTTGCCATGACGGCCTTGCTTGCCGCACACGATTCACCTTACCAACCCCGTTCTATTACCCTTATGGGCGGCCCCATCGATACACGCATTAATCCAACTAAAGTAAATAGCCTTGCGAAAGAAAAATCCAATGAATGGTTCAAACGCACAGTCATCGCCCGCGTGCCACACTATTACCCAGGCGCTCTGCGCTCCGTTTGCCCTGGTTTTCTCATGCTTCAAGGATTTATGAGCCTAAATCTTGATGCACACCTGGGTTCTCATCACCGGCTTTTTGATCATCTCATCAAGGGGGACGCAGACAGCGCCGACGCGCACCGTTCGTTCTATGACGAGTACCGCGCGGTACTGGATTTGCCGTCTCACTATTTCTTGGATTCAGTCCGAACTGCCTTTCAAGAGCATCTTTTACCCAGGGGCGAAATGTTCTGGAAAGGCGAGCGCGTCAACACCCACGCCATTCATAAAACAGCACTTATGACCGTCGAGGGTGAAAAAGATGATATTTCAGGAGTCGGACAAACAAGGGCAAGTCACGATATATGCCCTAATATCCCTTCCCATAAACGACAGCACCACCTTCAACCAGGCGTCGGCCATTACGGTGTCTTTAACGGAAAAAGATGGCGACAAAGTACCGCACCTCTTGTGAGTGATTTCATTTACAATAATGACCCACTTTCAGACTTTGGAAAAAAACCTCGTACGCGGCATTCCGTACAAGAGTCTACAATAAAAGTCTTTGTGCCCACAACATCTCCAACCATCCTTGAAAAGCATGAGGGATCCACCAAGGCTGACAAAAAGAAACAGATGGCGGCGTCATCTACCCTATCTCCAAAAAAAATAGATCAAAAGCGCCCCCGCGACACAGGCAAGGGCCAAACACAAAAAAACAATGACCCCTCCCCTGCAAAACAAAGGCATCCTTCTCATCAAGATGACCCTTCACGTACAAAAGAATCACCTGATGTTCTCCCTTCGTTGCCCAATGCTCCCGCAAACACGCGGCAAAAAAGGTCGACCCAACACAGCCCCGTGCGTACACAAAAACCCAAGGAAGTCACAAAATTAGCATCATCCCTTGCAAGCGTCAGGGAAGAGACTGCACACAATATAGCTTCGAAAAAAGTGGTGACAGCACAGGCAAAGTCCCTGAGTAAAAAGCTGTCGCAGCTGCGTAGGAGTGTTATCTCTGCCACCGCATCAAAACTTAAACCCAAAAAAAGTAATGGGGCTTGAGGCGTTTGCCCACGACATCATAAAGTTTGCCCCCATCAAAGTCTAAGTCTTTGGTAGGGGCATGGTTTTCTTCCCAAGACTTGCCTGGGCTAAAGCCAACCAGGACCCTTTTAAAATAGTCCTTATTTTTCATCTTATGAATCATCTAAGACAATCCTCTTTACATTTTCTTTGGGATCTTTACAAAAGGACCCTAAACGAGCAGGCGTGTTGAGGAATTCTCCATGAAAAGAAGGACGGTCGCTAGGTTCTGTGTGATATCGTGGGCCTGTGCCTTGACGATCCATGCTTCAAACGACGTCCTAGAGGTTGACTTCTTACCTTGTCCTCCGTCAGTCACGTCGCCTAGAAAAGTATTCCCTTGTCTTAGCGATGATGATTTCCCATCAATCTTAGACAGCCCCGCGTCCCCTGCCGTTGAACAAAAGACGCCTTGGCCTTTGATTTTAGTGCCCTCTAAACGTCAAGGATGGATTTGCGATGCCTTTTTTGCTTCAAGTTCTTCTGACAAGCCGTCCACTCGTTGGTTTTTTATTTCAGGCCTAGAAAGCTTTGGCATCCTGTTGATGGCCCCTGACAACACGCATATGACGCTTACTCTTTCACAGGACACCTTGGGGTCCCTTCCCGATATCCTCCCTTTTTCTTGTCCTCAAAAACTTGTGCTTCGCGCCCGAGAAGCCCTTTGGTTCGTGTTTGAGCATTCCTCTTACGCTCAAAAAACCTCCCTACCCCTTGCTTCATATTCCAGTTCTTTATCATATTTTTTGGACCTTGCTCCCACGTCGACACCTCTAGAAGATTTTTTGAATGGTCTTGCTGCGAAAGCGTCTGCCTCATACTCAACATCGCGCTTTCTTGAGGAGTTTCATGGCGTAGTCCGAAATCTACCCTGTGACCAAGAAAAAGCTCACATTGCTCAAATGCTAAAGCCATCTCTTATCAATACGTGTGAAGCACTAGACGACCTCAGCACTTTTGTTCATACCCTTGCAACCATCAAACCTTTGCAGAAGCGGCGCTACCTTTTAAATCTGGTCTTTCCAGAAACTGAACATGATAAAGGGTATTGCGTATCGCAAGGCACCTTACTCCTTGGCAGACTTTCTCAAGAAGACTCCCCCGAGCAAAGTCAAAAAATCACAGGACTGATGACAAAAGACCTTCTTGACGCCTGTGCCACACATGAAGATCTAGGTTTTATTTTAAGCGCTCTTTTCACTATAGAGGGGACCCAAAAAAGCCGGTTTGTTGCAGGCCTTTTAACAAAGGAAACTTTAGACCTTTTGCATCCGTTCCAAATTGGTGAGGTTATCCAAGGTCTTGGCCCCATCCACTCTCCTGAAAAGGCCGCTTTTCTTGTCTCATGCTTATGCAAAGAACTCTTGATGCACTTCCGAGGGCGCGGAGATCTTGGGCATGTTTTTAATGTCTTGTCAGTCGCATTTGATAAATGTTCTATGAAAGAGCTTGAGCGCCGCGTGGCGGAGTCAAGGGATCTTTTGGCGCAATGTGACCTTTCGTCCTTGAATCTATGTCAAAAAAAGGCCTTGCTAGCTTGCCTCCTTTCTATCCCAGATAAAAGGAAAAGGCAAGGTGTGTTCGAGTGCTGCACGCCTGCGCTTTTAGCGCGTTTTTACCATGAACATGATATGCTGCTGTTTATGGAGATACTTTCATCAGTTACCTGTGATACCAAGCGAAAATCACTTTGTGCGCATCTGACACCCACTTTGCTTGCGAGTCTTGGGGGTGCACAAAATATACCGTACGTCTTGAGCGCGCTTGATGAAGCTGTCGATCTTGACGTGGGGCACGCCGTCACCACCATCCTCACACGTTTCAATGGAAGACATGTTCATTATAACCCAACAGAGTTATTTCCACTTTATCGTGGGTTAGTTCACTATGCCAATGCTTTATACAAAGATTTTGATGGCGAGGAGCCTCGGCACGCCTATCCATACGCACAGGTATTTCCAGAAGCCAGCCTTTCTTGGAAACTGTTTCTATTTTTGCAAGCAGAACCTTTAAAGTCTTTTAAACACCCAACCTTTATGGGGTATTATTTAACAAGCTGTGCGGCTTACTCTGGTCAAGGGCGTGCCATAATCTTTTCGACCCTAACGGCGTCCCTTGCGGAAAAATGCGTCAGTGCTCAAGATTTGCAACGCTTTGTGCATCATTTGGTTCAAGAAAAAGACAAAACTCGGCTCCTTGGTCTTGTCCGCATGCTTGAAAAATTCATCACTTTGTTGCCTGCCCAAGAAGAACTTTTAGAAGAAGATGCGCTCTCCTTTCTTTTTTGTGCCCTTCAAAATTTGGACAAGACAACACTAATGGAAATCGAGCCTATGTTTGATCAAGACCTTTGTAAGCGCTTGGGCAAACGATCAAAGCTCACGGAGAGCCTCCAAGCACTCGCCCACTCTCAAAACCCTCAAACACCCCCCCCCCTTGCCTTGGCTTAGTGGTGACGAAAGCACAATCATTTTGTTAAACACGCCGCCATATCACCGCTGCCTTTAAAGACGTTTCTCTGGCCCGTGAGTCGTTCCGTTAAAAGGCAGCGCTGTCTTTGTTGTTGACCGATATGTTGGCGCGATCTCAAAACCCCCTTGACCTTTCTCTTTTGTGGGCGACATTTGAATGTTTTCCAAACACTCAACCCTAGAGTTTCTTTCCTCCCCACCGGTATAGACGCTCTTAGCTTTTTGCGATGACGCCCTGGAGCTGAACCTGGTCATCCATGCCCTTTGCGCCCCTCCCACGTTCAAGCGCCGCGCACAAATCCTGGGATTTTTTTGTCACCCGCCCCCGCTCTTCTCGATATTCCCTTTGACACTTTTGGCGACTCACCTAACCCGCTTACAGAAAAAGAGTCTCATTCCTTTTCAAGGATCCTTGAGCGGTGTCCCCATGGTGGGGCTTTTCGTCATTTAATCAGCGCCCTGGGAGAAATCAAAAGCGGCGAACTTTTTACTCTCATCACCTCTCTCGTAGGGCGTGATAGCTTCGCTTGTAGCCGATGCTATTCTTATATGACCAAGAGCATTCGCTTTTTTAAAGGCGCTTGCCTTTCCTAAAAAATCCTTGCGTACCAGCAGTCGCCTCAGCAAAGCGCTCTCACCGTTGTCAGAAGACCTTTTGGATACTTTTGTCAATCAACAAACGCTGGGTTACGCTTTGGTTGCTCTTCAAAAAATCCCCTACGTGTTCTTCGCTTACGTGTTCAACGGCGACTTCTTGACCATTTTTTGACGGCACCTCAAACGAGATAGAGCATTTTTACTTGCGTAAACGTCTTTATCAGTGAGGAGCGTAAAACCTAAACAGCTTCATGGGGTGTAAAGAGTATCTCCTCTAGGATCATTAAATTCTTTATGCCAGACTAAAGAATGAAAAAAGCTAATCAATTGGAGATAAGCGTGCGGATCGATCATGTGGCCTATGGCCTTGTTATAAGTGTAGCCCTAGGGGGCACAACCTGGAGCTCGTTGAGCGATGAAGAGGAAGACTCTTTTGGTAATCTTTCTTACAGCTCACGCACAAGCACAATAATGAGTGATGAGTCGGGTGATGAAGGAGCTTTGTCCTCGTTCGACGCCTTTGAAGAGAGTGAAAGGATACAACCCGTCTCTCAATTCAACAGCTCCGACGAAAGCAGTGACGATGAAAGCGTAGAAGATCCTTACCTTGAACAACTTCAAGCTGTCTTGTCGTCACAGCAGCACTTGCTTACTGGTGTGTACCGCAGTGAAGAGGGGCGTGGCATACTGAGCGATCTGGTTGCCCTGGCCACACGCTCTGGCTATGATCCATCGTTAACTGCCCCCCTATATGATCCTTTTTCCTTGCTAGGGGATGTCTTTCGCGACTTCCCAAGTGAGGAGCGCGCGCTTCCCCTTATTAGAACGCTCAACGCCCATGTCTTACCCCATTGCTCCCATTATGCGCAGCTCTGTCTTGTATTTGACGCCGTGAAAGACAGTCTTTATCATCTCAAAAATAACACCGACCCCCTAAAGAGCCTAGATGAGAGATTCACAAAGCTCCAGGATCCTGGCGCCCATTTTCTCGGCATAAACCCGCTTCATCGTTTTCTACAGGCCCACTATAACCCAGACGGCACGCCTTATCAGGATGGAGACCAGGAAGACGAGCCCGTCCATGCCTTTAAATCGTGGGCGGCCTTCAGCCTTCTGCATCATATGCCCGCGTTTTGGCATTTTTTTCCCCGCATGATGCAGCAGCAATACGGCTATAGGCATTTGTTTTTGCACAAAGACGCTGCCCCTCTCATGAATCAAGTGATTTCTTTGTGTCTTAAAACTGGTTACAATCCTAGAAAGCAAGAGGAGCAACAAGACCCCCTTTATGCCATGGGGTACGCCTTTGGCTGCACCACGCAAAGTGTCGAGGGGCGAGACCTTCTGGTTTCGTTTGTGGAAAAGCAGGCCCTGCCTGCCTTTCGCCATCATGTGGATGTTCAAATGTTCTTTGAGGCTCTTGGTGTCCTTATGGATGATGATCGTCTGTCTTTGAGCGCTTTTGCCTCTCTCTTAGCGCATCTTACTCCTCCTTGTGATTCAGCGCTTAGTACACAAAAATCGCCTATGGACTATATGTGGTGGCGTCTTGAAGCGTTGACGCGTTACGAACGCCCACCGATCAGTTGCACGCTCTATAATCCTTTGGTTTTTTTAGAGTGGGTCAACGCCTATGAACAAACTCACCCCCTGCATTTCGCCATGGCACAAGAGTCCTTAGCAAACCATTATTTAGGGTTTTCTTTTTTGCTATCCCATGACAAAGGGGCACGTTTGCTTGAAGCGGTCATTACCCAACACGCCATCGTCCCCTTTGGCAACGCCGATTGCAATACCCTTGAAAAACTTGGAAATCTTTTTTCATTTTGTGACACGCCAGAGCAAAGAGATGCCTGCCTTACACTTATCGAAGAAGAAATTCTACCCCTCGATAAAGACATCCCAAGGATCTATAGGGCTTTGGACACCCTTGAAGACTGTCTTGTGGCCCTTATGCCTGGACACGTCTCTGACATCTCCGCCTCCGCGCAAACGCGCGCGGCCTCTCCTTCTGACCAAGAGATCACAGATGTTAGCTTTTTAACGCTGTTGCGCGGCATGACAGAACTTCGTTTGAGCGCCCATGACCTTGTCCTCACCCCCACCTTGGACGCATTTTGCCGTACGCCTGCTGATAGGCTTGCGTGTCTGCAGGGGTTGAGGAGCGTTGATGACCCGGATCATGTTCAGACACTTTTGACACCTGTCCCCCTTATCTTTTGTCGCACACCTGAAGATTTGAGCCATTTGATCGCCGCCTTTGGAAAAATCGCCTCTCCTGAAATACAAAGCGAGATTCACGCTTTCATACGCACCCTCCCCCTCAAAGAAGGCATCACCACCGAAATCGTCACAAAGCTTATGGACAGACTTGTCGCGATGGAGGCCGAAAAACGACAGGCGGCTATGACGCTTTTGCTTGATGTGATTGTACCCCACAGCAAAGTCCCTTCACTTTATCCCGATTATTTGTCTTGGTTTGAAAAATTTCTGCCAGAAAACGCTAAAGACCTTAAAGCGTACCTCACACCCAGCAACGTCGAGGGGATTTCCTCGCCAAGTGATCTCACTTATTTCTTGAGCGCCCTTGCGTTTAAAGGGTAGGATTTTGATGCATAAATCAGAAAGGAAACACCATGAAGACCTTCAATCTACTCGGACTTTTCTTAGTTTTTTTATGGGGACACGAAAGTGTTTATGCGTCTTTTCCTTTCGACAGAGGTGATGTGTCGGACTCTTCCCGCCTCCCTATACCTCGCCACCTGCTTGAAGCCCCTGACTATTATGAAAGAATTCCCTGTTTCAAGGCTCTTAATGGGCAAGATCAGGCTTTTCTCAAAGCGAAGGCGTCTGCTCTTTCAACCAATGATAATGAACGATTTGATGTCTTACATAAATTTATCGTTATGCTCCAAGACCCGAAAATGGGCATTGGCTTTATCAAAGCTTACTTGACGCCTTCCCTTGAAAACCTTTGCGGCAATAACCCTAAAACTATGAGCGCCCTGGTAGCACTTTCAAATCTGAGAAACGAGGAGAAGCGCCGTCATGTCGTTTCCGTTCTAAATCCCTATCTCGTCCAGGCATGTCTGAGTCCTTTTAGCGTTATGACCCTGATAACGGACCTCGGTTTCATTAAAGACCCGTCACATCGAACAAATACAGTACGTTACGTTACGACTTACTTTGCCAAGTTCATGACCCACTCGGTTGAATACTGCGATATTGACGTTCATAACACCGTTAATTTGATTGCAGGTTTCCCACCCAAGTGGTTCCAGCGCGATCCCACACCCTTTTTAACGCCGACCCTGACAAGACATTGTCGATACGCGTTCGAGCGTGCAAAACTGGTCAATGCTTTTTTTGAGGCTCAAGATACCCCGGGCAGTAATCCCCTCGATTATTTAACAGAGGACCTTGTGCAGACCTGTCTCAAACTCGTTCCTGCACTGTGCGGTACTGAGGCCCTCGTGAAACTGATTGGAAATCTACACAGGTGTTCTTCGACCTCCGGGGGGTTGATCAATCTTAGCGATCTTTTAGAGATCAAAGGAAAAATCTTTCTCTATAAAATTTCAAAAGTTATCTCAACTGACAAAAGGCAAGAATAATCTTGTTTTACTTTGCTAAATTCTTTAGGTTTGAGGAAATTTATGACCTTTATGTAAAATGAAACATCTCTTTACTGCTGCCTTGGGCGCCCTTCTCTCTTTGAGCACCCTTGCTCATGCCAGTGCCTCTAAAAGTCACGCAGACCATTTGTGGGACGACTACAAAGAGGGCCGGCTTCAAGCGATACCTTTCACGAAAACAGAAGAAGCGCTTTTAAATAAGTATCTCGACAAAATCGCCTCTTCTCTTACTTTGGAAAAAGCACACGGCGCGCTTTCCATGTCCCTTGTGGGACGATGCGAAACCGCAACCGATCTCATCACCGTGACCGAGCTTTTCACCCACGTGAGAACAAAAATCCAAGAAGACTTTTTCAGATCTCTCTTAACATCACGCGCGTTTATCCAAAAGTGTGGGGGATTTGAACCGGCTGCTGGTTTCATCAAAGCCCTCAGTCATTTTCCAAATCATGAAGCACAGACCTTATCACTTGTGGCAAGTCACTCCCTTTTAAAGGGATGTGGCACCTGTGATGAACGTCTTGAGATGTTACAAGCCCTACAAGAAATCTCCCCTGTGAAACGCCCCCTTGTTGTGGAGGTGGCCGAGACTCACTTTCACGCGCATTTTTCACGTCCTTATGATGTGGGTCATACTGTGCGCGTGTTGGGAAAAATTCCCGCACTCTTTTTACAAGAAGAGTTATCTGTGTTTTTAACCCCTACTCTTTTTGAGGCGTGCACGTGTGCAGCAGAAAGCGCCCAGACGCTTAAAGCGTTCTCAAGTATCAAAAATCCAGATCTTCGTCACAAAGTCGCGTCGCACCTTGGCGAAGAAATACTGGAGACGTGCGCGTCTGGCGAGGACGTCATCCATACCATCGAAAAGCTTGCCCAAGCCCTTGGCGCCAAACTTTAAATGCCGCGCGCCTCGAGAGGGCAATGTTCCCATAAGCGCCTGCTTGGTCTTTGCCCATAAATAACTATTGCATCAGGCTTCCGACAAGGGTTTACTAGAGGTATGGCTGTAAACAAGACCTTGAGGCGACGGTTAACCCATTGACACAAAAAAGTAAAAGCCATAGGATCGCCTGATTTTTGCAACAGTGGAGGGACCATTTTGAAAAAATGCCTGCTCTTAAGAACATCTTTCTGGGCCGCGATTTATTTATCCATACACCCCTTAGGGGCCTATCCGGGCGAGCAAGAAGATCCAGATGGGGCGCCAAGTTTTTCATCTCCTTCTGTTGTGCCCCCTCCCCCTTTCGCCTCTTCACCTTCTCGTCATTTGCCTCTCGATGATGGGCGCCGTCATGAAAAATGGCAGGCGTTTCTTACAGGTCCGTTTGCAAGTAAAAACCCACAGCGAGCCCTTCTTGGCACATACGAAGACTCACTTTCTTACTGCCTTGTGCACGACAACGGCGAAAAACACCTCGAGGCCCTCGTTCAAAAATGTCAACAAGGATTTGCCTCACAGCTTGCAAAAAGTCGCGCTTTAATACCCCCGAATTTTCTTGAAAAGATTCATTTGCAATGTGTGGCCCACCCGCCCCAGGAAAGAGAAACATTCTTTTTGGCCCTGACACCGGGTATGGTCGCACGCTGTAGTGCCGGATTCGAACTTATGAGGCTTGCTGGAACTTTGTGGTCGCTTTCAAGTGCTGATCGCCCAGATATGTCACATCACATAGATGCCCCCCTTCTGTCCTTGTGCACCAATGGCCTCAACGTGACAACTCTGATCAATGCCTTTGCCCTTTTTCCAAATCATGAAGAGCGAAAACAACTCAGAGGGTTTTTAACACAAAGCGTTCTTTTACTATGTAAGAAAAAACCACGACTTGAGGGCAAAGACTTGGTCCCCTCTGTGATGGCTGTTGCCAAAATTGTCAGCTCATTTCAAAAAATCCCTAGAGCGACCCAACGTCAAAATGTCTTTGATACGTTCACAGAGCAATTTTTTTCCCACTGCCATCATCAGCGTCACCTCTTAACCACCATTAACACGCTCATTACGCTGTCAACGATCAACGAACGCCCTCTTTTCCCGAGACCTCTTCTGTCCCTTGAGCCAAGCCCGAGTGATCTTCGTGATCTTGTGAACTTTTATGGGACCATCACCGATCTGCCTACACGGCAGCGGGTTTATAAAATTCTAGCGTCAACTTTTTTTAGCAGGTGCATCGATACCCAGACAGCGATCTCTTTATCTCAAATGATTTTAGAGGTAGATCGCCGTGTCCCGGCCGCTGACTTATCGGCCTTTTTTTCCCTCCCCTTAATAAAAAACGCTCAGGATTTGACACAACTCTCAAAATATAGCGTCGCCCTAGCAGCTGTTCCCTCGCAAGGGGGGCGTCAAGAAATTAATGACATCGTTATGGGCCCTTTTTCTCAATGTTACCCCAATCCCGATGATAGGGTCGCATACGTTCGCGCCTTGGGGGCCATGTCTGCCCCCATAAGAACCCAGGTTGTAAAACTTGTAAACGAGCTGTACCTTCCCAACGCCAAAGACCCAACTCAGTTAAAAAGACTCCTAGAACACTTCATGAAGACACGCTCCTCACGTCGCATCTCCTCTCTCATCGAAGTATGTGATGAAGACCCCATAAAGGACCGACAAACACCAGAGTCCCTACGTTATCTTCTATGTGAATTTTCTTCACTCTCTCCAAAGCGTCAGCGCCTTGCATCACAGCTTTGGGATAACCGATTGTCACAAAGTTACTTATGTGGTCAGGGTCTTGTAGAAGCATTGGTTGAGTATGCAACAACACCCGGGAAAAGACGGCGCGCTCATATGGAGGAGCTTCTTACGCCCAGATTCGTCGCGCTGTGCCATAAAGAAATGGGTGAAGCGATACACACGCTGCGCCCCTTGCCACAGTCAAAAAGGAGGGCATGTGCGCGCTTTCTCGTCAACCACCCAGAGCTTCTTTTTGACGCGCAAAACAATTCCTGTACGATTCGGCTCCTTGAAGACCTTCTTTTCATAGACAAGACGTGCCTTGATGTTCCCTTAAAAAACATCACCTCCCTTTCACTTTTAGGACAGTGTCAAACGTATGAGCGATTTCATACCCTCGCGCGCGCTTTGGCAGAGATCCCTACCCAAGAAGAACGCGTTGAAATAAGTGGTCTTGTAGAGGGCCTCACCAACGCAGAAGATCTCGTAGAAGACGTGAGCGAGCTTATGAATTCTTTGAGAAAGATCTCTGACTCAGCCCTTAGGAGCGAGCTTTGCCTCACCATCAAAGAGCATGTTCTTTCCTTCTGCCAATCCGCCGAAGACGTTACAGCCCTTGTACAAATTCTGGGCACAATCACAGACTATGAAAAGCGTCGCAAGATCATTTCCATATTACAGAATGACCTCCTCCATACAAATAAGGCAGTCTGCGTATTTGATGCCGCCACGCTCCTCCAGTACTTGGCCACACTTGAAGACCATAAAAGAGACGCGCTTTGGGAGAAAGTTCGCACCTATCTTTTGCCCCACGGGCCAACCATTGGACAAATCTGTGATCTGGTCCTTGCCATGGCTGAACTAGACGATTGTACACAAAATAATCTTTTGAGGACTGTAAATAAGCACTTAGTGGAAAGCCTTTCTTCTGATTTGGGTGACTATTTAGAAGCCATCGCAACCTTTGCCCCCCAAGACCAATGGGACTATGTTCCAACACTGTTCACGGCTAAAGTCTTAAAAGAAGCGCACCAACGCCATGATAGTGCGGCGCTTGTAAAAGCTGCGTTTGAGATTGAAAATGCCTCCTCCCGGCGTCAAGTAATGACTTATTTTCATACAATCTCCGACAAAATCACCCATAACCGTGCGCCGCTCATCAAAGCCCTTGGCAACCTTGAGTCCGATGAGGAACGAGCAGAAATTTTCTCGTATCTCACAGACGCGATTCTTAAACTGCATGGTCACGATGGTGAGGCCCTCACGCCCTTTATTGAGACCGTCAGCGCTATGAAAGACAAGGAACTACGTCTGCGTATTCTCAAGGCGTTCACAGAACAGCAAGCAAGCTTTTGTCAAAGCCCTCAAAGTGCCGTGATGATTCTGAAAAGTCTTTGGAAAAGCGCACAAAGAAAGGAAGTGTTACATCCCGGTGCGCCTACTCAGTCCCACACCCAAAGTGAATAAGGTGCTTATACTATGAATTTTGCCTGCTTAAGAAGCGGAAGTAACACCATGAAAGGGTTATGTCTTTTAGCCCTCATGCCTTTCATGACATCGCCCCCTCTTGAAGCCAGTGACGTAACCGATGAGACAACGCGCACACGCCGGATGAACGCACTTCTAGACATGTATGATGGCACGTCCTTTATCCGGCAAGTCTTCTTACAAAAGGGTGCGCTTCTCTCCTTGCCGCCAACAGAAGAAAATATTTCCACCGTCAAACATTTGATAGCGCTTTGTTTAACAGACTCAAAAAAGCCTTCGTTATCCAGTTCATCCACAAGACAAGCGCTTCAGGATCTTTCGGTGCTTTCGACTTCGCTTTTCTCCCATGTTCGCACGTACCATACTTACTGTCGTGATAGGGAAGAGCTTCTTTTTCTTTTGAGAAAACTATACGCTTACAACGAAAAACGGCCCCTACCCGTATTACCTGCTGCGATTCTATCGTGTTGCCGCAGTGGCTATGATCTTGGTGCACTCTTTGAGTCCCTTGAAAAGCACACACCCCAAACGGAGAAGCGTTTATTGACTCAACTTCCTGGCCACATCACCTGTGCCATCAAAGAAACGGATACCTTGATCGCGATCTTTAACACCCTTGCCGCGATTCCCGATGAGTTCATTCAAACACATAGTCTTGCACTGTTAACGCCTGACGTTGTAAGGCAATGCCAAAAGGATACCTTGATCTGTGCCCTTCTTTACAACTTAAGCTCGATTAGTGACCTTAAGGTAAGGCGCGTTGTGATCCAACATGCCCTTGACAACAAGCTGATTTCCACTTGGACTTGCTCTCTAGATGTGCACAGTTATTGCAAAAGCCTTTTGACCCATACTGCCTCACCCCTTTGAGGCTAAAATCACCGCAACGGGGTGAGCGCAAGATAAGACTCAGCACATTATCGATCGGCACCCGGTAAGTGCCCTTTTTCTTGCAAGCGATCTTTTAAGTAGTGGGGATAAAATCCGTAACTGATGAAAGACATACAAAGATCTGTTATTTGATAAGGCTTCAGGTAGGTATGCCTTGCAAGAATCAGCACTTTCTTACGCATCTCTCCACTTTCGGTCACAAAATCGAGATTTGCTTTTTCGTGGGACCCTTTGCCGCCGTTTTTTTTATAAACTTGTTTAAGGGCTTTCATCAGCGTCTCCACATCACTCAAGGACACTTTAAGGGATGTTTTTCTTTTATTCCCTTCAAAAGGTTCGAAGAGGGTGCAAAAAATCTTATAGGGTGTCCCTGTGATCAACTCTTCAATGGGCACCGTTGAAGGGGGCGTCGTTGGCGTGGCCACAGCTCCTTTGGAAGGACTTTTTTCACGCAAAGTTGTCATTGTGGTGGTGCTTGTTTGTTTTTTCTTTGTTGACAGGTTTGGCGTCGTCGGGGCCTTTTGAGGATTTTTGAGTTGTAACGCTTCTTGTTTTTTGGGCTGCGCGTTTGGCGCCGCGGCCCCTGGGCTCTTTACCCCTGTGACCTCTTGTGGCACCTTTTCTTCTCTCGGGATGACCGTGAGCAATGAGGACGCTCCAGATGGTGACGACTTCTTTGATTTAGGTGCAGATGCGTGGGCGCCACCCTTTTTTTTACGAGATTTCGCCCCTCCTTTTTTACGATGGGATTGAGTTTCTGTCTTCTCTTCTTGAAGGAGCATTGCTGCCACAGCGTCGGCTTTTTTTCGTGCCTCTTCATCAGAGAGCGCATTCGTAGACGCAAGTTTTTCTTTCATTTTTTGCTGCAAACGACTCAGAATTTTATGTTGGCGCTGGCTCATATGCTCTTTCCATTCGCGTAGCCCCTGTAGTTCGCTTTCTGCATCAAGGGCCGTCAGTACGTGCTCATAAGATGCTTTGATAATGCTATACATATCTGGATAGGGCTTGAAATCATCTCTCGGCAGTGCTTTGAGCCCTCTTAAGAGGATTTTTGCCTCACGGTACCGCTCAAGAGCAACCAAAGCCATGGCATTGAGATAGCGGGGCACAAGCACCTGTGAGTACTGCATGGCAAGCCATGAAGACTGGTACGACAAATCATATAAGCCTTGTGCATAGTAAACGTACGCGCGGTTGCTATAGTCCAAGGCCATGTAGGGAAACATATGATAGGCACGAAGACCATGGGCATCTACGCCTAACGGGTCGTTTTCGTTGTTAATAAAACGCGGCAAATAAGTTTGATAAACCTTAATCGCAAGACTGTACTCGTGGCGCGCAACGTGTCGCTTGGCTATACATGATTGCGTCAGAGGTGTGAGGGGCACAAACCCAGCATATTCTCCTTTTGGATCAAAAAGATAGTCTTTGACGCCCTCTTGCAAATGAGGAGGCGTTAAAATTATTAGATTATATAAAAAAGCATCAAAAAACCCTTCCATATCCTCTGCCTTAAGTCCTTCCTCTCGAAACTCAAGGAGGTCTTTCACAGGCGTTAAGATCTTCTTGTAATAACCCATCACCTCTTCAAGACTCAGCTTTGTAAGATGTGCTTGATTGATGGCATAGATATGGTCAAGATTTATTTTT
>JAJTHL010000012.1 GCA_021298595.1 Alphaproteobacteria bacterium | reverse complement strand
CTTTGATCCAGCTGTTTACATAGGTCTTTATGAAGACCTTCAGCGCGAAACCAAGAGCCTGAACGAGGAACAAAAGATTACCTTTGCCAAATGGCATTATCTTCACCATGGAAAAGAGGAGAAACGGCGCTATCATGCTGTGAGCGCGCTTCCCACAGACTTTGATCCAGCTGTTTACATAGGTCTTTATGAAGACCTTCAGCGCGAAACCAAGAGCCTGAACGAGGAACAAAAGATTACCTTTGCCAAATGGCATTATCTTCACCATGGAAAAGAAGAAAAACGGCCCTATCACTAATCTGCCTTTTGGGTACATGAGATCCTCCTTTATGTGGATCCTTTGCACCACTTGGATTTATTTGCCATGATTTTCATTATGCGCTCGACGCCCTCTTGGGAAAGAGGCAATGTGTTCAAGGGCCTTTTCTTATTATGTATTCTGTGCTGGTGTTGACGCTGCCTAATATTTTGACCATTCTTCGAATTACATTGGTGCCCCTTGTTGTGATCTTTATGTATGTTGAACATCACAAAGTTGCTTGGGTTTCCGCAAGTCTTTTTGCCTTGGCAGGTGTGACGGATTACTTCGATGGATATCTAGCCCGGCGTTTTCAAAGCACCTCCCATTTCGGGAGATTTCTAGACCCCGTGGCAGATAAACTGCTTGTGGCGTCTGTTCTTTTGATGCTGGCAGGCCTTGGAACCCTCCAAGGCTTGGCTCTTATTCCGGCTGTCATTATTCTGTGCAGAGAGATTTTGGTTTCAGGATTACGAGAGTTTCTTGCTGAGATTGCTGTTCCATTACCGGTTACAAGGCTTGCGAAGTGGAAAACGGCCCTACAGATTGGTGCCTTGGGCTTTCTTATTTGGGGCGACCCTTTTCCCCAATATCTTCCAGTTCCTTATATTGGGCTCTGGGGACTGTGGGGAGCGGCACTTTTGACCCTCGTGACAGGTTATGATTATCTGATGTGCGGTCTTTATCATATGAAAGCGCCCTCATCTACACAACATCAACAAGATGAAAGTCTCATATAATCTTTAATTTTGAAATCCCCACGCGTGTCGGTTCTTTTGTCTACCTTCAGTTCTCGCGCAACGAAACGGCCCCAGTACGATGTTCAGGGCGACCTTTAAACCGTCGCCCTGAACATAAATACCCTTTATAAAGTTCGTATTGTCTTCATTGCGTAAAACCACATGATCATATCTTATGCCTTCCAGGGGCGGGGTTAAGGGGCACGGGGTTCAGGTCGCTCTCACTGATTAATCTTATCATTTCAACATAAACTTCCAGTTTTCTCTGACGGCCGAGTGATGCGGTTTGCACAAGGCTGTTTATGAAAAAGTGCCATCCTTTGAGGATTTTTCAAGAAATGCCTTAAGATCTTAGGTTATTCCTAGGCGCCTATACATTGGGGGAAGCAGTTTTGCGTTTAAAGGAAACATATAGATATTTGTTCTGTGATACAGACTCTTTGGATTATGAGAAAGGTAAAAAGTTATCTTTTTCATCATGTCCCCCTCATGTAAATAAGTACCCTAACGAGAGGCCATGTAATGGACACCTTAAAAGAGAGGTTAAAAAAAAGGAGGGTTTTACCTCCTTTTTTTGTTTTTAACCGCGTTTCGACGCTTAGGCAGCTTTAATCACGTCTTCGCCGCGCTTCCAGTTGCAAGGAGTAAGCTCACCCGTTTGGAAGGCTTGGACAAGGCGCAAAGTCTCGTCAGCACTACGTCCAACACTGAGGTCGTTTACGGAAACGTGACGGATGATGTTTTCTGGATCTACGATGAAAGTCGCGCGTAGGCAAACGCCTTCCGTTTTATGAAGGATGCCCAAATCCTCAGACAGCGAACGCGTAATGTCCGACAGCATGGGATAAGGAAGCGCTTGAAGGGCTGGATGGCTGGAGCGCCACGCAAGGTGCACAAACTCGGAATCGGTACTAAGACCATATACTTCGGTATTGAGCGCTTTGAAATCCTTGTAAAGGTCGCCATAAGATGAAATCTCTGTGGGGCACACAAAGGTAAAATCCTTAGGCCAGAACATGTAAACCTTCCAAGAGCCCTTTGCGGTGTTCTCGGTGTACACTTTGAAATCCATGTTATTGGAATCAACGCCCTTTAGGCTATAACTGGGAAAACGATCACCAACGGTCAGCATGTCTGTCTCCTTTTGCTGTGGCGCCTTTTGGTTTTATGTTCACTTGGGAAGGCGCCCTGACCCAAGTGCTTAGTTTTCTGTTCTTTATGTTGTCACGCCGCGCGTCCTGGTCAAGGAAATTTTATTTCTTTACCTGTGATTTTCCTTTAGGCACCGGTCTGGATGCGCTCCACAAGTTCCTTTACCGTGGGGATAAAGCCGTTGGCATAGAACGGATCTTTGGCAAACCGGTAGGCATTGTGACCTGCGAACATCAAATGGTGCTCGACGTTACCGCCATGGGCAATTTCTTGCAAAGACTTTTGGATACAAAAGGATCTGGGGTCTGCTTTTTTCCCGGTGTTAAAGGGCTCTTTTTGGCTCCAGTTACTGAAACGGCATGCACTCAGGCACCCCATGCAATCGATTTGATCCTTGCGGATTTCACGTGCCTTGGCCGGCGTCACAAACACAAGGGTTGATTCTGGCGTGCGCAGAGTTTCTGTGTATCCCGCGTCCAGCCAAAGCTTTGCTTTTTCCCGGTCTGAAACCGTTAGGTAAATCTTGCGACCGCGAATCCCCATGAGGAACTCGGCGCAGTGATCCCCCACTGGCTCTGTTGAATACGCAAGTTGGCGCATGGAGCGTTCCACAAGCTCGTTCAAAAAGGCGTTTCTGACCCCTGACGAATAAAAGCCTGTGGGCGAAAATTGATTCAAATAAACGTCCCCTTCTTCAATGGAGAGAAGTCGTTGCTTCCACTGGGGAGAAATGGGACTTTCCTGGGTTAAAAGAGGTCTTGTTCCGAACTGAAAAGCTATGGGGCCGAGCTCAGGATTATCGATCCAGTCTTCCCATTCATCCAGCGCCCATACACCGCCCGCCATAATAATAGGTGTCTTGTGAAGACCAAACTCGCGCATCACATCGCGAAGCTCTTTCACGCGCCCGTAAGGTGCCTCAGGTGCTCTTGGATTTTCGTTGTTGGAAAGGCCATTATGACCACCAGCAAGCCAGGGATCTTCGTAAACAACGCCGCCTAAAAAGTCAGGATATTTATGAAAGCTACGCTTCCACAGGGCACGAAAAGCTCTGGCCGAGGATACAATGGGATATGTGTAAACACCGTGATGGGCCGCGATTTCAGCAAGCCTGTACGGCATCCCTGCCCCGCATGTCACACCGTGCACAAGGCCCTTAGCGCCCTCAAGGACGCCTTCTAGGATTGCCTCACACCCGCCCATTTCCCAAAGCACATTCATGTGAATGCGCCCTTTGCCGCCTGCCATTTCGTGGGCTATGCGCGCCTGGGTAATGCCGCCCTCAATGCCGTAAGCAATGAGCTCGTCGTGTCGTTCGCGCCTCGTTTTACCGCGATAAACTTGGGGAATGATATTGCCCGCCTCGTCATAGGAATCGGCGTTCACAGCCGAAAAGGTCCCCACGCCGCCGCTGGCAGCCCAAGCGCCCGAGCTTTGACCACTGGAGACCGCAATGCCTTTGCCCCCTTCCACAAGGGGGAGCACCTCAGCACCAGAAATCATCAAGGGTCTTAAGGTTTTCATGGGGATCCTTTCTGCTCGTCTTTATTCTTGGGCAGGAGCCGCTGTTTCCAGTGCTTCACCCGTTTCTTGGTTCACAACTTTCATGCTCAGGCGGGCCTTACCACGATCGTCGAAACCAAGAAGCTTTACAAAGACATCATCCCCAATCTTGACCACACTGTCAACTTTCTCAACGCGCTCAGCGGCAAGTTGGCTGATATGGACAAGACCTGAGCGGGTGCCACAATAATCCACAAAAGCACCAAAATCCATCAGCTTTACAACTTTAGCAGGGTAAACCTTGCCCACTTCCGGATCCTCGGTAATACCCTTGATGATACGAATGGCTTCATCAATGCTATGTTGGTTAGGGCCAGACACTTCGATGCGACCTTCTTCAGAGATGTCGATCTTTGTCTTTGTCTTTTCACAGATTTCACGGATGACTTTACCACCACTGCCGATCACATCGCGAATCTTGTCCTTTTTAATGTCAAAGGATTCAATACGGGGGGCATTCTCTTTCACGCCTTCGCGTGAGCCCGTCATGGCCTTGGCCATTTCACCCAAGATATGAAGACGTCCGCCCTTGGCTTGGGACAGAGCCACTTCCATGATTTCCTTTGTAATGCCTGTGACCTTGATGTCCATTTGAAGGGAGGTCACACCGTCTTCGGTACCAGCAACCTTAAAGTCCATATCGCCCAAGTGATCTTCATCACCCAAGATGTCCGACAATACGGCAAAAGAACCGCCGTCCTTGATCAGCCCCATGGCAATACCCGCCACAGGCTTTGTCAGGGGCACACCCGCATCCATCATGGCAAGGGAACCACCGCACACCGTCGCCATGGACGACGATCCGTTGGATTCTGTGATTTCGGACACAACGCGCACGGTATAAGCAAAGGCTTCTTTGGTGGGCATCATGGGGTTAAGGGCGCGCCATGCAAGCTTTCCATGGCCGATTTCGCGGCGTCCTGGACCACTCATACGGCCGACCTCACCTACAGAAAATGGTGGGAAGTTGTAGTGCAGCATGAAGCGTTCGCGGTATTCTCCCTCTAAGGCGTCAATCAGCTGCTCGTCTTGGCTGGTGCCGAGGGTTGCAACGACTAACGCTTGGGTTTCACCGCGTGTAAAAAGGGCGCTTCCGTGGGCCCCTGGCAAAAGGCCAACTTCGCATTCGATGGGACGCACGGTCACAAGATCGCGGCCATCAATACGCTTGCTCGTCTTGAGGATGTCACCACGCACAACTTTTTGCTCGAGGGCTTTGAAGAACTTGACGATCTTTACTTCAGAAAGCTCGGGATGCGCTTCTTTCAACGCCTCAACGGCGCGCGCTTTTACTTCGCCCACTTTTTCAGAGCGCACTTGCTTTTGTGTTTCCTTGTACGCAAGGCGCAAGTCCGCTTCAAACTTGTCAGACAGCATGGCCTCAATGGTCGCAGCCTCTGGATCTGCCTCAGGTGTTGCCCAAGGAGTTTTTGCCGCGTCCGCAGCGAGCGCCTTGATCATCTCAATGACGGGTTGCATTTCTGTTTGGCCGTAAACCACAGCGCCCAGCATGATTTCTTCGCTTAGCTGGTGCGCTTCCGATTCCACCATCATCACGCCGTCCTTAGTCGCACCGACCACAAGGTTCAACGAAGAATCTGGAAGTTCTTGAAAAGTGGGGTTCAAAACGTACGCGCCGTCTGTGTAACCAACGCGGGCTGCTGCCATGGGGCCGTGGCAAGGAAGACCCGCCACCGCAATGGCGGCCGAGGCACCGATCATGGCAATAATATCAGCGTCATTTTCAAGGTCGTGGCTTAGAAGCGTACAAACGATTTGAGTCTCGTTAAAAAAGTGTCCATCGAACAAGGGCCTGATGGGCCTGTCAATGAGGCGTGAGGTGAGCACTTCCTTTTCGCTCGGCTTGCCTTCACGCTTGAAAAAGCCGCCAGGAATCTTTCCGGCCGCAAAGGCTTTTTCTTGGTAATGAACGGTCAAGGGAAAGAAATCGACGCCGTCCTTTGGTTTTTTTTCAGCAACAACGGTGCACAGTACGCTGGTTTGTCCGTAGGTTACGACAACCGCACCATCTGCTTGACGGGCAATTTTCCCTGTCTCAAGACTAAGGGTGCGTCCTCCCCACTCTATTTCTCTTCTATGTATTTGGAACATGTAACATTAATCCTTAGTTGGTGCGCGGATGCGCAAGACAAAAGGGCGCCTTTGGCGCCCCTCCTATAAGTGCTAGTGGCGAAGGCCTAGGCGCTTAATCAACGCTTCGTAACGCTCGACGTCTTTTTTCTTCACGTAGGAAAGAAGCTTACGGCGTTGGTTCACCATCATTAAAAGACCACGACGAGAATGGTTATCCTTTTTATGGGTCTTAAAGTGGTCGGTCAAATTACGAATACGCTCGGTCAAAATGGCGACTTGCACCTCTGGAGAACCTGTATCCCCTTGTTTTGTAGCGTATTCTTTTACAATCTCTTTTTTCTTTTCAGCAACGATCGACATCGTGATCTCCTTTTAATCTATCAACAGGCGTAGGGGCTTTATGACATCTCCTACGCGGTTTGCCAGGGCAAAGGCGGTGCCCTGTTCCGTTAAACACACGACCACTTGGTCGGATGTTTCATGTTCTTCCACCGCGACGTCTTCCGGCTTTAGGGTAAGTCGCTGACCATGGCGAAGCTTCTTTTCAGCCTCCATGGTAAAGGAAAGAGCCGGGATGTCGTCCAGCACACTCTCTAGTGAAGTAACATACTCTCTTATTAAGTCTATCTGGGGCAAAATTTCAAGCTTTTCGAGCGGGATTGCATCTTTTTGATGAAATTTTCCAACAGACACGCGCCGAATGTGCCTGGCATAGGCAACCGTCCCCAAAGAGACGGCCAAATCCCGCACAAATGAGCGCACATAAAACCCAGGTCCACAGTGAATTTCAAAGCGGTGACCGTCCCCTGTGGCGGTGGGTCCAAGAAGACTCACCCCAAACACGCTGACGGCGCGCTTTTCCATCACAACGGTTTCCCCTTGACGAGCAAGGGCGTATGCGCGTTTGCCACCAATCTTAATGGCGCTATAGGCAGGAGGGGCTTGCATAATGGTGTCTTGAATCTGAGAAAGGGCATCCAAAATGTCCCCTTCTGTGGGGCGGTGATCGCTTACATCGCAGACTTCGCCCTCTGCGTCATCGGTGGTGCGAGCTTCTCCCCACACAGCGTCCACCGTATAGGTTTTTCTTGTGGCTGTGACATAAGACACTGTCTTCGTTGCCTCCCCAAGGGCCAAAGGCAACACGCCAGAAGCCAAAGGATCCAGGGTACCTGCGTGGCCAATTTTCAACCCCTTTTTGAACCGACGCTTGACAATGGCCACAACAGCCGCCGAGGAAATACCTTCAGGCTTGTCCACCACAAGCCACCCACGAAGGGAAGGTTCTTTAGGAAGATCTAGGTGTGCAGGAGCGTCTATCATAAAAGGATTATTGCTCGTCGTCAGAAGAAGCACTTAAGTCCTGTGCCACTTTGGGCGAATGGAAAAGGGCCTCCAGCGCGATGGATCTTTGAAGACTGTCATCCAAAGCAAAGACAATGCGCGGTGTAAACTTGATGGTTAAAGTTCTTGCAACCGCTTGGCGGAAATAGGATTGATGCGCTTTCAAGGCCTCTAGCGCAGGTGCTGCGTCCCCGCCCCCAAGAAGAGAAATATACGCCTTGGCTTGCTTCAGGTCAGGACTCACACTCACACGGGTTATGGTGACCGTGTGACTTGCCAAGACCTCGTCATAAAAATCACCACGGGTCAGGGCGGTCGCTAGAATGTGGCGGATTTCCTCCGCCACACGCTTTTGTCGTTGGGTTGGCCCCTGGGGGGCCCCACTTTTAATCATGCTTGTCTCTATTCACTCTTAAAGGCTACGGGCGATTTCTTCAACCTCGAAGCACTCGATGGCGTCTCCTTCGCGGATGTCTTGGGATCCCTCAAAGGTAATACCACATTCGTACCCTTCTTTGGCTTCCTTGACCTCATCCTTGAAACGTTTCAACGTCTTAAGCACTCCTTCATAAATCACCATGTTATCACGGAGGATCCGCACACGTGCGCCGCGCTTGACCATGCCTTCGGTCACATAACAGCCGGCAACGCGTCCAACCTTAGTAATAGTAAAGACTTGTCGCACTTCTGCAGCACCCAAATACTTTTCGCGCAAGGTCGGGGCCAAAAGACCACCCATCATGGCTTTCATATCATCCAAGACATCGTAAATGATCGAGTAATAACGGATTTCCACTTGATCGCGCGCAGCAAGTTCCCTTGCTTGAGGGTTGGCACGCACGTTAAAGCCCACAACCAAACCTTGGGACGCGGATGCAAGCGATACATCGCTTTCGTTAATACCACCCACACCTGTGTGAAGGAAGCGCACACTGACTTCGTCGGTGGCAAGCTTATGAAGACTGTTCATGATCGCCTCGACCGAGCCTTGAACGTCGGACTTGATCACAAGGGAAAGCTCTCTCATGGGAGCACCCGCGGTTTGCGTGCCTTGCATCAGGGTCTGCATGCTGTTTTTGCGGACAAGGGCGGCTTTGGCCTCTTTACGACGATGGAGTCTATAATCAGAGATCTCGCGGGCTCGGGCTTCGTTTTCGACCACAACGAATTCTTCACCTGGTGTCGGCGCGCCGCCAAAACCAAGGACTTCAACGGGTTGTGAGGGGAGCGCTTCAGTAAGTCTGACACCTGTATAGTCCACAAGGGCGCGCACACGTCCCCATTCACTGCCTGCAACGAAAATGTCACCGACCGTCAAGGTCCCTTGTTGAACAAGCACTGTTCCCACAGCGCCCCTGCCCGCCTCAACCTTGGATTCAATGATAATACCCTTGGCCACTCGGTTGGGGTTTGCCTTAAGCTCCATAATTTCAGCTTGCAACATCACAACGTCTAAAAGCTTATCAAGATTCAAGCTTTTCTTTGCGGAAACTTCCACAGCTAAGATATCTCCGCCCAGCTCTTCGACCACTAGTTCATGTTGGAGAAGCTCTTGTCGAACACGTTCTGGATTGGCCTCTGGCTTGTCCATTTTGTTAATGGCGACGATGATGGGTACCCCTGCGGCCTTGGCGTGGTGAATAGCTTCGATGGTTTGTTCTTTAATGCCGTCATCGGCCGCGACCACTAAAATCACGATATCCGTGACGTTGGCGCCGCGAGAACGCATTTGGGTAAAGGCCGCGTGACCAGGTGTGTCGATAAAGGTAACAAGACGTCCCTTGGAATCATGAACTTGGTACGCACCAATATGCTGGGTAATACCCCCAGCCTCAGACGAGACAACGTCCGTACGGCGAAGGGCGTCCAAAAGAGAGGTTTTACCATGGTCCACGTGACCCATAATGGTCACAACAGGAGGACGCGCTTGAAAGTCACCTTCGGCTTCTTGTACTTGGCCAAGACCTTCTACGACGTCGTCCATAGAGACGCGCTTGGCCGTGAGACCAAATTCGTTCACGACGATTTCAGCCGTCTCTGCGTCAAGGCTTTGGTTAATGGTGGCCATCACACCCATGGACATGAGGAACTTAATCACTTCTGCGCCGCGTACGGCCATTCGGTTAGAAAGCTCCTGGACCGTAATGGCTTCTGGAATAATCACCTCACGCACCGAGGACACTCGGGCCTCTTGCGCAACCGGTTGTTGCTTACGCTTTGGTGCCCGCCTCGCCCCAAATGAACGTCCCGGCACGCCTTCTTCGGCGGTCACGGCGTCTTCATAGGAAATTTGATGAAGCTGTTGTCTTGTCTTGTGGCGTTTGGCCGAAGAGGACGCAGCAGGTGCCACCGTACGTTTGACGTCAGCCCGCGTTGTGCCAGATGTCTTTTTTGCAGATGCTGCCTCTTCTTCATCATCTACGTCATCATCATGGCGCCCAGATGGTTTAGCTTTTTTGTGCATCACAGCGTCCGATACAGGGGCTTTTGTGACGGTGGCTGCGGCTTTCTCCTCAACGAGTCGTCGCGCTTCTTCTTGTTGTATGAGACGTTGTGCTTCGCGTTCCTGATCTAGTCGAAGCTGTTCTTCTTCACGATTTCTGCGCTGCAGGTGTAGCGTTTCCGCTTCTTGCTTTTTACGCTCCAATTCTGCTTCATAAGCACCTGCTTGCTCTTGTGCCTGCTTGAGCGCACGCATACGGGACTCCCATTCGGAGTCTGTCAGACCACCGGGATTTTTGCCTCCCGGTCCTTGGGGACCTCCCCCCTCCACACGTTTACGCTTCACTTCTACCTCGACGGCGCGTGAACGCCCGTGGGAAAAACTTTGGCGAATTTGGCCGGCATCAGCAGGCTTTTTCAAAGAAAGCTTCTTCCCCGAAAGGCTGAGAGTTTTCTTTTTATCTTGCTCCGTATCATTTTGTGCTGTCATAGCGTACCTCTACCGACTCAATTCTTTTGTGTATAACGTACTTTTTTCAAAGACTCATCATTTTTCTTCAGCAAACCAATGCTCCCTGGCTTTAATGATTAGGGAACTGGCTGCACCTTGGGAGAACTGGGGACAAATTTCGCAAAGTTCATCCACAGAAAGATCCGCTAAATCATCTAAGGTTTTGATGCCTTGTTCTGCCAGTTGCACGATAAGCTTGGGCGTAAGCAGCTCAAAAGAAGAAAGCGTTTTATCGGCTTTCAATTCTTTCATGCGTGCCATAAGGCGTTTGTTTTCCTTTTCGACAAAGACTTTTGCTCTGTTTTGGAGTTCTTGGGCAATTTCTTCTTCAAAGCCTTCAATGGACATAAGCTCTGCCATGGAGGCAGATGCAACCTCTTCTGCGTTCTCAAAGCCCTCAGCCACAAGAAGATGGGCAATCACATCATCCACGTCCAGGGCTTGGGTAAAGTGCCCCACTTGTGCCTTGGTTTGAGCGTTGCGGCGTTCAGTTGCCACAGACTCTGACATAATATCAATATGCCACCCAGTCAGGTCACTTGCCAAGCGTACATTTTGTCCACGCCTGCCAATGGCAAGACTTAGCTGATCATCGGGCACGATCACCTCAACTCGTTGGGTGTCTTCATCCAAAAATACTTTGGCAACCTCGGCCGGCACAAGGGAGTTCACCACAAAGACGGCAGGGTTTGCCGACCACGGAATAATATCGACTTTTTCGCCTTGAAGTTCATTCACAATAACTTGCACACGACTCCCCCGCATGCCCACACAAGCCCCAATGGGATCAAGGGTGGGATCAGCGGCAAACACAGCCATCTTAGCTCTACTGCCTGGATCTCTGGCCACCGCCTTCACTTCGATATCGCCGTCATAAATCTCTGGTACTTCTTGTTGGAAGAGCTTTGCCATAAAATGAGGGTGGCTTCTGGACAAGAAAATCTGTGATCCACGAGGTTCACGCCTTACGTCCATGACATAGGCCTTCACGCGATCACCTGGACGAAACACTTCTCGGGGAATTTGTTGGTCACGCATAATTATGGCCTCATTGCGACCAAGATCAATGATCACGTTACCAAATTCTACACGCTTTACTTGACCACTCACAATGTCACCAATACGACTTTTATATTCGTCATATTGACGTTGACGCTCGGCGTCACGAACCTTTTGGAAAATCACCTGCTTGGCCGTTTGAGCCGCGACGCGTCCAAATTCGATGGGAGGTAAAGGATCGATAATGAACTCACCCACGGTAATATCAGCGCGTACCTTTTGTGCTTCATCAAGAGTCAGCTGGGTCATGTCATTTTCTACATCATCCACAACTTCGTGATAAAGAGCCAAATGTACCTCACCCGTTTTGCGGTCAATACTGGCTCGGATATCGCGCTCAAGCCCATAGCGTGTCCGGCTTGCCTTCTGTATGGCAAGCTCCATGGCTTCAAGCACCTCCTCCCGATCAATGCCTTTTTCACGGGCAACGGTATCCGCCATCTCCAAAAGTTCTGTACGAATCATTGTGTTGCTTGCTGACATTTTGCTTCCTCTTCCTTTCTTGAAGAAACTCTCACGACCCTTTAATATTGGGGCACCAAATTCGCTTTAGTAATTTCTGTATACAAAAAAACGTGATCAACCGACGCGTCGCCCTCTTTAATGCTCAGTGTGCAGCTTGTAGCGTCGCTTGCCTTTAAAAGACCTTGAAACTTGCGACGTCCCTGGCGCGGGGCAAAGGTATGTATATCCACCTCTTCCCCCTGGAACCTCGAAAAGTGCTCAGGCCGTGTAAGAGGCCGATCAAGCCCTGGCGAGGTAACCTCTAAGGTATAGGACTCCTCAATGGGATCTGCCACATCTAAAATCACAGAAATTTCTCGGCTAGCGCTTACACAATCCTCCATGGAAATGACAGCGTCGTCTAAACGCTCGATCATCACCTGCAAGCGTCCCCTTTTTATTTTTACATAATGAACACGCACAATGCCAAACCCCAAATCTTTAAGGGGGGGGGCAAGAAGTTCTTCCAATCGCTGCACCAGTGTGCTCATGTCGCGTTTTACGCTCCTCCTAGCAAAAAGGGCGAGCCCGAAGGCCCGCCCCACACAAAAATTTCAACTGTTAGTCTCGTGCAAGACTCAACACCTTATTAACTTCCTTTCCGATAAAAGGCAAGCTCAAAAATCGCCCGTGACCTTCCAGTTCAGCCAAAAAATTCTCTAAAAAAGATCACTTTTTAAATGAAATCTAGGTTTGTTCACTTTCTGTAAACTTATTCACGCCACCATAGCCACAGAAAAGCGTCTTAACTAAGGGAGGTGGTGATGAGCGTTGATAAAAATATGCAGATCCTCATCGTGGATGATTACAAGACCATGCTGCGGATTGTCAGAAATCTTTTAAAGCAGCTCGGATTTGAAAACGTTGACGAAGCAACGGACGGGGCGTCTGCCCTTGAAAAAATGAAAATCTCTGATTACCAGCTCATCATTTCTGACTGGAACATGGAGCCCATGACGGGCCTTGATTTGCTCAAAAAGGTACGTGCCGAGGCAAAAAATCCCAACGTCCCCTTCATCATGGTCACAGCCGAAAGCAAAACAGAAAACGTGGTTGCCGCTAAACAAGCGGGTGTAAATAATTACATTGTCAAACCCTTTAACGCTGCCACCCTCAAGACTAAACTTGTTAGCGTTCTTGGTGAATTTTAAAGGAGTTTACCATGACCTCCATCGATCACGCTCTTTTGGCGCAGCTCAAGGATAACCAACGTGAATCAGGCGAACTGACACCCGCCGAGATCAAAGGAATTATTCATGAGGTCCTCGACACGCTAGAGCAAGGCCTTACTGTCAGAGATCTTTCATTTTATGCCGAGCTAGAAAAACTTCATGACTTCATAGAAAACGCTAAGGAAGAAATTCGCGCCATCAGGCCCGATGCCATTCAAGAAGAGCATATTCCCGTTGCCAATGATGAGCTTTCTGCTGTCGTCCGGGCAACGGAAGAAGCCACAAGTCGTATCTTGGACGCAGCAGAAATGATTGAAGGCGTTGCCGATGTTGTGGAAGGGGAAGCCAAAGAACGCCTTCAAGAAGCAGCCACCGTCATTTATGAAGCATCGAATTTTCAAGACATAACAGGGCAGCGCATCACCAAAGTGATTCACGCGCTTCACCAAATCGATGAGAAAATTGCAAGCCTTCTCACCACCTTTGACCCTCAACGACAAGGAAAAGAGCCCGTCAAACCACCGTCAGAAGAAAAATCCCTTCTCAATGGGCCGCAGCTGCCTGAGAATGCACAAAGCCAGGATGATATTGACGCTTTGTTTGATAGTCTTTAACCAGTAAGTGTCGCTTGGTGAGGACCGCATCAGTCTTTTGCCCCATCACCTAACTGGGGCCAGCGGCAGATCAAAGTTTGGGCCAGTTTTTTGTGATTCGCTCGGGGCATGAGCATTGTGTCATCTATACATTACAAACTTACTGCGCAATTAAAAGTTAAATAAAAATGATCGGTTCTTGAGAAAGACGTTTGCAGCTGAAAGACCATTGATTCCCTTGTCCATTTAGCAAATTAATGGTATTTTAATGAATATTACTATATACTTATACGCTAACATCAAATAACAAATAGGATGACACATCAAGAGTCATTTTTCAAATTTATGTTAAGCACATTGCTAGTGACATTGGCTTTAAGTCCAGTAGGTAGTTATGCCTCATTACCAGCAACTGATCAAAAGGCACTAGCCCTCGGTAAAAAGGCTCTTGCTTTTGCTTTGAAAACAGACGAAAGAGCCAAAAAAGATCCAGAGCTTTTAAAAATGGATGACACTATCAATAATGTTTTCTTTGGTAACCAACCCTTAGCTCCGCGCGATAAAGAGGTGCTTTTGAAAACGGTTCAAAAATATCCAGATATGTTAGCTGATGTAAAAGACATTATCCAAATGTAGGACGATTATCAAAAAAAGCTGAAGTCCGAGCAAAAAAAGCAATAGCTCGTTTTTTGCTTATCCACGCTCATCTGTGATTTTCTCACCTTCGCTGTTATTCACAGATAATTAGTTTCCTATGAGGCTCTGCACTCCTTTCTCTCGCGCCATAAACAGGGGATGACATGCTTTGCGGCCCTCTACTGACCCTTTTGAAGGCGTCGCAATCGAGACGGCCTGCTTCATCACCCAGACGTCCTTCTGTGCCTAACGTCAAAGCAAGACACGTGTTGCAAATCAGGAGGGGTTTTTTGATGACAGGCAGGTCTAGTAGAAAATCATTCTTTTCTAAGTTTTGAGAAGACCCACCTGTTTTTGCTCTTTTTCTCGCACCTCTTCAGGCTAGAAACACTTCAGGAGTCGCTTCCCCAGTGCTTCAATATCTTTGTCTAAGTGTCTCGATTCTTCTACAATTGATGTCGGTAAAACCACCCAAATTTAGAAAATAAATTAAGGTCTATTTGTCAATTTTGCCTTCCTTTTCAAATTTAAAAAATGATCTTCTTCGAATAAAGACGACTAATTTGACATATATCGAGCCTGTCTATCATCAGGGCATAACCCACCAATTGTTTTCACCCATGCGCTCATCCGTTTCTAAGCAGCTTGAGCTTTTTTCAATTATGGGTATAGTGGTGTGAAGATGTAACAACGGTAAAAAAAATGGGCGTTATCCTCGGACCTTTGCTGATGATTGTGGGGATTATCATCGGCCTCCTGAAATGGGCAGTGATCTTAAATGTCATTTTGAGTTGGCTTTTGGCTTTTGGCATCGTGAACGTTCACAATCAATTTGTGAACATGGTCGGGGATATGCTTTTTCGTATTACGGAACCCTTCCTAAGTCGCATTCGACGCTTTCTCCCCTCCATGGGCGCTTTTGACCTGTCCCCACTTGTGTTTATCTTGATTTTGATTTTTATAGAAATGGTTATAGCCCAACTTGCTATGAGGATCAGCCTTCTATAAAGATAATCAAACCTTGACTCAAAAGTCTCAGAAGCTCATTGATGGCCTGCAGGAAGCTCGTTTACTAAAAGACAGTCTCATCCCTCGCATAAAGGCCGTTCGAGAAAGGGGCGTCGTTCCCACCCTTGCAGCAATTCTTGTGGGAGATAATCCCAGCAGCCACGTTTATGTGGCTTCTAAATGCCGACAAAGCCAAGAAATTGGCATTAAGCCGGTGCCCCACTTTTTGCCTGCAGACACCTCTGCCCAGACACTTTTTGAGCTAATCAAAAAACTTAACGAAGATCCACGCATCCACGGCATTCTTCTCCAACTGCCCCTGCCCGCCCACCTTGACGCAAGACCCTTCATCGAGGCCATTGATCCACGCAAAGATGTGGACGGCCTGACCCTTACCAATATGGGGCGCCTTGCCGTGGGAAGCGGAGGTATTCTTCCCTGCACCCCTAAAGGGTGCCTCAGACTGATTAAAAGTGTTATTGCAAACACCACAGGGCTTCATGCAGCCGTTGTAGGGCGCTCTCATCTGGTGGGAAATCCCATGGCGCAGCTCCTTCTTCACGCGGCAGATTGCAGTGTGAGCGTTGTGCACCACCTGTCACGCGCGCCTGAACGACTTTGCAGACATGCAGATGTCTTGGTGGTGGCAGCCGGTGTGCCAGGCCTCATCACCCCCCAATGGGTCAAGGAAGGTGCTGTCGTCATTGATGTGGGGATTACGCAGATCGAAAAAGAAGATGGCTCTAAGATGCTCATAGGAGACGTTGCCTTTGACGAGGTACTGCCCCTTGTGCGCGCCATCACACCGGTGCCAGGCGGTGTTGGCCCCATGACCGTTGCGTCTCTTTTGGAAAACACGGTGGAACTTGCCGAATCCTATGGAATGTCATGACGAGAGTGGTGCGTGGCCCCATTCTCGCCTTGACATAATCAAATGGTTGCTCGCCTTTTACTGGGTCTTTTTGGCTTTGCGATCTTGTACCACTTGCTTTTTTTGGACATTGGTGGCGCTATAGCTGAATACATATAGATTGATCATATATTTTAGCCGTTGAAGAGTGACTCTATGGGTAAGTTTGTCCTTCTTCGTAGCTTTTTAGCCTGTGCCCATTTCTTTTCGATTGTGTTGAGATCTGGGGAATATGGGGGTAGGTCAAGGAGTGTGTGTCCTGCATCCTCCAGAGCCTTGAGCATATCTGGCCCCTTATGAAAGGCGGCGTTGTCCATGACCGCAACGCTGCTTCGGGGAAGTTTGGGGATGAGGTCCTGGATCACCCACGCGTCAAAGATTTGCGTGTTGATGGTGGTTGAAAAGAGGGTGACGGTCAAAAGTGCTCCCTTTAAAAGAGCCCCGATGACGTTGGTGCGACCCTTCGCACCCCAATCCTGGACGCCGTAACATCTTTTTCCCCTTAGGGCGTAACCGTGTGTCCTTGGCATATCGTGTGCAAACCCGCTCTCGTCAAGGGAAACGATGGGTTTGCCTGCTTCTTCATAGGCCTTTATCTTTTGGCAGAAGGCAGATTGTTTTTCGCGATCCACCTTGGGATGCGTTAGGGTTTTTTTTATATGTCACTTTCAGACGTCTTAAAGCGTGCCATATGCCTGTTTGTGTGACACCAAAGCGCTGCGCTCTCTCGTACTGATAGGCGTCAGGACGTTCCTCAATATCACGTCTTAAGGCGTCCATGTCGATTTTTGTGGCTGGCTTTAAGCGTGTCAGGCACGGCTCTAAAGTCTTCGTCCAGCGAAAGACCGTCGCAACACCGACGCCAAATCTTACGGATACCGCTTCTAAAGTTAATCCCTCTTCCTCACGGGTCTGCAAAACCTTTTTCCGCAAATCCAACGAATAACTCATGTGCTAACTCAAACCAGATTATCCCGTTGAAATATATTCAATTTATGCGTGTATGGCTATATTCTAAGCTTTTTACCCTATCCCACCTTTACTTGACAGGCATGCTCACCCCTTCTACCAATAGATGAGAGTGGGAGAAAAGGGTGTTGATTTGAGAATTTATAGGGAGCGCGCCTCTAATGTTAGTTATTGAAAAAGAGCGCGCACAAGCTTCTTCAAAAGCCACTGATCTGGACTTTGGCTGGACCATGGCAGATTATTAAAAGTTTCAAGGAAAAATTCCATGAACCCTCTCATGATCAATCTTCCCCAAGAAATCACAACACCGCGCTTAAAGCTCATCATCCCGCGCGCAGGATTGGGCGAAAAACTGCATGCAGCCATCCAAGATGGTTACAGCGACTATGTCAAATGGCTAAACTGGCCAAAGGCGCTACCGACTCCCCAGATGGTTGAGCAGGAGTGTCGCAAGCATCATGCAGATTTTATTCTCAGCGAATTTATCAGATACCTGATTATGGAAAGAGAAACCGATGAAATCATCGGTCGATGTGCCTTTCCCGCGTTCCAGGCCCATTGGTCTATTCCGCAATTTGGCATCTCATATTTTATGCGCACCAGCAAAAGGTCTCAAGGATATGCAACAGAAGCCGTCCACGCCATGTGCCTGCTTGCTTTGAAGGTGTTGCAGGCCAGAAAGTTGGAAGTCCATTGTGACGCCCTGAACCTGGCCTCAACAAAGATTCCCCTGAAATTGGGATTTCAACTCGAGTACTGCCAAAAAGGTAGCTGGGTAAGAGATAATGGTCAGCTGGCAGACCTGCAAACCTACGCCCTTTTTTCTCAAGAAGCCCTCCCCAAAGGGGATATCTGCTGGTAAGTACTGGATGGAAAGAAGGTATGTGGCTTTTCATGCGTTGATGCGTACCATGTTCTAACAGGAGAGGGTGTTTCAACCTCTCCTGTTAGAACCCTTATGGAAGTCCCCTTGTTTGGAGGGGGCGTTGCCCGCTACTTTTCGTCGAGAAAATATAGTTGATTCACAATCTGTTCTTTCAAAACACTTTTGTTCGCCAGAGGATACTTCCTTATTATATCCTTCAAGGAATTGATTACGTGATGCATTTGTACAGATCTCTTCATTTCTACGACCGCGTCCAGGGTTTGTTTCATCTCATACCTCGATGGAGATGGCGCTCTTCCTTCTTCCACCTCTCGTGCAGATGTGAAGGTGTTTGGTGCCAGGGGCAAGGCCAGAGCCAGGGCCGTGAGGGTGATTTTCAGGGTTTTGTTCATATTTTTTCCTCCCATTTGTGTGAACATGCCTTTTATGATGTCATAATTTGACGGGGGGGGGCAATGTTTTAAGGAAGAAGACGCGAAGGCGGGTGTCCATACTTAATTCCATGGAACTGTTTGTGTTGAAAATGGGTCGCCGCTTGACGTGAGGACGACACAGAAGAGAGGCGTGGACGACAAGAGGCAGGCATGGTGAGGACAAGGGCAGAAGCTGGAGGCGCATGGTATTTTTTCCAGAAAGTCGAATACCCGCTAAAACACGAGCTTGTTAACCCTTCCTAGGCGTTGCGTGTCAGCCCCACGGCCCTTTTTCTGTCACCCCTCGCATGTTACCGTGTCACCCCCGCGAAGGCGGGGGTCCACCCTTTGTTCCATGGGGCTGGGGGCGTGAATGGGTCGCCGCTTGACGTGAGGACGACACAGAAGAGAGGCGGCGACGACAGAAAGTAAAAGCGAGAAGCCACACCTAACTTCATACAACTGTTGGGTTTTAAAATGGATTCCCGGCTGCGCGGGAATGACAAGGGACGCTGGAGGAAGAGAGGTAATCTATAGCCGAACCCCTATAATTTGATAATGCGTCACTCGTGGCTCGTGTATAGGTATACACGTCGCTTTCCTCGTTTTCTGTTATCAAATTAAGTTGTTCTAGCTATATACCCGCCTTTATCTTGCAAGTCGTTTTTGAGGGGATAGGTATTGACGATATCCTTCAAACCCAGCTTCTCCCCACCAGTTAAAGAAGCTTTCCTTGGAATCATCAGCTGAATCCCACCACCCGCAGACACATGGTAGATTTTTTTGTCGGCACGCATCTTTTTACCGTCTATCCGTACCTGGATGGCCGCATTTTCTTCCGTCGTCTTTTGTTCTTCTGCGTGTCCGATATACATCTCAGTCCCCTTGGGGACCAAAATCTCCACAACCAGCTGCGGCACGCCGAACTGCTTATATCATTCAGGCAAAAGTGCCAGGCTTTTCATCGCGTCACTCAAACCTCTAAAATGCCAGTTTGTGGCGAATGTCTCGCTTGCACCCAAAAGAATGTCCCTTTTTAGACCGTCATTGGCTGTTCTTGGCGGCGCGCCGGCCATACGGTTTAGGCGGATAGTTTGTGTGGTCACTAGACGAATCCAGCCTTCTTTAAATTTGCCAATTTGTTGCTCTTCATAGGTATTGCCCAACATAGGCAGCAGCAATCCTTCTAAGGTATAAGTGCCACCATTTTGTGAAGGCAGGCGCACTTCGACAAGATTTCCTCTCGGTCCCTTTTCAACGACGTGGAGATTTCCTGGTCTCCCAGGGACTAGGTCCTTAGCCATGAGGGCGGAGGGAGTTAAGATGCTTAAAAGCCCACACATAGACCTAAACCTGTGACTGTCAAAAGATTTATTCTCATAACATTCTCCTCGTAACGACACATCTTTTATTCTGCGCTTAATTTATTTATTTTATAATAAAAAATAATACTATTTTATCAAGGTGTTGGAATATTTGTCATTTCGAACGTCGTTAATGATCCCTTGTACTTTTGCAGTGCCCTTGCTAGTGTTTTTTCGTTTCTGTTGTGTGATACATTTATGCTGCGCCTTGCTTTTTATCAACCTGAAATCCCACAAAATACAGGAACGCTCCTGCGTCTTGCGGCGTGTATGGGCATCAGCCTTGATTTGATTGAGCCATGCGGCTTTGTGCTCACAGACGCACGCATGAGACGCGCCGGTATGGACTATCTTGAGCTCGCTAGCCTTAACCGTCATGAAAACTGGCAAGCATTCCATGGGGAGGCAATGCAGGCCAAACGGCGCCTTGTGCTTTTGTGCCCGAGAGCCCCCCATTCCTTAACAACCTTTACCTTTACGTCTTCAGACACCCTTCTTTTGGGCACCGAAAGTAGCGGCGTGCCTGAAGACGTTCGGGCAGCCTGCCCTGCAAGCGTCCACATCCCCATGCTTGCGGGAAGACGCTCCCTTAACGTTGCCATCAGCGCTGCCATGGTCCTGACAGAAGCTATGCGTCAACTAGAGGCTTTCCCCGCTAGCTCGTTCTTGGAGATGCAATGAGCATTCCGTGTCTAAAAAAAGGTGTAGAGATTATTGAAGAATATGTCAAAACACTCCCCGATACGCCCGGTGTTTACCGTATGCTGGATCACAGGGGAGACGTTTTATATGTAGGCAAAGCTAAAGCCCTAAAAAAACGTGTAAAAAATTACACACAAACAGCCCGACTCAGCCTTCGCATTCAACGCATGGTTGCCGCCACAACGTCCATGATGTTTGTGCATACGCAAACAGAAACTGAAGCCCTTCTTTTAGAAGCTAATCTCATCAAAAAATATAAACCCCGATACAATATTTTATTGCGCGACGACAAGTATTTTTACTATATAGAGATCACCAAACACCCTTTTCCGCGTTTGGGCCGCCATCGGGGGCCTCAAAAACAGTCCCATCAATATTTTGGTCCCTTTGCGTCGTCTCCAGCTGTATACGAAGCGTTGGAATCGCTTCACAAAACCTTTAGGCTCCGTCCGTGTAGTGACACTTTTTTTGCGTCTCGAAAACGCGTCTGTCTTGAATATCACTTAAAAAGATGTCATGGCCCTTGCGTAGGAAAGATCAGTCAGGATAGCTATAATGAGTGTGTGTCTCAAACGATTGCTTTTTTGAAAGGAAAAGATCAAGGGTTACAAGATGAGTTAGCCAGGCTTATGTCCGAGGCAAGCAAGCGACAAGATTATGAAACAGCCGCTTTGTACCGTGATCGCATCAAAGCTCTGACCCATCTTCAAAAGCAGCAAACGATTAATGTTTCCTCTTTGCAAGACGCAGATATTTTTGCCGTGGCACAAGAAGGGGATGAAACAGTTATTCAGGCCTTTTTCTATCGTCAGGGTCGTAACTACGGCAGCCTCAACCTTTTTCCTCAACGTATGAATGAAGAGGATTTTTCGGCCTCACTTGAAACATTTCTTGCTCTTTTTTACACAGACAAAACGCCCCCCAGGGAAATTCTTTTGAGCCATGCTCTGCCTGAACACAGTCGCCTTGCAGGGGCCCTTTCTCAAGCCGCACAGCACAAAGTCACAATCAGTAGTCCTCAAAAAGGCGAGAAGGCGCTTGTGATGGGTCAAGCGCTTATGAACGCAAAGGAAGAGCTTGCACGCCGCCACGCAAGTCATCTAAGTCATCAACAAAACCTTAAAAACCTTGCAACCTTTTTGGGACTTCCCGCCCTCAGCCGCATCGAAGTTTATGATAACAGCCACCTACAAGGAACAAACCGCGTTGGTGCGATGGTTGTGTTTGGTGACCACGGCTTTGATAAAACTGCCTACCGCACCTATAAAATCCGAACTCCAGCACTCCTCCACGGGGGAGATGATTACGCCATGATGCGAGAGGTCATGACCAGGCGCTTTTCACCCAAGGAAACGGCTGATACCCTTCGGATTTTACCCGACCTTCTCTTGATTGACGGAGGAATTGGGCAAATCAATATTGTACAGGAGGTTTTGACAGATCTTTCTTTGCACATACCGATTCTAGGTATTTCAAAAGGGCCAGATAGAAACGCGGGAAACGAACAGTTTCACAGGCCCGGTATGCCTTCTTTTGATTTACAGGACCGAAAAGATCTTTTGTTTTTCTTGCAACGTTTGCGCGATGAGGCTCACCGATTTGCCATTGGCGCCCACCGTAAAAAGCGAGACAAACAACTAACCTTTTCCAAGTTGGATGAAATCCCTGGCGTGGGACTTGCAAGAAAGCGAACCCTTTTACAGTATTTTGGATCCGCAAAAGGTGTTGCCGACGCAACGCCTCAAGATCTGGCCAAAGTCCCCGGCATCAGCGCTAACCTTGCCCAACATATTTTTGATCTGTTGCGATCAACCCGTTAAGATCTCTTGGCGCTACTGGGGCGCTCGCAAACCGTAATATGTATATCCTTTGACCAACTTTCCAGGTTCCCACAAAAATTGATGGGTTGTTTCGTAAACGCATATTTGCGCGTACAAATGCCCCTTATAGGCATAAGTCATTCGCCCCTTATGATCTCTTTCACGGGTAAAAAAATCCATTTCTGCGTACAGCGGCGACACGGGTGTTAAGTGAGAGGCAAGTGTGCCAACTTTGCCCAAATCCATAAGGTGTTCATACCCAGAATTCGTCAGCGTGTGAAGATTATCGGGGCATGACACTGTCATTTTAGCCATGCAGTTTGCGACACACAGTGAGCACAAGAATCCCCATAAAAATTTCACAATTTTTATTCCAATAATTTCGATCATTTCTATAACGTTCTAGGTATAACAAACACATCTTAATAAATGATGTAAAAAAAGATTCAATTTTACATGAGATCATGAAATGACTTAAGGGTTACCTAAGTTCGTCCATAACTTTGCTTACTCTTTCAGCGGATTATAGCGACGCTCATGATTAAGAAGCCATTGTTTGCGCGCGACGCCCCCGCCATATCCTCCCAGCTCACCACTGGTATTGATCACACGGTGACAGGGGATAATAAGAGCGAGCTGATTTGCCCCGTTCGCACTGGCAGTCGCCCTCACCGCACGGGAATGATCAATGGCATCAGCCATTTCTTTATAAGAGCGCGTTTGCCCCCAGGGGATCTCTCGAAGGGCCTGCCACACACGCTTTTGAAAGGAAGAGCCAATCAAATGTATAGGTCTTTTAAAATCTTGAAGAGTGCCCGAAAAATAACTCGTTAGCTCTTTTTCAAGACTGATGAGGGGGGGTGTTTTGCCAGGAATGATGGCGCCCTTTATTCTTTGCCTTAAACGCTCGACCTCTCTTTCTAGGCCTCGTCGGTCTACAAACTCAAGCAAATAAAGAGCGTCTTCATCTGCAATGGCTATCATGGGGCCAAGGGGGGTGTCAAACCAAGACGCCTTTAAAAGAGGTGTGTCAAGGCGAGAAGGTGCTGCGCCCATAATGCGTGAGAACGCATCCCTAAAGCCACTACTTGATTCATAGCCGACGTCTAGCTGTGCGTTAATGACCTTATCCCCATTTTTGATTTGTGCCATGGCAATCCCCATGCGACGTGCCCGCGCATACGCCACAAAAGTCATACCAAAACGCTTTTTAAATTGACGTCTGGCCGTTGATGCATCCACACACAATTCTTCAAAGTCTTTGTCTTTCCATCGTTTTTCAGGATTTATTTCGACGGCGTCCACAAGGAGCCGTACAAGGGGTGAGACTTGTGACGGATGGGAAAGTGGCAAACAGCGCTGACACGGACGGTAGGATGCATGCAAAGCGTGCCCCACATTTTCGAAAAATTCGCAGTTCTCGAACTTTGGTTTTCGAGCAGAGCATGTTGGACGGCAAAAAATCCCAGTTGTTTTTACCCCCACATAAAAAACACCCTCGTAAGCGCTATTACGTGCTAGCAGCGCTTGATAATACTCGTGATATTTTTCTAACGCCATCACCTCTCACCTCCTTCATAGAAACTATGTTTTCAGTATAAACGCGCCAGCAAAAAAGATCCGCCGTGATTCAGGCATTGAATTTTTTTCACAAAGGTGGTCTTCGTTTTTAAAAACAACTTGACCGCCTGTTCATAATCATGATTGATACAGAACAGAAATGAGGTAAAATTTTATAGTGGCTAGTAGAAAACAGCAAAATAATTTGTGGGAAGTGCTTGGTTATCCTAAAACCATAAGCGTACGCGTAACGCCCAATGCGTCGCGCAGTGACGTCCGTCTTGACACCCTCAAAACAGAAGAGAGACGCGTGCGGATCTATGTCACGACAACCCCCGAAAACGGCAAAGCAAACAAAGTAGTTTTGTCCCTCCTTGCCAAAGTGCTTCACGTCCCTATATCATCGCTCCAGATTATTCAAGGCGAAACCTCGCGAGATAAAGTGATTGCCGTGGATGCCCTATCCCCTCAAGAAAAGTCTCTTACAACAGCATAAGATACCTTGCCTTACAAAAGACTTCCTTTATGGCGCCCTAAAAACCTAATCCCTGGTCACCATAGCTCTTTCTGTCATGCGCCTGATCGCATATTCGGCCTTCAAGTGAACCTTGCGCCCAAGTAGTTTTAGGGCGACGTCTTCAATCTCTTGAAGGAGCGATTCAAACATCGTGTAGTTATACCCACAACGCTCGTAAAAAGGAGAGATCTTGGCATAGGGCTTTTGCCACCCAAAAAGTGATTTGAAGACAAAATCAATGGTCAGCGGTGCACGAACTTTGTCGACACTTTGTTTAAACCCTTGAAACATGGCTTGGTGCCCATAGATAATATGGAGGGCTTTTTTGGCGTTCAAGCTTGCCTCTGAAAAATCGGTTTCGAGCTTTGCTTTGGCAAGTGTGCAAGCAGCGTGAGCTTCTCTTAACATGTCTCTTGTATAGAACAAAAGGTACAGGCCAACATGCTGAGAAAAAGACTGTTCATCCTCTTTCTTACGAAACTCTATGCCACAGTTTCCTGTTAGATCAATGGCATAAAGGCGTTCTTTGTCTTCATCATAAAGGAAGTTTCCCCAATTGGTATCTGGATGAACAAAGTGCCACCTTCCTTTTTCTAAAGACTTTTCAGGATAGTAGGAAGAAAGCGTTCTATTTGCCTCAGGCGAGGACAACATCACGTAGGTATTGCCTAATTGCAGACCGCATTGATAGAAAATTGATCTGATTTTTTGCTCATTCAAATCATGGGCATTTTTAGCAAGATTGCGAAGCGTGTTCCCTGAAACCCCCTTCATATACATCGCGCGCACGTTATAAGCATCATCACGGGCCATGCCATAGATCTCTGCCAAACCAAGTACTTTTATCTCTTCTTTTTGTTGCTGCAAAAACTCATTCTCTAATTCAAAATAAATCTTTGTGGTGTTTTGAACCCGTTCAAGATTCTCAAGCTCTGCTTCATAAGACTTCACATTTTTATAGTGCCTTCTAACAAAGAACCTATGCTCGTCCGTTGGATGATAAATAAAGCTAATCTCATCAATGTCACGAGACCCTTTCACTGAAACGGTTTTTAGGTAAGGACAATCCTCAAATCCCCCGAGGACACATTGAGGAAGATAACCTCTGATCATCCCTTCTGAGTGCTCGTAATAAGCACATGTATGATCTTTCACCTTTTGGAATGCTTCGTCGCTCTCCAAAAAAAGTGTGGCGTGAACAAATGGACTCGCAAAAGCGAAGCCCACGCCGAATAAAAATGTTTGGATTTTTTTTTGCATGAAAACTCTCCCGCGAAGAACAGTCCTTATAAATTTTCATGACTTTATTAATTTTTTATTGTCAAATTTTATAATCAATATTAATTTTTTTTATTCTTTTATCGACAATACTGAAAATAATTACGAAAAATTATTTTTTCTAAGGTCTAAAAAAATGATTAAGTATAAATTCGACAACCCTTTCGTCGTAATTCTTCAAACCAGGAAGGGAGAGATAAGCGTTTGTTAAGACGCACATCGAGCTTTGCCAGATTTGGTAGAGTCCTTAAGGATTCTGGCAAGGTGCACAGATCATTCTCTCGCAGATCTATCTCTTCAAGGGCGGTACAAAACCCCAAAGATTCTGGCAAAGAGGTCAGTCTATTTTGACGAAGGCTCAAGACTTTTAAACGCTTAAGCCCCGCCATTTCTTGGGGGAGTGTTTGAAGGTTATTTTTATCAAGGATCAGCTTTTGAAGACAGGAGAGCTTCCCAATTTCGGGACTGATCCACGCCATTTGGTTGTCATACCCATGGAGTTCACAAAGAGCGGTCAGTCCTGCGATTTCATCCCCGAGCGCTTTGATCTGATTGCGATAGCAGCGCAGTTCTTCAAGGGCACGCAGATCACTCAGACAAAAGGGTAATCGGCTAAACCCGTTCTGACTGATATTCAAATAAAGGAGTTTTTTTAAACCACTCAGATTTTGAGGTAAATCCTCAAAATGATTGCCTGCCAAATACAAAAACCTCAAGGACAAGAGGGCCCCCACCTGAGGAGGTAAGTGGCTCAGTTGATTGTGCTGTAAATCCAAAATTTCTAAGTTTGATAGCTTTTCCACGTGGGAGGAGAGAACGTCGATGACATTGGCACTGATGTTCAGATGTGTCAGACTTTTCATTGTCCAAAGCCACTCGGGCAGTTCTTTTAGCTGATTATCATAGCAGCTCAGATGCTTAAGGCGCGCCAGGGTCATAAGACCGTCTGGCAGCGTGCTTAGATTGTTTCCATCGAGCCAAAGTCCTTCGACATCTGTCTTGCTTTGATCGAATGCGCGTCCTTCATAAAACTGACCTGTTAAATCCAAGGTGGCCTTAGTCATTCAGTGAGATTTTATGGTAATAAGAAAGCTCTTGAATTTCCACAGATAGCCCGGTTTTTTTGTGCGTCACCCCCTCTTTTTTTAGATGCTCTGACAAAAGGGTCAGAAGGCCTTGACTCACCTTTTCCAAGGTCTCAGGCGCGCGTCCTGGCAACACCTTCAAGGTAAGATGGATGAACGCGTCTTCAGGATTACCCTCCCCTACACGAAAGATGGTGTGTTCAAGGGCGCGACTTTTGCAGCTTGAAAGCTGGGTTGGCAAAGCCTCTACAACAAAGTTGTGGGCCCTTTCAAAGAAGCTTTCTAACGTGGGTTTCTCACACGCACCTTTTGAAAACTCTATGATGATATGTGGCATGTCATCCTCTCCTTTTTTAACTAACTTATCGAGCCATAAGAAAAAGATTTTCGCAAGAGGTGTCGATGGGACACGCTCTTGACAAGATTGCGCCTTCCTCTCTCTCGTGTTAGTGCTTAAAAGGGTTTTTTAGGGGATCATTCTATGTTGTTTTGCGCTCACAACCTTCGAGGATTATTGATAAGTTTTTTTGCGTTATCAAACCTTTATGCATCTAGCTTTGAAAAAGATGACACTGATAACACCCCTAACTATCATGGCTGCCTTTCTTGCGAGATAAACAATCCCTGTTCTTTAAGCTTACCGAAAGATCATCCGTTTTTTCTCGCAATCACCGATGAAAAGCTCCAAGAGCAACTCACAGCCCTTCCTTTAAAACCCCTTGTGGCAGACCTGACACTTGCGCAAGGAGAAAACCTTATTCAGGCCTTGATACAAATTCGCGATAATAGTGTTCGCACGCACGTAGTCAAGCTTTTGCAAAAGGATGAGCTTCGTTTGGTATACAAGGAATATCTACCTGCGCTTGTGACTTTTTTGTCAGGCATTGACGTCTCAATTAAACGTATAATCGCCGCTTATCTTGCCGAAAAAAGTCTTGAACAAGCTATCTGCTTTGTCCAGGGTCAACATTTTCCTTCATCGGACTTTTCAAGGCCATTGAAAATTTATGGCCCCAAAGAACACGGGTGGTAGACTTTTCTACTCATTTAGCGTGCCTCGTCAGGCGTTTTTCCTTCAAACCTGTATGCTGTGGTGGTATCTTGCGGCAAATAGTACTGGAGACATGCCATGAGCCTTGCAAAAACCTTTGATCCGGCCGCTTTTGAAACAGAGCTTTATCACGCGTGGGAAGAAAAAGGGACGTTCTCCCCGCAAAGAGACAATCAGGGCCTTGCGCCTTACGTTCTCATGATGCCGCCGCCTAACGTCACGGGAACCCTTCACATGGGGCACGCCCTAACCTATACCCTGCCCGATATTTTAGTGCGTTATCACCGCATGCAGGGACGTGAGGTCTTTTGGCAACCAGGCATGGATCACGCGGGCATTGCAACCCAACTTGTGGTGGAAAAGCAACTTACGGCCCAAGGCCTTGACCGGCGGACCATGGGACGCGACGCTTTTCTTGAAAAGGTCTGGGCCTGGAAAGAAGAGTCAGGGGGCATCATTGTTAACCAGCAACGTCGCCTTGGCATTTCTCCCCACTGGGAAAAAGAGCGCTTTACTTTGGACGAAGGATTAAACGAAGCCGTCCGTCACGCTTTTGTGACCCTTTATGAGCAGGGCCTTTTGTACCGTGACAAACGTCTTGTGAACTGGGATCCGGTACTCCTCACAGCTGTGTCTGACTTAGAAGTCCAAAACATCGAAGCCCAAGGTCATTATTGGCACATCCGTTATTTAGTTGAAGGGACTCAGGACGAGTACATTGTGGTCGCGACCTCTCGTCCAGAAACCCTTCTAGGGGACCAGGCGGTTGCCGTCCATCCCGATGACGAGCGTTATCAGCATCTTGTTGGCAAACACGTCCTCATCCCCCTCGTGGGGCGCCGGATTCCCATCATTGCCGATACGTACTGTGATCCTGAAAAGGGGACGGGCGCTGTAAAAATTACTCCTGCACATGACTTTAACGACTTTGAAGTCGGCAAACGTCATGGTCTCACCCCTTTGAACATCCTTGATATTCACGCACGCCTCAATGAAAACACCCCCGAGGCCTATCAAGGCCTGGACCGTTTTGTGGCTAGAAAGCAAATCATTGCTGATCTTGACGCACAAGGAGATCTTGTGAAGGTTGACACTGTGAGCTTGATGGTACCCAGGTGCGAACGTACAGGAGAAATCGTCGAGCCGTTCTTGACGGATCAGTGGTTCGTGGACGCGCCAACCCTGGCCAAACCCGCCCTTGCGGCCGTGAAAAGTGGTGAGGTGGCCATGGTGCCCGAGCAGTGGAAGGCAACCTATTATTACTGGATGGAAAATATCCAACCTTGGTGTGTCTCGCGCCAGCTCTGGTGGGGGCACCGCATTCCCGCCTGGTACGGTCCCGATGGACAGGTGTTCGTTGCCAAAACAGAAGAAGATGCCCAGAAAAAAGCACGGATCCATTATGGGACTGAGAGCGCTCTTAGCCAGGACACGGACGTGCTGGATACCTGGTTTTCGGCAGGGCTTTGGCCCTTTTCAACCCTGGGATGGCCAGAGAACACACCCGAGCTTGCCCATTACTATCCAACCTCGGTTCTTGTCACAGGCGTGGATATCCTTTTCTTTTGGGTCGCGCGCATGATGATGATGGGCTACCATTTTATGAAGGCCCCTCCCTTTAAAACCATTTATCTTCACGCCCTTGTCCGCGATGAAAAAGGGCAAAAGATGTCGAAGTCCAAGGGTAATATTGTAAACCCCCTGGATATTATCGACAGCGTCGGGGCGGACGCCCTTCGCTTTACGTTGGCAAGTCTTTCCACACCTGGGCGCAATATTAACTTTTCCAAAAACGTCGTGGAAGGCTACCGAAATTTTGCAACAAAGCTTTGGAACGCGGCGCGCTTTTGCGAGCATTACGAGTGTGTGTATGACCCCGCCTTTGATCCCAAAAGCGCCAAATCAACCTTAAACCGCTGGCTGCTTTCGGGGCTCCACACCCTTCAAAAAGATCTTGAAGACGCCCTCTCCCGCTACCGTTTTGATGAAGGGGCAAGCCTTTTGTATCAATTCATTTGGGGTCAATATTGCGACTGGTACGTGGAGTTTGCCAAACCTATTTTGATGTCAGAAGACGCAGACCTTAAAGCCGAGACAAAGAAAACGGCTGTGTGGGTTTTGGGGCGCCTGTGTCACCTCCTTCACCCCTACATGCCCTTTGTCACGGAAAAGCTGTGGATGCATTTGACCGGAGCGTCGTCGCCGTCCTTGATCACCAGTCCCTGGCCAAAGGCGAATGACCTTGAAGCCATTGAGGCCGTGCCCTTCTTTGATTGGCTTATTGACCTGATCACGGCCGTACGCTCGACCCGGACAGAAGTCGGTGTGCCGGCAGGTGCCACCATTCAAGTCGGCTTTAGTGAGCTAGCGCCTGCCCTTCACCAGGAGCTCGTTCGTCAAGAAGACCTTTTCAAACGCCTTGTGCGGGCGGACGGTGTATCCTACGACGCGGCAAAGAATAGCGCTTTTACAGACGGGGCTGTTTCGGGTGTTGTAAAGGACGCGACGTTCCTTATTCCCGTGGGCGACCTCATCGACGCGCCCTCAGAAAAAGCACGCCTTGAAAAGGCCCTGATCTCCCTTGAAAAGGAAATCAAGCCCCTACAGGACAAGCTTGCCCGCGAAGACTTTGTGTCAAAGGCGCCTGAGGAAATTGTTGAGAAAATTAAAGAACGTCTTCAAGAAGCCCAAAGCACCCGTGAGAAAACAAAGGGTGCCCTTACGCGTATGACCGCGCTCATAAGAAAGTAGTCAACTGTTGCCGCGTGTCCTTTGGGACACGCGAGTTTCTTTAAAGGGATGGCTTTGGCTGTTTCTTCACAAGGTCTTCAAATTGACGCGCTTCTTCTAGCTGGGCCATATAAGCTTTTTTGCTGATTTCTTGGGGTTCGTTATGGGGGGGAAGTGTGAGGAGCTCAAACTGCTCTTTAAATCTTGTGCCCCCCATACGCGCTCCAAAATTCTGACGAAGCTCTGCAAGGCCTTTTACATCCTTTAAGTAATTGAGTGACACAGCAAGCTTAATCAAAAGTTTATTCTGATCATCACCGCTAAGCCCCGGCGTGAGAATCGCCTCGGATACTAAGCGCTGTACGAGCGCCCAATCTTTAGCGCTCCAAGCTAAGCGGATTTTTTGCTGAAAAGCTTCTTGGGTTTTGTCTTGTTCAATGACTTGAAATGCTTCTTTTGTTTTGCCGTGCTTGGCCAAGAGCCTTGATTGAAGAAAGCGCATTTGAGGCGCAATGGCGTCTTGGTCTGGCATGGTCAAAAGCTGACTCAAGAGCACTTGAGCGTTTTGGTCTTCACCGTTCTTTTCAAAAATTTCTGCTTGCCTCAATAAATATTCACCTTTCTTTTTGGGCTCTTTATAGGCGCGCACCAAGTACTCAAGGGCTCTGACGGCCTGGGGAAGCAAATCCAAATCCTCGTAATCCTGGGCAAGCTGCGAAACAACCTGGTGCCCTGCCTCGCCTTCTGGAATCATTTCTTTAAAGCGATCATAAAAGGCAACCGCCATGTATTTAGGTTGTGCTTGCCGGTCCATAAAATGAGAGCGAAAAGCTTCCTGCCCCCTATGGATATAGTCTTGAGCCTGGGGTAAATGGGCAAATTGCTCCTTGATCATCCGGTATAAGAACAAGGCCTTATCATAGTCCTTTGTTTTTACGTAAAGGTCTGCAAGCTCCCCTGCTAGCTCCATCTCTAAAGAGTCACCCCGCCAGCGGTATCTGATGTCCTCTAGCGCCTTAATTTTTTGTGAATGATTAAGAGGTGTTACAGAGTTTTCAGCCAAATACCGACAGGCTTCGACACGGCTTTTATCATTCATACCCTCCTCGCATAATTTCTGAAGGACGCCGATTACCGCATAGTCAACAGGAGCAAGGGCAAGTTCAAGAAATTTGTACATTTCTTTTTCGCGTCTACTTAGCGCTTCCTGGTTCATCAGTTTTAAGAAAAGTTTTCCCGGATATTTAATGCGATGGGAGGCGTACGCCATCATCATGTAGACGGGGTCCACAACGGGTTGAGGGTACTCCTTTAAAAGTTTTAAACGGCCAACCGTTTGTTTAAGTCCTTCGTGAAATCTTTCCTGACCAAGGGTTGCGACCCCTTGCCACAAAAGCGCGTGCTCGTCGCCAAGCTCTGCTTGAGATCTGAGAATTTCTTGGGCGGCGTCGTGTTGGTTATATAGAATATGACAGATGGCGTGGAGAAGCTTGATGGTGGGATTCTTTTCTGCTTCCGGATCCTTATCCAGGATAAACTCGAGGCTTCCCATGGCCATGGCAATATCGCCCTTTGAGAGAAAACCTAAGGCAAGATCTTCACGGTTCTCCATCATATGTGCGTGATTGACTCTTGGATCAAGAAGTTTACCGGCATTCATACGGCGAACCATCTGATCAAAATTCTTCTCGGCCTCTTGCCAGTCAGAGGGCTTTATCGAGGGAGGAGGCGTTGCTTTTTCCCGTTTTTCCCCCCTATCAGAGTCACTTGAAAGGGACAGAGGCGCGGCCGTCCTTGACAAAATCAGTTGATTTTCTGGTGCAACAGATCCCACCACGCCGTCACTTTTAATAAGCGCAACAAACCCCCTCAGGGACGGAATGATCTTAACGTCCACATAGTCGCGGGTAATTTCTTGTAAATCTTTTCCGGGCGCCACAATGAAGTGGTCTTTTGTCTGAGGATTCGTTACGTCCACGACTTTAAAGGCGGACGGCAGTTTTACTCCAAGGGCATTGGCCGGCTCTTTGAGGGGAGTTGTCACGTATTGATGCTCAAGGGCCTCATCCTCGTGATCATCCTCATCGTCAGAGTCCGGCATCACAAAACGCATACTCCAAGTATTTTGTTCGTCATTACGGGTAATGGAGACATCGACCCTAGGCTTTAGCTTGACAAAAAAACCGCTCCCTTGCCCTAACGTTAAAGGGGTAAATGCCTCGTGAAAATCACTATCTGGTTTTAGGTGACGCGTATCAAAATCTGCCTTTTCATCAAAAATAAAGTAGGCATATTGGTTATGGGTAAAAAGAGCTGCCTGCGTCGGGCTTTGCCACCTTGTGACAATTTTTTCCTTGTTGCGCTTGTGATGAACTGTGTGCACCTCAACGCGCTGCGTCACATTGGGCGCTGGCGTTGACGGGGGGGAAGCCGCGACATTTAACTCTGACGCTGGGACGTTGACTGCCTGGGTTACCGGCACACTTTTTAAGCGCTCTTTTCCCTTGGTCACTTTGGAAGTCTCTTTCTTTATCTTATTATTCTTCTTGATCACCCCTTTCACGATGATGGGGTCACCCCCCATGGACGCAGGCTTTGACGCATCAAGTATCAAGGGATATACCCCCAGATAGGTGCTTAGCAAAGCAATCTTGACGCGCCCCATAATACCATCCTGTCTTTATTAATGTTTCGCATCTTAGCATTTTCCCTATTTTCTTTATAAGGGCAATCATCACAGATGAAAGGCTTTTTATCTAACTGATGAAGAAACAACACATTTATTCTTTTTTTAAATTTCCTCTCCCTGAAAGCTTAAAAATTTCGTATAAGTATCAGCACCATATGGGGAGAAAAAAGATGATCATTCTTTCAAACGCTGATTTGCTTAAGAAAATACAGAATGACGGCATTGTTTATATCGATTTTCGTTTTACCGATCCCAGAGGTGTTTGGCATCACATGAGCTTTCACGCCAATGCTGTGGATGAAGATCTTTTGGAAACCGGCATCATGTTTGATGGCTCATCCATCGCTGGGTGGCGTAACATCGAAAATTCCGACATGATTTTGATGCCGGATCCCACGACTACTTGGGCCGATCCTTTTTCCCCTTATCCCACTTTTGTGGTCACCTGCGATATTTTGGACCCTGCCACAGGAAAGGGTTACAATCGAGACCCGCGTAGTATTGCCAAGCGTGCAGAAAACTACCTCATTAACTCTGGTCTTGCAGACCGAGCTTTTTTTGGACCAGAGCCTGAGTACTTTGTGTTTGATCAAGTTCATTATGACACCAATGCCACCCACGCTTTTTATCATCTTCATTCCAGCGAAATTTCATGCCTTAACAACAGTATTTTTGGTCAAAGCAGTCCTTTTACCACCCATCAAGGCCACGCCTTTAATCAAGGAGGAGGATATTGTCCTGCTGGCCCTGCCGACACCCAAGAAGAGCTGCGTGCCAGAACCTTGTCGGCCCTTGAAAAGGTCGGTATACGCATTCAAAAGCACCATCACGAAGTCGCCCCAGCCCAGCACGAACTGGGTTTTGAATATAATACCCTTCTTAAGATGGCAGATGCCCTTCAGACCTTTAAATATATTGTGAAGACCGTTGCCCACAAAAACGGCAAAACAGCCACCTTCATGCCCAAACCCATCCAAGGCGATAATGGATCCGGCATGCATGTACACCAGTCATTGTGGCTGGGGGATCACCCTCTTTTCTATGGTAATAGGTACAGCGAACTCTCCCAAGAAGCCCTTTACTATGTGGGCGGTATTCTCAAACATACAAAAGCCCTTAATGCGTTTACCAACGCCACAACCAACAGCTACAAGCGCCTGGTGCCGGGATACGAAGCCCCCGTCTATCTTTCCTATTCCGCAAGAAATAGATCCGCTGCCATTCGTATTCCCCATACTGAAAACTGGCGGGCCAAACGCATCGAGGTGCGCTTTCCTGATCCTGCTGCCAACCCTTATCTTGCCCTCTCTGCCATGCTCATGGCGGGACTTGACGGCATCATGAATAAAATTGATCCGGGGGCCGCCATGGAAAAAAACCTTTACAAAGAGGATGCTAGCACCCTGGATAATATGTGCACCAGTCTCAAAGAGGCCTTGGATCACCTGGATCAGGACCGTTCATTTCTCACCCAAGGCGACGTCTTTGATGATGATCAAATCGAAGCATACATCGCCCTTAAGCGGAGTGAGATGGAGGAGGTAGAAAAAGGCCCTACACCCGGTGAATTCAAGATGTATTACAGCTTATAAAGGTAAATTTTATAGTTATTGAATTTGATTATTTTAGGGTTATACAAGGATTTATCCTGATATGGCAAACGGTTAAAACCGTCCCCCTAAACTGACGGCCTACTAGTTTTAACGGCAAGTCTAGCCAAGCCGCGAAGGTCGATACCTAAGGCTTGAACCTTTCGTATTTTAGAATGACTCACTTCCTACCTTATGGCATGCAAGAGAATCGCGTCAATGGTGGACCAGACAAAGGTTATCTAAGTTCCAAAGTCCATGATGGATAAGATGCTTTGACGTAAGCTCCCCTAAAGGTCTCACACTCTGAACACTGTCTAATGCGCTTGATATCGCTCACAGATATCCTAACTGTCCCCCTGACGCTCACACTGATTTGACGCGCACGACGCCAAGGGTTGACGGTCTCGTCATCCTTTGACGTCATTTATACCCACCCTTTCTTTGACATGCCCTTTTGTGAACCCTTACATTTCAAAAAACCAAATGGTACAATCTAAAAAAATAGGGAGTAGAAGGAAAAAAAATGAAGGAAGACTCGTTTCTAGGACTGTCACCCGAAGGATTTCACCGCGTCTATTACCGCACCCACGGGCAATATCGACCTGACGCCGCATTTATCTGTGTGCACGGTTTAACACGCAACTCTTCTGACTTTGACTTCCTTGCCCAAAAGCTTCAAAGTCGTCATTACGTTGTCTGTCCTGATATTGTGGGCAGAGGACGAAGTGATCGATTAAAAAACGGGGCTTATTACTCATATCGTCAGTATTTAAGCGACGTAAATACCCTCATCCAAAAAACAAATACGTCCAGTATCGACTGGCTTGGAACCTCCATGGGCGGCTTATTGGGCCTTTTGCTGGCAGCACAACCTCGCACGCCCATCAGGCGCCTTATCCTGAATGATGTGGGCCCTATTGTTCCCGTAGCCGCCATAGAGCGACTTCGCTCATACGCAGGCGTTCATTTCGAATTTCAAAATCGTAATGAAGCAGAAGCGTTTTTGAAGGTGGCATATGCCCCTTTTGGCCCCATGTCCCCAGAAGCATGGCAGCATTTTGCGGATAATAGCCTCAAAAGCACGCCCCATGGCACCCTTACGCTTAATTATGATCCGTTGGCGGCAGGGGCCGTTGAGGAGAAGCCCCAAGACGACACGGGGGTATCGACGGATCTTGAAGGAAATGTCACTTTTTGGCCCCTTTGGGACAAAATCACGTGTCCTGTGTTCGTCATACACGGCAAACACTCAGACATTATCACGGCAGAGACACTTGCAGAAATGAAATCAAGGGGCCCCCAATTCGAATCCTATGAAATCGAAGATACAGGTCATGCACCGTCTTTAACATCGGAAAGCCAGGTTCTTCCCATCCTTGAGTGGATTGAGAGAACCCAATCTCTTGTGGCAGACGATTAAAGGGAAGAGTTTTGATTTCAACACTCCAAGGAACAGGTTTTTTACGCCTTCCTTTGAATCGTAAAGTCCACGGTTTGTTGCAATGCTTGCGTGATATGGGTGGGAGAAAAAAGGGACAGCGCGTTTTTAGCTTCCAAAGCGTAGGTCTTTGCCACATCCATAGCACGCTCAAAAGCCTTATGTTTTTCTAGGTAAACAAGGGCTTGACGCCACTCAGCTTGTGTGCGCGCCGCGTTCGGGATAAAAATTCTTGTCCAGAATGCTTGTTCTTTTTGAGAGCCACTTTGGTACGCAAGCACGACGGGAAGGGTCACTTTTCCCTCTAGAAAATCACCCCCAATTTTTTTTCCAAATGCACTTGTTTTTCCCACATAATCAAGAACATCATCTACCACTTGAAAGCAGATACCCAGGGCACGCCCATAAGTTTTTAACGCACGGGAAACCTCAGTCGAACTGTCAACCAACAAGGCGCCAACCCCAGTGGCGGCTTCAAAAAGGGGGGCAGTTTTAGCCGTCATGACCTCTAGACAAAGGTCCTGGGTCACGCCCACATCTCCCATCAGGCTGAGTTGGAGAATTTCTCCCTCAGACAACTTTGCAGCTGTGTCGGATAAAAGGGCAAGAACCGATAGTGATCCTTCTTTGACCATCAATTGAAACGCTCGGGCAAACAAAAAGTCCCCCACAAGCACGCTTGCTTGATTGCCCCAAACAGCGTTGGCCGTGGGCTCACCGCGCCTAAGCACACTCTCGTCCACAACATCATCATGCAAAAGCGTCGCACCGTGAATAAACTCCACGCAGGCGGCCAAATTGATCGCAGCCTGTCGAGGCGCCCCACACAAATAAGAGGTTGCCAAGGTCAGCATTGGCCGGATGCGCTTGCCCCCTGCCTTGAGGAGATGAGCGCCCAACTGCGGGATAAGAGGCACCCAACTTCCCAGCGCCTCAAACATCACCGTTGTGACCACCTCCATATCCGTGCACACAAGGGCTTTTAGGGCGTCCAATGAAGGCTCGGCAACCGTAAGAAGTTCGGCGTTTGCTCGATTCAAAAAGACCTCAATTTTTTTGTCTTTGGTAACATGAGTAGACTATGCAATAAACCTCGCCATAAATAAACCTCTGTGACGATAAAAAAATCTTCTCCATCACCCAACACCTTTGATGCTCTTTTGGCTTCACCCTTATCAAAGAGAAATTAACCAAATTTTAAGGATTTAGGTGGTTACATACGTACTCTAACCTCTTCAAAGGGAGAATTATTATGCTAAAAATGCCTGTAACTGCCTTTATGTGCAGCCTCCTTGTGCCATTTACCCATTGCCAGGCAAGCGAGCCCATTAACGCAAAGAGCAGAGAAGCAAGTGCCCTCACTAAAATTCCCACAGGAGCCGTTGTGGTGGATGGTCAAAAAAATAAAAGTACCCTTCCAGAATGCCCCCACCTTTCCCTAGAAGAACTCATGGCGGCCCGTCAGGCAGGAGTCTATACTGAAATCTATCCTGACAAGGGACGTGAATGGAGGTTTGAGGGTCTTGAAAAAATTAATTGGTCAAAGACATTCAGTGACGTCACAAGAGACGGCTATGGTAACTTTCGCGGTAATCGCTTTGGCCCCCTTGACCTTAAGGGCACAATAAAATGTAATGCCTACAAACTATGTTTAGAAGATGCAAAAAGTGAATGTAATGAGTTCTATGCCTTTGATCTAATTTTGATAAAGAACGGCGAAAAAAGTGGCCCCCTGACAACACCCACTACGCAAAACAAACCTTCTGCTCCAACCCTAACGCTTGGTACACCTACCATCAAGAAGCCATTGACGTCTAAACCCACCCCCAAACCTCCTGCAAAAACTGCAAACCAACCACAAAAGGGTGAAAAAGAACTCTCTTCTATTCCCAAAACAAAGGGAGGCCCCATTCGTTTTGGTCTGTTGATTGAGGAGGGTTTTGAAAACAAAAAACAATATGTCGTCAAAGTCGAAGGAAAAGGCCAGGGCTCTCTTCCCATTGGCACGTACACAAAGGGGCAACGGATTGACTTTGATCCCTTATTTTTGGTTGCTGGATTAACCTACAAGGATGAATTACAAGCATCCCTTGTCGCGGGAGAAGAGGTCATTCCCTGTGGAGGAATCTCGCCCATTAATCAAGAGGGTATGCTTGTGGCTTCTGCGCGTCTTCTCATTAATCAGAAAGGAAACAGTCTGAGTTGTGAGGTGCTTGTGCGCGCAGAAAGCAGTGCCACTGCTCCCACAACGACAACGACAACCACAACGACGACAACGACAACCACTGCCACTCCCCCTGCCCGTAATCCTGGAGGACGCGCGATGGCTGTTGGCGTGCTTGCACAAAATGCGTTCGACAACAAAGAAACTTACACCTTCTATTTTGATGGCAAGGTCGCAGGCAGACTCACGCCGGGCGCCTATAAAGAAGGAGAAAAAGTCGATTTCGCTCCCTTGAATCTTATTAGGGAATATCCACTAGAAAGCCCAGCTGCGCTGTCCTTGGAGTATCAGACAGGAAAGTTCATCGAGTGTGGAGAGGCTGCCACTGCCAATTCTAAAGGTAAACAGGTGGTTTCTTTGCGTTACGCAGTGAGCGTTTCAGCCGGAAAAGTCTCGTGTGAACCACTGGTTCGATTAAACGAATAGATTGACCTTGTCTTCCAGGGCTGGCTTTTGACGCCGGCCCTGGAAGACATTTTTCTAAGGAATAAAGCCACAATACTTGAATGTGCCCTCGACTCTGGCTATAAATGATCAATCCTTTTGGCCTTCTGCTATATACATGCATAAAAAATATAATTTGATTTTCTTTTTTGTTCATGTTACCCCTCTTTTATTATGAGTATTATCCATGCACCCTCTTTTTGACAAAAAAAATATGACACTTCTCGATAGAGACCTAGAAGAAGCAAGGCGTGTTTTGCATCTTGAAGCAGCCGCCCTAACGTCCTTGTCCCAAAGCCTTGAGACTTCCTTTATTAAGGCGTTGGACACGTTAGAAAATACCAAGGGGCGCATTATTATTTCAGGCATGGGAAAAAGCGGTCATATTGGAAAAAAAATGGCGGCGACCTTTGCATCAACCGGCACCCCTGCCCTGTTTATTCACCCCGCAGAGGCAAGCCACGGGGATCTTGGCATGCTGACAAAAAGTGATACCCTTTTGGCCATGTCTGTCTCTGGTGAAACTGCCGAATTATCAGATATCATCTTGTTCGCCTCACGCCACCATATTCCCATCATTGCCATGACTTTTAACCCTGACAGCTCCCTTGCGCACACTGCAAACATTTGCCTGACCCTTCCCAAAGAAGAAGAAGCATGCCCTTTGGGTATGGCACCCACGACTTCTAGCACCATGATGCTGGCACTTGGAGACGCCATGGCCGTTTGCCTTTTGAAAAGAAGAGGATTTTCAACAGAAGATTTTGGATCCCTTCATCCAGGCGGCAAACTTGGTAGAAAGCTTTTGCGCGTCGAGCAAATCATGCACCAAGGAGACGAGTTGCCGCTTTTACATCATGGGTCCTGCATGCAAGATGTGATTTTAGAAATGACGCAAAAATCTCTTGGATGTGTAGGCATTGTCGAGGATGACGGCACTCTTGTCGGCGTCATCACCGATGGCGACCTGCGCCGGCATATGTCCCCCCAGCTTTTACAAGAAAAAGCCAAAGATATCATGACCCTGAGGCCCCGAACTATTTCGGGCACCATGCTTGTGGCAGAAGCTGTTAGTTTTCTTTCCGAGAATCGTATTACCAATGTGTTTGTGACAGAAAAAAAAGATGGAAAAGAATTTCCTTTAGGTGTTCTTCATATTCACGCATGCCTAAGAGCAGGTTTCGCATGAGCCCTACCCCCCTTAAACTGACGAACTGGACAAAAGCGCACAAAAAGTCCCAAACCCATTCAGCAAAGGTGCGCATCATGCGGGTTTTAATCCCAGGAATCGCAGCCACCATCCTTGCCACACTTTTTTTGTGGTCTCCCGTTGAGCATTTTTTTTCACACGAAAAAGTCACCGGCGGCGTGACGCTCCAGGACTTGACCTTGCGAAATGTCGTTACCAAACCCAGTATCCACGGCCTTGATCAACAAGGACGCCCCTATCACTTGAAAGCAGTGGAAGCCCAGCAACTCAACCCTAATGAAGCACATCTTGTGACACCCCACGGCAAAATCGACTGCGAAAACAACATGAAGGTTGATATCACCTCAAAGACTGGTTTTTATCAAGGTAGGGATAAAATCCTTACCTGCGAAGAAGACGTCCATGTGACAACGTCTGACGGTTACATTTTGGACAGTGACAAAGCGCATTTGCATTTAAACTCTAAACAGACAAAGGGAGAAGGGGCTGTGAATGCCCAAGGACCCACGGGAACGATCCACGGGAACCAGGGGTATACCCTCACCCAGGAAGGGAATCTTCATGTGCACGGACCGAGCAAAATGACCATCAACACAGGCAAAGATGGATCTTCTTGAGACTCTAAGCCCGCCTAAAGTGGGTTATGAGTTACAAAGATACACACCATCACCGCTTGTAAGAATGTTTTGTTTAAGAAACGATCTGCCTTTGTGGCCCCTGAGGACGCTTTTTACGACATGTTTCTCAACAAGATGCATTTTTTCCTTGATTCTTATAAACGATTACGTTAAACATCTCACTGTTCGCATGGTCCCCATCGTCTAGAGGCCTAGGACACCGCCCTCTCACGGCGGCAACAGGGGTTCGAATCCCCTTGGGGACGCCATCTTACTCTTGATCTCTTTTTGTTAACTATTTTGAAATACCGAAGTTACTTCGTACCCCCCCCAGCGACTTTGCGTAAAGAGTGGTCCTGTCACACCAATACTTTAAGAGTTGTTTTGTGCCTCACACAAAATCAGCGATCTTCTTCTGGGTCTTTCTTGTGATAGAAATCACACAGATGTTTTCAAGATTTCTCAAATACCATAAAACTATGCAGTTTTTTTTCAACCTGCTAGGATGGAAGATAACTTGCATTTTAACTAACAAAATAAGTAGGGAGTAAAGGCCAGTGAGTTACGAATTCCTTGATTCTTTTCAAGTCCTTAAAACACTATCCGTCGAAGGAAAGTCTTATCACTATGTATGCCTTCGCAAAGCTCACGAGGCCCTTGGTGGTATTGAAAACCTTCCTTATAGTTTGAAAGTTCTTTTAGAGAACTTACTCAGGCGTGAAAATGGCCATCAAGTGACAAAAGACGATATTAAAGCACTTTCCACGTGGGAAAAGACACGCGCCTCTCAAACAGAGATTGCGTTTGCGCCTGCCAGAGTATTGATGCAAGACTTTACGGGTGTGCCGGCTGTGGTTGATTTGGCAGCCATGCGGGACGCCGTCAAAGATCAACAGGGAAACCCCACGCTCATTAACCCTCTCACTGATGTAGATCTGGTCATCGATCACTCTGTGATGGTGGATGCCTACGCATCAGATCATGCATTCGGCGACAATGTTAATCTTGAATACGCACGCAACAAAGAACGATACGCGTTTTTAAAGTGGGGACAGGCGTCTTTTAATAATTTCAGAGTTGTCCCTCCTGGGACAGGAATCTGTCACCAAGTCAACCTAGAGTATTTGGCCAAAGTTGTTTGGCAAAGAAAAATAGGAAATAATACGTGGATTTATCCGGATACCCTTGTGGGGACAGACAGCCATACGACCATGATTAACGCCCTTGGCGTTTTGGGATGGGGTGTAGGGGGAATTGAAGCCGAAGCCGCCATGCTGGGACAACCCTTGTCTATGTTGATTCCTGAGGTTGTGGGATTCGAGCTCACGGGACGGCTTCCAGAAGGGGCAACGGCCACTGACCTAGTCTTGACTGTTACACAGATGCTGCGATCCCATGGTGTAGTTGGAAAATTTGTGGAGTTTTACGGAGAAGGTCTCTCTCAGCTTTCCATCGCCGACCGGGCGACCATCTCAAACATGGCACCAGAATACGGTGCTACCTGTGCAATGTTTCCCATAGATCAAGAAACCCTGCGATATCTTAGTTTTACAGGCAGAGATGAGCATCTTGTTTCCTTGGTGGAAACTTATGCTAAGGCACAAGGACTGTGGCGTGATGGTTCTTGGGCGCCCGTATTTAGCCAAACCCTCCATTTGGACTTAAAGACAATCGTACCTACACTGGCAGGCCCCAAACGCCCTCAAGACAAAGTGGTTTTGTCCCAGATGAAAGAACAAAGTATGAAAGCCATCGCGGCAGAGACCCCAGCAAAATCTGACTCTGTTCCTGTCACACACCACGGCCAGACTTTTAACCTTTCCTCGGGTAGTGTCGTTATTGCGGCCATTACAAGCTGCACCAATACCTCGAACCCCTCCGTGATGTTAGGGGCGGGTCTTGTGGCGCGTAAAGCTCGACAACTTGGCCTTATGACAAAGCCTTGGGTAAAAACCTCTCTTGCCCCAGGCTCTCAGGTTGTCACAGACTACTTGGCTTTATCAGGACTTAACAAGGATTTAGATGCTCTTGGCTTTAACCTTGTTGGGTACGGATGCACAACCTGTATCGGAAATTCAGGCCCCCTTGACGTGCCCATAGCAAACGCCATTGATGACAATAACTTATCGGTCGCAAGCATCCTGTCAGGCAACAGAAATTTTGAAGGCCGCATTCATCCTCAAGTCAAACTTAACTATCTGGCATCGCCCATGCTTGTGGTCGCATACGCCCTTGCAGGGACGATTAAGCATGACCTTACAACGGAACCCCTGGGCCTAGATCCCATGGGAAAACCCATCTATCTCAAAGATATTTGGCCAAGCAATCAAGAGATTCAAGAATGTGTAGACTCTTGCATCACCTCCAATATGTTCCGCAAACGATATGGGGATGTGTTTAAGGGAGAAAAAGCGTGGGCTGACCTTACCAGTGATACATCCACGACCTATCATTGGGATGCTAATAGTACGTACGTGAAAAAGCCGCCGTTTTTTGATGGCATGGGTCCTAAACCCACCAATCTTACAAATATTGAGGAGGCGCGTCCTTTAGCCCTTTTTGGGGATAGCATCACAACGGATCATATCTCTCCTGCAGGGTCTATCAAAAAGGAAACGCCTGCAGGGCTATACCTTATCTCTCATGGGATTGCACCCGCCGACTTTAATTCTTACGGATCAAGGCGCGGCAACCATGAGGTCATGATGCGCGGCACCTTTGCCAATATTCGCATTCAAAATGAAATGGTCCCGGAGCGCACAGGAGGCTATACACGCTATATGCCGTCTGGCGAGCTGATGACTATTTATGACGCTGCCATGGGATATCAATCCCAACACATCCCTCTTGTAATCGTTGCTGGCAAAGAGTACGGCACGGGGTCATCCCGTGACTGGGCCGCCAAAGGCACAAAACTCCTTGGGGTCAAAGCTGTTGTTGCCGAGAGTTTCGAGCGCATTCATCGATCTAACCTCGTTGGCATGGGTGTTCTCCCCCTAGAGTTTCCGGCAGGCACCACAAGGAAAACCCTTGGATTAACGGGTCAGGAAACCTTTAGTATTTCTGGAATCGCCGATACGCTTTCGCCAAGGTGTGACCTCCCATGCGTGATCACCTATTCGGACGGCCACCAACAGAGCGTTTCTCTTAAATGTCGTATCGATACCATGGATGAACTTTTTTATTACCAAAATGATGGTATTCTTCCATATGTTATTCGCAGCATAACCCAAGAAAAGGCTGCATAATCTACGCCCCAGGCGGTCTTTGACAGCTTGGGGGCTTTGCGGTTCTTTCTTTGACAGATTGGCGCTTTTTTCTTATAAGTAAAGGAGTTCTTTTATCTTTACAGCCCATGAAAACTAAATACTTTACATTTAAATCAATAATTTTTGGCATTTTAGTGTGGACATCACTTTCTTGCCATGCGAGCGCATGTGTTATGACAGAAGAAGAGGCGCCAACTTCTTTTTCCCACATAACCCCGGTGTTTAAGCTTGGTACATTCGACCCAACGCAAGAGATAAAGATCTTGCAGAGCTTTGTTATGAAGGAGACCTTGCGCGAAACAGATGAGGCCACAACGCGGTATTTTAAAAAATCTGCAGCTCAAATCCCTTTTAACCAAACGCTTGATCTTCTGATGTCTTTGTTTTGCGGCCCAGAAAAAACAAGACAAAAAAATATTGGCCGTTTGTCCCGTCACAAGCTTCTTGCCCTTGAAGAGACTTTGAGCCAAACACTGAGCACCCTTTATGGTTTCCTCAATATTGTTGTGATCGATGAACGTGAACGTTTACAGCGTGAAAGGGTTGGCCTTAAGGATAAAATCGCATCCCGCCAAGCACAGTACACTTACCGTAGAATCACAGACGCTTTTATCCATTTGTCCGATGCGTACGTCGCCATCCTTAAGGCGCACTATCCCCACAGTTTTGAGGATCCCAACGGACTTTTACCACAAAAGTCTGTGTCTTTATCAAAACCACTTTTTTACTTATGTGAAAATGATCATTACTTGCTCACCACCGCCTCCACTTTAGAGGGGCCGTTTGTCAGCTATGATTTTTGTCATACAATTGAGCGAAATCCCTGCGAATCTGTGGTTCTTTTGAACAATGGACAGCCCGTTAAAGAGGATGGCATCTTTCTTTGCTATCAGGCAACTTATCACCAAGCAGGTCTCCACTTCCCTTGGCGGATGTTTGGGTACTATGGGGGTGACTCAAAAAGACCTTTTTCTTTGGCTGATACAACACAAAATGTGACCGAGAACTTCTTTGATGATGACCATCTTATCGGCTTCTCCCATGTGCCAACAGAAGCGATGAAATTACTGAGAAACCTTTTCGCGCGAAATGATCCAGAGACGCTCAAATCTTTGCAAACCAACATCAAGGACTTTGTCGCGCTTCCTACGACTGATGAAGATATGGCTCTTTTTGAACTTTTATGCCTTGAAGATACCTTGTGCGATGTGGAAAATCTTTCAATCTCGCCACGTAATTCAGAGGTCCTTAGCCTTGGGAGTGTAACGTCTGTAATGGAAAGTGGTGGGCCTGCCGCGAACTTCCCGGTCATCGCTTTTTCTCCTTCATTGGCGCTCCCGCCACTGAGTGTGGTTCTAGATGATGCGCCCCATGAAAAAGAACGGAGTGAGAGTCCAGCAACGCCTTTACCAACCCAAGAGGAGGATCTGGCCACACCCATGCAGGCTTTTGTTGGCGTCGTAGAAAAGTGTTATGGCAAATCTGCCCATGGAGTGATACTTGAAAAAGAGCAGCTTCTTTTAGACCAGATCAAGGGACGCCTCGCACCCCAGAATCAGGCATCAACTATATCGTCGGCTCAAAAAACATATACGCCTCAAAATAATCAAGGCAGGAGAGGGAGTAGTCAAAAAAAGAAAGGTCCACACCAACCTTCGGCCTCTTCTTCAAATGGGCGTGATGCCTCTGCTTCTAGGAGTCTTGAGGAGCGCGCACGACAAGAGCTTGCTCAAATGAAACTGAAAGGACGCATCAAATGGCAGCGTGTTCTTGTTTGCATTAATCAAATTCGTCGGGACATGCCAGGGCTCCATGCCCACGTTACCGTCACCGGGTCTCACAGCGTGTTGCACTTCCCCCACGAAAAAAGTCTAACCATTGCCCCTAAGCACGGAAAACAGGATACAACCCTTCCTGCGGGCGTGGTGAAATCGTTTTGTTATGAGCTCATTAAAAGAGGGCTTGGACTTCATGATGATCCTGAATCTTGAGTACTGAGGCCCCAACACATGTAGTGTCAAATCTTTACCAAATTTTCAAAAATCTATGTCAAAAGAGGATACAGGGTCGTCACACGAGAGGTAAAAACAGCTGTTTTATAGAGACTCGTATTGAGAGATAAAAACGGCACAGATAAAACAGGTTTGTAGGTTAAGTAAAGCTCTACCACGACGATTTCTTGGGGGCCCGTTACAACAAGACTCCCGGGAATGTTGCTTGGTGCCCCTTGGGCTGTCCCAATTTTACTTCTCGATGAGCCAACGGACAGCTGCCACCCAATAAGCATGTTGGCGGCTTGAGTTGTTTGCCCCCTGTTATAAATATGGGTCGCAATAGCGGTTCCGTAGCCCGCAAAATTATACTGGGAAAGCGTTACCTGAGGCGTTTTGAGGTATCCAGTAATGGTCGCCGCATTTGTTTGTTGACGACAGATTAAGTTTGCCAGTTCTGACGCCGTACGACTCAGCCTGTTGTGAGCAAGAATGTAGTTATTAAGCTCGAAAATGCCCATGACGAGGGTCACTAAAATGGGCATAATCAGGGCGAACTCTATGGCAACGTTCCCTCTTTCACTTAAGAAAAACCGTTTATTTTTTTGCTGTCCCATAGATCAAACCTTTAGAATTCTTCATTGTTAACAGTGGCCGTTCCTGTCATGGTAATTGTTCCCAACGCAGGAATAAATCTCAAGATGTAAGGAGTCCACCGATAGCTTATGAGATACTCGACTGCCTGACCACCTGTCCCGTAAGACCCCACAAGACCCTGATCCGCATCCCATTTACCGTTACCGTTCACATCAGTAAAGGGTTCTGGGCCGCCCGGCTGACCAGCCCCCGCGTATTTTCCATCACCGTTGGTGTCCACAAAGGGCTCGGGCTGTCCCACATTACTCAAGGAGGCGTAAGATTTCACTGTGATGGTCACTTTGGTCGTGTCCACAATGCCCCCACTGTACGTGGCAATGGTATTAAGGACGACCTGGTTTATGGACCCATCTCTTGTGGAAGAGCTTGCAGCCCCCCCTGTAATACCATACCGGGACGCCGCCCGCGCCCCCTCTTCAATGGAGGTGCGAATAATCATCATAATGCCGACATCAAAAATCCCAATAAGAATGGTTAAAAACACAGGCGCTACAATGGCAAACTCAATCATGGCGGCACCGTTGGTTTCACGGCACTGCCTCCTACAGTGGGTTGCCAACCGCCTACACCAAGATAAGACCCCTAACCTGAGCTTAACTGATCTGCTCATTCGATAATCCTAATAGTTTTTATCTTATTGGCAATATCGTTAAAGGCTGTCACAATGTTAGGTGAACTCGTAATATTATAGTAATTGCTGGGTTTTGAGGCACAATTCTGGTAAAGCGTCCGCGTTGTTGCGTTGCTCACGAGAAAAGTCACAGTATAGATTTCAATACCCTTATTTTTAATGTTTTGACACATGGTGGCCACAAGGCTGTCAATTTTCGTTTTGGCGGCTGAAATGGTGGTTGCGCCCCCTAGTTTTCCTAATCCCAAACGCGTCGCATAAGTATTCCCGTAACCGTAGGCCGTTGGGTCACCCGTGGCTGGAGGCAGTGAGTCATCAAACCATTGATTATCACCATCAGTTTCCAACACGAGCACTTTTCTATTGTTTGACGTACCGTAGTCTAAAGGATCAATACCTCCATTCCAAAGCCCCTTCCACAAGGGAGAGATGGTGCGCCAACCCCAGGCCAGACCTAAATTGTTAAAGGTCCCTCCCCCGTTAATGGGTTGCAAACTATCCACGAGGGCTTTGAGGGGGGCAAGCCTATTGGTCAGCGGAAGTATGGCAGGGCCACAGCTTCTGTTGGGGCCAACTGTCGGAACACTCGTAGTTTTTATGACAACGTTGCCAGATCCATCAACAGTCCAATCATTATCATTCCTGGAACTTGCATTCACATAAGTCGTCGGGGTGTAGTACGTAGGCCATTTTGCCGTACTGGGTGGAGACTCCGTTTCTTCATAAGGAGAGGCTCTGGCCCCCACACACCCTCTCCATGGTTGTCCTCTTGGGAACTGCCCCCCTTGTGAGGTTAGAAGCGCTGTTGTCGGATCCGTCAACCAGCTTGTATAAGCCGGTCCGACGTTGACTGAGGCCACAAAGGGCACAATAGAAACACGTGTTGTAGACGACACGGTGTCTTGACCAAAAAGAATGGAAAGGAACTGGTTAGCGGCCGTGCGTAAATTTCCGATTTTATTGTTGTCTGCCATGGACCCTGTGACGTCCAAAACCAAGACGACCTCTAAGGAGGTTAAAGATGTCTGCACGACGGATTTGGCTTTGACTGTTAATTCCTTTGTCGTCAAGAAAGGAGACATAAGGGTTGGCATGGTGGAGGACGCAGTGACAGTAATCCTTGTCCCATCCGCTGAAATATTAATATTGGGAGTTACGTTAATGCCAAAAAAACCTTGAGAAAAATTTGCATTGAAAACGTTCGATCCAAGAGATGTAGCATTGGTTGGGTCGTACCTTGCCACGGCAAGAGCGGTGGCGTCAGCCGCGTACTCCATTTTTGTTCTGGCATAAGACTGAACGCCCGTATTATAACTAAAAGCCGCGAGCGTTAAAAATACTGGTAAACACAGGGCAAACATAATCGCAACAGCCCCGTCGTCTTTTTGCCAAAAAAAAGACGTGATATGTGACAGCCGCGACTTTTTACCAAAGGGCATGGCGCCCCTCCCCGTTCGTAGAGACATCAAATATTTTTTATTTATACTTTAATTTTATAGCGATCTTCTTATTTCCTCAATAGAAAATATCAGCAGGGATATTTTTCAAGCAACATAGAGTTTCATCCTTTTGAAAAGATATGACTATCTTTTTACTTTAATCCTCCAAAGCCCTGAGAATTTTGCGCGCCATGATCTGTGATGCGGGGTCCTTGGGCATCCCGAGGGTGTTGAGGGAAACCATCTTCTTACAAAGAAGTTGTTCCTTGATGTGGCGCCTGATCTTCATTTTGTCATTGGAGATGGATGCTAAGTTCTGCTCGATCACGAAATTCTTGTAGGTTCTAGGATCGGCCACATAAATCATTGGAAGATTTTGAGAAATCGCTTGAGGTCCCAAAGATGATTTGTGGCACATAAAAATGCTCGCAAGGGTAGCTAGTTTGATGGTGGAGGGGCCCATGGGAGGCGTGTCCATGACGCGCACATGGGGCAGGTCGAGCCTACTTACCACTTTTTTCTCAAGATCTCCGTTAGTTTTGGGGTGGTAAGTGATCAAGATTTCAAGATTTAGTGGGTCGATGAGGGGAATTACTGCTTCTAAAAACAACCGAAAATGCCTCTCATAACTCTCATCATATCCCCCTGCAAACAAGATCACTTGGCGCTTGTCAGGAATCTTAAGCGTGCGTTTTAGGGCTGCTCTGTCCGTTTCCTCGAAAAGAGTGCTCCATTCTTCCAATACAGGTTGCCCCACAACATCCACTGACACGCCGTGAGCACGCGGCTCGGTCCTAAAGCTTTGGGCGGTTTTGTCGCTCGCAACCCAAAAGGAAAAAGGCTTGACCCCCGAACTTTGGCTTTGAATGAAAAATGCTTGTACATACTCTTTGTCTTTGATGGGATCAAAATTGTCATAAAAAGAAAATGATTTTTTGTATGCTAAAGAAAGCATCTGGTTCTGAGCCGCACTCGCCATGCCCGTGACAACAACTTGGGGTCGTAACTCATCTTGAAGACGTTTTAGCATATGGGGCGAAAGCAACTTTTCACGAGGCCAGGTCTGCGCCCCTCCTAACGCCACTTCATGCAATACAACCCTGGCGTCATCTTTAAGCTGGGTATTTGCTTGACCTAATGCAAAAAAACAGACTTTCTTATTATGAGTTGCAAGGGTATCTGCCACAACTTTTAGAGCGTTTACATCTGCCACATCGTACAAGGCGAATAAAATTGGGCACCGCACCTGGTTTTGTGCCCAAAGAGGGGTCATGCTGAGCGGGATATTAAAAGCCGCCCAGAACCAAATAAATCTTTTCTTCATCTTTATATCCTATAAAAGACAGATAGATAAAAACAGCCCCATATAAAACGTGTCATTCTAGATCTAGCGTTTTCTGCAT
>JAJTHL010000027.1 GCA_021298595.1 Alphaproteobacteria bacterium | reverse complement strand
GATAATGCCATTTGGCAAAGGTAATCTTTTGTTCCTCGTTCAGGCTCTTGGTTTCGCGCTGAAGGTCTTCATAAAGACCTATGTAAACAGCTGGATCAAAGTCTGTAGGAAGTCCGGTCTCAAGGTGTGTTGGCGCAGGAAGATTGGAGGGTCTTCGTCTGGGCAACATGGGCGCTTCAGATTGAGGGGATGAGGACCCTTCTTTCACGGTAAAGACGGGGGGCCGGTCTGTTTGTTGTGGATTTTTGGGCAAATAAGGGTTCTTCAGCTACCCACCTTTAGGAGGAACGGGTTCTGCTTTGCAAATGATTTTGGCTTTTGCAAAGGCGCCCGTGGGGTTTATGGCTCCTTTGCCGGCCTTTTCTCCTTCAGGGTCACCGGGCAGTCTTTTGTCTGTTTTTATAAGAGCTTTTGATAAAAGTTTTGGGGCACAGTTGGGGAAAGCTTCTTGCAAAAGGGCGACTACCCCTGCGAGTTGAGGGGCGGCAAGAGACGTTCCCTGGGCGCCAAAGCCCGTTACGGCCACATTAATAAAGGCGTTTTTTACAAGGGCTGCCTTGTTACTGTAGTCAGCCAACTCTGTTGCATTTTTCAAGGCCCCCACAGCCACACACGTGCCTTTTTCAAGGCCTCTCTCGACGCGCTGTCTCCATCCTGTGCGGGCGATGATTGTGCGGTTTAATCTTGAGAGTTCTTTACTTCTAAGGGGTACCTCTGTTGCGGCAACCTTGACGTCGGTATTTCCTGCCGCCTGAAAAAAGACTCCTCCCACTTGTCCTAATCGTTGAACCGCTTGGTCAAAAGATTCTGTGGGGACGTAACCAATGGAGGTTGTGATAATGCGGACTCCTTTTTCCTGAAGGTCATGGATATAATTGGCAATCCCTCCATCACCACCGCTTTGATCGATGTCACTAAGAAAAGAGTCTCGATCAAGGACAAGATTAAAATCACCCCCAACAAAGGAAGTTAAGGGGGCATAATACTCCTTTCCATCAAAAGAGATCATGTAAAAATTGGGTATGTCCTCTTCAAAAGCAGCAGATAAGGTGAGCTTCTGACCTTGCGGTATTTCTACTGCTTCAAATTTGTCAGGATAGCAAGTGGGTGCCTTTTCGTATGTGGTCAAAATGAGGACCTCGTCCACATTCTTGACTGCTTCTTTCTTAAGCAGGATGATCCTAACGGTATTGACCGCTTTTAGGTCCATGCGTTTTGTGAGAGCAGGGTAAGGTGCTGGTCTTTTACTTTGCTGCGTGATCATGATAATGCCAGGTGCGACTTTCTTTAAGTAGGCGGCAACCCACTCACCATGTGAAAATTGTTCCTTATGTCCAAGTTTGAAGGTGTCAATGACGCCCACAGACACTCCTGCGCCGGTATATCCCCATTGTTTGAGCTCTTTAATGGACGCATCGATTGTGGGGAAGTCCTCATCCACAAGGGCGTCTCCAATGGGATTACTTGCAAGGATGAGACCTGCCGTGATGGGGATCGTAACACAGTAAAGAAAAGCCATGCGATGGGGATTACGCATGAAAACGCTCCGAGAAGTCTTATTCACTCACCCAAGATGCATGCTATTCTTTAATAAACGGTTAACATTTTGATATAGTTACATAAAGTAAGCCTGTGTGTTTAAAAAGGCCTTAAAATCTGATGGTTTGAGAGAATATCAAAAAGCAGGCAGAGCGGGGCATAGGATTGCTCTTTCCAAAGAGGGCGGGCAGGGGATAACGAAAATCATGGCAAGTAAATGCGACTCGTACATAGGATCCAGATAAAAGTCGGCTAGAATAGTTCTTTCTAAAAACGACTTAGCTATCGCATGACATAAATGCATTTTGGAGGAATGAGATTTTTCTTCTTTTAAGAGATTTGTATTTTTTCTGAGATCGTTCCTATTCCTGATTTTTTCTTCGCATGGCAACCATGGGGGCACACCTAAAAGTTTGTCCTTTGGCGCTTAAATAATAGCGAAGGCTGATAACCTTATCACCTGATTTGTATTCAGTGATTATTTGCCCGCACTGTAAAATTTTTCCAGACTCTGATTTGAGCGTCAGCCTGAGGGGCGTTTTAACAAATTCATTTTTTAGAGGATAAGATGCAAAATTTATTTTTTGATTTTCAGAATAAAGGCCTTGGGGTAAATGTCCAACCCGCTGTCCATCCAGATAAAAAGTATAGCCTTCTTTTAAAGCAAGGGACGTGACCATAAAAATGCCAACGGCCATCCCTCTTGGCGTTTTTTGGTCGGATTCGATTTTTATTGTGTTTGTAGCGATCGGCTGCTGCTTGTTTGCTCCTGCAGTAGTAGACTGTTTTAATCCAGGCCGTGAAGGGAGAGGGGGGCGCGCTATACTCGTTTGACCTTTAACGCCTACTGGCTCTGCGTTGCAAAGCACTCTTGCTTTTTCAAAGGCGCCCACTGGATTAACTGCGCCTTTTCCGCCCTCTATTTCCAAGGGGTCGTGTTGAAGTTTTGTGCCCGTTTTTAAGAGTGCTTTTGACAAGAGCTTGGGCGGACAGTCGGGGTAGGCCTCTTTCAAAAGTGCCACAATGCCTGCAAGCTGGGGCGCTGCAAGAGATGTCCCTTCAGGGCCCTCTTGTGAGACGATAGCGCTAATAAACGCTTTTTTGACAAGAGCTGCTTTGTTACTGTAATCAGCCAGCTTTGATTTGGTTTGCAACGCACCAACTGACACACATGTGCCCCTTTCAAGATTTGACTCCACGCGCTTCCGCCATGCCGTGCGCGCAATAATCTCTCTGTTTAACCTCATGAGATTCTCTTGCTTAAGAGTAATTTCCGTCGCAGCCAGGGGGACGCTATTGTTGCCTGCTGCTTGAAAAAACACGTCCCCTGCTTGCCCCAGACGCTGAAGGGCTGCATCGAAATCCTTTGACGGTATATATCCCGTTGACGTGGTAATAATAAGCGCCCCTTGATCGCGAAGGTCATCAATAAGGGTCGCAATGGGTCCATCGATTCCGTTTTTGTCGATATGCTCAAGGAAATCAGTGCGATCAAGGATAAGGTTAAAAGACCCATCGGTGAAGGCCATCAGGGGGGCATAGTACTCTTTTTCGTTTACGGAAAGCTCGTAGAAGTCAAGGTGCTCGAGGGAGAGGACAAGAGAAAGGTTGATTTTTGTGCCCGAAGCAATATCCACTTTTTCGAATTTATCAGGGTAACAACTGACGGCATCGGGCTCGGAGATAAGCGATTCAATATCATTAATGCCTTGGATGCTGGATTTTTTGATCATCAAAACGGGTTGCGTGTTCACAGCTTTTAAGGTCATTTTTTTGATGACATTTGGCACAACGCCTTCTTTGAACAAGATCATCTGCTTTGTGAGGATGCGGGCACCCGGGGCAACTTTTTTCAAGTAAGCTACAGACCATTCGCCGTGGGATAGTCCCTGATAATTTTTGGATTCAAATGAGTCGATCACGCCAACCACGACGCCCTTGCCCGTGTATGCTAATTTCGTTAGTTCGTTGATGGAGGTATCAATGGCCAACCTGTTATTATCAAAGGGAACTTCTTTTTCTCCTCCATCACTTCCAAAGCAAACGGTTGCACCCAACAAGGGTGCCAAAAGAAAAAAAATCTTTAACCTGTTATGGGACATTTATTTCAAATATAACATACACTTAATATAATTTAAATTATAAACATTAAGAGTAAGTTAATTCGTAT
>JAJTHL010000034.1 GCA_021298595.1 Alphaproteobacteria bacterium | reverse complement strand
GTGAGTTCACCAACAAACGCTCAGGGGACCCCGGGGCCTCTTGCTTCTTCTGCCTCGCCGTCAAAGGATGATCTTGTATCCTCAGCCAATTTTGACGCTCCGGTGGATCCCAAAGGAAAAAAAGAAAAAATTAAAACCACAGGCATTGCAGATCCCAAGAAGGCCACCAAACCCATGGAGCAAACAGGCACCCCTGGTCAGGCAGCAGCGCCGGTTCCCCCAAAGGCCTTTGTTGTCGAGCAGGTGATATCAGGCAACCCCTTAAAGATTTTTTACCGTCTCTTTGAAAATTACCAAGGGCAAAAACACAAGATTTCATTGGATGATGTGGAAACTTTGACAACCGCTCTTAAGCAAGACTACCAAAAAAATCAAGGAAAAGGGTCCCACGCCAAAGTCGTTGTGCACATGGACGGTTTTCAAAAACAGGTTCTCGTTCTGGCACAACATACGTATCTAAAGCCCTATCAGGTTGACATGCTGTGTGAAGCTTTTATGAACGACGGTCTGGTGCCGGGCTGGTTTAAAAAAGATTAAGAGGAAAACTGATCAGGAGCATGTATACACATTCGATGGTTTTAGTTTTTTAACAATTTGTTAGATGAGTATTAAACCCTGGATATTGTCAAAAAGATGGGATGCGACGAAGTCATATCACAAGGGAACACAAGGCGGTGCATGCCGCCAAGAAAAGGATTAAAGATGAAGAAATTACTTTTGGGTGCGGCGGCGCTTTATCTCTGTCAGCCCGTGATGGGGTCTAAATATGATCAAGAAACCGAGGCGCCAAAAACGCTGGTGAGTCGCTCCCAGGCGTCCAGTCCCCTTTTTAACCAGGCTTCTGGTCATAAAATGGCGTCAGGGCTTCCCCAGTATACCTTTGACCCGGAAGGACGTTTGTGTCAAAAACCCTTGCTTGCCGGCGCTGCGACTTACCTTAATGAATTCCAAGCAGACGGCATGCCTAAGCCAACCGCGCCTGTGCGCCAACCAGCGTTAAGAGCCACACTTTTTAAGTTCCACATAAAACAAAACCCTCACAATGATGATGTCAAAAACGCTTATTTGCGTTTCATGAGGCACCACGAGCAGGATCCCTCTCTCTTTTGGAGCGCCCTGGATGCCTATTCTACGGTGCTTTTGGGGACAACAAGAGCTTACTTTAGGGATGATCGCACGGCTCTTCGTCAAGGAATGTGTCGCCTCTTAAGAAAAGAAAGTGGCGATCCCTTGCGTCCTTTGTTAGAGCCAATGGATGCGACGGAACTGCCTTTGCGTTTGGCTCAACTCGGCCAGGAAATGATGACCTACACAGATATTATTGACGGTCTTAAGCCTCAGGGAATTTTTGAAAAAGAGGGAGATTTTTACAAGAAATGTGTCTTTGATGCCTTTCTTTTTTCCATCATGATGTCCGTCACGGAGGCGTGTCGGCCGGCGCTGATGACAGAATTCGTCACTTTTTGTCAAAAGGCGGGGCGCCGTATTGATACGCCCCACGGCATTTGTTTTTCTGCGCGTGCTTTGATGTCGTCGCCCTACCGTCAGACTGCCAAAGAGTGGCTGATAACTAATCTTGGTGTGCACGGCAAAGCTGCCCGCGAAGATAAAAGGGCAAGAAACAAAGCGGCCTATGAAAACAATTTGCATACCTACATGATGGTGAAAAGTTTGGCCATCCACTTTTCATACTTAACGGAAATTTATGTTGATGAAAATGACCAGCAACGCGCGTGTGATGCCATTGAGATCGCCCTTGCCCTTAGACCCACAGACGTCAATGCAGTTGTAAATGCGACCGAGATTTACATCTTATTAGACCGCTGCAAAGAAGCCAAGGATATGATGACTTGTTATCAACAGCTTAACCCACGTCTGAAATACGTTAGAGATGATCATGATGCATATATGGAACGCCTTGAGCGGTATATCAACCATAAACTAGGAGAAGAAGAGGGGGCTTTTGAGCTTTTACGCAGCAGGCAAAAAGTGATTGTGTCTAAAGCGAAACAAAAAAGAAGGCTAACTGTGCGGCGTCAAAGGGCCCTCCAGGAGAGGGCTTTCTCAAGCTCTTCGGGGCAAACGGTTTCAAATGCGCCCGTCGAACCGGATTTAAAAGACGTGCCGGCGAGTGTTGACGCACCGGTGCTAGAGAATGAGGACTCGTCTTCAAACGTTTCAACAATACCGTCTGCACCAAGCGAGTCTTCTATGCCGGCAAAAGTCGACGTGAGTGATGCGACACCTACGACAAGTGGGCGCGGCAAAGATGAAGATTTGCAAGGCAAAAAGAATGAAAAAGTAAAGAAACGAGGCATCGCTGACCCTAGCCGGGCAAAAAAAACCCTTGTGCGAGAAACCCCCTTGGTCAAAGAGGCTGAAGAGGTGGGCCCCGAGTACACCCCCTTAGAGAAAGTTCTGACAGGAGGGGCGTATAAAGTTGCCGAGAAATTCTTCACAGCTTTGTGGGGGGAGGTGCGTGAAGAAGCCGTAAGGATTACCCACGCCGAGGTGGAAACCGTGATGGAGGCCCTCGAAGCCTACCACAAGGCACAAGACGGTCCTGACTCTGTGGCGGTTGCCAACTATGATGCATCTGGGGGGAAGGGCTCGCACGTCAAAGTGACCCTTCGAAATGACCGCATGGAAAGAGAAATGGTAACGCTGGCCAATCACGCGGTTTTAAAGCCGTATCAAATTGAAGCCATGCGCCGTCTGTTTCTTAAAGGAGGATATTACCCCTCCCATGCGCTTAAAGTTCTTCAAGATAAAGGGTACCTGGACAAAGACGGTCTCTATATTCCCACATTGAAAGAGCAAAAAAAACAAGATCTTATTAAGCAAAGGGTTTCAGTTTCAAATGAAAGGCCGTAACACCGTGCACATACCCAAAAGCCCTAATATTGGAGGAACAAACATGGTCATGAAGATCAAGAAAACCGCCCTTCTCTGTCTACTTTTTTGTCAAAGCGCTCTTTCTTGCGCGCCTGAAATTTTGGATGACATTAGAACGCTTCCTCACCAGGCCACAGCGCAAGTGCCAGAAGTGGGTGGGGTTAAAAGAATGCCCTCAGGGGTGAGAGTTTTCGGGTTCGACACCGACTACCGCCTTTGTGAAAAACGTCTTTCTCCAGACGCTCAGACATTTTTGATAGATCGTTTAATGGGAATGCACGCACAAACCCCTCCCCTTGAGGTTCTTGAGACATTTCGTCGCCTTATCAAGACAAATCCGACCAATGATGTGCTTAAAGAGTCTTATCTCAAGCAAGCGATTGCCTATCAAAATGATCCTGAGTGCTTTTTGCATCTTCTTGACGCTTACGCTGAGGTCATCTTGGGTACGGGGGTTTTTTTTCGTAAGGATGAGGGTGTCGAGCCAACAAAGAAATTCCTAGAGACAATGAAGGAGAGAATGCCTTCCCTCAAGGATAAAGGTTTTCAAGTAGCAACTAAATTTTTCTACTTAACCCAGGGCACATACACGTCAGATATGGCGATGCGCTATATAGAGGCGATTCAGGCTTTGAGGCCGTCGAGTTTTTTTCAAGAACCATCCTGTTCATATCAAGAGAAACTGACAGACGCCCTCATATACGCTTTGATGCACCAAACTCCCATGGAGGGTCGCGCAGGATTCATGGGTTCTTTTCTCGAGGCCTACATTCCCCGGTATGGCCAACCCAAAACTCCCCACATGCAAGGCTTTACGGCTCAGTATTTGATGATGCTGGGGCAGCGAGAGAAAGCAAGGCAGCGGTACGAGGCTCTTTTAGGGACCTACGGTAAAAAAGCACGTGAAAGCAAGGACAGTGCTGTCCTTGATGCTTATGAAAAAACGTGTGAGCGTTACCTTTCCATGAAGAGCCTTGCTGCTCATTATATGCTTTTAAGCAATCTATACTGTCAGGCTAATGACGCTCAAAGAGCCTGTGACACCGACGAGATGGCGCTTGCGTGCTATCCTGCTTGTGAAAATCTTTTGTTCAACGTGATACAGAACTACATCCTCCTTGCACGCTATGAGGACGCACAGTATTTTGTGGACTTGTACAGGGATTTTCCTAAAGATTTCAAAAACAAAGGCTCTGAGGCAGACGGAAGAATTAAGCGCCTGGGGCGTTATCT
>JAJTHL010000019.1 GCA_021298595.1 Alphaproteobacteria bacterium | reverse complement strand
CCCTTTACGGACTCTTTTTGTCTGTACAGCGACGCTTCCTTTTTAAAAGAGGTTTTTTCCTGACCTGGGTTGTGTTTGCCATGACCTGTTTTTCCTTTCTCCTGCTCACGCAAATTCTTCTTTTTGTGGGTGGAAAAGCGCCCCGGATGCCGGTCTCACTTTTGGTGCAGGGGGCAGTGCTTGTGGGAATCTTCCCCTTGTTTTTCCAAGGAATTTTGTGGCTTTTTACCAAGATGCGAGTCATGCATGAGTCGACGTGAGCGGCGCGAGGAAAGCCGCTTTACAAGACGCACGCTGCTTTTAGCAAGTGCCCAAGGGGTGCTGATGACAGCCCTTCTTGGCAGGCTTGTCTATTTAGGGGGGGCACGCTCGTCCCACTATACGACTCTCTCTCAGAAAAACCGCGTGCGCTTAAGGTTTTGTGTGCCGCCGCGCGGGCGTCTTTTTGATCGAACGGGCATGATTCTGGCCCAAGACGAGATGGTCTACCGTCTTGTGTTCTATCCCCGTGAAACAAAAGATCCTGTGGGGGCACTTACTGCTGTCAAAAAAGTTATCCCCCTTCCCTTGGTTGACGTTCAAGCCCTTGCTAAAACAAAAGACGTACAAATCCTTAAAGAGCCGCTGACCTGGGAAGAGGTCTGTACCCTTGAAATTCAAGGCCCTGATCTTGAGGCCATGAGCGTGGAAAAAGGCTCTCTTCGCCTTTACCCTGAGCGGATTCCTTTTTGCCATATCACGGGCTACGTGCAACCGCCGAGCAAAGATGAAGTTGCCGAAAACCCGGCGTGGAATTTGCCTGATTTTCGCTTAGGCAAGGAAGGCGCTGAAAAAGCCTTTGAAGAGCTTTTGCAAGGAACACCTGGTTACCGCGAGATCGAGGTCAACGCGCGTGGCCACGAGATCAGAGAGCTCACCGTCAAGCCAGGCGTGCAAGGAAAGGATTTGTCCCTATCCATTCACGGCGGATTGCAGCGCTATGTCATGGAGCGTCTTTCAACCTTTGAAAGCGCTAGCTGCGTCGTGCTACATAAAAAAACGGGAGAGGTTTTGTGCCTTGCCTCCAGTCCCAGTTATGATCCAAATCTTTTTGTCCAGGGTATTTCCTTGGCGGATTGGACAACCCTGCGCGACAATCCCTATGCGGCGCTAACCAACAAAAGTATCCGAGGGCAATACGCGCCCGGCTCCCTTGTGAAAATGATTGTGGCTCTGGCTGCCCTTAAGCACGACAAGATCACGCCGACTACTCCTATTCAGTGCTCGGGATACTGCGAACTAAATGGGCACCGTTATCACTGTTGGCGCACCCACGGGTCTGTGAACGTTGTGTCGGCGCTACGTGAATCGTGCGATGTGTTCTTTTACGAGACCGCAAAAAAAGTCGGCATCGATGCCATTGAAAAGATGGCGCGTCTTTTAGGACTTGGTACTGAAACAGGGATCGAGCTTTATGGTGAAAAGCCAGGCCTTGTACCTGGTAAAGCCTGGAAAAAGAAAACGCAAAATCGCTCATGGACGGTGGGGGACACCATTTTGTCCAGTATTGGGCAAGGCGCAAGCCTGGCAACCCCTCTTCAAATGGCCCTCATGATGGCAAGACTGGTGGGAGACGGGAACGCATACGCGCCGACTCTTTTAAAAGATCACATGGAAGCGCTTCCAGACTTAGGGCTTGAGCCCAAACACTTGGCTGTGATCCGAGAAGCCATGGGACAAGTCGTCAATCACCCGTCTGGGACGTCCTATAATCAGCGCCTTAACATTCCTGGTTTTGAGATGGGGGGAAAAACTGCGACCTCTCAGGTGCGGCGTATTTCCATGAAGGAACGCAAAACACGTGTCTTAAAAAATGAAGAAATTGAATGGCAGAAGCGCGACCACGCGATCTTTGCGGGATACGCGCCGGTATCTGATCCGCGGTTTGTCATTTGCGTTGTTATTGAGCATGGCGGTGGGGGCGGCCGCGTGGCCACACCCGTGGCCAGGGACATTCTGACCTACGCCCAGCAGGAGATCATTCTATGACACCCTACAGTGAACTCTCGGGAAAAAGGTCCATCAACCTTTCTATTTTGCTGGTGGTCTGTTTGGTTGCGTGTATTGGGTTCGTCATGCTGTATTATGCGGCGGACGAGAGCTTTTCTCCGTGGTCTTACAAACAGATCATTCGTTTTTCAGGGGCCCTTGTGCTGCTCTGTCTGATTGCGGTTGTGGATTTACGCTTTTGGTTTTCGATCTCCTACGTTGTGTACGCCCTTTGTCTCGTTCTTTTGGTGGCGGTGGAGATTGCAGGAAAAGTCGGCATGGGGGCGCAGCGTTGGATTGATCTTTATGTGATTGTGGTGCAACCCTCAGAGCTCATGAAAATCGCGCTTCTCATGGCCCTTGCCAGATATTTTCACACCCTTCCCCCCGGTGACATCAAAAAGATCAGATCTCTTTTACCGCCTGCAACCATGGTGATTGTGCCGTCCCTTTTAATGCTGCGTCAACCTGACCTTGGCACCATGCTGATTTTGGTGGGGGCGGGGTTTAGTATCTTTTTTGTGGCCGGCATGCGCACATGGAAAATCCTTTTGCTTGTGGGCGCAGCCCTTGTGGCAAGTCCGCTTTTTTGGATGGGGATGCATGATTACCAGCGAAAGCGTATTTTGACCTTTCTTGATCCTGAACGAGACCCTTTGGGATCCGGCTACCACATTTTACAATCAAAAATTGCCCTTGGTTCTGGCGGCGTGTGGGGCAAGGGGTTAGGGCACGGATCTCAGTCCCATCTGAATTTTCTGCCGGAAAAGCAAACGGACTTTATTTTCTCTATGCTTTGTGAGGAAACGGGCATCGTGGGGGGCGCGGTTCTTATTTTTCTCTACCTCATTCTTCTAACCTATGGGTTTCGGGTGAGCCTTTTAAGTCGTAGCGCTTTTGGACGCTTTTTAAGCGTGGGGCTCACAACCCTTTTATTCCTATCAGCCTTTGTCAATATGGCCATGGTCATGGGCCTTGCGCCCGTTGTGGGGATTCCTTTGCCCCTTGTGTCATATGGGGGCACAGCCATGATGACCTTTATGATGGGGCTTGGCCTTTTAATGGCAACATCCGTTCACCGGCACGCAAGGTTTGGTCGTACGGCTTAAAGAAAGAGGCAAGTGGGCAGCTTTCTAAAAGCCGCCCATGACGTCAGGCCGATTTGCTTTAGGATCCCCTAAGTTCAGCTGGTGACTAACTTCCCCTAAGTTTTTGAACACCAGGCGAAACATGACATTGACGCCCGGCTTCACGTCGCGGTCCCTAAAGAAAGACTTCTCGGCGGTGACCTGGAGGGTAAAGCACTCGTCTTGATAGGTGACACCGCCCCCGTGGGAAAGCGCGTGGGCACCAGACCCGAGTTCCCTTGTGGTGGTGGCCATGAGCATCCAGTCGCGGGTTATTTGAGAGCTAAGCCCTAAAACAATCTGACGACGTTTATCGCTTTGGGCGGTGACGCCTTGGGGGGCGGGCAAATGGACATAGTCCGCACTCAGGCGCAGGATAGGCTTTCCAAGGCTTGCCAGGAATTCTTGGCGCTCTGGGCGTAGGCGAACCCGGTTAAGAAGCATTCTTGTCCCAAGGGCCATCCAGTCATCATAACGCGCCTCAAGGCGTCCCACATAATGGGACCAACGGTACTCAAGGCCCGTGTTCTTTAGGTAGTCACGAGGCTCGTTGAAGGAGACGTTTTGACCGAGGAAACCTTCTAAGGTTACGTCTTGCTTAGGGAACGTGGTTTCTCCGCCAAGACCGTAGGCAAAACGAGAGCCCGTATCCACAAGGTCAAGCCCCGCAAAGCGACTGGGTGCAAAAAGGTTATAGGTATTAAACTCTGTAAAAAGAGAGTCTTCGTTGGGAATTTTATAACCCTGTGTCATGTTCGGGGCCACAAAAAGCCCTGCAAGTGGCTCAAGAAGAGATCTGTGATTTTCCCCAATCTTAACAAAAGGATAACGCCAGTGGGTGAAAAGCTGCGGGAAAAGGCGACCCGCGACACCCGAGCGTTCGCCTAAGGTAGGATCAGGCTTGTAATTGTGAACGTTATAGATATCACCGCGGACCTTTGTGCCAACGGTGTAAACATCACCCCATGTTGAGTAGAAAGGGCGCTGAACCCCGCCTGTCATGGAAAAACGTTGAACGTTTGTGCCAAGGCGTCTGTTCACGCCAAGGGCACCCGCGTCAAAAGACCAGGTCTCTCCCCACTTGCCGACGCGTGAAACGGTGCTGTACTCTACCACAGGCAAAAGAAGAGGGGTTGTTGAGATCCGGTCACCTTCACGAAGTCCTTGGAAGCTGTACCCTTCAACGGAGAAGTAATCGAGACGCTTAAAGTGTTCTGCGTAGGCTTTGGACATTAAATAGCTACTATTTTTAAAGCCAAAGTAAGGAAGGCGCCTAAAGTAGGTTTGATCCGTTGCGCGCTCGAGATTGGCACCCACACGCCAAAAAGGCGTCAAGTCAAATTGAGTTTTGCCGACGATGTGACCTCTGAAAGAAAGATCAAGCGCTTTATCAGGATTGGGAATGACGTTGCCTGTGGCGGGATCTCGCTGTGTGGCAGGGCGTCTATGTCCAAAAATCCCGCTACCGCCGAGGTGCGCATACCCCTTTGCAAAGCGTTGACGGTATGAAAGCTGAAGACCAGGTCTATGGTCAGCATAAAGTGGGGCCACCGTCACGTCTTTGTTGTCACCAATGGGGATGAAGTAGGGAACGCGAAAAAAAGCCCCTGAAGAGCCTGACGCATTCCCAAAGGTTGGCGACAAAAAGCCCGCCCGTCTTTTGACGCTGGGTGCGGGATGGCTGAAATAAGGTAGGTACATCACGGGTATGTCCCAAAAATTCATGATGGCGTCTGTATAGATAATATCTTCCTCAACTTCGTCAATGACGACGCGCCTGGCATTAATATGCCACAAAGGAGGACGCGTTGGATCTTGGCGACACACCTTACAAGGTGTGTAACTGACAGTATCAAAGCTTGCCCGTGTGCCAGATTCGCGCTCACCTCTTGTGGCAGCAAGTTTTGAATCGTCGCTTAAAATCATCCGGATTTCGCGAACAATCCCTTCTTTTAGATCGCCAGAAAGTTGCAAGTATTGGGCAAAGACGATGTCGCCTTCTTTCTTCTTCAGGCGCACATTCCCGGTCGCCGAGACTTGATCAAGTGATTCGTTATAGGTGACGGTGTCGGCCTGGAGGATTTCGCGGTCATGAACAATTTCAACGTTACCACGGGCGACAACCAGGCCGAATTTTTCTTCTCTGGTGACTTGGTCGGCCTTCATGGTCGTGGCTTTGGACAGATCAATGGGAGCGGCTCCCATCACAAGATCCGAAGATGCAAAAAGAGCCGTACTAAGACATAATGCGCGGTAAAAAGACATGTTAACCATCTTCCGAATACAAAAGGACTGAAAGTCCTGCGAGCCCACTCATACACACGGGCCCCCAAGCGGCAAGAATAAGCGGTAATTTTCCGCTTGCGCCCAGTGTGTTACTGATATCACCGGCAAAGTATAGAAGAAATGCAACCACAAGACCAGAGGCTGCCAAGAGAAAAGTCCCTCCTTGACGAAGAGGTCTAAGGGAGCAGGCCGCCGCCAGCATGACCATGACCACAGTCCATAAAACGCGCGCCAAAAGATTGTGACGATGAAGTTTGTATTTTAGGGGGGATAAGCCTGACTTTTCTAAAAGAGAAATAAAGTAGGGTAACTCCCAAAAAGAAACACTTTTTGGATTTACTCCAGACTCTAAAAGCGAATCAAAGGAAAATGAGGTGTGTACCCAAATTTCGTCATGATGGGTTGGGGGCGCAAAGGTTGTTGAAATCCAAACATCAAAAAGGTGAAGTTTTTCCCCGTTAAATTGGGCGTACCTGGCATCAAGACGTGTCACAAATTGATCTTGGTCATTGGTTTTGGTGAGACTTATTTGATGAAGGGTTTTGTTTTGGGCAGATAGGGTGCGTACATGATAAATGGTTTGAAGTCTTCCATCAGTTTCTTTGGTCCAAAGGCCTGTGTCTGAAATGGCAAGACCCCCTTGGCGCGCAGAAAGATAAAGGCTATCCAGGCGCTCAAATTCCAACATCATCTTTGCCCCAAAGGGGTTGAGAAAGAACAGATCAAGGCTTGCCAGGACCAGCGCACACGCCCCAAGGGGCGTAAGCATTTGCCAGATAGAAATACCCGATGCCCTTGCCACTTCCAGCTCGTGGCGGCGATTGAGGGTCCATAGGGTGATCATGGTGCTGAAAAGGGCAATAAATGGGAGGAGTTTTTCAACCAAAGAGGGCATCTTGCAAAAGGTCGTCTTAAGAAGAAAGGAAAGGGTAATGCCCGCACGTCCGGAAGCACGCCTTGCCATTTCAGAAAAGTCGAAAAGAAAAATAATGCAGCACACCGCCAGAGTCACAATGCCAAACCAAATAAGGAACCGTGTGGCAAAATACCGGGAAAGGATCCAAGGGGTTCTCAATGATCTTCTCCATGTTCAAGAGACTTTGGGCGGGCCGCATCGTTTCTTAAAAGGGCGTAGCCTGGGACCATGATGGCCAAAACCACCAGTGTTTCGGCCACGAAAGGCATCCATTCAATTTTTTCCCCGAGGTTTAAAAGTAGAAAAGTTCCGATTTCCAAAAGGGCGCAGGCAAAGATACACACACTGATGCGTTTGGATTTGCCGCGCCTTGAATAATCCCCCAATAAAAAGGTGACCATGGCAATCAAGACAAAAGCAAAGCTGGTGAGCGGCATAAGGAATCGTTGGTGCACCTCGATGCGCAATTTCTTTGCAAAGCGCGGATCGCCTGGATCTCCTTCCAAAAGCTCGGATAAGAAGCGCTCGTACGGTTTGCGTCTCCTGGGAGCAACCGTTTGATTTTCTGACTCAATATCCAGCGCGTACTTGTCGAACGCAACAAGCGAAGGTGAATTTGCCTCAGGGCTTTGTTCATGGCGCACGCCATTGTGAAGGACGATGCGCGCGCCGTGTTCTGTTTCAGATAAAAGGCCTTCTTTAGCGACCAAGGTAAAGGCAGGATTGTGTTTTACGTCATAAATCATGATACCCTGCAGTTTACCAGAGCGCTCTTTGCTGCGCACATAAACGGTCATGCCTTCGAAGGTGATAAATTCACCGGGCTTGATTAAAGCGGCGCTCACATTGCGCCTAACCTGACTTTCCATATCTTTAAATTTTTGAAATGAGGCCGGCAAAAAATAAAAGTTGATACTGAAAAGGACGATTGTGACAAGAAGGGCGCACAGCATGCTTGGCAGCGTGAGGCTTTTATCACTAAGGCCGGCTGCGCGCAGGGCAATGAGCTCACTGTCTGAGTAAAGCCTTGAATACACAAAAAGAACAGCGATCACAAGGGCGAAAGGAAGGATGACGCCCACAAGATCTGGGATCAAAAGAAGCATCATGGACAAAAAAGTCGTAAGGGTCACGCCGTGATTGACAAGAATGTCCACAAGGCGCAAAGACTGGGTCATCCAAACAGCCGCGACCAGCACACACCCCACAAAAAAAGTGGTAATGACAAGGGAGCGAAACACGTATCGAGTCGTTAATAACATTTATAAGGGGTCCATCCTTAAAAACAGCTTGCAATGAAAATACAATTCCATGTATGGCAGTATACATGGACAGTGGCTGGTATAAACCATTTTTAGCGCAATCGTGAGGATTTTTCCGCCTATGATGAAAAAGATAAAGAAAGCCTTGTGTTTGTGTGCTTTAGGCGCGTTGAGTCTTGGTGCCGGGCAGATCCACGCGTCTGTGAACCGTGTGGCTGCCATGGTGAACCACAAAGTGATTTCCACGACAGATCTTAAATCGCGTGTGCGTATGGCCGCCCTTTCGGCTGGCATGCCAGAGACAGCAGACCTTGATGCACAACTGTCCAGTCAGATTTTAAATTTGATGATTGAAGAGCAGCTGCAGCAGCAAATGGCCGATAAAATCCATTTGAAAATAGAAGATGAGCGTGTGGATCAAGCCATACAAGAGATCGAGCAGCGCAACCAGATGCAAAAAGGACAGCTTCTTGGGATGCTGCAGCAAGCAGGCATTCCAGCGCGCATCATGCGCGACCACCTGCGTGCGGGGATCGCGTGGGTTGAGTATATTCGCGCCATGTACGGGGACGCGATTCAAACGACCGCCCTTGACGTGAAGAGAAAGCTTGATGAAATCAAGGCAGCCCGCCTTGAGACCAACGTCCTATTGTCCGAGATCGTCCTGCCGGTGGACGCGTCCTTCGATAAGGGAAAAGCGCGTGTAACCGCTCAAAAACTCGCGACACAGATCCAGTCCGGCGTCCCGTTTCCTGCTCTAGCGACACAATTTTCGTCGGTCCCAAGTGCTGCTAAAGGAGGTGATCGGGGGTGGGTGAGTCTTAGTCGCCTCGATCCGGCGATCCGCCAAACCATCGAGCATTTACCCCTCAAGCAAGTGAGTCAGCCTATTGAAACGTCTGAAGGCATTGCATTATTCGTTGTGCGTGACAGACGCGCACCCGGCGAAAGTCTTGAAAAAGATACCCTGATTACCTTTCAGCAAGTCCTGTTTCCAGCCAGAAAGGGCGCAAGCCAAGAAGAGCTATACCCGCTATTTATGCGCGCCAAATCTTTTACGGAAAATACCAAAAGCTGTGCTCTGATGAAAAAGAGTTTGGGAAGCGATACAAGAGTCCGCTTTCAAGAAGTGCAAAAGGCATCAGTCTCTAATTTGCCCGATGAGCTCTATACGTTCCTGTCCAAGCTTGGTAAAGAAAAGGCTAGCCAGCCTGTGATGACGGACCTTGGCTTTATGGTCTTTATGGTGTGTGATATCGAGCAGATCAATCCAGGTGAACCCACCGAAGACGAAGTCAAGGATATGCTTCGTTCCCAAGAACTTCAGAATATTGCCCAGCGCGAGCTTCGTAATTTGCGCAGCTCTGCTTTCATTGATATTCGCCTGTAGATGACACGAGTAGATCCTGTAGAAGGGCTTGCCTCTCTTGCTGATGTGGTGCGCAGCTTTGGCCTAAGGACACACAAGTCCTTGGGCCAAAATTTTTTGCTGGATCTGAATATCACCCGAAAAATTGCGAGGAGCGCGGGACGTCTTGACGGGTACACGGTCATTGAGATTGGCCCAGGACCGGGAGGACTCACACGGGCTCTTTTGCTCGAAGGGGCCGCACGCGTAGTGGCCATTGAGATGGACCGACGCTGCGTCGAGGCGCTGGCGCCCTTACAAGAGGCAGCCGGCAATCGATTAGAGCTTTTGCAAGGAGACGCCCTGAAAGTCGATTTAGAGCTCTTTATCGCGGGCCCTACAAAGATTGTCGCAAACTTACCCTACAACGTTGCAACGCCTTTGATCATGGGGTGGCTCCCCCTCTTGCCCCTTATCGAGAGCTTTACCTTGATGCTGCAAAAAGAGGTGGGCGCACGTTTTGAGGCAGCGCCCAACACCAAAGCGTACGGCCGTGTCTCGGTCCTTACCCAGTGGCAAGCGCACGTGACGACCTTGTTTGACGTGCCGCCCCATGTCTTTTTGCCGCCCCCAAAGGTGATGTCCAGTGTGGTACATTTTGAGGCGCGCCGGACGCCCCTGTATCCCGCAGACCCGCGCGCCCTTGATCGGCTTTTGAGGCGTGCTTTTTCCCATCGCCGTAAGGTCTTACGTGCTAATTTAAAAGCGCTCTCTTCTCGCATCGAAGATGACTTGGCGGCCTGCGGCGTGACGCCAAACGCCAGAGCCCAAGAGGTAAGTCTTGAGGCTTTTTGCGCCCTTGCAAGACGCCTTGAAGGGGCGCTTTTGCAGGATACGTTGTCGGATGACGCGGCGGATGACGTTTTATAAAAGGGCATCATTTTTCTAAGAGTCTTCTTTGGTATTTTCTTTGTTTAAGAAATCGTTTCTGCTAGTGTGGGGCTAGTTTTTCTTGAACACTTGTAAAGCGCTTTAAGATGTCCCGTCTTTCGTATGTCAACGGTCGGTACGTACCCCATGAAGAGGCTGTGATTCCCCTTGAGGACCGCGGTTTTCAGTTTGGTGACGGCGTCTATATCGTCATGGCGGTTTATGCGGGCAGACTCATTGATCTTGATGCGCACGTCGACCGGTTGGCGGGGTACGGCAAAGACATTCAAGTATCCCTCCCCTTCGATCCCGAAATCGTCAAGGCCACATGCCGTGAAGTCGTCAGGCGTAACCGCGGCACAGAAGGAAGCCTTTATGTGCAGCTGACCCGCGGTGTGGCTCCGCGCCAGCACGCTTTTCCTGACGAAGGTGCGCGTCCCTCCCTTGTCATGGTTTACAAGCATCAAGCCATTCACTTAGACGCCGAAAATCTTCTTTGTGTGAATGTGATCACGACCCCAGATATCCGCTGGAAACGTCCCCATATCAAAGCAACGTCTCTTTTGCCTACGGTGCTCCTGCGCCAGCAAGCCAAAGAGGCAGGCGCCTTTGACACGTGGCTTTTGGATGAAAACGAGAATATTTGTGAGGGGGCCAGCTCTAATGCGTATATCGTGACGGATCAAGGGGTTATTGTCACAAGGCCGCAAGATGGCAGTCTTGTGCCGGGTGTGACGCGCGCACGCCTTCTGATGCTGGCCAAAGAACTGGACATCCCCGTTGAAGAACGCGCCTTTTCAAAAGAAGAAGCAAAAAACGCCCGCGAGGCCTTTTTATCTGGTGCCCTGTCCATGGTGAAAAGTGTGGTGCGCATTGACGGGCGACCGGTGGGAACAGGCGCGCCCGGTCCTGTGACCAGGCGCCTGGCCCAGTGCTATTTTGATTATTGCCGGGGAACGCTTCCCATCACGGCGTCCCATGTGGTGATTCCAGGTCCCAAGAAGATCAAGGCGGCTGTTTCAAAAACAAGGCCTCTAAAGAAAAACATTCAAGAGGGCTCTTGGTCTTTAGCCTCCTAAGGGTCACTTGGGGTTATAAAGCGACCACGGTCTTGTGCCTTGGTCTTTTCTCACACTGCTAAAACGGGGGCCAGAAGGTCCCAGCCACACAAGCGTACTGCCCCACACCGAAAGCTCTTCTTGTGACAGAAAAACTTCGCCTGTCGTTTGATCGCTCAGGGCCACGGGCGTTAACTCCAATATATAGGGTGGTAAAAGCGTGAGAGTATCGCCTGTGCGCGTTGCACCCGGCACGCCTGCATCGGGCAGTTTTTGAGGGGTTTCTAGGGCCGACGCCTGGGCCCAGACTTTTCTTGCAAAGGCACCAGACCGTTTAGAAACTACCCAAAGATCTTTGTCTGTGCGCACACCGATAACCTTGGCGTCTTGAGACAGAAAAAGATCAGGAACAGGCGAAAAAAACGTCCACCACACGAGCGATAAACTTAACGGGGCGAGGCCCACCAACCGAAGACGTCCCTTGGTCAAACAAATCCACAGACAACTTAGGGTGAGAAGGCTCATGACACCGGGGGCAGGTTCGGGAATGGGGACCATGGAGCCCGGCCAGTCAGCGACGGTCTGGGCAATTTCCCGCATCCAGGTAAGGGCGACCTCTAAAACTGAGGATAGCCCAAAATCATAGCCCAAGGGCAGGGTGACAAGAGACCCAATCAAAAGAGGGATCACGACAAAGGTTGTCCAAGGGACCGCCAGCAAGTTTGCGGGAATGGCTTGCAGGGTGAGGTTATGAAAGGTTGCCGCTAAAAAAGGGGTTGTGGCGACTGTCGCGATAAAGGTCGTACTGATGACGCCCATGAAATAAAGAAATCCTTTGACGAGCGCCCCTCCCGTGCGTGACGAGGTCTTTAAAAAGGGAATCTTGAAATGCTCGTACATGGCAACAAGCGCCACAACCGCAGCAAAGGACAATTGAAAGCTAGGGCTTTCCAAAGCTTCTGGAATTAGGATCAAAATCAAAGACGCGGCCAGCGCGACGTTGCGAAGGGTAATGGCCGTGCGGTCAATCATCACGGCGCCTAAAATCAGGGTGCACATAACAAGGGCTCTTGTGGCGGGAAAAGATCCTCCGCAGATAAGCCAATAGAAGAAGACAGCGCAAAGGGCCAGAAACGCTGCCCACTTTTTAATGTGATACCTTAAGGAAAGGGCTGGAATCGCCGCCAAAAGAAAGCGCAAAAAGACAAACATAAAACCCGCAACGACGCTTAAGTGCAGGCCCGAAATCGCAAGCAAATGCGCGGTGCCGGACGCCGCGAACGCAAGACGCACCTCTTCAGGAATGGCTGAACGCTCGCCCGTTACAAGGGCCTTGGCAAGGGCGGACTCGGGCGCTTTGAGGGTTTTGACAAAATGTTGGTTAAGGGTATGGCGCAAGCCTTCGATGTGGGTCTTGACGCGTCGCCACCACGTTTGTTCGCCAGGATGCAAAAGGCGCGCCGGCAGGATCCCGTAGCCAACCGCACTGATGCGATCGAAATACGCTTGGCGTCTAAAGTTAAATGATCTGGGGACGGCGGGCTCGGCGGGGGGCATGAGGATCCCCTTAACGGCAATCCAGTCACCTGGCACGATAAACTCAGGAAGGACAAGACGCCCTCGCATGCTCAGGCGCACTTTGGTCAGCGTATCTTCTGAAAAGGCATGCCTTAATCGGGGATGATAGAGGGTAATGCGCTGATAGGTCGGAAAGGCTTCAAGCTGCTCGACTTGCCCCTCAATCCACTGGGGCGCAAGTTCCTCGGCCAGAAGCGGCGTGTTCAAAAGGCTCGTGCGTACGCAGGGAAGGGTCACCCCCCAAGAAAAGCAGGTCAGGATAAAGAGGATGAAATAAGCAAGGCGCACGCGCCGAAGCGCAAGGGCCGCCGCCGTCAAAAGAAAAGACACCACGAGCAAAGGGATGTAAGAAGGCTCGAAGGTCAGGGAAAAATAGACCTCAATGCCGCAGCCAAGAAAGACCGGAACCCAGTACACAAGGCGGCTGTGCTGGTTGAAAAACGTTTCTAAAAGTCCCTCGAGGCGGGATGCGCTTTGGCGAAAACTGTGGTACACAGGTGGTATCACTTTTTAGGGGCCCTGTTCCCAGTACTTTAGGGGTAAATCATGTCAGTTGTCACTCGCTTTGCACCGTCACCAACGGGTTTTTTGCATATTGGATCGGCGCGTACGGCGCTTTTTAATTTTCTTTACGCAAGGCACCATGGCGGTAAGTTTTTGCTACGTATCGAGGATACAGATCGCCAGCGTTCGACCAAAGAGGCCATTGACGCCATCCTTTACGGCATGAAATGGCTAGAGCTTGACTGGGACGGTGAAGTCATTTTTCAATTTGCCAGAGCAAGCAGACACGCCGACGTCGCCCACCAAATGATGGCTGACGGTAAAGCATATGCCTGCACCTGTACGGCCGAAATGGTGGAAGAGATGCGCACAAAGGCGCGCGCGGCAGGCCTTCCCCCCCGTTATGACGGGCGTTGTAGAAACCGGGAAGGCATCCCCGACACGCCCTATGTCGTGCGTCTCAAAGCGCCTCAGGACGGGCGCACCACGGTGGAAGATTTGGTTCAAGGAGAGGTGACCGTTGAGAATACGCAGCTTGATGATTTGGTTTTGCTGCGCTCAGACGGGACGCCCACGTATATGCTTTCTGTGGTGGTGGATGACCATGATATGGGCGTGACCCAAATCATTCGCGGGGATGACCATTTGACCAACACCTTTAGGCAGGCCCAAATTTACGCAGCTGCCGGGTGGCAAATGCCCCAAACGGGCCATATTCCCTTGATTCACGGCGCTGACGGCGCCAAACTGTCCAAGCGCCACGGCGCGCTTGGCGTGGATGCATACGAGGGCATGGGGCTTTTACCCCACGCGCTGTGTAACTACCTGACGCGGCTCGGGTGGAGTCACGGGGATGATGAAATTTTCTCAAGGGACCAGGCCATTAGCTGGTTTGATCTTGAGCATGTGGGCAGATCACCCGCGCGCTTTGACATGACAAAGCTCGAGAATTTAAACGCCCATTATTTAAGGGAAGCTGATCCCAAGGATTTGTTGCACAAAATCACCCCAGATCTTGAGAAAATGATCAAATCGGCGCTAACGCCAGTGCAGCAGACACGTCTTTTAAAGGGGCTGCCTGGTTTGACCCAGCGCTCGAAAACCCTTGTGGATTTGGCCGAGAACGCCCTTTTTTATGTGCATGCGCTCCCCCTTGCGTTCGAGCCAAAGGCTCAGGCGCTTTTGACGGATGACGCAAAACAGGTCCTTGCGCTTTGCCGGGACGCCCTTATCCATGAAAACATTGAATGGCAAGCAAGCGCCCTTGAAACTATTGTACGAGGACTTGCGGAAAATCATCAAAAAAACCTTGGTATGCTGGCACAGCCTCTGCGCGCTGCGCTGACGGGTCGCGCCGTGTCTCCTGGTCTTTTTGAGGTCATGGAGGTGCTCGGTAAAGACGAGACTTTGGCAAGACTAGAAAGTGTGATAAAACTACAAATGGCATCATGATAAAAAAGAGATAAAAATGGCTCAAGAACAGGGAATACGTGTGACGTTTCAAGATAACGGCGATCGTAAAGAAATAGAACTACCTCTTCTAGAGGGATCTATTGGGCCAAAAGCCCTTGATGTACGCCGCCTTTATACGGATCACGGCTATTTTACCTATGATCCCAGTTTTTCCTCGACAGCGAGCTGCGATTCTCAGATCACGTATATTGATGGGGATGCAGGGGTCCTTTTGCACCGGGGCTATCCCATCGAGCAGCTTGCCTCTAAAAGCACCTTTATGGAGGTTGCCTATCTTCTTTTGAAGGGGGAGCTACCAAACCAAGCAGAGCTTGATGAATTTGTGCAAGGCGTCGTGCATCACACCCTCGTACACGAGCAAATGATCCATTTTTACCGCGGCTTTAGGCGGGACGCTCACCCCATGGCGGTCATGGTGGCGGTGGTGGGGGCGTTGTCCGCGTTCTATCACGACAGCCTTGATATTAATGATCCTAAGCAGCGCGATCTTGCGGTGATCCGGATGCTGGCAAAAATGCCGACCATTGCGGCCATGGCGTACCGGTATTCCGTGGGACTTCCCTTTAACTACCCACAAAACCATCTCAGTTACGCTGGAAACTTTCTTCACATGATGTTTGCCTTGCCGTCAGAGCCCTATAAGGTCAATCCCATCATGGAAAAAGCCATGGACCGGATTTTCATCCTCCACGCCGATCACGAACAAAATGCGTCAACCTCCACGGTACGCCTTGCAAGCTCCAGTGGGGCCAATCCCTTTGCGTGTATAGCGGCGGGCATCGCCTGTCTTTGGGGGCCCGCGCACGGCGGCGCCAACGAAGCGGTCCTCAGCATGCTTAAAGAAATCGGTACCAAGGAGCGAATTCCTGAGTTTATCGCCCGTGCTAAAAACAAAGATGATCCTTTTCGCCTGATGGGCTTTGGTCACCGGGTTTATAAAAACTATGATCCCCGGGCAAGCGTCCTGCGCGAGAGCTGCTATGAGATTTTGGGCGAACTTGGCCATGGTAAAGAACCCCTTCTGGATCTTGCCCTTGAACTTGAAAAAATCGCCCTTCATGATCCGTACTTTATCGAGAAGAAGCTCTTCCCCAACGTCGACTTCTACTCAGGCATCGTTCTCAAGGCCATGGGCATTCCTACCTCCATGTTCACGGTCCTTTTTGCGGTCTCAAGAACCGTGGGGTGGCTATCGCAGTGGCAGGAAATGATCGAGGACCCGCACATGCGCATTGGTCGCCCTCGCCAGCTTTATAAGGGCCACGATAAAAGGGATTACGTGCTTTTGGACAAAAGAAAATAACATATCTCAAGAGGATCGGAATGAGTTTTTCACGTGGTATTGAAAAGGGTACTTGTGATACAAGCAAGCTTGTAACCTAAGGATCAACCCATGAAGCGTGCAACCTCATCCCTTCTTGTGAGATACGGCCTTTTGTCGGCGCCTTGGCAGTATAAAGTGCCAGGCCTTGCGGCCAACGATAACAAGGCGTCGGCTGTTTCTCATTTAAAAAAAGCCCTAGCGTGGCTTGGGCTTTTTATGTTTATGGGTCTCATGGCGTATTACTTTTAAGAGCTTTGAGACTTTCCTGCCTCAAAAGTCCAAAACTTCGCAGACGCATGCTTTGAAAGTGTGCCAACAACCGCGCTAATTTCTGTCAGAGCGCCGGTAAAATTACCAGGATTGTCTTTATATTCTTCGAGGAGGCTTTCAATACCTTGCTTGATGAAATGCTCATGGGTGCTGTGTTCACCTGACACAAAATAGGTTTTGAAAAGGGGTACTACGGCAAAGCAACAGCGGTAAATGCTTGCATTGGGATGACTGGCCCAATCAGCAATGTAAGGGTAATTTGCCCGGTGAGGACAAGTTTTCCAGTGCTTTGCGTAAATGCGTAGCAATTCTTTCATGCCAGCAGTTCTCGTGCTGATACAAAAGGGTGCGGCAAGATCAGGACGCTCGAAGGTTTCCCCAATCATAATGGCAGCCTCAATGGGAATCGCGGTCCAATTGTAATCGCTTACTATGAAAAAACCCCTATTATGGATGAGTTCTGTTTTGGAGAGATAGCCAGTGAGTAGCTCCTCCTTGGGGGCACCTTCCTGGATCAGCCTTTTGTAGTGATTGTTTAAGTCATTAAAGGCACGAAATCTTGCCTGATTAAAGGCCGTGGGGTTGGGGAAAGCAGCAGGATTTGTGAGTGTGCGCAGATCTTCCTCTCCAGGCAGATAGAGAGAGGCAGGGCAAGAAGGAATGATTGCCAAAAAGGCAAAAAATAGATAGATTTTTTTCATGGAGGTCTTCCTTTGCTAGGGGTTATACCAAAGAATTACTTTTGACGCTGGCACGCCTTAAACGGTCATTGAGGGCGACGCCTACGCCTAGCGTGGGAATGGGCATGACAGCAATAGTTTGTGCGCCGCACGCGTCAAGTTCCTGCAGCATGGCAAATAAGTTGCTGGCGGCCTCTTCTAAGTTGCCAGTTACGCTTAAGTTTCGCATATAAGGGGCTGATAACGTCGTCGGACCAAAGGCCAGCAGCGCCTCATGAGGTTTAATGTCATGGGCATTGAGGCGCACCTGAGCGCGGCGAGGCGCGTAGTGACGCAGCATTTGCCCAGGGCTTTTAATAGGATCTGAGGCTGACGGCGTGCTGGGCGCATAACCAAGAAAGCTCGTGAGTGTTTCAAAGCTAAGCCCTCCGGGTCTCAGGATCACCACTCGTTTTTCCGTATCAAAGCCCATAACCGTTGATTCAAGGCCACTTTGACAAGGACCTCCATCTAAGATTTGCGCAAGAAGAGGGTTGTCTGCAAAATACTGACGCACGTGCGCTGCTGTTGTGGGGCTCAGGGCTTCTGAAGGGTTGGCGCTGGGTGCGGCGATGGGAAGGCCAACCCGTTCTAAAAGATCTTGTGTGAGGGGATGGGCTGGGACCCGCACGCCGATGGTGTCAAGTCCCGCACTAATGGCTGCCACCAAAGGACTTGTCTTTTTCTTAGGTAGCACCAGGGTTAAGGGGCCAGGCCAAAAAGCATCGGCAAGGGCCTCTGCCGTAGCATTCGCCTCCACATGTTCAAACGCGGCCTGTTTTGAGTAAAAATGCGTGATAAGAGGATTAAAAGAAGGCCTGCCTTTTAATCGGAAAATAGTCGCAACGGCTTGCTCGTTGGTTGCGTCAGCGCCAAGACCGTAAACCGTTTCCGTGGGAATGGCCACAAGCTCACCTTGCTTAAGGTGCAACACCGCTTGGTCAACGGCTTGACTCGTGGCAAAAGAGGAAGACATCTTAAAGGTTCTCTTGTTTTGAAGCTGGCGTGTGATTACAATCACTGTACTTTTAATCAAAAACTCATCCCTTGTGAAGCACAATGATGCGCTCACGTCCTTCTTGGGTCTAAAATATGAAAGATGTGATAAAATGAATCAGTACTTTTCCTCAAAAAACATGAAAGTGTGCATGTGGAGTTTGGGAGTACTCTTTCTTTACGCCCAGGTAGGAGCTCAAATTATGCCAGAGGACAAAATGCACCCAAAAAAGGAACAAGCCACCATCGTGGTTGATGCGCAAGTGGATGCCAATCTGATCCCTCTGCAATTTAGAACATCAAAAGATACGTTCAAGCCTTGCCTTATTAAAAAACTCGTTAAAGCAGGAAAGGTCCTTCCTTCCAGAAAAGGGTTTGAGGACTTAAACATTTCTGCCAGCGCTCAGTTCAGCCAAACATCTTTTGAGAGCATGGTGAAAATTTTAAATCCGAACCTATATGTTGTTGATTTGCGACTTGAAAGTCACGGGTTTGCAGGGGGGCACGCAGTTTCTTTGTTTGCTCCTGAAAACGCCGTCAATAAGGGGTTATCGCCAAGAGACATAGAGGCTCACGAAAAAGCGTTCTTAAGTAAACTCATGGCGAATCCGCCTAAGCACATCTATCAAATTGTTGAAAAAGGAGGCGGGGGTATCAGTCGAATGACCCCTATCGAAGGGCCCTATACACCGGTGTTTTCAGAAGCAGATCTCACAAATGATCATGGTATTCGTTATATCCGTTTTACCACGCTGGATCATGCAAGGCCCGACAACACCGTGGTCGAAGCGTTTGTCAGTTTTGTGAGATCTCTTGAGGCGGGGACATGGCTTCACTTTCATTGCCGGGCGGGACGGGGGCGCACAACCCAATTTTCGGTGATGTATGACATGTTGCGAAACGCCAAAAATGTCTCGTTTGAAGACATTCTTCATCGTCATTATTTGATTGGCGGCTCACCTCTTTTTGAATTGGATACAGATCCGGGTGAGCGGTGGAAAATGCAAATGTCTAAGGATCGTCTGAGTTTTCTAAAGTCATTCTATGATTACGCCAAAGATCCCAACGGCTTTGACAGCGGCGCGCCTTGGCGCGAGTGGCTTAAGGCTGCGCCCCAAGTTCCATGACCCTTGAAGAAGTTCTTGACGCGTTGAAGGAGCGTGAGCCCATTTTTCACCGTGAAAAATGGGGCAGGACCCGCGCAGATTTTGAACGTCAAATGGACGAAGATTTTTGGGAGGTGGTTGCGTCAGGCACGGCGTACACCAGGGAGGAAATTCTAGGTTTTTTGGAAGAGCGGTACGCGGGTCCCTATGAAGAAAACTGGCACACAAAAGACTTTAAAGTTCAAAATCTGGCTAAGGGCCTTTATTTGCTAACCTACGTCTTGATCCAAAATAACACGCGGATCACAAGGCGAAGCACCCTTTGGCGTCTGGACGATGAGGGCAACTGGCGTATCGTTTACCACCAAGGCACCGTCGTTCAAGAACCCTTACAGAGAACTTAAAGACTTTGCTCGGACAGTGCACGTTCGTCATGGGACACAGACGCCGCTTCTTGTGCTGCAGACAGGAGCGCTGCCATATCATCCAAAGAAAGCCCATGGGTTGGCTTAAGCTCGACGCGCTTCATGACCCCTTGGTCTGTGTCTTTGGCATGGATTGTCAAAAGACCGTCGGCGTCCATGGTGAAGGTGACCTCAAGGCGCACCTCACCGGCTGTGCGCGGCGCAAATCCTGACAGCTCAAACTTTGTCAAAGACCGGCATCCCGACACATGGGGGCTTTCCCCTTGAAGGACGTGGATGAGGATGGCTGTTTGACCATCTTGAAAGGTTGTAAAACGCTGGGTCCTTGAGATGGGCAAAGGACTGTTGCGAGGAATAATGATTTCGACGGCATTTCCCATGGTTTCAAGGCCGAGGGAAAGGGCAAGCACGTCCATCAAAAGGGGGCTTCCTTGAACGCCTGAAAGCCCTTCACCTTGAAGGGCCGCGCCCCACGCGACCACATGATCTGGATCGATATCGTGCAGGGCTGGGCTGCCCAAAAAGGCCTCAAGTTTGCGCCGCACAAGGGGCGTGCGGGTCGTGCCGCCCACAAGGACCACCCCCTCAAGGGCGGCGGGCTCAAGATCGGCGTCACGTAGAACCTGGTCCACAAGGGCAAGGGTGCGATCAACAAAGGGCATGGCCACATTTTCAAAAGTCAGGCGCGACAGCGTATGGGTCGAGGTACGTCCCTCTAAGGTCAACGTGCCTTGAATGCTGGCATCCTGGGATAGAGCTTCACGCAGTTGGCGCACCTGATAGAGAAGGCTGTTGGTTTGGGCTTCTTCTAAGGACTCGGCACCCACTTGTTGAACGCGTTCCTTGAGGAGGTGCGCAAGGATGGCCGCGTCCAGGGTGTCGCCTCCAAGATTCGTGTCGCCGGCCGTGGCAACCACTTGAAAAACTTCCTTTTCAAGGCGCAAAAGAGACACATCAAAGGTACCGCCCCCTAGGTCATAGACAAGGTAAAGCCCCTCAACCCGCTTATCAAGGCCGTAGGCAAGGGCGGCGGCCGTGGGCTCGCTGATAAGACGTACAATCTCAAGGCCCGCAAAGTGGCCGGCTTGCCTCGTGGCAGCTCTGGCACTTTCGCTGAAATAGGCGGGGACGGTCACGATGGCTTTTTTAATGGGGCGTCCTAAAACAAGTTGCGCTCGTTCCTTTAGGGTGCGCAGAATATGGGTGGAGGCAAGGAGCGCTTGCTGGCTTTCGTGGGGATGATGGGGATCGCCCATGAATTTCTTAAAAGACGATAGCACTTCGCTAGGGGCTTCTTTTTGGCGGGCAAGGGCGCCGTATCCTACGATGGGTGACACCGCTTCAACCCTGTGAACGGCTGAGGGCAGGAACACGTCTCCCATATCTTCGCACAGAGTCTCGACTTTTTGATTCTGGGAAAAGGCGACAAGGCTGTGGGTTGTGCCAAGATCAATGCCAATGATGGGCTCGTTCGTTGTCAGGATCTCTTGGTCACTTTGTCCTGGTTCAAGCAGCTGTAGCAGCATGAAACCGCTTCCTTTCTTGCTGTTTCAAACAAATGTCTTTCAATCGTAGCAGCACTTTATACTGACCAAGGTCCTGTGCCAAGGCGTCGTTTTTAAAATGGACAAAAGCATCCTCGAGACGCACAAGAGTGCTTTCTAGCTGAGAGGCTAGAGTCTTTTGATGAAGCAAAAGCTCTTCGAGATTTGCGTCATCAAGGGTTTCTTGCCATATAAAGCTCTCTTGTAAAAAGCCTGGGTCCAGGGGGGGAAGATCTTCAGGATCAAGGCCGTGCATCTTGGCCAGGATATCGGCGCGCGTTGATGGATTCTTCAACGCCACATAAGCATCTGTGATGTTACAAGAAAGAATCAGGGCTTTTTCCTGAATGCTGGGGGCATCGGTCACAAAAAGGTCAGGGTGCGTGAGGCGAAGTTTGTCTTTGTGGGCCCGCTCGAGCATGTCGTTTTTTAGTAAAAAAGAGGGCTCTAGCCCCAACAGCTCAAAGGGGTTTACCCTAGACATGGAAAGATTCTCCACAGCCACACCTGCCTTTCTCGTTGGGATTTCGAAAGAGAAATCCCGATTGCAGCTCTTCTTCAACATAATCCATTTGGGTGCCAACGACAAACAGAACCGCTTTGGGGTCAATATAGATGGTGACCCCTTGGTTTTCGACCATTTCATCGCCGGGAATGGGGGTGTCCACAAATTCCAGGGTGTAACTAAGGCCACTGCAACCCTTTGTGCGCACGCCTATGCGAATGCCGGCTGACGGTTTGCCCCTCGATTCAAGAAGGACCTGCACGCGCGCCGCGGCAGCGTCCGTCAAAGTAAAAAGGGCTTTGGAAGAAAGAGCCATTTTATACCCCTTGGGACCCTTCTTGCTTGTCTTTGTAGTCCTTAATGGCCGCGCGAATGGCGTCTTCTGCCAAGACCGAGCAGTGAAGCTTCACAGGAGGAAGCGCCAGGCTTGAGGCGATGTCCACATTCTTGATGGTCAGGGCCTCGTCCAAAGTTTTTCCTTTAATCAGTTCTGTGGCAAGGGAGCTTGAGGCAATGGCAGAGCCGCACCCAAAGGTCTTGAACTTCACGTCTTCGATGACACCTTCGTCGCTGACTTTAATTTGAAGCTTCATGACGTCGCCGCACGCGGGTGCCCCCACAAGACCGGTGCCCACTTGAGTATCGGTCTTGTCCATGGATCCCACATTGCGGGGATTTTCATAGTGATCCACAACTTTTTTACTGTAATCCATTGTCTATCCCTTTCTAATCTGCTTGTTAGTGGGCGTCCCACCGAATAGAATTTAAATCAATGCCTTCTTGAACCATTTCCCAAAGAGGGCTCATTTCACGAAGTTTATTCACGGTTTGGGCGATGCGTTTGGCGGCGTAATCAACCTCTTTTTCAGTGGTATAACGTCCAAATCCGATACGAAGCGAGGTATGAATCAATCCCTCGTCCACCCCAAGGGCCCGCAAAACGTAAGAGGGCTCGAGAGAATCAGACGTGCATGCTGATCCCGAGGAAAGCGCGAGATCCTTAAGGCCCATCATCAGGCCTTCGCCTTCCACGTAAGCAAAGCTGAGGTTTAGGTTGCCAGGTACCCGGGCCTCAAAATCGCCGTTCAAAACCATATCGGCCACGTGCTTTTTGAGATACGTGTAAAAACGGTCCCGAAGGCCCACGAGGCGCGCTGTTTCCTCTTCGCGTTCAGCCACAGCAATCTCGCACGCCTTCCCAAAGCCTGCGCACAAGAAAGGCGCCAGAGTGCCAGAGCGCATGCCGCGCTCTTGACCGCCGCCATCCATCAAGGGAAGAAGACGCACGCGAGGCTTGCGCCTGACATACAAGGCACCAACGCCTTTGGGCCCGTAAATCTTGTGGGAGGAAAGGCTCATGAGATCAATGTTCATGGCCTCTACGTCCAAGGAGATTTTGCCAAGGGCTTGGGCTGCGTCTGTATGAAAGAAAACACCCTTTTGACGACACAGCGCCCCGATTTCCTTAAGGGGCTGAATCACGCCAATTTCATTGTTCACCGCCATGACGCTGACCAAGCCCGTTTGGGGCGTAAAGGCTTCTTCTAAGGTTTTAAGATTCACAAGACCGTTTTGTTCAACGGGCAGATATGTTACTTGAAAGCCTTCCCGCTCAAGACGGCGGCAGCTGTTCAAAATACACTTATGCTCGGTCATGGTGGTGATGATATGGGTTTTGCCCACATCCTTGTAAAATCCAAGGACGCCTTTAAGGGCCATATTGTTGGCCTCGGTGGCGCCGCTCGTGAAAATCACTTCCTTCGCGTTGGCGCCAATGGCCGCAGCCACTTGATGACGGGCGATTTCCACGGCCTCAAGCCCCTTCCAGCCGTACACATGGGTGGAGGAGTGAGGGTTGCCAAACTCGCCTTGCAAATAGGGCATCATGGTGTCGATCACCCGAGGATCGCACGGCGTTGTGGCTTGGTAGTCGAGATAAATAATCTCGGGGTGTGCAGTCTTAAGGGGGCTAGTCGTCTGTGTCATAGAAAGTCCTTTCCGTGTGAGGCGTGTGAACGGGCGCGATCAAAAAGGCGCTGCCACGCATGATAAAAGGCATCAAGGGCCTGAAGGTCAGGGGTGGGGCCAAGGCTGAGGCGCAAGGATTCTTTGGCGCCGTTTGTGTGTCCCATGGCCATAAGAACACTGGAGGCAGTGACTTTGCCGGACGAGCAGGCAGCCCCCGCACTCACACCAAACCCTTCCACATCAAAGGCCATGACCTGGTCTTCGGCGCGTACGCCTGGCATGCGTACACACAAGGTGTTGGGAAGGCGCGGCGTGTCTTTACCATAACTTTCAGCGCCAAGGTTTATTAACCGTGCCTCTAGAGCGTCACGTGCGCGTTCGGCGCCTGTCCAGTCATCTTGAAGGCACGCTTCAAGGGCGGCGGTAAAGGCCCAAATGCCTGGGGTGTTCTGGGTGCCAGAGCGCCATGAAAACTCTTGGCCGCCCCCCCATAAAAGAGGTTCAAGTCGCAGGCTGCGCGCTGTCAACAGGGCGCCAACACCGGGCGGGCCGCCTACCTTGGGGGACGATACCGTCATCAGATCAACCCCGAGGTCGTCAAAAGAGACCGGCGTGCGTCCAACGGCCTGACTTGCGTCACAGTGGACGAGGGCGCCGTGAGATTTGGCGATTTGGGTGAGGGCGTCAAAGGGCTGCAACACGCCCGTTTCGTGATTGGCAAGGGATACACTGACAAGACAAGGATGGTCCTGAGGAGCTTGGGTTAAAAGAGATCCCAGGGCGCCCAAGTCTAAAAGGCCGTTGCCGTCAACAGGGATCGGCGCCGTGCCCGGCACCATCAAGGTGGACGCGTGGGAGGTTGCGCCTACAAAAATAGCACCGCAAGAAGGGCCGCGAAGGGCAAGGTTGTTGGCCTCCGTGCCGCCACTTGTGAAAATCACATGGGCACTTTTGGTGCCGAGGGCCGTTTTGATGCGCGCGCGCGCTTTGTCTAGGCGGGCGCGTTGTTCCCGTCCCCAGCTGTGGATCGACGAAGGGTTACCTGTGAAAGAAAGTGCCTCAAGAAGGGCGTCTTTGGCCGCGATCCGCAAAGGGGCGCTTGCGTTATAATCAAGGTACGTCGCAAGGTTCGTGGTCATGGTCTGGGCCCCTTGGATACGGGCAGGGCCACGTTGCCACGAAGGGCGTCTTCGAGGGTAATGGCACTTAGGTAAGAACGCACATGGCGGTCAAGGCCTTCCCATAAATCATGGGTGAGGCAGCGCACAGACGGCGTATGGCACCCCTTGCGAGAAGAGCACGCCGTAAAGGTCATCTCTTCGTCAACGGCAAGGACGATGTCTTCAAGGCGAATAGACGCACGACTTTGAGCCAGGCGATAACCGCCATGGGCGCCCCTCACACTTTCCACAAGGCCTGCCTTGCGTAGCTTCACAAAAAGCTGCTCAAGGTATGAAAGGGGCAGGGATTGCCTTGTGGCGATGTCCATCAAGCTGACCGCGATCCCTTCCTGCTGGGCGCACAGGTCCAGCATGGCAGTGACGGCATATCGACCTTTGACACCGAGTTTCATGGAGGTGCGCCCCTTGGAAAGAAGTTATCATACGACTGAAAGTGTAACTATTCCGACCAATTAAGTCAAGTTTAACGATTCCTTAAAGGATGGGAGCGCCGCCGTTCTTGTGTTTTCTTGAAAAGCGGCCTAGTCTTTGGGATGATCTCTTATGCCGTAAAGGAGTGTTACGATGAAAAAAGTTAGTCTACTCATGATGTTGCTGCTTGCAGGATGTGCCAGTGACGCACCGCCCGAAGCGGTTGAGCCCTTTAAAGGAAACGCGCTTCCCCTGACGGTTGCCCACGTGGAAGTGGTGAATCCTTTTGTGGGGTATGATGACCAGCAAACGGATCTTGTGAACACCCTTGCCAAGTCCGTCGACACCTGGGCCAAGAACGTCTTTGTTGCCAAGGGCCAAAAGGGCAATCTTTATGTGACCATCGATGATGTGTCGTTTAAAACACAGTCCCTTGAAAAGGCGACTCAAGGGGTTAAAGGCTTTTTTACCAAGGATCAAGAATCCAAAATGCGCGCGTCTGTGACCTTGCGGGTTGAGTTTAGGGAAGAAGGCGGCGAGATTGTGCGCACGGGTGTGGTGAACGCCGCGCGCGAGCTTTCCCTGCCAGAGGGCCTCACCTTAAACGAAAGGCAAACGAAGGTGGAGACCTTTATCAAGGGCCTTGTGGCGGATCTTGATGAACGCACCCGCAGTGCTTTGACTGAGAATTTAGGGGATATCGTGGTGAAGGGGCTGTAACGCCTTGACGATTCTTGTCCCGCATTGGCGCGCGCGCGCAAGCGTAACGCGCGTCCTTGCGGCTTTTCCTGATCCCGCCCAAGTGCGCTTTGTGGGTGGATGCGTGCGCGACGCGCTTCTTGGTATGGAAACAAATGATTTTGATCTGGCAACGACTTATCTGCCAGAAGATGTCATCTCCTTCATGGAGAAGGCGGGCTTAAAACCGGTGGCCACGGGCCTGTCCCACGGGACCATCAGTGTCTTTTTACCCCCCGACCGCTTTGAAATGACGACCCTTCGTGCTGACGTTACGACCGACGGTCGGCACGCGACCGTTGCCTTCACCAAGGACTGGCAAGTGGACGCAGCGAGGCGCGATTTCACCATGAACGCCCTTTTTCTCGACCACACGGGCGTCCTTTATGATTACTTTCAGGGACGCGCGGACTTGGCGCAAGGGACCGTGCGCTTTATTGGCGATCCTATCACGCGCCTCACCGAAGACGCCCTGCGCATCTTGCGCTATTTCCGCTTTGTGCTGCGCTTTCAAAAGGGGGACCTCGAAGCAAAGGCAAAAGACGCATGCACGCACGCGCAGCGTCTGTTAAAAAATCTCTCCAAAGAGCGGATTACCCAGGAATTTCTCCAGATTTTAAACTTTCATGATGAAGAGAAGCTGCACAAAGTCTTAGCAGAAATGGCAGCGATGGGGCTTTTTCAAACCCTTTTTTCCCACGATCCGCCCCTTTCCTTATGGCAAAAGGTGGGGCGTCAAGAAACGGACACAGACACCCCGCTCGCGCGCCGCCTTGCGACCTTTTTTTGGGGAAATAGAAAGGCGCTAGATTTTTTGACCCTTCCAAGGTCCCTGACAAAACAGATAGACATTTTGGATAAATACCTAAGCACCGAAAAAGATGTGCGGGTCATTGTTTATGAAGCGGGCGTGCAGACGGCCCGGGATTGGCTTTTGATCAAAAGTGCCCTTGAAAAAGAAGATGACAAGGATCTCAGTAATCAAGAAGCAATCTTTCTTAGGTTGTCAGGGCAAGAGATTCCGTCATTTCCGTTAACGGGCAAGGATCTGCTTGCCCTCGGCCTTGAAGGAAAAACCGTTGGCGCATACCTTAAGACGTGTCGTCGGTGGTGGATCGAAGGGAATTTTAAAGCGTCTCAGACGGAGTGTTTGCAGCACGTTAAAGACGCCATGGGTCGGTCGTTTTTGTAGCATGGGTGCTTGGGTTTCTTATGGACGCGAGGGGTAGGGTCCATCACGCTTTGTGGGTATAAAGGGTAGTGGGCGCGTCCAGTTTGACGTAAGTGTGAGCCTTGAGCCACTGGGTTGTGAGCTCTGCTGGCATGGGACGCGCGAAATAATACCCTTGGCCGATTTCGCATCCCATGGCTTTAAGAAGTTTTAACTCTTCTGGGTTTTCAATGCCCTCAGCCACAGATTGAAGGTTGAGTTCTTTGGCAAGCAGAAGGGCGCTTCTCACGATCGCCTCGGCGGCTGAGTTTTCAGCCATGGCGCGCACAAAGATCTGATCGATTTTCAGGGAATCAAAGGGTAGTTCAAAAAGATAATTCATGGAAGACTGCCCCGTGCCAAAATCATCCACTGCAATGCGGTATCCTTTTTCCCGAAGAGCCAGAAGGACGTCTCGGACGGCTTTTATGTTGGTGGCAACGGCCGTTTCTGTGACTTCAATTTCGACATATTTGGGGTTCAAGGAGTATTCGCCCACCAGGGTATAAATTTCCTCGATAAGGGAGGGGTCTTGAAAATTCGCCATGGAGAAGTTCAGGCTCATGCTGACATGAATGTCCAGGGCGTGCCACTCGGCAAGTTGCGCCAAAGCATGACGCAACAGCCATTTGGTAAAAGGATTAATGAGAAGCGTTGTTTCAATGACGGGCACGAATTCCGAAGGCGGAATCATGCCGTATTCAAGGTGTGGCCACCGCACAAGGGCTTCAACACTCAGGATTTTTCCAGTATTCAGGCAGACTTGTGGTTGGTAGTAAAGGCGCAGTTCGGACTGATCAAGGGCCTGCTTCAGGGCATGTGTAATGAAAATACTTCGTTGAAGTTTTTTATCATCTTCTTCTTTAAAAGCGGCATGATCACGTTTGAGTTCAAGGGCCCGGTTTGTTGCGATTTTAGCCTTACGAATGGTCGTGGACAATGGTTCACTTGTGCTTTCAGCCTGGGCAAGGCCATAATGAAACTCTGCAAACAAGGGGACATTTTCAACGGTAAAAGAATCGCCCAAAAAGGTACGACAAATTTCAATAAGGCGGTGGGCGCTATCAAGACTTTCGCACAACAAGACGAACCCTCCTGTTTCAAGGTGGCCGATGGTCGCCGCGTCTGCAGTGATAGAACGTAGGCGTTCAGAGATCTGCTTAAGGAATTTTTGCGTCGCATCGGGTCCCATGGCGCTGTCGATTTGCAGAAGTTGTTTTACTTCCACAAGAACAACGACATAAGGAGTGCGATGATGACGCTTTTTTGCAACCTGTTCCTTTAGACCCCGAATATTCCAAACCTGAGTAACAGGATCCAGAAGCAAATTCCTTTTTTGTGTTTCAAGAAAGCTCTTCAAAATAGAAGAGCCAACTCCCGAGAGTGTGCCGATGGCCGTAAAGAAAAAACCACGGGTCACCCAGGATGCAAGGGGCTGTGTGGTCATGGAGGCGACGTCCAGAGGCATAAGAGGGCCCGCAATAAGGGCTGAAGCTAGTCCTGCCGCAAAGCCCCCCCTGGGGCCAAAACACATACCTGCCAAAACAATAGGAAAGTAAAAAAGATGGACGTACGCACACTGCGTACCACCCAAAGCGTAGACAAGCCATCCACTGAGCCCGACAAGAAGAGCAAACCCACCCACAAGCCCCCACGCCAGGGGAGGCGTCGGGTAAAAACAAGCACTTAAGAAATGGTTTATCTTATTTATCATTTTGCTTATTTCAAGGAGTTATTGTGAATTCTATCATTCTCGTAAAAAAAACGAAAGAGAGAAGTCATGAAAGTCTTGGCAGACAGGCCAACTTGTGATGCAATAGAAAATGACAAAAAAAAGTGAGGCGATCATGATGGGGGAAATCTTAACGATCGGGCGATTTGATCCTCGGGCAAGAACGGGTGTGCAACGTGATCTAAGAACTGTGACACGCCTTGGTGGTCGGGCGCGTACCATTGCAACCTATAGTATCTGTCCTGATGATCCGTCCCAGGTATTGTCGATCCCTGTTTCCATCGTCGAGGCCCAAATGAAGGGTATCATGGACGAGAATGTTAGATGCATCAAAATCGGAAGTCTGATCGGGCCTGAAATGATGGAAATGATCGCTGATTTCATTGAAAAAGGCGAAGGAAAAGGGATACCGTTGATTCTTGAACCCGTGATGACGTCCAGTCGCGGGGCACGTCAAGTGCTAGATCACACGGCCGTGCAAGCCTTTGAGCGTCGACTTTTCTTCCATGCTGACTTGCTGTGCCCCAACTTGACAGAGGCTTATCGTTTAACGGGCGTGCGTGTGGTCGATCTAGAAACCATGCGGTACGTTGCGGAAATGCTCATGACCCTAGGCAACAAGGCGGTCTTGTTGACGGGAGGCTCTCTTTCGGGAAGTGAAGTCTATGACGTCTTTATGGAGTCCGATTCCCAGGAAGTTTTTTCTTCCCCACGGCTTGGAAGATCCGAAGCTGGATCGGGTGACGCCTTGACATCAGCCATCGCTTTTGGGATAGCTTGCGGTAAAACGTTACGTGAAGCGGTGGTGGATGCACGCGCCTATGTCCAAGATGTTATCAAAGCCTACATCGCGCGTTCTGCCCAAAGTGATGACGACGCATGGGGCGGCGTTACCTCGCCTCGAGTTGCCACCTCTTCTAGCTCATCTGCGTCACCGACCAATTAAGCTTGTGGAGGAGCGCCCCAAGGGGCACCTCTTTTGGGCCCCGCTGACTTTAAATAACCAAGATCCTTTTGCGGGCGTTCTTGTTTTTGATGAAGCAGCAACTATCTTTGGGCTCGCTTTTGGGCGCGACGCCCCCTCGTTGTTGGCAGAACTCACAGGGTCTTGGGACCAGAAGCCTTTTGTGCAAAAAGCCTATGAAACAGGCACAGATGTAAATGCCCCCTTAAAGGTCGGTATGTGGATCGGCACGCCCTTTCAACGTCAAGTGTGGCAAACCCTTGCAGGAAAAGAGCTTTCGACGGTGTCCGTCTTATCGTATCAAAAGCTCGCCGCCCTTGTGGGAAGGCCTTTGGCCGTGAGGGCGGTTGCCAGCGCCGTGGGAAAAAATCCCGTATCGTTCCTCTTGCCCTGTCACCGGATCAAACGCCACAGCGGCGCCCTTGGCGGATACCGCTGGGGTCTTCAAATCAAAGAAACCTTGTTGTTATGGGAGGCACAAAACACCGTGTTAAGAAAATCAGATGAATAACGTTAAACCTACCCTCAAACCCATGAGCCCCTTTTTTAGTTCTGGGCCCTGCGCAAAACCCCAGGGATGGTCTTTGGCGCGTCTTGAGGGCGCCCTTTTGGGGCGTTCGCACCGAAGCAAAGAGGCACTGGCACGTCTTCAAGAAACCCTGTGCCTCACCAAAGAGGTTCTCGCGATTCCAGAGGAGTATAGAGTCCTTTTTGTCGCGGGCTCTGCAACGGGCGCCGTCGAATGCGCCCTTTGGGCATTTCTCGGGATCAGGCCTGTGACGGCGCTTGCGTGGGATATTTTTGGTGCCCGGTGGCAGTGGGTGATAAAGAATGCCCTAAAGATTAAAGATCAAGTTATGGTGGGTGGCCCTACAGCCCCCTTTCCTGATTTGTCTACGGTGAATTTTGATCATGACGTGCTTTTTACCTGGAATGGGTCGACGGCTGGCATGTGTGTCCCAGGCGGGGACTGGATACCGGAAAGTCGCACGGGGCTCACCCTATGTGATGCAACGTCGGCCGTCTTTGCCATGCCCCTTGACTGGGAAAAGCTCGACGTTACAGCCTTTCCTTGGCAAAAGGGTTTGGGCGCTGAAGCCAATCAAGGCGTTTTAGTCCTAAGTCCCCGGGCAGTCACGCATTTGAACACTCATCCAGCCCAGTGGCCTGTGCCGTATATGTTCTCCCTGCGCGGGGAAAACGGGCTTTTTAATGAAGAGCTTTGTGCCGGCGTGACCCTGAATACGCCGTCACTTCTTTGCCTTGAGGATTACCGGCAAGGCCTTTTATGGGCCAAAGAACTTGGCGGCCTTGACGCCCTTGTGGGACGTACAACCGCAAATAACAAAATCTTGGAGGCTTGGATTGGGACTCAAGACTGGATTGCCTTTGCCCACAAGGAGCCAGAGATTCGCTCGACCACTACGGTGTGTTTGGTGCTCACGGATCCTCGCCACGAAAACAAGTGGGAACCTCTTAAGGAAATGGCCAGTCTTCTTGCCCATGAAGAAGTAGGGTTTGATCTTTTGGGGCACGGGGCCGGCACGCCGTGCCTTCGTTTGTGGTGTGGGCCCACCATCGACCCCGAAGACATAAGCCGGCTTTGTACATGGCTGTTATGGGCCTATCAACAACTTGAAACGCGGTAAAAGATGACTCAGATGACTTCTTCCTTTGTGATTGCGGTGGACGGACCTGCGGGCTCTGGCAAGGGAACCCTTGCAAGGTCGTTGGCGTCTTATTATGACTTTGCCTATCTTGATACGGGGCTTTTGTACCGGGCCCTTGCGTGGCGGATGTTAGAGGGCGCCCTTGATTTAAAAGACGAAACCCTTGCCGTCGAGACCGCGCGCACTCTGAAGGCAGAGGATGTGAGCGAACATCCGCGCCTTCGCACCGAAGACGTCTCGCGGGCAGCGTCCCTTGTGTCAGCTTATCCCGGGGTCAGGCGTGCTCTTCTTCAATACCAACGGGATTTTGCCGCGCGTCCGCCCCAAGGAAAAAAGGGGGCGGTCCTTGATGGTCGTGACATTGGGAGTTTGGTGTGTCCGGACGCAGCCGTCAAATTATTCCTAGAGGCCAATGTCGAGATTCGTGCGCGCCGGCGATATGAAGAGTTGCGCTTGCGCGGCGGTAATAGTATATATGCAGACGTACTTGATGATATGCGTGAGAGAGACCGTCTTGATCGGGAGAGAGAAACCTCTCCCCTTGTGGTGCCGTTAGGGGCGCTGGTCATAGATACGTCTTCCATGGACCCAGAGGAGGTTCTTCGGGTTGCGTGTGCCCATATAGGTCAGGCACAACCGAGATAAAAGGATATAGTGGCGAGGTCCCTCTTTTGTCAAGGTATCTATTTGAAAGGATATTACTTTAAACATGAGTACACCAAACGAAAACACACAAAACTTTGCTTCTGATATGGAGAGCTTTGAAAAGCTTCTTCTTGAGAGTGAAGTAGGATCTGCCCAAATCGTCGGCACTGTTGTGCCGGGGCGTGTGATCTCGATCTACAACGATATGGCACTGATTGACGTGGGGCTAAAGTCCGAAGGACGTGTGGGCCTCAAGGAACTTTCAAGGCCAGGCAGCGATGAAACCCCCAAAGTGGGTGACATCATCGACGTTTACGTCGAGCGCATGGAAGATAAGGACGGCCTTGTGGTCTTGTCCCGTGAAAAAGCACGCCGTGAAGAGGCGTGGGGCGTTCTCGAGCGTTCCTTCAATGCCAATGAAACCGTTATGGGTACTATTTTTGGTCGTGTTAAGGGCGGTTTTACCGTGGATCTTGCGGGCGCTGTGGCGTTCTTGCCGCGCAGCCAGCTGGACATCCGTCCCATTAAGGATGCAGGTGCTTTGATGGGCATCGAGCAACCTTTCCAAATTTTGAAGATGGACCGCTCCCGCGGCAACATCGTTGTGTCCAGGCGTTCGATTCTTGAAGAGTCTCGCCAAGAAGCACGCGACGAAGTGCTGGCCAAGCTTTCCGAAAACCAAATCATTGACGGCGTGGTCAAGAATATCACCGATTACGGTGCCTTCGTTGATCTAGGCGGCCTTGACGGTCTTCTTCACGTGACGGATATTTCTTGGCGCCGCGTGGGTCACCCCAGCGAAGTCTTGCAAGTGGGTCAAAACGTACGCGTTCAAGTCATTCGTTTCAACGCCGAGACACAGCGCGTGTCCTTGGGCATGAAGCAACTTGAAGAAGATCCCTGGAAGGGTGTTGAAGAGCGTTATCCCGTGGGCGCACGCTTGACAGGGCACGTGACCAACGTCACAGAATACGGCGCGTTCGTCGAGCTTGATTCTGGCATCGAGGGTCTTATTCACGTATCCGAAATGAGCTGGACAAAGAAGAGCTTCCATCCGAACAAAATCCTTTCCCCTAACCAAGAGGTAGAGGTGATGGTTCTGGAAGTAGATCCAAGCAAGCGTCGTATTGCCCTCGGTCTCAAGCAATGCATGGAAAATCCTTGGGAAAAAGTCGCAGTGGATCATCCTGTGGGCACAGACTTTGAAGGCGAAATCCGTAACATCACGGAATTCGGTCTGTTCGTGTCTGTTTCCGAAGAATTGGACGGCATGGTTCATATGTCCGATCTTTCTTGGGATGTGTCACCTGATGAAGCCATCAAGACTTACAAGAAGGGTCAGCGTATCCGCGTGAAGGTCCTTGATGTGGATCCAGGAAAAGAGCGTATTGCCCTTGGCATCAAGCAACTGGAAAAAGATCCGTTCCAATCCGGTATTGAAGGCATTAACCGCGGCGACATCGTAACCTGTGAAATCACCGAAGTGGTAGAAGCAGGTCTTGAGGTGTTGGTCAACGGTTCCGTGCCTGGCTTTATCCGTAAGGCAGAGCTTTCCAAGGATCGTAACGAGCAACGCACAGATCGTTTTGCTGTTGGTGAGAAGGTTGATGCCCGCATCACCGCCATCGACGCACGTTCTCGTCGTTTGACGCTTTCTGTTCGTGGTCGCGAGATCCAAGAGGAAAGAGAAGCCGTTGAGCATTACGGTTCTGCAGACAGCGGTGCAAGCCTTGGCGACATTTTGGGAGCGGCCTTTGACCGTGCCCGTGACGACAAGTAAGCATCCTTTTTGCTGAAAGAAAAAAGCCGTCCCTTGGGGCGGCTTTTTTTTATGCGCGTCTTACAAATGAGAACACGCTTTGTGAAGGAGGGTGGTATCCTTTTAGATGCATATAAGGGTATCAAGGTTATGGATCGCCTGGGTTGTGTATAAAAAACAGCTTTGTATTTTCTTAAGAGGAAAATGCTATCCTTAGGGCGCTTTTACGCTTATCTTTTGAGTTGTTTTCTTATAAAAGGATAAAGCAAAAAGATTTCTTATTATTTTGGCGCAAAAAGCAAAAAAAAACAGGAGAGCTTAAAATGATCAAAAGAACATTGTTAATGTTATCGCTATTTCTAGGGTATGACACTGCTGTTGCCTCAAGAAACATTATCATTGAAGAAGTTGAGGTGCCTAACAGTTTCAAGAGACAAGGAGGGATTGTTTCTCTTGTGGGGTCTCCTGGTTCGAGTTCTAGATATTCTCAAACCGCTGATGCAGACAGTGGCTGTATAGCGTTTAATCAATCTCAAACACTGAGCATTAGTGATCTTCCTGTACGTGTTTTTGTTGATGTAAACAATAAAAGTGGTCAGAGTATCTTGATTGCCATGGAAGACTTTGATGTTCTCGACGGTGCGCACTATAAAGTGGTTTTGAGCGATTTTAATGTTGAAAAAAGTACAGTCTCCGTGGATATGGGCCGTATTCAATAAAAGTATGGCGTATCGCACGCGTTATTGAAAAACACGTAGTCTAGGCTTTTGTAACTGTTTGTGTCAAAGCTTACTTTTGTGAGCGAGGGTGCCATTTTCTAGAGTCACGACAGACGTTGCAAGGGTCTCAAGCTCGTGGGGGTGGTGGGTTGTAAAGATAAGACAGGTCTCTTGTTGTTCTTTCAACAGCGCGTAAAGAATCTCTTTCGTGTCCGCGTCAATACCGTTAAAAGGCTCATCAAGGAGCATAATTTCCTTTTTTTGAAGAAGACAGCGCGTGACCCCTAAGCGCTGTTTTTGCCCGCCCGAAAGGGTGTTTGCTTTGGCGCCCAGAACACCTCCAAGGCCCACTTTCTGAAGGAGATCATTAATGTCTTGGGTTTCTTTTTGAGGTAAGCGCGTTTTACCAAAGGCAAGGGCCGCGTTCTTAAAGACGGTCAGATGCTCGAACAAAAACCCCTCTTGAAAAAGATACGAAACGGGCCGCTTGGCGGGCGGCATACCCGTAAACTCAAGACCGCCCAAGGTGAAGCGACCTTGATCCAAGGGTAGGAATCCCGCAATGGCCTCAAGAAGAGTCGTTTTTCCGCTTCCACTTGGTGCGTAAAATCCGATACGTTCGCCCTTTTGAAAGGAGAGAGATCCTTTGAGGGTACAGCGTTCCCTCTTGACCACAAGATCATGGGCGCAAAACATACAGGCTCCTGAGTTTTTTGAAGATGAGGGGGGCGGCGCAAAAGAAAAAAGCCATGAGTCCTAGAAGGTATGAAAGTACAAGGGCCTCTTCAAGGTTAAAGGCCTCCATGCGGATTTGAATAAGGGTCGTGAGGCAAGAAAGATCCCGGCCAAAAAGGCAGATGGTGCCAAGATCTCCAAGGCACAGAGCCGCCCCGATACCAAAGGCCATGAAAAGAAGGTCCTTCATTTGAGGCAATAGAATTAGGAGAAAAGCTTGAGTCTGTGTAAGGCCAAGAAGGGCGACTTGACGCTTTGTGTCGCGCCGCAGGGCCCCAAGGCGCGGCGTGAGAAGACGTGTGAGAAAAGGCAGGGCTGCCAAAAGTTGTAAGCACACAATGACCCAAAAGGACCAGGCATCCAGATCAAAATAGCGGTGGGCAAAGATAAAGACAAAGGCCCCCACAACAAAACTTGGCAGCGAAAGCGGCACCAAGAAAAGCCTGGCAAAGGTGTGGGCGCGGGTTGTCAGAAGAAAGGCCCACAAAAGGGCCATGAGGGTGCTGAGTGCGCCCGTAACGCTGCACAAATAAAGGCTGCCACGAAGGGCCGTGATCACGTCAGCCTGCTTTGAAAACGAGAAATCAGCGCGCACGAGCGTCCCAAGACCGCCTACAAGCAAAGGCGCGCTCCACACAAACAAAAAGCCCCAAAGCGCTACCCTTACCCAGGAAAAGGCAGTTTGCTTTTCCCCCCGAAGGTCTTGGCGGGTGCTGTGGGTGATACTGCCCGTTCTCCCCAAGGGAAGGCACCCTTTGAGAAGGGAGAAAATCAAAATCAGACCGATGTAGGTCACGGATTCATCCACATCATAACGCCTAAAAAGAGCGTGATAGAGGGCCAGAGACAAAGACGAGTTTGCGCTGTCCTGGGACAAGAAAAGCACGGCCTTAAAGCTTGTCAGGCACAAGAAAAAAGTAAGGACTGTGCCTTGAAGGAGGGCAATGCCAAGGGGTCTTGCCATGAGGGCCTTAAAACGCATGGCGGGAGTCAAGGGTAAGTGCGCGCCCAGGCGCCAATAATGGGCTGGCACGTTATCAAAGGCTTGAAGGGTATAAAGGGCAATGAGCGGCGCGTTCAAAAGAGTGTGGCACGTCAAAATCCCAGAGAGCCCGTAAGCCTCGAACCCCACCTTGTCAAAAAGGATAATCACCCCCAAAATCAAAGGAAACAGAGGAAAGGCAAAAAAGAACCCAAGCCCGCTTCTTATGAGGCGCGCAAGACGCGTATGACGCTCGTGGTAAAGCACAAGGGCAAGGGGCATCCCACACGCAAAACTTAAGAGCGTTGAAAGCGCGCTTTGAAAGAGGCTTGCGCCCAAGATCGGCATGACGGCTTCCATAAAACTCACGGCCTGTCTACCTTGTGGTCAGCGCCCGCCACGCGTGGGCGAGGGTCTTTTGGTCGGCGGCTGTCAAATTGCTGATGGGCGCAAGCGCTTGGGGTTCATCCTGATCAAGACCTGCTGCGCGCCGTGCTTCCTTCGTCACGGGATACATGTGATCGGTTGTGTACATGTGCTGCTGAACGGCGGGGCTGACCAGTCTTTCAAGAAAGCGTTTCGTATCAGTCCTTGCGGCGCCGCCTCGTGTCATAAAAGCAGCGTAGGCGAGGAACGGGTGCTCTTTGAATACGAGGGGTTTAAGGCGCGTGTTTTTGTATTGTTCTTGTCGGTGGGCCGCCGACGTTGTATAGGCGACCGCGAGGGGGGCTTTTCCCGTGGCAAACAGGCCAAAAGCTTCGGAAAGTCCTTTGGGTGTTGCGCGCAGCTTTCTATGAAAGGCGGTGACCCTCAAGGGTAATTTTTTTTGAAAAAGTGCCTCTAAAAAGACCATGCCGACAGTGGAGGTCAGGGGATTTGGCATCACGACGCTTTTTTCTTGAAGTGCTGCAAGCTCTTCCCAGCTCCTTGGGGGACGAGTAAGGCTTTGCGTATCATACAAAAGACCAATGTAGCCATAACAAAAGGGGACGAAATCTTTATCCCAAGGAACGGGAAGGGTGTAAAGCGATGGGTCCACTTGGGAAGGGGCCACAAAATCAAGTTCTTTGAGTTCAGCCATATAACAAGAATCGATGCCTAAAACCACGTGGGCTTTGGTCTCTTTGCCTTCCATGCGAAGGCGCGCCATCAAAGCGCTGTTGGGTAGGCGAATAAAGCGCACAGGAGTCGGCAGGTCCCTTTCCAAAAGCGTGTGCCACTTTTCATAAAAGGAATCACGAATATAAACAATCAGGGGGTCTTGAGGGGATGCCTTCATCAAACAAGGGGTCACAAAAAAAAGCGCCGTGAAGGCACAAATAAAGCGGTGCATATAACTCTCCCAATTCCTACGCCGGCATGATCCGGATCAGGTTCGCGGGTTGGCACCTTGCCTCTCAGCCCCTAGGGGGCACCCCGTTGAGAACATCTGCAGAATAATTCTTTTTGACAAAAGACGTCAAGGGCCCGTTAAAGGGTTTTCTTGTGAAAAAAGACATTTTTTGAGATAATCAAAAGAAAGAAAGATAAGGGAGTTTTTATGATGGACGGTTTTAGCCTTTTTGTTGTGGCCTGCTTGGTCCTGGCCGTCGTGCTTGTGATCATGGGCGTGAAAATGGTGCCCCAGGCAGAAGAGTGGGTGGTGGAGCGCTTTGGAAAGTACACGCACACGATCTCACCGGGCCTCCATGTGATTATTCCCGTGGTTGACCGCATTGGCGCGAAGATCAGCATGCGTGAAGGCGTGTACGAGGTACCTTCCCAGGACGTCATTACCAAAGACAACGCCATGGTGCGCGCCGACGGCGTGGTGTTTTTCCAGGTGTTGGACGCTGCCAAAGCGGCCTACGAGGTCGCAGGTCTTGAAAAAGCGATCCTAAACCTGACCATGACCAACATCAGAACCGTGATGGGGTCCATGGATTTAGACCAGCTGTTGTCCCACCGCGAGGAAATTAATGCCTCTCTTCTTCGTGTGGTGGATGAAGCGACCCATCCTTGGGGCGTGAAGGTCACACGTATTGAGATTAAGGACATTCATCCACCCAAGGACCTTGTGGATTCCATGGCGCGCCAGATGAAGGCAGAGCGTGAAAAGCGCGCAGTCGTGCTAGAGGCCCAAGGACATCGCGAAGCCCAAGTGTTGCGGGCAGAAGGCGAGAAAAAGGCACAAATCATGGAGGCCGAAGCCAAACGTGAAACAGTGATCCTAGAGGCTGAGGCGCGCAAAAAAGCGGCGTTCCTGGATGCAGAGGGACGCGAGCGCTTGGCAGACGCCGAAGCCTTTGCCACAAGATCCTTAACCAAGGCTCTTGATGAGGGGAAAGGAAGCCGTGAGGCCGTGAACTATTTCGTGGCCCAAAAGTATGTGGAGGCAATTTCTGATATTGCGGTTTCTCCCAATCAGAAACTTTTCTTTATGCCGCTCGAGGCCGCGAACCTCATGGGCGCTCTTGGGGGCATCGCGGAGCTGACCAAGGACGTTTTTCAGGGAAAAGATGGCGGAAAAACAAAAAAAGACTAAAGATACAATGACATCGTCGGCTTCTTTTGGGGCTCTTCTTAGTTAGCCTAATGCATAGGAAGGAAGACTGTTTCCTTTCCTATGTATTGCTAGGGGGGATCAAAGAAGAGCCTACACGGGAAGTCTTCCCCCAGAGATAAAAACGTAGGGCAAGGTCCAAAAGGGTGCGTGTGCGCCTTTTTTGAGCAATGCAATAGACCCCACGGGGCTCTTGGACAGAAGAGAAGCGCCTTAAGTTTTGATGGCACTGCAGGTTTTTTAGTCCCGTGGCAAAGGACGAGCCTCACCCCATGAATTATGAAGGACATTAAAATATGTTAATGCTAGCGTTGTTTGATGTGAGGCTTAAATGGTTGTATTTTTCATTTGTTGACTCTTTCCCAAGGCTCAGCAAGAATGAGACATCTTTTTGAGGTTTAAAATGAAGACAATTTTTGAACAAATAGTTTTTTGGCATTGGTGGGTTTTAGGCGTCTTTCTTTTGATCCTTGAAACCTTCGCGCCGGGCGCCTTTTTGTTGTGGCTTGGCGTCTCGGCCATGGTCACAGGCGTTCTCGCTCTTGTGGTGCCAAGTGCGCCTCTCGCCGTAAACGCCCTCTTTTTTGCGGTGATGTCTGTTGTGTCGGTCGTGGGATGGCGTGTCTATCAAAGAAAGCATCCGACCAAAACAAAGGACTCGCTTTTGAACAGGCGCGGGGCCCAGCTTGTGGGGCAAAGGTTCATCCTCAGCGAAGCCCTTTCAGGGGGACGTGGACACACAAAGCTTGGGGATACCCTTTGGTCTGTGGAAGGGCCAGACCTTCCTAAAGGAACAGAAGTCGAAGTCATTGCCGTGAACGCCAACACCCTTGTGGTAAGAGCTCTTTCTTAAGATAACGAGGCATTTTTAGAGTGCCTCGTTATACCGATGGAAAATCGCTAATTTTCTTTTTTTTCTTTGTCCGCTTTAGGCAAGGGGGGCGTACCATCATAGACTTTGTTGGCGTCTTTCAGTAACTCTTGCGGAAGCGTGACGCCCATTTTTTCAGCCGCGTCCTTGTTAAGGTAGGTATGAAGGATTTGAGGATCTTCCACGGGAATGGAGCGCGTTGCTTCACCGTTTAGAATGCGGTCAACCATGGCGCCTGCTTGGCGTCCTTGATCAGCGTAGTCAAAGCCGATCATGCCCACAAGACCTCGCTCCACCAGAAGGATGTCCGCCGCAAAAAGAGGCAATGATTCGCTGTTGCCCACTTTGACAGCGGCTTCAAGGCCAGAGGCGACCGTGTTGTCGTTGGGAATATAAACAGCCTGCACCTTACCAACAAGGGCCTGGGTCGACACGCCCACTTCGGAGGTACGGTTGACGGCCTGAGGTACAAGCTCAAGGCCTAGATCTTTGGCAATCTTTGTTACAAGCTTAAGGGCTGTGACAGAGTTCACCTCGCCGGGATTATAAAGGAACCCAAGCTTTGTCATGTGGGGCACAACCTTTTTAATGAAGGCAATTTGCTGGGCAAAGGGGGCTTTGTCCGTCACGCCCGTGATGTTACCAGAAGGCTCGCTTGGGTCCTTGATCAGCTTTGCTTCCATAGGATCGGTAAGGGCTGCAAAGACAATGGGCACGCGCCCTCTAACGGCTTGGGCAACGGCCTGGGCTGAAGGCGTGGAGATCGCCACAATGGCATCAGGATTTTCGCCTGAAAATTTCTGGGCGATTTGCGCGGCAATGGCGGGGCTACCCTGGGCATTTTCATAGACAATTTGAAGGTCCGCGTCGGCGTACCCATGCTCGCGCAAATACTTGATGACTCCCTCACGCACAGCGTTCAAGGCAGGATGTTCCACAATCTGAGTAATCATCACGACGCGCTTTGACATGGCCGCCATGGTGTCAGCAGACGCAAGGCCAAGCAAACAGCAAGCAAGCAAAAAAGTCTTCTTCATGGGATCATTTCCAATTATCTTACAACGCTGTTATATCCTATCCAGGTGACACGCACAATTTCTTTGTCTTTGGCGCGGTTTTAAGAGCGGATTAGGCTGGTTTTTTGGCAATCACCGTTGGGAAAAGGCCTTGACTATCATAGATCACGTCCTCGATCAAAAACCCTGCCTCTTGAAGTTGCGTGCGGCTGAGAATTTCAGAGCGAAGACCTGTCCATTTAGCGCTCATCAAATCTTTGAAAATCGCCATTTGTTTTTGCATGTCCAAGGGCGTCTCAAGCTGCCATTTCGAGTCGGGATCGGCGCTCGGCGGAGGCGTTAAAAAGCTTGTAATCAGGACACCGCCAGGCTTAAGCGCACCAAAAAAAGTCTTGTAAAGGGTGATAACAGCGCTGTCTTCTGGCACATAAAAGTTAAGGCCGTTACTGGTCAAAAGGTCAAAGGAGGCATCTTGGGGGAGTTTCCACGCGTCAACGCAGTAAAAGGTGGCTGCTTGAGACGGCGCATGATACGCCGCATTGGTTTTAGCAAGGCTCAAGGACGCTTCGTCCAAATCGTATCCAAAAAGCCTAGCTGACGGGGCGTTTGTGTAATCAAGACGCACTAGATCATCCATGAGACCACAAGGGACGGAGGCAAGACACATACCATCTTTCAGGCGTGCTTGGGTTTCGCGCTTGAAAATGCCGGCGCGCTCGCGCGAGGCCATGAAGGAGGGCGCTTTGTTAATAAGCCAATGCTCTAAGGGGTTTGTGAGGTCCTTTTGGGGGCCGTGAATCAGCCAGTACGCAGTCCAGTACCCATTAATGCCCCCGTTTAGCAAGAGAAAACGCCCAAGCTCAAAGTCCGTCATTTGCCAAAGATGGGCAAGCTCTTCTTCTAGGGGAAGATAAAGGGTGGAAGACGCACGAAGACGGGCCTCGATCTCTTGAAGAAGGGTCTCTGGCAGCTCGTCGGCTGTGGCACTTTGATGGGTCAAAAGGGTGGGAAGCCCTTCATCATGATCGCAAGCAAGAGTCTGTTGAGAGGCAAGTAACATGAGGATCATCAAAGAAAAATGCGACAATTTTTTGAGCATAAAAGCCTCCCGATTTTTTGTAAAGCGATCTCAGTGTAAAGGGAAAAAAGGGCGCTTGCTAGGGGGAAGAAAAATCCCTGGAGGCGGGCGACACCTCCCAGGGATTCGTGGTCTTAGATCAAAAGCGTTAAAGGATTTTCCAAAGCCTTTTTGAAGGCGTTCAAGAAGAGTGCCGCAACTGCCCCGTCAATGACGCGGTGATCAACGGACAGGGTACAACCCATGACACTGGCAATCACAAGGGCGTCATCCCTCACCACAGGGCGTTTTTCTGAGGCTCCCACGGCCATGATCCCACCTTGCGGAGGATTAATGACGGCGGAGAAGTTCTTAATGCCGAACATGCCAAGGTTTGAAAGACTAAAGGTTCCCCCTTGGAATTCCTCGGGACGCAGCTTTCCTTCTTTGGCTTTGATGACAAGCGCCTTCATCTCGGCCGAGATGGTGCCCAAAGACTTTTCATTGGCGCCCTTGATGATGGGGGTCACAAGGCCGCCATCAATGGCAACCGCAACCGACACGTCCGCCCGTTTATAAAGCCGCATGGCGCCGTCCGCAAATGACGCGTTGGCTTCTGGCACGGTCATCAACGCGCTTGCAATGGCTTTGATGACAAAATCATTGACCGAGATACGCGCCGTATCGGGAAGAGAGGCGTTTACTTGAGTGCGAAGGGACAAAAGGGCGTCCATTTGGATGTCAGCGCTTAGATAGAAGTGCGGCACTTGCTGCTTGGCCTCGGTCAGGCGTTTGGCGATGACCTTACGCATGTTGGAAAGCTTAACCTCTTCATAAGCAGGAAAGAGGGCTTCTTCGCCCTGAAGCGCGGGGCTTTGGGCCGGGCGTGCATTCTGCGGACCTGCCAAAAGGGCTGCCTCTACATCAACCTTAATAATACGTCCTTTGGGACCGGATCCCGAAAGGGCGCCAAGATCAACGCCGCCTTGATCGGCAAGTCGCCGTGCCAAGGGGGACGCCAAAACCCTTGTTCTTTCTTGAGGGGTGGGGGTTGCTGACGGGGTTGTTGCAGGCGTCGCGGGCGCTGAGGTGGGGGCAGCAGGCGTAGCAGGCGCGGTTCGTGATGTGGCCGGTGCGGGTGCGCCCACCCCATCCAGGGCGCTTGCGTCTTCGCCTTCTTCTAGAAGAAGGGCAATGAGCGTATTGACTTTGACTTCTTCGCTGCCTTCTGCCACCAAAATGCGGGCAAGGGTTCCGCCGTCCACGGCTTCGACTTCCATGGTGGCTTTGTCTGTTTCAATTTCGGCAAGGACCTCACCTGAGGCCACAAGATCGCCTTCTTTTTTCAACCACCGTACCAAGTTGCCTTCGGTCATGGTGGGAGACAGGGCTGGCATTAGAATCTGAATGGGCATGGCCTTCGTATCCTTTTATGTCTGTGTTTCTTTACGACCGATAACATACCTGCTTGATGGCATCAATGACCTGCGCGACTTGGGGGAGGGCCAATGCTTCAAGGTTGGCCGCGTACGGCATGGGCACGTCAGCACCCGTCACGCGCAAAACAGGCGCGTCCAAATCATCAAAGCCGTGGGTCATGGCGATGCTGGCAATCTCGGCGCCCACACCGGCAAAGGGCCATCCTTCTTCTAGGGTGACAAGGCGATTGGTCTTGCGAAGAGAGGATAAAATCAGGTCCGTATCCAGGGGGCGAATGGTGCGAAGGTCAATGACTTCCACCTCGATCCCATCCTCGGCCAGGGCGTCGGCGGCCTTGAGGGCCGTGTCCACCATTAACGAAAAAGCGGTCAACGTCACGTGCGTGCCTTCGCGGACAATCTTGCCCTTACCCAAAGGAATCACGTCTCCTTCATCGCTTTCTAGGGAAAAGGAGCGTCCATAAAGCAGTTCATTTTCCAAGAAAATCACAGGGTTTGGATCACGGATCGCGGCCTTGAGAAGTCCCTTAGCGTCGGCAGCGCTGTAAGGGGCCACAACCTTAAGACCTGGGCAGTGGGCATACCAGCTGGCATAGCACTGAGAGTGCTGGGCGCCCACGCGCGCGGCCGCGCCGTTGGGACCACGAAACACAATGGGGCATCCCATCTGGCCGCCAGACATATAAAGGGTTTTGGCCGCACTGTTGATGATCTGGTCAATGGCCTGCATAGAAAAGTTAAACGTCATGAACTCGACAATGGGCTTGAGGCCTTTGAAGGCAGCACCCACCGCAAGACCCGCAAAACCGTGTTCGGTAATGGGTGTGTCAATAACGCGCTTGTCGCCGAACTCGTCCAAAAGACCTTGGCTGACCTTATAAGCACCTTGATACTGGGCAACTTCTTCACCCATTAAAAAGACACCCGGATCCAGACGCATTTCTTCAGCCATGGCATCACGCAGGGCTTCACGTACGGTAATCGTTGAAGGGGAATGTGTGGTCATGTCTTTGTTCCTTAACAGGTTTCTTTTAAAATATCGGTATAAAGCTCAGCCGCGTCCGGCTCGGGGCTAGTTTCTGCAAACGCCACCGCCTCAAGACACGTCTCTTTGGTCCGCTTTTCAAGATCTTTAAAGTCATCTTCGGTTAGACCGTGGGTTGTAAGGAGCTCAGCTTTTAATTGCTCTAAGGGGTCCGAGTTCTTACGCATATCCTCGACTTCTTCCTTGGGGCGATATTTTGCAGGATCGGACATGGAGTGACCGCGGTAGCGGTAGGTCATCATTTCAAGGAGCATGGGCCCGTTGCCGGCGCGAATGTACTCAAGGGCTTCATGTGCGGCGGCTTTGACGGCCTCCACGTTCATGCCGTCCACAACCTTGCCGGGGATGCCATAAGGCTCGCCGCGGCGGTGAAGTTCACCGGCTGCGTGGCGGGCTTGGGACGTGCCCATGCCGTAACGGTTGTTTTCAATCACATAAAGAACAGGCAGCTTCCAAAGGGCGGCCATGTTAAAGGCTTCATAAACTTGCCCTTGGTTGGCGGCCCCGTCCCCCATATAGGCAACGGACACGCCACCGTCACCCGTGTACTTGTGGGCAAAGGCAAGGCCTGTGCCAAGGGGAATCTGGGCGCCCACAATGCCGTGTCCACCAAAGAAATTTTTCTCGCGCGAGAACATGTGCATGGACCCGCCCTTACCCTTGGAGTAACCGCCACTGCGTCCCGTAAGCTCGGCCATGACGCCCTTGGGATCCATCCCGCACGCCAGCATATGTCCGTGATCCCGGTATGCTGTAATGACGCTATCTTGAGGATTAAGACACGCTTGGATGCCCACCACAACGGCTTCTTGGCCGATATAAAGGTGGCAGAATCCTGCAATTTTCCCCATACCGTAAAGTTGGGTGCAGCGCTCTTCAAAGCGCCGAATGAGCAGCATGTCTTCGTAATATTTTAAAAGTTCTTCCTTGGACGAGGAAGCTTTAGGGGAGGGGGACGTTTTTTTCATGGCCATAGACTCCATGCCGATTTTCTCCTTCAAACAAAAAGGGCCAGCAAAATGCTAGCCCTTTTGTAGACTTTTTGATACTGCCCACGCGTAAGGGGCAGCCAAAACTATGCCTCTGTCGTCTTTGCAGCCGCTTGCGTACCACGGCTGTAGTCTTTCCGCTCGGCGATACGTGCGCTCTTTCCGCGACGTTCACGAAGATAGTAAAGCTTGGCACGACGCACAAGACCACGTCGTACAACTTCGATTTGAATCTTGGGAGAGTATAAGGGGAACACGCGCTCCACACCCTCGCCAAAGGAAATTTTTCTAACGGTAAACGTGGAGTTGATCCCACCGTTTTTACGGGCAATGCACACACCTTCATAGGCTTGTGTCCGCTCACGCTCGCCTTCCACCACCTTCACGAGAACCTTCAGGGTATCTCCAGGCGCAAAATCTGGCAGGGTGCGACCCTCCATGAGCTTTTCAACTTGCTCTTTTTCAAACTGTTGCAACAAATTCATTTTTTAAACCCTTTCTCATCCTCGTGATCTGCTTCATAACGCGCCCACAGATCAGGGCGAACGGTGCGTGTTCGTTCACACGCTTGTTCATGTCGCCATTGGCGCACTTTCCCATGGTGGCCTGATATTAGCACATCCGGCACGTCACGTCCTTGCCAATTTTGAGGACGTGTGTATTGGGGATACTCTAAAAGCCCATGGGAGAAACTTTCTTCTTCCAAAGAGCCTTCACATTTCAACACACCTGGCAAAAGCCTTGCACATGCATCCAAAAGGACCATGGCCGCAAGCTCGCCGCCAGATAACACAAAATCTCCGATGCTGATCTCTTCAAAGTCCCACTGGTCAAGGACACGTTGATCCACACCCTCAAATCGTCCGCATAATAGTCCGACATGATCTAGTTTGGCAAGTTCTTTCACACGTTTTTGTGTTAAAGGTGTGCCCCTCGGCGATAAGTAGATGAGAGCGTCTGGTTTTTGGGTTCCAAAACAATGCTGAAGCGCCCGGTCAAGAACATCAGGACGCATAACCATGCCGGGTCCACCCCCAAAGGGCGTGTCATCGACGGTACAATGCTTGTCGGGGGCAAAGTCTCTGATGTTAATGGGATTTATTTCCCATAAGCCTTGAGCAAGGCCGCGACCTGTGACGGAAATATCCAAGGGGCCCGGAAACAGCTCAGGAAACAGAGTCAGGACACTGGTGCGCCACGTCATTGGGGAATTTTTCCGTGGTCATCCAGCATAAAATGCTCGCTGACGATCAGGCTTTTGGTTTCTTGGTTCACGTCCCACACGGCTTCTCCTCTGAAAGGAATCATATACCGCTTTGTGGGATCGCTTATGTCCTCAAGCTCCAAGATATCACCTGCGCCAAAATTATGGACGTGGATAACGTGAAAGGTATGGTGACCATCAGAGGTAACCGCCCTCATCCCCACAAGGTCGTGATAATAATACTCGTCTTGAAGGGGGGCAGGCAAAAGCGTTCTCGGTGCAAAAAGTTCCTGGTTCTTGTAAAGAAGGGCGTCTTCTGGCGTCTCAAGGCCTTTTAGCTTCAGGAGAAGCCTTTCCTTGGGCGCGGTTCGCACGCTTTCAAGGTCGTAGGCTTTGCCGTTTGCATCAAAAAGGGTCTTGGCCTTTCTCAAGGGGCGCGGATCTTCCAGATAGCACAAAAACTTAATCTCCCCACGCACACCGTGGGGAGACAAAAGTTTGCCAACACAGATCAGCTCTTGCGTCGACACGGTCGTCTTTATTCGCCGGCTTCAGAAGCGGCTGCAGCTTTTTCGGCTTTTTCCTTCAAACGCTCTTGTGCGCGCTTTTTAGGGGCAGACTGCTGAGGATCGTTGCGGTATTCAGGCTTAGGGGTAATGCCCTTATCGCCAAGAAAACGGGCCACACGGTCTGTGGGCTGCGCGCCACAAGCAAGCCAGTGACGAACGCGGTCTTCAACAAGACGGATACGGTCCGCGTGATCACGCTCTACCATGGGGTTGTAGGTCCCAACTTTTTCAATGAAGCGACCATCGCGAGGATTTCTGGCATCGGTCACAACAATACGGTAGTAAGGGCGCTTTTTGGCACCAGCACGTGCAAGACGCATTTTTAAAGCCATTGGTTTTCTCCTTTTTCCTGTGGCCTAGGGGCGGTTAAAAAGACTCGCAAGACCGTGTCTGCGTAGCCCTTTTTCACCGAGCTTATTCATTTTCTTCATCATGGTGCTCATATCAGTGAACTGTTTGAGCAACTTATTAACCTCGGGCACGCTTGTGCCAGAGCCTTCGGCAATGCGGCGTCTGCGCGACGCATTGAGCAACTTCACGTTATGTCGTTCTTTGGCGGTCATGGAGCGGATGATGGCGAGCTGCCTTGCGACCATCTTGTCTGTTACGCCGGCGTCCTCAAGCTTGTCTTTAACTTTGCTGATGCCAGGGATCATCCCCATCACGCCGCCAAGGCCACCAAGCTTTGAGACTTGCTCAAGTTGTTTGGCCATATCATTCATGTCAAAGATTCCTTTGCGTGCTTTTTGGGCAAAGGCTTCGGCGTCTTCACGGTCAATGGTTTGGGCAGCTTTTTCCACAAGGCTGACAATGTCACCCATGCCCAAAATACGCCCAGCGATACGGTCGGGGTGAAAGGGCTCCAGTTGATCAAGGCGTTCGCCTGTGCCCAGATATTTCAAGGGGCACCCGGTTGCGGCCCGCATGGAAAGGGCAGCCCCGCCCCGTGCGTCGCCGTCAATACGCGTGAGGGCAATACCGGTGACTGATAGCTGTTCATGAAACGCTTTGGCAGTGGTCACAGCGTCCTGACCCGTCAGGGCGTCGGCCACCAGCAAAATCTCAGAAGGATTTAAAAAGGCCTTAAGGTCTGCCGCCTCGGCCATGAGGGCGTCGTCCACATGAAGGCGCCCAGCCGTGTCCATGAACAAAACGTCATAACCTTCCAGGCGTGCAGTTGTGAGCGCCCGCCTGGCAATCTCTAGCGGTTTTTCGCCTTCTTGAAGGGGGAGGGTTGCAACGTCTATTTGCGTGCCAAGGGTCGCCAGCTGCTCGCGCGCGGCAGGCCTATAAATGTCGGTAGACGCCATGAGGACTTTTTTGCCGTGTTGCTCTTTTAAAAACTTGGCAAGCTTTCCCGTCAAGGTTGTCTTACCCGCACCTTGCAAGCCCACCATCAAGATCACAGCAGGAGGTGCAACGTTTAAGTTCAGGGTAGGGGATTCGCCGCCCAGTGTCTCGACCAAAAGGTCATGAACGATCTTCACGACCATTTGGCCTGGCGTAATACTGCGCAGGACTTCTTGACCGACGGCTTTTTCTTTCACCTTTTCCACAAAGTCTTTGACCACGGGCAGGGCAACGTCTGCTTCAAGAAGAGCTACGCGAATTTCGCGAAGGGCGGCCAGAACATCCGCTTCGCTTAGGGCGCCTCTTTTACGCAAACGGTCGAAAATTCCACCGAGTCTATCACCAAGACTTTGAAACATGTTTCTCCATAACAAAAAGCACCGGTGGGCGACACTCGCTGACCGGTGTAGAAAAATACGACGAACCTTACCTCGCTTGAAAGGCCTTTGTCAAGGAAAGATCCCTTGGGCGCGTGGACGCCGCCTTAAAGTGATGGTTAGTTCAAGGTACGAATAATAAAAACACCAAGGAAAAAAGCCGTCAGACTTAACACAAGGCTTGCGCCTGCGTACAAAAAGGCGTGACCCATTTCGCCACGTTCCCACAAAAGCCCCACATCAAGGGCAAAGGCGGAAAAAGTCGTAAAGCCTCCAAGAAAACCCGGCATCAAAAAAGTACGTAGATGATCGGACGTGCTGCCATAAAAGGTCATGAGCGCACTGATGATACCCATCAAAAAACATCCAAGGATATTGGTAAGCAAAATGGGAAAAGGAATGTGCCATAGGGTATCGGGAATAAGGCGCCCAAGACCCAGACGGGTGACGGCACCGAGCGCCCCGCCAAGGGCCACAAGAAGATAGTGTGAGATCATCAGATCGTCCTTGGTTGCACAACTGCGCCATGGTATCAGCTTTTGAAAGAATATGACTAGAGGAAAGCAAGATATGACCATATACGGCCTCGCGAAACCGGCTTGCCCCATTGAAGCGTGGATGGGTCTTGTTTTTGAAGAGGTAGAAAAAGCAGTTGCTTCAGGAAATGGACCTTTTGGGGCCGTTCTGGTTACACCAGACGGGGCCCTTGCGGCGTGCGCCCACAACCAATCCTATACAAAAAACTGTGCCATCGAACACGCAGAGATTGAGGTGATCCGACTGGCTTGTGAAAAGGCGGGGACCCGTACGCTTTTGGGGTATCACCTTTATGTCAATGCCGAGCCCTGTGCCATGTGCGCGGCCGCCCTCATTAAGGTTGGCATTAGTCATGTGTTTTATGGTGCTGCTGCAGAAAATGATGGGAACCCATGCCTGTCTTTGAGCGACATTAGCAGAGGCGCGAGAACACCTCTTGTGATTCAAGGAGGGATTATGGCGCAGAGGTTTAAAGCGCAGCTCGTCCGCGCACGGCAGTACTTAAAAAGTCAGCGCTAATATTCTTAAAGCACACCCTTTCTTTTGGACAGACCCCGTCGTTTTGGGGAAGACGTAAAAAACGGTGGGATTTGAGAAAATGGGACAGCGCGTCCTCACCCCGGCTTTGAAAATAAAACCGTGCAAAAAGAAAAGTTTGCTCTCCTGTATCAGGCCCTGTGGCAAGAAAGCGCTCTAGGACGTTTTGCCATTGCCCTTCATATTTTTGGCGAAGTAAGTTAAACCGCGTGTCATCCTTAAGATCCAGATAAAGAAATTTAAACAGATAAAGCTGCGAGCGCAAAAGCCGTAAAGTTTGAGGGTGATAGGAAAGGGCGGAATCCATCCAATGTATAAACTCAAGCTTGAAAGATAAAGAAGACGAAATGCCTTCCGATAAACTTCGCCCCACAAAAGCATCAATGCGTTCAGCCAAGTGCCGCCCGCCACGCTGATCATCTAAGTAGAGCGCTTGCTGGGGTCGTACGGGATACCAAGAACTCAGTTGACGGCTAAGAAAATTATCGGGATGGCCATTGTGTTCAAGGGAGAGACGCATATTGGCAAAGGACGCCCATAAAAGAGAGGCGCTTGTGAGGAGGGCAAAAAGGATTCCAAAGATGGCCAAACGAGGTCTTGCCGTTTCTTGGGGTATTTCACCCGGTGACGGCGCAAGGACAAGGGCGATGGCAAAAGCAGTGTAGGGAAAGGTCAAGGGCAACTCAAACCAGTTACAGATGGTGATGAGATGCAAAAATGAAAAAATATAGGCAGGCGTTCGTTTATGGGAAGGCGTATACCAAACAAGAGCACCGTAAAACCCAAGAAGGAGAAAGGGGCCCAGAATCCCTACAGCGACGAGAGCTTCAAGGAGGCCGTTGTGTGAGTGAAAATCAAAACGCTGGAGCGCGTCCCAGTTTGGTTGCCACTGTCCATTTTGAATAAAGGTCCCACCTATTTTTGGGTATTGGGCTAAAAGCTGCTCGGTAAATGACCCCCATCCCCGGCCCCATGCTAAAATCCACGGATGCTCTTGAAGATCAAAAAACACGATATAGTGCGACAGAACCCTTGACCACAAAGAGGGAAAGCGTGTGGGTGAGGAAAAAAGGTGCTCGGCCGCTGCGACACCCAAAGGGGTTAGCATAAGACTCACAACCTGAAGACGTTTTTTTAACGGATCTTTTAATTGTTCAAAAAACCATAACAGAGGGATCAAGGCCCCCATCCCCAAAAGCGTTGTGGCGTTTTTGGAAAAAATGATCGTAAGAACGCCAATGATCAGGCAGGAGTAACGGTGGACAGCGTCTTTGAAAAAACGGCTGCACACAAGAAGGGTGATACCGGCGTAACTAAGGAAGCTATTAAAGCTGTGGGTTTGGATGGTGCTGTGTTGACCGTAAGCGGCAGACAAACAAATGCCGGCAATCAGAGCTGTTGCCAGGGTACCGATCCATAAAAGAGCTTGAAAAGAAGAGGATCTTAAAAAGGCACTAAACCCTGCCACAAGCATGATTAGAGCGCCCCACATAAAAATCCCGATCCCCGTTTCTGGCGGGCCAAACCAATCGGCGCCTGGGACGGGATGCACAAGGGAGGTAAGCACGCTGATGCTAAATAGGGCGACTAAGCACAAGAGGGGCCGGGTGCCCAATCCTTGGCTGAACGCGCGAGGACGTAAAAGAAGAGCAAAAAGCGCTGTCAGGGCGCTTGAAAAAAAGAAAAGAGTCACAAAAATCTCAGACTCATCCCAAAGCCCTACACGTGTTTGAGTGACAAGCAGCAAAATGCCCATAAACGGAAGAAGGGTAAAAAAAGGAAACGCGCGCGACGCAAAAGAAGAGCGGGATAAAGACATTATCAACCGTGTGTAAACAAGGAAAGTTCTAATGAAGTTAGTATAAAGGGTTTGCCCGCTTAGGCAACGGTCTCTTCATAAAGAAGAACACACATTCAAAAACTCCCAAGAAGGTGTCTGGTTGTGTGTTCTGTCAGATAAATACTTATTTAACAGGCTTAACTGTTATTTTTTGCCCTTTATAGGTTTGCTTAACGTTAACTTTAAAAGGCTCATTTGATTTTACCTTTATTGTTACTTTACTACCATCGGGTTGGTTTATTTTATAAGTAGTTGATGGTTTTTTTTGCTTATGATCGTCGTGTTGCGATGCAAAAACGCTGGTGAAGTGAGGGATAAACAAACCTAAAATAAATACCGCGAGTATGCCGATGTTTGACCTTTTTTTCATGGGGGTTTCCTCTTATCTCTTAATCTTAGAACCAAGTCAATTATGGGTTCTATAAAGTTAAAAACTTATTAAAGGGATTGAAAAAAAAATAAAAGATCAAATAAGCTAACTTGCAAGATTCAAGAGTCTAAGGATGTTATGAGAAAAATTCAACTGCGCACCTATGATCCCTTCTGGCCGTCTGATTATGATCATATCATGGCGCCGATTAGGGCGTCCCTTGGCGAAGGCCTTTTAGACGCGCATCATGTGGGTTCCACGGCGGTTCCTGGTCTTTGTGCCAAGCCCGTTATCGACATCATTCTGTGTGTGACAAAGGTCGGCGACGCGATCCCTTGTTTAGAAGCGCTTGATTATGTATTTAAGGGGGAAATCAATATTCCTTTCAGGGCTTACTTCACAAAAAAGGATCAGGTGCATCTGCATGTCTATGAAAAAGATCACCCCGAGATTGCCTTAAATGTGGCATTTCGCGATTATTTACGCGCCCATCCCGAGGTGAGCGACCAGTATGGTGTGTTAAAGCAGACCCTCGTTAAGGACACGGCGTCCCATGAAAAAGGCAGTGGGCGATTTTCAGGGTATACCTTAGGGAAGAGCGATTTTATCAAAGGCGTCCTGCGGGCTGCGGGCTTCAACAAAGTGCGCATGATGCACGCGACCCACGAAGACGAGTGGCAAGCTGTCAAGTCCTTTCGCCAGCATTATTTCTTTGACGCGGCAGGGCTTCAAGATCCCTATACCTGGACCTTTAACCATCCCGACCATGTACATTTGATCTTGTATGAAGGCGTTGAAATCCGGGGATATGCCCATCTTCAAAAATGGGGGAAGCGTGCGTGCCTTCGCATCATCGTTATTGACGCACACGAGCGAGGGCGCGGTCTTGGTCAGATTTTTTTAGGACTTTGTGAAAAATGGCTTTGTGTTCAAGGACTAGAGAGTCTCCATCTGGATGCGTCGCCGGCATCAAGCGCGTTTTACTTAAAGCAGGGATACGTGCCTGCACCCCTGGACGACCCAGACGGCTATCCAAGCGATTCTCAGGACACGTCGTTGATGAAACGCTTGGTTGGCTAAGAAAGGTTTATTTGCCTTTTCCTGGATATGAGTAAATCTTGGCAAGGTTCAAGCACGGCTATAAAAAAGGGGGCTTGGCCCCCTTTTTTGGTCTTAAGCGCGAGAAAGGGGTTGATCCCAAGCAGGGGACTTTGGTCCAGGGCGCGATTTTTTAGCTTTTGTAAAAGGCTTACCCTTAGGGGCATCACCTGTTCTTTTCTTAAAAGAGGCTCCCTCATCCTTTTTAGACGGGGCAAAGGGGCGGGCAGGACCGTCTTTAAAAGGGCGTTTTTTACCCTTTGAGAAAGAGGCACCATCACCGTGTTCACGGCGCTCGCCGGTGCGAGGCTCACTAAACTTACCCCTGGGGCCTTCTTTGTTGAAAGACCCTTTGAAGGGCGCTCTTTTTGCTTTTGCGTCAAAGGAAGAAGCGTCGCCCCGGTCATCGCGCCTTGCAGGACATGCGTCTGAGTCTCTTGTAAACTCTTTCTTTTGAAGAGAGAGTTTTTCCCGACGCGGCGCAAAAGAGCTGCTTTCTTCACGGCGCTCCAAACGTTGGCCGTCTTGGCGACGCTCTCCCAAACCACGGTCATCACGTTCACGGCGCTCGAAACGTTGTCCGTCCGTGCGGCGGTCACCATGCCCGCGGTCGCCGCGCTCCCGGCGCTCGCCGCTAAAGCTGCCACCATCTTCACGACGCTTGCCAAATCCTTTTTTAAAGGATCCGGGGCGAGAGAATTTACGGCCACCTGCCTTACGCGGTGCTTCAAAAGCAGGAGAGTCCACATCTTCACCGTTCATTAAACGGTGAATCGCCTTCCACTTGCCGCGGTCGGCAGGCGTAACGAGGTTCAGGGCTTGGCCGTCTGCACCCGCTCGCGCGGTTCGTCCAATGCGGTGGATATAATCCTCGGGGCATTGGGGAAGGTCATAGTTAATGACATGTGCAACGTGGGGAATGTCAAGACCTCGGGCCGCAACGTCTGTTGCAACCAGAATGCGGTATTCCTTTTTGCGGAAGGAACGAATGACGCGCTCACGTTTTCTTTGTTGTAGGTCACCATGGATGGCGGCCGCGCTTTGGTTCTCTTTCGAGAGGCGTTCGGCAAGACGCTCGGTCCCAAACTTTGTTTTCACAAAGATAATAATGGACCCGTCACGTTGATCCAGCTGCGAGACAAGATTTTGATACTTGTCGGCGTCAGTGGTTTGAAGAAGCTCTTGTTGAATTTGTTTGGCGGGTGCATTCAAAGAGCCGACGCTAATCCGCACGGGGTTTTTAAGATAAGCACCAGAGAGCTTTTCAATTTGGGCAGGAAGTGTTGCCGAGAACATTAAGGTCTGGCGCTCTTCCGGCAAATGATCGACGATCTTTTCAAGCTGTGGCCCAAAACCCATGTCCAGCATGCGGTCTGTCTCGTCCAAAACGAGGGTGTTCATATGACCAATTTGAGCGCTACCGCGGGCAAGGTGATCATTCAGGCGTCCCGGGGTCGCGACGATCAGTCGGGGACGTGCCGAGAGTTGTTTTTGTTGGAAGAAAATCGAGTCTCCGCCAATCAAAAGCGCTGTCTTGATTTCCTTTTCAGGGATCATCTTTTGAAGAGCTGCCATAACCTGACTTGCAAGTTCCCTTGTGGGGGTTAAAACGAGGGCTCCCTCTTTGGGATTAGCTAGAAGACGTGCGACGACAGGAATACCAAACGCCCCTGTTTTGCCTGTACCAGTTTGAGCAGAGCCAAGAATGTCCCGTCCCTCAAGAGCCACAGGAATCGCTTGTTCCTGAATAGGGGTCGGCGTTGTAAAGTTGAGGCGGGAAATAGCCTGCAAAAGCTTGGCTGGCAAACCAAAGCCGTTAAAATCTTGTGTCATTAAATGTCCTTACGAAAAAGACACCAGACAAAGCGTGCTTTGTCTGGTGCAGGAAACTCGGATTATTGTGATTGGGTATTAGGCAGCGTCTGCAAGCTTCAGGTTGTCAGCAGAAGTTCTTCCCTTGTGTGTAACAAGTTCATACGTCAACTTCTGACCTTCGCGAAGATCGCGAAGTCCTGCGCGCTCTACCGCACTGATGTGCACAAATACATCAGATCCACCTGTGTCTGGTTGGATAAAGCCGAAACCCTTAGTGCTATTAAACCACTTTACTGTGCCTGTCGTCATGTAGGTCATTCCTTCAATTAATTTACGCCTGTGACTTTTATCCTTAAAAGTCAACTGTGAGTGTAGCAGTAGTTTTTTTCAAAAGATATACCTTAAGAAGCAAACTCATAACTCTAAATTTATGCGCATAGTTAAGGACCTATCTCAGATTGTTCCTTGTGCCACCGCAGTGGACCAAAAAGAAAACCAGCCCTAGGTTAACGCAAGACGCAAACCAAGAATTATCTAAACTCGACGACATTATGAACTAACTTCTATGGAAGGCAAGAAAAAAAGATGAAACGGGCACTATTTTTTTGACTTTATTTTTTCCACCCAAGAAAACCGCTGCTTTTCTTTATGGGAAAAGAGAAAGGTTTGTTTGAAAAAATCTTCAAAGAAATCCTCGACACAAGGTCCTTTCTTTGATAAAAGAGTGTCATTCTCTTAGGGGCGCTTAGCTCAGTTGGTAGAGCAGCTGACTCTTAATCAGCGGGTCACAGGTTCGAGCCCTGTAGCGCCCACCACATTTTCCCTAAGAATATTATCATAATTCAAGATCTGCCCATCCTAAGCTTCTTTGCGTGCTTTGTTTTGAGAAATAGATGCTAGCGTTGTATCCTGTTTTTAAAATGAGAGGGAGAATCTTTATGGCAGCGCAGCAAACTTTTGCCCTTGGGGTCGGTGCGGCGGGCGATCAACGGCTTGATCTGCAACATGACATTCTCAAAGAAAACAGTATTAAGTATCTCACTCTGGCTGGGTTAAAGCCGGGACATGTTGTTTGGGATATCGGATGTGGGAACGGCGCGATGCTGCCTTTTTTGGCCCAAACGGTGGGCGCGCGCGGTCATGTCTACGCGCTGGATCAAAGCGTCGCGCAGCTGGATCTTGCCAAAAATCGCGTGCAAGAGGCGGGCCTTGCCAACGTGACTTTTTTTCAAGGTGAGGTAGGGGCGCTGAAAGGATTACCGGCCCAGGAGGCAGATCTTGTGCATATGCGTCTTTTATTGATGCACGTGACAAATCCAAAAGAGGTTATAAGAGCCCTCTTTCCCCTTTTAAAAGAAGGCGGGATGGTCGTGTCCCAAGAATCCATCATGAGCACCTCGCGTGACTACCTGGCTGATGCGTCTTATCACGGGTGCATCGACGCCCTTGTAAATCTTGGAAAAACCCTTGGCGTTGATTATGACATTGGACGCTCGCTTGGCGCTCTTTACGAGAACGAGGGTTATGAAGCTGTGCAAGTTACCCTTGAAAGGCCGGAGGCCACCCTTAAACAAATCAAAGACATGCTCATCTTTGGGGTTGATGAGTGGAAAGCAGAGGGACTTAAAAAAGGGGTCATGTCACAAGAAAGTGTCGCCGGCTCACAGGCACTTTTTCAAGGGTGGCCAGATGACGACGATCGTACCGCCCCTTTTCCGACAGAGCAAGCTTACGTCCTTGCACGCAAAAGGAGGAAACCCTTGTAGAGCCGCAAGGACGCTCTATGTTTTTAAATAGGGCTGCAAATTTCCACAAGGACGCCGTTGAGATCCCGTACGTACGCGACCTTTTGCCCCCAGGGGGCTTCTTTGGGGGCACGCACCGGGGTGGCCCCTGCAGAGACGGCTTGTTGGTATTTTTTCTCCACGTCAGGAGTCACAAAGGCAATCTCCATGGCTGGCGACGCCGCCTCACGCCGCGAAGGGTGAAAGGGGATTCCCTCTGATGTGAGTCGGTCTTCTTCGCAAAAAGACAGCGTCGTTTCTCCCGTATCCAGTTCCCCATAAAAACCGCTTTCGGCCACAAATTTACGTGTCAGACCAAAAGCTCTTTCATAAAAGGAAAGGGCGTCCTCAAGATGGGGGACATAAAGAATGGTATAGCCGAATTTCATGAATCATCTCCTTGACGTCATCAGGGCAACGAGGCTCAATAGCTCATTAATAAAATCTAACACATTGCAGCTGGGGGTCATAGGGGGGACGGGGTGGAATGAAAGCGAGCATCCTTAACAAAAAAACTCACAAAAAAAGAAAGGGATCTTGCAATGAAGATCCCCAAAATGTGAGTTATTTTACGAGTTTACCCACAAGCGTAAATTTTTTCTCTTCTGATCCTTTATGATAAGTGTATGCGCATTCATTAGTGAACGGCACTCGCACAGATCCAACGCCTGTCAAAGCGCCCGTTCCTTCAGGTTTTTTGGCACCAAGCCATGTCGAATCTATTTTCTTTCCTTCAAGTTTCCAATCGAAGGTTTGTCCCCCAGCTGTGATAGCCATTCTCACAGAAAGCGTGTCCCCCTGCTCCAAGCTTTTGAACTTGTCCCAATCGATGTCAGGGCACAAAGACTTCTTGGCAATACCTGAAGTCACAGCCTGCTTGATGTCTGCCAAAAGCGTAAATGTTGTGACTTTGGTGCCCAAAGATTTTTGCCACGAGTCTGGCAAAGTATACGTACATGCATAGACGCCTGGAGTCGATTTCGTCAGTTGCCCGTTATAATCTTTTGCTTTTTTGAAGAGACTTTGAAGGGACTTTCGCCACTCCGCGGACTTCGCATCTTTGGCGCAGGTTGCATCTGCTGCATTTTTGCTGGTGTATTGCATGTTGCCCCCCGTTTGGGTGATGGGGGTGGTTTCGTCGGCGCAAATGGCCTTAGGAAGCGTTTGTAAATCGAGCACAGGGCACGCGGTGGCGGTCAGTGGCATCAGTAAAGATGTTATTAAAAGTTTATAATGAATAGATTTCATGGGAATATCTCCACTCTGGTTATAATGGTTAGCATGGTCTCTTAATGGTTAAAATTGAGTAAATTTTTAATAAAATAGCGACGATGATTCAGATTCTAATCATTTTTTTGGTTGAAGAGGTCAAATTCATTTTTTACATAGAGTATCTGACCCTAAGGGGCTTTCTCACATGACGGCTTTTGGAAGCTAAAGTGACACATAAGTGCAACGGCTAATACCAGCAAATCAAACATGTTAGGCGGGGTTAAGTCCTAAAACTAACATAAAATTAAGATTTATTGAGAATGAATTGACTTTCTTTATAATTTTCCTAAAATTTTCTCATACAACATAACGGGAGGTCCTTATGAAAAAAAATCGTGAAACATCTGTTTCTTATCTCGCTCTTGTGGGCGTGATGGGCGCGCTTCTATCGGGGTGCGATCATCCACAAACACCATCATCATCCCATGTGGCACAAAGCTCGGAAAAGACGTCGACGCGCACAGTTGAACAAATGCTTGCTGAAAAGGGTCATATGAATGAAGACCTTAAGCAGGGTGTAGAGCTTCTTTTGGCCGGCAACTATCAAGAGGCGTCAAAATCCTTTAACCTTGCCCTTTTTAAAGACCAAACCAATGGCTGGATTCATTACCTTAACGGCTTAAGTTATCAACTCTACGCCAAGCAAGGAGATATCACCCAGTATGACCTGGCTCAAGCTGCCTTTGAGCAAGCGTTGAAATATGATCCCAATAATATCATGGCCTCTTTGCAGCTTGCGCGCGTTTACAGCGCTAAAAAAGATTTTGCAAAAGCTCAAGAAGAGCTTGCCAATGTCTTAATTATCGAACCCAATAACAAGGACGCTGCCTATGAACTTGCTTATGTGTCCTATCAAATGGGAGATGTAAAGTCCGCAAGCATGGCGATTAACAGGGCCAGTCTTCTGGCCCCGCAAAACCCAGAAGTCCGTCGCGCAGAAGCCATGATTTTAGCGGCCTCAGGTAAAGGAGAAAAAGCCTTAGAGCAGTTGGCTCAGTACCAAAATCTTCACAAGGGTGATGCGGACGCAGCGCGCACAAGAAAGCGCGTGGAAGATTGGAATCACCTCTACAAGAGTGGGCTTGTTCTTGCCCAAGCTGACCCGGCCGCTAACCCTAGTGCAGACATTGAGGCAGCCGCTGCCGGTGCCGAAGCTGAGCCTGACGCTCCCACCGCCAGCACCGAAGGGCAAGGCGCCCCTGATGCGGGTGGCGCTCCGCCAGCTGCAGCTCCTCAACCAAAAGCAGCCCCTCCAAAAGCTGAACCAGCCAAAGCCCCCCAAAGCGATATGGTCTTTTTAGACGCTGTGGTTCTGCGTGTGAGTGATCAAGGAACCACCACAAAAGGGAATAACATCCTTGACGGTTTGAATGTTTCTTTGTCACCAGGAAGTTATGGAAAAGGCTGGTCTAAGTCCAATAACACGGGTGGCGGATCATCACAAAGCTTTGGTTTTCTTCAAGGAACGGCTGCTGCAGGCGCCATTACAGGATCTGGTCTTACCCCGATTGCTGATGGCCTCTCAACAACACGTGTCTTTACGCAAGGTGTCAGCTTTTCCACACTCAACTACAGTTTGAAGATTGCCAACGCCGAACGTAACTATGTGGAGGTTGTGGGGCGTCCCTCTTTGGTCGCCTCTGTGGGCAAACCTGCCACCTTCTTTTCGGGTCGTGAGCTTACACTAGGCTTGACGGGTCAAAACGGCGGTACCATCCAGAAAGTGCCTGTGGGAACGACGCTTAAAGTAACGCCTTCAGCTCTCGAAGGAAATATGGTCACCCTGGATATTGCCCTTTATGGAAGCCTGATTACAGACAACACGTTCTTGTCCAATGACCCAACGCAGCGCTGGACGGACGTCGGGCTCAGTAAGGTGACAACCAACATCCAAGTAGCCCTTGGAGAAACCATTATGCTTGGTGGCATCAGTGAGCGCATTGATATTCAGGACAAGTCAGGGTTCCCAGTCTTGCAAGACATCCCTGGGATTCAGCTTTTATTTTCTCAAGAAACAACAGACAGTCAGCGTAAGTCTGTGATGTATCTGATCACACCGCGTTCTTATCTAGACAATAAGAAAAAGACCGCCACCATCACCATCAGTGAAAAGGGCGAAAACATGACAGAGCTAGAAAGGCGTAACCAAAATTGGTTTGATCCTGCTAATAACACTGTGGTGATCCTTAAGCACCTCGCTCCCCTTTACAGAGAGTTCAGGCATGGGGATCTCCCTCCCATGCGGTGGGACATGCCCAATGTTGTGGGATTGCAAGTTGAGCAAGCTTTAAACTTCATTTATTATTAATTAAAGGTAGCAAAACGATAAAAAAAAGGCGCGAAAGCGCCTTTTTTTTTGAAAAGAAACTTCAAAAAGTTAAAAATTTCCAAGCTATGAAGTGGGTTCAATTAATTAGTTGAAAATAATAGCGTTCAGAGGTGCTTTTCTTGAAACAAGAACAAGAAAAAAGAAATATTTACTATTTGGCAATATTTTAGGTATGAATTTTTAATTTCTTACAAAAATAATGCACACATGTACAACCCGTACAGGATGAAAAAATGTCTTTTACATGCTCCTATCTTAAAAATCTATTTCTTGTCTCTTCCACATTTCTTGCGACGACAACCTATGCCAGTGACCTGACGGACGGAGACTCATTAAGCACCTCTCCAAAAAGTTTGTCCGCGGGCGTTCCACAGGTAAGTACCTCACCCAAGCCTGAGGACGGTCGCAAGTTTCATCGTGCAGCCTTGAGCCCAACAATGGTGACCCTGGACAGGAAAGGCCGTAGCCGGGAGCAAAAAGACGCGTTCAAATCGCCTCCTCGTATGCGCCCATCCGAGGGTACAGATGGCGTAAGTGTGGGAAAAGGAATTGAGCACTTATTGTCGCCACGCTTGCTGCCATCCTCCGAAAAGAAAGGGCCCCGATCAGCTTTTGTTAAAACATCATCCCTGCGCACAGTTCCTGAATCCTTGGCGGCCCACGCCTCAAAACGGTCCGCTCAAGCATCCTCCCACGAGGATATGCGTTCATTGACAGCTCTTGGCACGCCACATCTTTCCGGTGCAGAGCAAAGAATGGATGAGTCGGGAGAACAGTCAAAATTAGACGCTGTGACAGGAGCCATTGACGTTTTACAGTCTTTGAATCCATACAAAAATCCTAACAGTCTTTTGAAAACACCTCAATCCTCTCCTACTTTGACAGTGAGTCTACAAGATGACAGTTTGCCGCCCTATGATGAATCAGACGACGAAATAGAAAGCGATGCCCTATCTTCGCCTTCAACAGGTCAGCATGTGAGATGGGGTGAGTCGTCAATGGTCCCTGACCAAACACCGCGCCATATCAAGCGTCTTGATTTAACAGCCATCGGTCTATTTTGCAGAAGTGATCAGGAGATGATCGAGCTAAGTCAGCACGTAAGAGCAGCCTTTAATCCTGGGGTAGCCTCGCTCACGCCTGGGGTCTTAGCCCAGGGAAGTGAACGGGAAGCATTTTCGTCTCAAGGGGGCATTCCCTCGGTTCCCTTTGTGCCGCGCATCCCCCTCGATCAATTGAGTAAGCTTCATAAACCCCCCGTGGTTATGACCCCAACATCATCTGCTAGTCCTTCGTCTTCAAGTTCTGAACGAGTGTCGCCCGTGTCACCTATCAAGAGTCTATCGGCCGAACATGTGAGCTTTTTAGTGGCAATGGAAACCTTTGATCGTCAAAAAAACTTTTTTTTGGCAGATTTAGAGCAGCAAAAAACTAACAACGTTATCTTAAGATCACTTAGTGGAAGGCCAACAGATAAGGCTTACCGTAAGTTTAGAGAATTGAATTTCGGACAGTACTTTAGTGAGGCAGAGCTGGGTCTTAGTGCTTCAGTTGCAAGAGACTCTCGCACGATTCTCCTTACTCTTTTGTATGTTGCTGAAGATTTTGAACAGGCGGTGACGTGGTACGGTACCATGGATAAAGGGCGACTTTCAGACAACGGCATTTGTGAGACGGCTAAAATGCTGGGAAACGTTTGCCGCTTTTTTGATACGCATAGGCTCATGCTTGTTCATCTGTATACCTCTGTCTGGAGTGTGGCACCAAGGCGCGTGTTGACAGACCCGGATTTTAAGGCAGAGCGCATGGAAAAAGGCCAAGCAACCTATTTGACGGGCTTGAGAAAACTCTTAACTGTTGTCAAGGATTTTCAAGAGTGTCTCAAGCTAAGACAAGAACAAATGGAGGCAGCTCGGAGTGCCTCTAAGGGTTCAACAGAGACAAGTGAGCCTGCCCCAGAGAAGGTAACGTCAAGCAGTGATTCGGATAAAAAACTGCCAAAAGCTAAGAAAGGAAGCACAACGCCGCGTTCCCATGACACACAAACAGTGACGAGTGAGCAAAGTGAAGGCGCTTCTCCCGCAAAAGAAAAGAGAGCGAGTAAAGAAAAACGCAAGAGTGCGGAAAAGCTCGCAAGACAAAATAGCAAAACAACAATGCCCCCATCGACGGCGACTTTAGAACTACAAGATGCTAGTGCGTCTGTCGCCTTAGAGCCCGATAAACCCAACGATCGCGTCGCGCCCAAGAAAAAGGGGATTGGTCATAAATTTAGGCATGCCATGGGCCTTTAATCAAAGGGTGTCTTCCACCTTTCTGAATGAGGGGTGGAAGACTGCTGTAAATGGGTCTTAGCATGTTGGAACTGGAGTGGGAAGCGACCTTTGAAGGGTGCACCCGTTGTGACAGTCTCTGGATAAAAACTCTCTTATTTTAAGGAAGCATGCTTTCCCCCTACTTTTGACTCTTTGGGTTAAGGGTAAAGTAAGGATGCGAGTGTGATCTAAAATATATCGAAAGAATTAATTTCTGAGTAATTGTTAATTAAAATAATAATTTTAATCGATAAAAAGTAATAGATTTCAAAAGAGAGGGCTTGAGCATGTCACATAATAAATGCTTTTTCTACACGTTAGTCTTTTTATCAACGGCTACGTTGAGCGACAAGGTCCAGGCAAGCGATGAAGGTGACAGGCACCTGAACCCCTTGCACACGCAACACCACAGAGTCCCTCAGGCTGTTGCACCAGAAGGCAAACCCCCGATCAGACTTAAATCTCCCCAAACAAGTCCGCGTGATGAGGCAGAAAATGCTGGTCGTCGTTTTCCTGTGATTGTGCCGGCCCGTGTGGGAAAAGTGCAGGTAGTTGTGGGCATGCTTGAGGATGAAAGCTCTTATGAAGTAACGCTTGTGGACACAAAGGATCGTGGGCTTGGGTCGCCTAGAAAAACCGATACCCTTGAAGGTGACTTTCAAAATTCCACCTCAAGCTCGCTCAAGGAAGGAGGAAGCTTTGACAAGGTAGATTTCACAAATCTGACGACGGCCCTTAACATGCTTAAAGAAAACGAGCCTTTTCAAGAGAAGAAAAGGCGCCGTGAGGTGCCTAAAGTTGGTCGCAAAGGAGTAGGAGAGGGAGGGTGCAAGTCACCAAGACGGACATCGCCTGTAAAACCTTTGCAGCCTGATGACACTCCTTTTGCGCAAGAAGACAGCCTTCATGATCCCATGAGGCCCCTGGATTTAGCACCCATTGGTAAAGCACATGAAAGCAATGAACGGCTTATAGAGTTAAGCAAAAGAGTTCAAAGGGGGGCGCCTCATTTTGATGACGAGGCAGAAGAATCTGTATTAGGACGCTGGTGTCCAGTAAAATCATCTGTGTCCGTCGTGCCGCATTTGCCCCTGGATCAAGTCATGTCCCCTAAGACATCTGCCTTTGTCTCGCCTTCTGTTTTGTGTGCGGGATCGTCGTCAGGGGCGGGGCGTCACTCACCTGTGTCTACCCCAAATGGCTTATCCCTTGAACATGTAAGTTTTCTGGCTGCCATCCATACCTTTGATCAAAGAAGAACAACGTTTCTTTGGGATCTAGAACAGCAAAAAGATCAAAATATTATCTTAAAGTCACGTGAAAATCGTGAAACGGACGAGGTATATAATCGATTTAAGAAGTTAAAATTCAAAGAATACTTTCAAGAGGTTGGCCAAGGAAAGAAAGACGCAATTACAAGAGATGCCCAAACCATTCTTCTGACTCTTTTGTTCATTGCCGACGACTTTGAAGACGCCCTCTCTTATTATAGTAAAGTAGATAAAGGAAGGTTTTCCGACAATGTCTTGATGGAAAAATCAAAAACCTTAGAACGCTTACACAAATTTTTCGAAGGCTACAGCATGATGCTAGCCCTTCTCCACACCTCCGTTTGGAGTGTGACACCAAGAAAGAGCCTTACCCTTCAAGAGCTTTCACCAGACAAGCTTGCCTTGGCTCAGTTGACCTATGTGGTGGGCATGAGCTCACTTGGAGCGTTGATGCAAGATTTCAAAGAATCCATCGAAGCACGTCGCAGTCAGCTGCGCGCGGAAGATGAAGCACATTGCCAAGAACAAAAAGAAAGCCACTCGTCGAGCAGTCCTACTTCGTATACACAACCTATAAGAAAAAAATCCTCTCCGTCCGAAGCAAACATGTCATACACAAGGACTGATTCAGCGGATCAGCGCGTGCCAACTAAGAAACCGCGGCAAAAGAACAGTCGTACTCAACACATATCCTCTGGGGAGGGAAGCCCTAAGCCCATGCAGGGGTATATCTCAAGTGCGGGACTAGGAAAAGACGAGGAAGAGCATAAACGACAAGGCATTGGATCAAAGCTGAGGGGCGTTTTGACCTTTCAATAAAGAAATGCGAAAAAAGCCGCGAGACTTTCAGGCAGGGCTTGGGAAAAAAGCGTGAGGAGAGCCGGCAGGGTGATCGCCATCACAAAGAAACCCAAGAGAATTTGAAGAGGTTGGCTGACAAAAAAGATCTGAATGGCGGGTGCAAGCCTGTTGGCAAGGCCGGCACCCGCAAAAAAGAACAGGATTGTGATGAGAATTGGACCCGCCAGCTGCAACCCTAGGGTGATGCTGGTGGTCGCGGCTTCTAAAAGAAGTCCCGAGCCGCGTTCGGCAAAAAAGGAAAGCCCCGCCCCCCCCAGGGGAAGGGCTTGATAGCTGTGGACAAAGGCCTGGATGATCATATGGTGCATGTCCAAAAGGATCATAAACAAAATGGCCGCTGTTCCAAGAAAAACACCGGGAAGGGCGCTTTGCTGGGCGCTGGCAGGGCTCATGGCGAAGGCGTTGGCAAGACCAATTTGATATCCAATCAAAGAACCCGTTAGATCAAGGGCCGAAAAAAGAAAACGCACCACAAGGGCGGCCGTATAGCCAATGAGCGCTTCCACCATAAGAAGCCAGGCGGATTCAAGGCCTGTATGGGGCATCGTGACCCCCTTTGTAACAATAAAAGGGGTAAGAGCAGTCCCTAGGGCCAGAACAATCAGGGCTTTAACGCTGCGCGGGATCGTGGGCTCGGAAAAGCCCGGGGAAAAGAAAAGAAGGCCCCCCAGACGCGCTGTGACCAGGATATAGCTATAGAAATCCGCAAGGACAAGGCTTTTAAGGGGCGTCATGACACGCCAAGTCCCACAATACGGTCAAATAGCTCGTGGGTAAAGCTGCCAAGGGTACGCCCAAAGAAGGGAAATAAAAACAGCATGGCAGCGAATGTGGCAAACATTTTTGGAATGAATGACAGGGTCATTTCTTGTATTTGCGTGAGTGCTTGGAGGAACGAAATGAGTAGACCCATGATCAGGGCGGCCAACATTAACGGCGTGCACAGCTTTAAAAGGACAAAAAGGCTTTCCTGCGCGAGATCTAGAACATCGGTAGGGGACATTTTTACGCTTTTCACTCCCAAATAACTTGACACTCGCCTCAAGGAACTATACTGAATAGAGGCAGTTGACGTAAAGGGCTGTGTCGTTTTGTGCCCAATGTTTCTCTGGATGGAGCAAAAAGCACATAAAGGCACCACAGACAAAGAAGAGTTTTTAAGATGTTTGCAGTAGTAAAAACAGGCGGCAAGCAATACAGGGTTTCCCCTGGAGATGTCGTTTTGGTCGAAAAGATCGAAGGTGAGGCAGGTCAAAGCATTCATCTTGATCATGTCTTAATGTTTGGTGATGCCGATAAGGCCACCGTGGGCGCGCCCCTTGTGGACAAAGCGCTTGTACACGCCGTGATTCGCGAGCAGACCCGCGGTGATAAAATTATCGTTTTCAAAAAGCGTCGCCGCCAAGGATACCGTCGTAAGGCTGGACATCGTCAGGATCTGACTGTGCTTGAAATCGGTGGTATTGAAGTGGGCGGCAAGCTTGTGGCGAGTGCTGAAGCAAAGGCCAAAGTTGCAAAGCCCGCAAAAGCTCAAGAAGCCGCTGCAGAGGCACCTGCAAAGAAAGCAGCTCCTAAAAAGAGCGCTGAGAAAAAAGCAGACGCAGCCCCCGCAGAAGACAAGCCAGCAAAGAAGACAACATCACGCGCGAAAAAAACAGAACAAGCTTCTGAATAAGTGCAGTTGACGAGGTAGAGGAGTAAACAGATGGCCCAGAAAAAGGCAGCAGGTAGTTCTCGAAACGGTCGCGACAGCGCCGGTCGACGCCTGGGTGTAAAGAAATTCGGTGGAGAGCATGTGCTTTCCGGCAATATTATTGTCCGTCAACGTGGGACAAAGTACCATCCTGGCGATAATGTCGGTATGGGCAAGGACCACACGCTTTTTGCATTGATCGAAGGCGCTGTTCAGTTTAAGCGTGGCAAGGGTGGTCGTACCTTTGTGGGCGTTTTGACTGACTAAGTGACGTCAAAAGACATACGTCAAAGGGGGGCGCCTTCAGGTTGCCCCCTTTTCGTGTTTAGATACTCTTCTTTTCTTTCCCCAACCACCCAGACATTAAGGATTAAACGATGCAATTCTTGGACGAAGCCAAAATCTTTGTGAAAAGCGGAGATGGAGGAGCAGGCTGTATCAGCTTTAGGCGCGAGAAGTTCATCGAATTCGGGGGACCAGACGGCGGCGACGGCGGCCGTGGAGGAGATATCATCATCGAAGTGGTCGAAGGAAATACCCTGATCGATTACCGTTACCAGCAGCATTTCAAGGCCCAGCGCGGGCATCACGGCATGGGACGTAACCGCACGGGACCGGATGGGAATTCTGTGACCCTGAAGCTGCCCGTTGGGACCCAAGTTATCCACGAAGACCGACAGACGGTTCTTTTGGATCTGACAGAGATCGGAGCGCGTCATGTGCTGCTAAAAGGCGGGCAAGGCGGGCGTGGAAACGTGCGTTTTAAAAGCTCTACAAACCAAGCGCCCCGGCGCGCCGATACCGGTATGCCTGGCGAAGAAATGTGGATTTGGCTCCGTCTTAAGCTTGTGGCAGACGCAGGTCTTGTGGGGCTTCCCAACGCCGGCAAGTCGACCTTTATTTCCGCATGCACAAGGGCGCGACCTAAAATTGCGGATTATCCCTTCACAACCTTAGTGCCGAAACTTGGGGTTGTGTATTTGGACGAGCAAGAATTTGTGCTGGCGGACATTCCGGGCCTTATTGAAGGAGCACATATGGGGGTCGGCCTTGGTCATAAATTCCTTGGCCATGTGGAGCGGTGCCGGGTCCTGTTACACCTTGTGGACGGAACCCAGGAAGACGTCGCGGGGGCCTACCAAACCATCCGGCAAGAGCTCTCTCTTTATGCTGATCACTTAGCGAAAAAACCAGAGATTTTAGCCCTGAACAAGTGCGATGCCCTTTTACCAGAGGAGATCGAGGAAAAGAAGGCGGCTTTGGCGGCGGCGTCTGGCGGCGCTGTCCTTACTCTTTCTGGGGCAACAAAGCAAGGCATGACAGAAGTGCTGCGCGCGCTGTGGCAGAATATCTTGCCTTATAAGGCCACTCCTGCGAACACCGAGGAAGACGCAGACCCAGACGCAGACGAACACGACGAATACTCTCATTGGCAAAGTGAAGAGTAGAAGGCCTGGTGAGAGGCCTTCTACAAGAGGTTTAAGAAAAAGATTCTTCTTCGGCGCCGATCTTGTAATGACGTGCTGTTTGGCTGCTAAAGCGTGAATCTGACATCTTGAGGATTTGCTCGAAGAAAGGATTGGGTGATTGGGTGCGTCCTGTACTCACACTGTAGTCTGCAATTTCAACACACCCAGGCGCAAAAGACCCACCCCCAGAGCCAAGGCTATTTACCACACTTGCGCCTTCTACAACAAGGCCGTCTTTATAAAGCGCTCCCAACACAGGGCCTCCATGGCAGACGACGGCTCGCGTGCCGATCCACAGCGTGAGGACGCCTTCATCCACTAATGGCATAAGATCTTCCCATACAAGCTCTTTTTCCATGAACTGATCACTCTTAAAAGCAAGGCGCATAATATGGGGGACAGTCTGATTGATAATGTTGGCTTGAAGGAGGTGGCGATCTTTGGCGAAGGCGTCATTAATACTGGGTTTATGTGTTCCATAAAAGGCTTTTGTGCCAGCCACCCCCAGCTGAAGAATGTCCCCTATCACGCGGCCTTGCCAGGCAAGCACCACACCTTTTTGGTGCACTTCCATATAGTGATTAAAGCCGGCATAGCGGGCTTGCTCTTCATGGCTCAATTTAATTCGTAAGCACAAGGAGGGGCCAGCAAAACCTGCGAAGGCGGGTTCGGTAAAGCCTAGCTGAGTTAAAAGGCCAACATTCTCACCCGGATTAAAGCGATAGTGGGTCACCAAAGCGTCACGTTCCTTTGTGCGGCCGTTGGAAAAATGCAGACCCTTGATCACATAGTTTTGTCCTTTATTTTCCCATAAAAGAGAATCTACTTCGTGTGCGTACTTGATTTTGAATCTATTTTTCAAAGTCTCATGCTTGCCTTTGTAGTGCCCCATTTTTTCGCTTAAATATTTCTCTAGACCCTGAAAGAAAACCCGGCCATCAAGACATCCGCCTGGTCTCCAAAGGGCAGCAGCGCTTTTATTCCAAGCAGATAAATCTGGCGCGGCTGCATTTTCAAGGCAAAAAGACTCAAGACTTGGATCAAGTTCTGCGACTTCTGCGGGCGATAAGAGACTCGTGGAGGTATAACCTAATTTCTTGTAAGTTTTTGCCATGGACTCGGCGCGCTCATGGGCGTCATCCACTTTTGAAATAAGATCTATGCGATAGCCATCATGACGTTGGCGCACGAGATTTTTTGGTTCCCGGCATCCATGATAGTTTGCTTGTAACATGATATTTTTAAAATCGCTGTCTGCTTCATCAAACAAACGTTGCCAGGCATCCATGCTGTATTTTCCCAGTGACAAAAGAAACTCTGTGCGCTTTTCATGTTCTCCCGCGTCAAGGGCCAGAACTTCCTGGATGAATTTTTTGGCCATAGGTGTTTGGCTGGTTTCAGGGATGTCTGGCACAAAAATGCCCTCTGGCTCGTTAAAGGGGATATTAAGTTTTTTCGGAAGATCTTGACCTTGGGGAATAACACTGAGCAGTTCATCGGGGGTAAGGCTATAGAAAATATTCGCGCCCGTCGTCTCAGTCAGGTGTGCATTCTTTTCATAGAGCACAATACGAACGGGGATACCGTCCTCTAGACTCTTTTTATAAGCACGGTATGCGGCCACAAAACCCGCCATTCCTGCGCCTACAATCCTATAGGTGTGCTGTGGTTTGGCGTGGCCCTGAGCGTAAGGACTGGGAAGGTCAGTGGTGAGTGTTGTGGCGTTAAGGGGTGCTTGGGGAATGACAAGCGCAAGAGATGCAAGGATGGTTGCTTTCAAACAGGGGGACAGCTTTTTTGTAAAAAGTGACATATTTTTTCTCCTGAGATTTAACACACAAATGGCAAGCTAAGAGAGACAACCTCCTTTGTTAACATTATGAAAAAATTATGTTTGCAAGTTCTAAGGCGGACGTCAAGGGCGTGCTGGGATATAAACAATACAATCATCAGACAAGCAAGGACCCCTCTAGAAGAAAAATAGAGGGTGGGTTGCTTAAAAACTGGGTGGCTTCTTTGAAACGCGGAACGCAGGCAGATTAAACAGTGGTCATGATCTTGAGGGAAAAACCCACAGCTTTTCCTCGGCGTCGAGGGTTCCGTATTTCAGGGCTGCTCTGATGGCGGCCAGAAGCCTATTCATGTGAAAAACGTTGTGTTGGGTAATAAGTTGCAGGGCCAGCATCTCTTTGGCGCGCAGCAAATGATGCAGGTACGCACGCGACGCCGTTTGGCAGGTCGCGCACGTGCAGCTTGGATCAATGGGACGGTCGTCTTCTCGGTATTTGGCGTTATTCAGATTTAAATGCTCGCGCCCATCGGGACGCTCTTCGGGATCGACGTCCGCACGCACGAGGGCGCCGCCGTGACGTGCGAGTCTTGTGGGATGGACACAGTCAAAGGTATCAATGCCGCATTTGACGCCGTTAAAAATATCGGAAATGCCGCCGATCCCCAAAAGATGGATGGGGCGGTCGCTTGGGAGAAGGTCCGTGGTCATGGCAACCACATCATACATCTGTGCTTTTTCAGCGCCAAGGGATCCCCCAATGGCGTGTCCGAAAAAGGGTTGATGGGCAACAAAGGTTGCCGAGTCTCGGCGCAAGTCCGGGTAAACACCGCCTTGGATAATCCCGTAGAGAGCCTGCTTGCCCGTGTGGTGCTGCTTGAAGGCCGCAAGGCTGCGAAGACCCCAGCGATGTGACAATTGCATAGAGCGCCTTGTATACTCTTTATCCACGTGGAAGGGAGTGCATTCATCCAGCACCACGACCAAGTCAGGTCCCAGCTCGCGCTGAACCTGCATGGCGTATTCAGGGGTAAGGGTGTGGAGCCGTCCATCCACGTATGACCTGAAGGTCGCGCCTTCCTCGGTGATGTGAGAAAGTTTTTTCTCGCGTCCCGACATGCGCCGCCCTTTAATTTCACTGGCGACGGACCCGTGACCCAGGCTGAAAATTTGAAACCCGCCCGAGTCCGTCAGCATGGGCCCTTGCCATCCCATGAATTTGTGAAGGCCGCCCATTTTCTCGACCAGGGCGCTTCCTGGCTGTAAAAGAAGGTGATAGGTGTTGGCCAAAATGATCTGGGTCCCCGCGTCCTTCATTTGCAAAGGGGTCAGTCCCTTGATGGCCGCTTTCGTCGCGCAAAAGATAAAGGCCGGTGTTTCCAGGCTGCCGTGGGGTGTTTCAAGAACACCGCACCTAGCCTTGGTTTGGGGATCTTTGTAGGTGATTTGAAAAGAAAAGTTAGGATAGCTCAGCATGGCGGCGTCCTTTCAAGTGACGGCAAAGGAGGGAAAGAAGAGGCAGGAACAAAAGGCCCACAAGAAGGCGAATCCAATAGGTGCCAAGGATATACGTCCAAAGAAGGCTGTCCCATGAAACGGGGGTGGGGGAAAGCACAACCCAGGCAAGAACACTGAAAAGTGCGTTATCCACCAGGAACGCAAGGGCTGTAGAAAAGGCAGCGCGCGCCCAAAGCGCACCACGGCGCGACGCCTTCAGGCGCGCGAAGATGGTGATATCCAAGCATTGGCTGCAAAGGTAGGCAGTCAGACTTGCCAGCAACAGGCGGGGGGCTGGTAAGAAAAGCACTTCCATGGCGCGGTGCGCTTCAAGAAAGTGATAATCCCCGTGATGGGGCGGCACGTCCAAAGGGTGAATCCCCAGGGTAAGGAGCATAAGAAGCGTTACAAGAAGCATCGCCCCAAACCCGAGCCACACCCCTTTAAGGGCAGCTTCTTTGCCATAGCATTCAGTCAGAATGTCGCTTGCCACAAAGGTCGAGGAAAAGACGATGGTGCCAAGGGCAATGGGGGTTTGGCTAAAGGAAAAAAGAACGCCTTTTAAGACCTGGATATTACCCACGACCAAGGCAAGGACGACGTAAACATACAGGCCGCTTTTGCCAAAATAACGCGCAAACCCATAAAGCCCAAGACAGCACGTAAGGAAAGTCAGGGATAAAACAGCCTCGGTGGGCCAGGTATGGAGAAAACGGATCAGGTGAAGGGGATCTGGGGCCAAGATAAAAAAAGGCGCCCTTTGAGAATGCTCAAAAGACGCCTCTCCTAAACCTTATGCAGCAGCAAAAGCGCGTGCAGCTTGAGCTTTTTCCACACGCCTTTTAAGGGCGCGGGCCTCAGGGGACAGCTTCAAGTTAGAAGTCTTTGCAAAAAATTGATCAAGACCACCATTCTTTTCGATGGTACGAATGGCGCGCGCGGACACCTTCATGCGTACAGGGCCAAGCACTTCACTGAGGAATGTAACCTCTTGGATATTTGGCAAAAAACGGCGACGTGTTTTGTTATTTGCGTGGCTTACATTGTTACCAGACATAACGCCTTTACTGGTAATGGGGCAACGACGGGACATCTTTCACATTCCTTCTGTATAAATAATCTAGTGCTTCTACCTACTCTACATTCCTCAAAAGGTCAAGGGTTAATAGACAAAACCTTCCCTTTATCTTAGAGGGGTAAGGGCGCTGCGTCGATTTTTTCAAGGGGCTTACCTGCAGGAATTCCCCAAAGCACAACGCCAAAGGCAAGAAGGGAGATGAGGGCCCCATCTAGCATATTCCAAACAAACCCATAAAGAAAGGCCTCTTGCATCCCTTGGAAGAGGGTGGGAATGTGGTGGGGATCAAACCCCATAAAGGCATCCTGGGGAAGCTCAACCTTGGCTATGAGAGAGGCTAGTTTTTCATGTTGTGGGGGGGTCAATTGAATCCCCTCCTCTTGGAGTTTTGTAAAAAGGGCGCTCCTTCCCCATAAAACCACAAGGCTGGTGCTCAAAATAACGCTGAGGGTGTTCCCGAGCATCATGATCATGGTGTAAAGGCCCGAGGCGATATTGAGATCTTCGGGTGCTGCGGCGCGCAAAACTGCAATATTACAGCCAGCAAAAAAGGAGCCAAGGCCTGTCCCCATCAAGAAAAGACACACACACACAAACCACAAGCTTGACTCAGTATCAAGAAACGCACTGAACATAAAGCTCACAAACGCAAAAAGGGTGCCTAAAATCATAGGTGTTTTGACCCCCACAAGGTCAATGAGCTTGCCGCCGATGGGGGATAAGAGTCCCATGGACAGGGTCATGGCCATAAAAATAAGACCGGTTTGATAACTGGAGTATTTAAGAGTGTTTTGCAAATAAAGGCCCATCAAGACTAAAATCATGGAAAAACAAATGGCCATAAGCCCAATGCCAATTACAGAGCTCATATAAGCTTTTGAACGGAAAAGATGAGCCGGAATAAGACGCGTGCCACTATACTTATCCTGCCACATGTAAAGCGCCAAAAATATCAAGCCGCCAAGAAAAAAAGCCCAGAGACGAGGCTCGCCCGCGCCCCACACCTCTATTTGGTTGAGGGCATAAAATGGCAAGCATACGCCTGCCATGAGAAAAAAGGACGCAACGGGATTAAGGGGCGTTTTTTCATGGGAGACGGTATCCTTTGGACAATAAAGGAGCGTGATCAAAATAACAATCAGTCCCAGGGGCACGTTGATATAGAAAATCCAGCGCCAGCCAAAATGCTCGATGATATAGCCCCCAAGGTTAGGACCCGTGGCAAGGCCAAGACCCCCAAAAGAAAGGCCGATACTGGTGATAAAGCCTTGGCGCTCGGGTGGGCAGGATGTGAACAATAAAGACCAGGCAGGTGCGGTCATGAGGGCACCGCCAACCCCTTGGAGAAGGCGCCCGATAATAATAACACTCAAAGAGTGCCCAATTCCTGCCAATGCCGATCCTATGATAAAAATCAGCATGCCAAGGGTGAGAGCTTTTCGGCGTCCCATGGTGTCGGCCAGGCGGCTTGCCGGAATTACAAGGGCTGCCCAAATCAGCACGTACGCACTCAGAAGCCATTGTAGATCATTTAGATCAGCGTTGATTTCGTGGGCGACGGGCAAAAGAACCATATTCACGGCCGCATAATCGATATTCAAAAGAAAAAAGATGACACTGATGGCGCTTAGGATCATGACAAGATGAAACGAAAGAGACGTGCGTTGCATGGGAAGCCTCACAAAAGATGGTCCATCACACTAGATTACGCCGAGGTGTAAGGCAAGGCATATATTTTTCACAGGATCCTATGCTTGAAAAGAAGATAGAATTTTAAACATATACCAAAGTTTCCTCCTGTATTTTTTGCTGGGATTCGTTATGGATTATGCCACAATCTTTAAAGTAAGTAGGGCCTCTTACCCTTGGTCTAACCTACCGTGTAAGCAAGGCTTATAGCGGCAGGTTAGATCGTCTCCTGAAGTGACTATAACTGTCCTTCACCTCTTAATTTTTTAAGAATATCTGGATCTTTTGGGACCACACCAGCTCGGATAAAGGCTTCTCGTAGTTTTTTAATTTGGTACGGCTTAAGGTACGTCGCTTTTGTGAGTATCACCATCTGTTCGTCCATGGGTGTTTGGGTTTTATCAAACTTGAGAGTTCCTTTTTTGTGAGATCCTTTGCCGGCTTTTGGATCATAATTTTGCCCAAGGGCCTTGAAGAGAGATTGAACCTCATGAAGGGAGACGGTTACTTTTTTATCACTTCTTACATCAGGAAGATACTTCGAAAACAACTTATGAAATGTTGCAATGGCGTGCTTATTGGTGGTCACGTCCTCGACAAAAAGGTTTTTTTTCAAAGGCTGTCGTGTCTTTTTCTCCTGCTTAACCTCTTTTAGGTGTGTGGGTGCCTTTGGCGTGTGAGACCTTTTTTCCAGGAGGGGACGGGCTCCACGCGCACTTAGTCCATGATCAGAATAGGGCCCTTTTTGAAGAGGGGGGCTCGGGAGGTAAGAAGACACACTATCCCAGGTTGAAAAGGTAGGGGCCTCATCTTTTGAGCGCGTATCTTTTGTCATTGGCAGTGCAGGTTTTTTCGTGACACGGCCCGCGGATACCAGCGGTGCTTGATTTAGTCCAACGTCTTTACCTTTTTCTCTCGCCAAAGAGGTTTGACACGCCTTGATAAACGAGGAGATTTTTTTGTTTTTAGAAAGAGCTTTTTGTTGTTGCGCCAAAAGGAGGCTTGTGGACAGCTCAACGTTTCCTGTTTTGTCGGCTAAAACTTGATGAAGGGTGCGAAGTGGCCGGGGGCTTATGCCGGCTTCTGATAACTGCTCCTTAGACATTGCGGATAATTTTGAAAAATATTCAAGGGATTTATCATAGTCCTCAAGATGCATATAGTGCACCGAAAAGTTGTACCAACCTCTGGGGGTGGCGCGGTCATAGTATCCAAGTAATATTTCAAAAACCTCCAATTCTTCACGCAAAAGAAGTTTTTGTTGTGCCCGCCAGTCGGGATCACTTGCCTGAGCTGCGTTGTATTGCTGGAAATGTGCCAGAATCATTGAATGATAAGTAGGTGGATCTTGATAGGGAAGGTCTGGGTCAAGGTGTCTTCCTGTTAGGCTTGTGAGGAGGGACAGGGCTTTTTCATAGTGGCCTCCTGTAAGAATAAGCTCTGCATAAATCGCTTTCAAATAATCAGAAGGATCATCGCTTTCTTCGTAAAGGCTGTGCACGAGCTTTAGGTAGACACCAGCATGCTCACCCTCCTGAAGTGTATCCAAGACAATGCGCAAAATCCCATCGCCGCAAGGGGCTGCGTGGTGGCGTTTTAAAAGGTTATAAAGATTTTGAGTTGACTCCAAGATGCTTTTTTCCAAGCGCATAATTTCTTTGCGAGCTTTTTGGTTTTGGCCCATCCCACGCCCATTGGATGCGATTTGGTCTCTTGCTTCGGTCAAATTGGCAATATATTTTGAAATCATTTCAAATTTGTCATCAATATTATGATTGCCAATTACGAGGGACTTTAGGTGCATTTTCATTTCCGTAACAATCCTAGGAGAAAATTGTTCACCATCAGATCGAATCAAACAAAGAGGTTGGCAGAATTCATTAATCCCCTCTAGAAAATGGGGTGACCCAGGGACTAGTTTTGTACGCGCATGGTATAGAGCCAGATCAGAGTCATAGGGAAATCTCTCTTTAAGGTATAGGAGTTCTTCGTTTAAAGCGTCATAGCTTGCTGGGGGCGCTATGCACGCTCCTTGTTCATCAAAATTTTCTGTATACAGGGCACCAGATTTGTAGCGCCGCACGAGATCGACGTCATGGAAGCACGCATGGGCGGTGCCGCCTATGAGGGCTAAAATAATACTTTTCAGGAGGAAATTCATCGTTGTGTTCGCACAGTAATAAGAGAAGAGTTATTTATTTACTTGTTTAATCTTTTTCTGTCAATTTTAAATTTTTATTTCTTCAAAAAAGCTTCCCACCTTAAGGTGGGAAGCTCTTAACAAAAGGAGGGGAAGGGTTGAAAATCCTTTAACACCGACGCCCTTGCCTATTGGGGGTGGGCTTTTGCGTTAAAGAAGCCCTTCTTGGCGAAGTTTGTGAAGGATCTGAGCGTCCTTTGGCACGACACCTGACTTTAAAAAGGCCGTGCGTAGTTTTTTAATTTGGTACGGTTTGAGGTAAGCCGACTTTGTTAAAATAACCATCTGCTCTTCTAGGGGCGTGGGGGTTTCTTCAAACTTCAGGGTGCCTTTTTTGTGAGATCCTTTGCCTGCTTTGGGATCATAATTTTGCCCAAGGGCCTTGAAGAGGGATCGTACTTCATGGAGGGAAATGGTGACTTTTTTATCGCTTCTGATATCAGGAAGATATTTCGAAAAAAGCCTATAAAAAGTTGCCACCGCCTGTTTGTTGGTCGTGACATCTTCAATATAAAGAGTGCTTGGCTGCTCCCCTTGAGGTTTTTCTTGGGGGCCTCCCTGTGCTTGTGGGTGAGGCTGAGATGGGCGCCTGGTTTTTTTCTTTTCTTTGGAGAGCGCTTCTTTGGCAGATTTCTTTGCCTCATGCGAGGTGTCACTGGCAAGGAAAGTCGGCCCGTTGTCTTGTGGATGAGAAGAAAGTCCTCGGCTGCTTGAGGACAGCGCCCTATCCTTTGAGTGCACACCGTCAGTTTTCCTTTCCGACGCGGTGGGCGTCGTGCTCGGCTTGTCGAATGAGGGACGTGAGGGTGTTTGAGCAGCGCGGTTAAGGGCTGCTTGATGGCTTTTGATAAAAGAAGCAATGATTTTATTTTTTGCAAGGGCTTTTGCTTGACGGGCCAAGAGCAGCTCTGTTGAAAGCTCAATGTCTTCTGTTTTTTCTGCTAAAACTTGATGGAGCGCTTCGAATCTGTGACGCTTAAGTCCAACCTCGGAAAGGGCTTTTTGTGGCAAGGATTTAATTTTTGAAAAGGCTTGGCGCGCTTTTTCGTGGTCTCCAAGCTCGAGGTAAATAGACGTCATGTTTGCCATGTAAATGATGTTTTGACGGTTATGGGTGCCCACCAACTCTTCTAAAAGAGTGAGTTGCCCGCGCAAAAAATCTTTTTGTTTTTCTTTGTCGGTGAGGGGATCGTGCCGTGTTGAGCGGTAGTGGTCGATCCCTGCCACAACAAGCAAGTTACATGCTTCAGGGGACTGAAAAGGAAGGTCAGGATCTAAGTGTGTTCCCACAAGGGGCGTGAGCAAAGTCATGGCTTGCTCATATTTTTCAGCTTTCTTAAGATATTGTGCGTAGGCGTAGGTGAGATGGTCAGAGGGGTTTTTATCCATTTCGTAAAGAGCTTTTATAGCCCTATCATCTGTATCATAAAGACCATGAATATCAAGCGTATTCCTTATGATAAACGCCAACGCATCGCCACAAGGTTCTGCGTGATTTTGTTTGAGTAATCCGTAAAGCCCTTTTAACGCGTCAATCATCTGCGTTTCAAGCATAAACCCTTTTTGTCGCGCTCTTTGATTGCGGGTGAGTTTTTGAGACGGGTTCTTTACCTCATAGTAAAAAGATTTCAAGTCTTTAACATGGTTACGTACTTTTTGAAATTGATCTCCAACATTCACATGGGCGATGACTAATGAATGGATATAACCTAAAAGTTCGGGGACTAGGTTGACACAAAGATATTCATCGGTCGGAGTATGAACATAAATGAGCTGGCAAAATTCGTTGAGGCCTTCAAGGAAATGGGGAGATCCTGACGCCATCTTAGTGCGCGCGTGATAAAGAGAAAGCATAAGATCATAAGGAAATCTCTCTTTCAGGGTCCTAAATTCTTCATGAAGGGCGGCGTAGTTTTGGGGCGCCGTTGTGCAATGCTTTGCTTGGTCAAAATTTTCTGTATACAGGGCGCCAGATTTATAGCGCCGCACGAGATCAAGATCACCTAAACAGGCATGGCCTGTTTCAACGAGAAGGGCTATGGAAAGTAAAGAAAGGGCGAATTTCATCATATTATCAAATATCTCTGGTTAAAAGTAATACATATATTTTGTTTTTGCATCAATTTGTCAAATTTTTGTTTTTTTGTTTATTTATAAAGTGACCTTAAAAAAATCAAGATAAACTGCTAAAATCGGATATGTTTATTTACATTATGCATTTTCTCACGCAAGGTTCTTCCAAAAAAGAGCATTTGAAATGCCAGAGTGATCCTTATATATGATTCTGGTTTTCTAATTTGTGACAATAAAATGAACATGTTTTTATCAAAGGCCCTATTGCTTCTGGCAACGAGTCTCTTTTGTGCCGACATGTGTGTTGCTAGCAAACGGTTTGACATGGACGGGGATCAAACGCGAAAGCGTGCTCGCGAGGCTCCAGCGCAAACACCTCCTGGGACTGGGTTTAACCATGATCTTTCTGGCGCTGAGAATTCTGGCCCCGCAGTTAAAATACGACGGGTGGATGCACGCTTTGATCCCGTTGAGGGCGAGGAAGCGTCACCTGAATCCTTTTCCTTGTTTGCTGATCTGCCCACCGAGCTGCAACTTCTCATTTTCAGCAAGCTAGAGGACCAGCAGACCATGCTGAAGGTGCAGTTCGGTATCGGAAGGAATGTCTCTTCAAGAGCCGTGAATCGCAGGTCCTAGGCCACTAGGTTTTCAAGGGCAGTTACGCACGCGCCCTTGTCATTGAAGGTCACCTTATAGACAGCGCCTGATTGCTAGTGTCTTACAAGATCAATGTCAGGAAAGAAGCATAACGAGAGGTCCAGATAAAAATCAAAGCCATAGCTTTAAATAAAAGTTTCATTTTTGTTTTTCATTTTGAGGATAAAAGTAAAGTTAGAAATTAATACTTATTTTAATTCTGTCAGCTTCTATCGAACACAAAAATTAGATTAGGTATGGCTTGTGTAATTCATTCGCGCCCATGTCAATGGATAAAGCGCTCACCCTCCGAGAGCTTTTTTTAAGGAGGGTGAGGGACATTTTGTGCGTTCATGACATCCCAAATATCAACTAGAGATTAAAAAGAAACACAATCCTATGTAGTTTATAGTTCTTTTATCGACCCTAACTCGTGGACCAAACAAGAGAGGCTACTCAAGGGTATAAGAGACCTTCACGGCGAAGCCGCCCAATGATTTCCTCGTTTTTAGGCAAAACTCCTGCTTTTATAAAACCCTCACGGAGTTTTTTGATTAAATACGGCTTAAGGTAAGTAGATTTCGTCAAAATAACCATCTGCTCATCCCTGAATGTTGTCGTTTTCTCGAACTTTAGAGTTCCTTTTTTGTGGGATCCCTTACCTGCCTGTGGGTCATAATTTTGCCCAAGTGCTTTGAAAAGCCCTTGAATTTCATGGAGAGAGATGTTGACTTTTTTATCGCTTTTCACGCTAGGAAGATATTTTGAAAAAAGGGCATTAAAGGTTGCAATGGCGCGTTTGTTCGTGGTCACGTCCTCGACACAAAGATAGGTTTGCTCAGTTGCCTGCGTTTTTGTTTGGGGATGAACCTCATTAACTTTTTGTTTTAATTGGGGTCTCGTTTTCTTTTTTGTCTTTTGTATTTGCAAAGATTCTGTTGCCGGCTTTGAAGAAGGTGACGTTTCATGGGGTGTCGAGACGTTTGACAACTTATCCGTGACCCCGATGTCGAGATTGGTCACATCTTTTTGAGTGCTCGTAGCACGCTTGCCATGAGCAGGTGAAGACACGGATAATTTTTTTTCTGATGCCTCTAGCAAAGAATTTTGAGCCTTAGTTTTTAGAGACTCTTGATAATGTTTAACGCAAGAGGCAATTTTCTTATTTTTGTTAAGGGCTCTTTGCTGGCGGGCCAAAAGAAGTTCTGCTGCGATTTCCGTATTGTTTGTCTTGTCAGCTAAATACTGGTGAAGCTCTTCCAGCTGTCCGCGCTTGATAGAAGATTTGGCCAAGACATCTTGGGGCAAATTTTTGATTTTTGAAAAAGTCTCGAGGGCTTTTTCATAATCACCTAAATCAAGATAGCAGTATGTTATATTGTGTAAATAACTAACGTTGTTTTGTTGGCTATAGTTGATCAAGTCCTCTAAAAGACTGATTTGTTTGCGTAAAAGATCTTTTTGCTGGTTGTGGACATGGGCATTCTCAAACTGTGTCGATAGGTACTGTTCACATCGGGCGACGAGGAGCACATTACATGTTTTAGCAGATTGAAAGGGAAGATCCGGATCAAGCTCTATGCCTACAAGGGGGGTGGACAAATCGATAATCTCTGCATATTTGTCTGATTCCCGTATGGCCTGTACGTAAGACATTTTGACATAGTCGGAAGGCGTGTCGTCAAGTAAATAAAGTGATGTGATTATTTTTTTATTGAGGTCATTAAAATGACCAGCTATCAAGCTGTTGGAGATGGTGAATACTAGCCCATCTGCGCAACGAATGGCCTGGTTAGTCTTTAAAAAAGAATATAAATCTTTAAAAGAATTGCCAAGTTGCGTTTCAAGAGAGAGGAGCTTTCTTCGAGCATGCTGGTTATGGGCATTCCTTCGGGGGTTGGTCTGCAAATCCTCTGAAAGGTCTTTGAAGTCCCAATATAATTGGGCCACAATTCTGAATTCATCTCCAATATTTCGATTGGCGACAACATATGAGGCCAGATAACCCACTAATTCAGAGGCCATCTCGAGGGGGAGAAACTCATCTAAGGCGTCTTCAACATACATCAAGTGGCAAAATTCATTGATACCTTCTGCAAAGTGAGGTGAGTCTGGCATCATTTTGGCGCGGGCGTGATAAAAGGCAAGGGTCCTATCGTAAGGAAATCTATTCCTTAGGGCGGTGAATTCAGCGTGAAGATCAGCAAAGGTGTTGGGTGATGCTATGCATTGCATTTTGTCATTAAAATTATCTTTATAAAGTGCTCCCGAGTGGTAACGCCTTACGATGTCCATGTCCCCTAAACACGCATGGCCTGTTTCAACGAGAAGGGCTATGGAAAGTAAAGAAAAGGCGAATTTCATCATATTATCAAATATCTCTGTTTAAAAGTAATACATATATGTTATTTCTGTTTGAATTTGTCAAGTTTTTGTTTTTTGTTTATTTATAAAGGGGCCTTAAAAAAGGAAATCAAGATAAACTGAAACAATCAAATATTTTTATTTATGCCATGCATTTTGTCATGCAAGGTTCCTCAAAAAAAGAGCATTTGAAATGCCAGAGTGATCCCTATATACATGATTGTGGTTTTATAATTTGTGACAATAAAATGAACATTTCTTTATCAAAAGCCCTATTTCTTCTGGGAACGAGTCTCTTTTGTGCCGACATGTGTGTTGCTAGCAAACGGTTTGACATGGACGGGGATCAAACGCGAAAGCGTGCTCGCGAGGCTCCAGCACAAACACCTCCTGGGACTGGGTTTAACCATGATCTTTCTGGCGCTGAGAATTCTGGCCCCGCAGTTAAAAAACGACGGGTGGATGAACGCTTTGGCCCCGTTGAGGGGGAGGAGCCGTCACCCAAATCCTTTACCTTGTTTGCTGACTTGCCCCCCGAGCTGAAACTCTTTATTTTCAGCAAGTTAGAGGATCAACAGACCATGCTGAACTTGCGCCTGGTGGACCGCCAAACAAAAGCGCTTTCCGATGAATTTCCCCTTTCCCTTGATGTGGCGGATATGGGGAAATTACATGAGCTGGTGCAGGACAATCCTGAGGCCTTAAAATCAGCTAAATGGATGGTCCACGGCTGGGCGTGCGATGTCTCTCAAAAACTGGCGCAGATACCCAGTCGTCTTGTGCTCAAGGGGGCCCATTTTTATACCAACGATGTCAGCAGGCTTCCTGATGGTGATCATCTGCCCCACGGCACAAAAATTACGCTCACCACACAAACCGAAGTTGAGGTCGTGAACGATATCCCGGTGGCCCTTGCCTCCAAGGGCCTGACTGACCGAGTGATCGTGCGCTCCCAAGAGGCGCTGTGGCAGGACTTTTTGAACTCTGGGCTCGCGCGCGGGTATGATGCCACGGGAAAATTCTTCAAAGGTAAGGCGGTGCTGGGGTGTTTTTTGGCACAAGAAGAGGGGGCGGCGCGCTTAAAATTCTTATTGGACCATTATGAAAAAGGCAAGCTCTCCCATCTTGTGACCCTTCTTCAGGCCATGGCGCCAAAAGACAGAGGTCATCTTGTCTCGTTTTTGACGCCTGAGTTCATGTCCATGTACGTCAAAGACGGCGTTCTTGTTCATGCGGATTTTTCGTCTTTTGTAAAACACATGCGCGGGAAAAAACAGGTAAAAAAACGGGATGACATGGGCGCTTTTTTCAAAAAAGTGTCATCACAGGCTTTGAAGAAAAAAGGCGTGATGCTCTCTCCTGAAGCGGTGGACGTTTTAGCGCGTATCAAAAATACCGAAAAGCGCGATTTTATTGCTGCCCTCCTCACCCCCTATACAGCGGACGCAGAGATGGTTTCATTCTTGGGTCGTTTCAAAGATCCAAATTTGTGCCGGGTTATGGCAGCCGAGCTCTCGCCGGACTTTTTCAATACCCTTGCGGGCGAGGACTTTTTGGGCCTCGCGCCCCAGCGTAAGCGTCTCATTTATAAGATAGTGAGATCGTCGGATTTTAATTTTTCGCGTGACGTGTCAAAGGAGGGAATTGAGTATTTTTTTCAGATCATGACGCCTCTTTACAAAACGCTCTATGAAGAGAGACGTGATGAGGTATTTCCTGGATCATCATACGACTTCATAAAGAAATTTGTACTCAACCTTTCTCAGAGGCTATCCTGGATTAAGGATTTGAAGGTGAGGGATGAAATGGTCAGCTTTCTTTGTAAGTCTCAGTTTATGGGGGGCAGTTATAGGGCTGAGTTATTTGACCTGATCACCTTGCTTGCTCGCATGCGAGCCCCCGAGCTTCGTGAGGAGATTGCCCAGTATCTCTCACCTGACCTGTTTCATGAAATGCGAAGTGCTCTTGGTGTGCAGGGTCATTTTGTTCAAGACACCGTCATATCTAGTATTTTGTCAAATTTTACTGACGCACTGGTGGAGATACCTTCAAGGGAAGACAGGGCCCAGCTGTTCGGCATCATGACCCCCTATTTGAAGAGGGTGTGTAGGGCAAGTATAGAATCCACTGTACCTTATGGCTCCCCAAATGTTTATGCTAGCAGCCGTGCAAACATATTCTGTCGTGCCCTAGGCAGCATCTTGGACAAAACGACCCGCGCGGAGGTGGCAAGCTATCTTTCTTCCTCTCTTTTCGACGCTTGTCAAAGAGCGAATATCAAGATTGCCGACAGCTTGGTGCGAATGCTTGGCGCTTTGGCAGATCCTGTGGCGTGTCTCCAGGTCGCGCTGTTTCTAGAGAGTTATCCCGATCTTTTAGTGGGGATTCAAACAGAAGAGGATCTCAAATCCCTTCTAGCTTTTATGATCAAGAGCTAAAAAAAGGGGGGTGCCCCCTTTTTTTAGTGTGAAGATTAAAGGATCTCATATTCACGCGGTCTTTCCGCGTACGAAGACCAAGGTGTAAAGCGGGTCACTTTGTCAGTTTTGGAAAGGGGGGTTTCAAAAATAGCATAATAAATCCCGAATATTTTATTGAATATTCTCCTTAAATCTCTATCTATATTTTATGGCATTACAATTATATTTTTAAGATGAAAAAAAAATTACTTAGATCCTTTTTTATGTTAGGCGCGAGCGGCCTTTGTGCAGGCCTTGCTGCGGCGTCAGTCCCCACCGAGATGGAAACAGAGGCGGGCCGCAAGAGGAGCCGCGCGCTTTTTGAAGAAGCGGCCTCTTCTGGCGCTGGGGTGCCTGCTCCCACGTCGAGCGAGCTTAACCCTGGTCCCGAACCAAAAAGAAGATGTTTGTCCGGTGATGAAGGCGGCGACGCGTCCGCGCAAGACCTTCGCGAAGACGTGAGCCTGTTTGAAGCACTTCCCGATGAAATGCAGCTTTGTATTTTCAGTAAAACCCATGAGCCAGAAACACATGTCAATCTCCGCCTTGTGAGTCAGCGCACCAATGCCCTCATGGATGACGTGCCCCTTAGGGTGAATATCTTAAATATGGGTCGACTGCGCCGCGCCTTGCAAGAGAATCCAGACCTCAAGAACTCTAAAAAATTTGCGATCCATGGGTGGACCAACGATGTTTCTAAAGCGCTGGCAGACATCCCACCAGCCTTAACTCTTAAAAGCTGTCATCTTTATACGTCTTCTGTCGTTTCCTTACCGACCGAATTGCCTCCACACACCCTCATCACATTGACCACACTCACACGTGAGAGCGCCCGAACCAAGGTGCCCCTTGTCCTTGGGACAAACCCTATACGTGACCACCTCGTGGTCCAATCGAGGGAAGAGCTTTGGAAGGCGTTTGTCGGGTCAGCGTTTGCCCGACAGTACGATCCAGAAGAAAAAATCTTGAAAGCCCACGACTATTTGGGATGTTTTCTTGAGCAAGAAGAGGGCGCGGCGCGACTGGCCTATTTATTGACGCACTATGAAAAGAAAAAGCTACGGTATCTTGCCCCCCTTTTTAAAAAGATGACAGAAGGGGATAAAAGACAGATTGTTTCTTTCTTGACAGTTGATTTTATGTCCTTTTACCTGAAAGAAGGGCGGATCTGCCATAAAGACTTTACCAGTGCAATAAAGAAGTTATTGTCGGAAAAAGACACAAAAGAACGAGATGAGTTAGGGGCCTATTTTCAAAGGGTCATTCATCAGTCACGCCGTACAAACCCTTCTTTGACCCATGACGTGATACAATCTTTGGTTCGGATCAAACATTCCAGATTACGGGGATGCGTCGCCGCTCTCCTCACACCCTACACGGCCAATGACCATATGATTGATCTATATAAGTATGTCAATGATGAAAAATTTTGTCAGATTATTGCAAGACAGTTGTCTGCAGAGTTTTTTGACACAGTTGCGGGCGAGGACTTTTTAGGGTTATCCACAGAAAATAAGAACTTTATCTACCTGATGGTAAGGCATATTACGGAAAATATTAATTATCACACTTTGCGACAAAGAGAAGAAAACTTCTTTGCGAGCATGGCGCCTGTAATGAAAAATTTCGTTCAAGCGTATCTCACAAATTCTTTTCAAAAAATGCTGCCTGACACCCTAGAAAGTCTGTTGAAAAAAGTCACGAAGGGGCATTTTTCCATTGTCCACCCCCAGACGAGGAAAGAGATCGCAGAATTTTTAGCGACGTCAACTATTGAAGACCTTACACAAAAATCTGCCTTGCCAGAAATCATCACCCTCTTGTCACAGATGCCACGACCCGAGGTGCGTGGCGAGGTGTTTGCATACCTCACACATGAATTTCTTGGGCAGGTTACAGGTTGCAATGATCTGCGCGTCCTAAGTACGCCTGAGCGCGCCTACATCTTTTCAATTTTGACGTGTTTCATGGAGGAAGTGGTTAAAATTCCTGCAAGGGAGGAGCGTGCCCACATGGTCCGCTGCCTCACGCCGGTCGTAAAGATGATTTTGAGGCAGCCTTTGTCTTCTGCGAGCCTCACTTTTTCAGATGCTCCAACCAAAAATAGGATTATGGTACAACTAATCAGTTTGTTGGGGAATGTTGCTGATAAGAGTGTGCGCGAAGAGTTGGCAAAATACTGTATCGGCTCTTTCGATTATTTATATAGAGATCATCCGCAAAAATTGTTTTGCGTGCTAAGGCGCTTTCCTTTTCTCACACCAGAGCAACGGTTTTTCGTTGCCACACACTTAGAGCGTTGTCCTCGTGCTCTGCAAGAGGCACGTGATGAGCCAGAAATCATTAACTTGTTGGATGCGTTGCTTTTGTTATTCGAAAAAAACCGTACAACCCGTGCTGACAAACGCGTCGTTGAGTATATGAATTTGATTTACAATGCCCACAATGGTGAAAAGTAGATAGGAGCATAATGCTCCTTTTTGTGCGGCGTCTCCGGGGGCGCCTTGTTGCCCCTTTGCCTGTGCTTGAGACACGCCTGATATGAGGAAGATGACTGATGCGTTCCGAACGGCTAAGACAATGCCTAAAAATAATAAAGCGAATTCTTTAGCGTTGAAAAAAGACCTTCCATTAAATAAGCGATTTAAAAAGAAGAACATTCTTGATGAAAAATAAACTTTTAATAAATTAAAAATCATTACTATTTTTACAGTCAGATTTATTAATAATGATACTTTTTATTCAAAGAATGTTAATAATTCTCAATGTTTTGTGAAATAATATTATTTTTTTTGATGGAAGTTGAAATAAGCTCTTAACGAATCCATAAAAATCATTTAACATTCTTAATAAGGTAGTGCTAATCTGCCGTTTCGATGGGAGGATATCAATGCGTGTATTAGTGATTGAGGATGATCAAGCAACGTCTAAGGTCCTGCAGATGAGCTTGCAATCTGAAGGGTTTGTGTGTGACACAACAGCGGTGGGCGAAGATGGGCTTGAGATTGCACGTCACTATGACTATGACCTGATTATTTTGGATTTGATTCTGCCTGATATGGATGGCTATGAAATTCTTAGGCGCCTTCGCGCGGTGCAGGTGTCAACGCCTGTGCTTATTTTGTCCGGTCTCAATGACATAGATGATAAAATTAAGGGGCTTGGATTCGGCGCTGATGACTACCTTACAAAACCCTTCAATCGAGAAGAGCTGGTCGCCCGGGTTCGCGCAATCATCCGTCGTTCAAAGGGGCATCCTAATTCTTTGATTCAGGTAGGACAGCTGCGCATTGACCTGAATGCGAAAACAGTCGAAGCCATGGGCAAGCCTGTACGTCTTACGGCCAGAGAATATTCAATCCTTGAGCTCCTCGCCATCCGTAAGGGTGCAACGCTCTCGAAGGAGGTTTTTTTGAACCATCTCTATGGCGGAATGGAAGAGCCTGAATTTAAAATCATCGATGTGTTTGTTTGTAAACTACGTAAAAAACTCTCTGATGCCTTGAATGGGGAGAATTATATCGAAACCGTTTGGGGCCGGGGATACGTTTTACGCGAGCCAACAGAAGAAGAAAGTGCTCATTACAAAAAACAACCAGATCTTCTTGATGATGAAACGTCCTACCCATTGGATGGCACAAGGGCGCGCGCTTAGCTCCTCCTGTTGTTAACCCTCGCGGCCTTCTTGGAAAAAGAGCGCGGCGAGGTTTTTTGTTTGTCATAGATTCCAGCATCTTGTTATTGCAACGCGAGTGCGCTAGCCTTGTTTTAACTTACAAGGGATCAGGGCTCACACATGGGATATACCAGCGTCATTGCAAGGATGCTTAGGGCTATGGTACTGCTTTGTCTAGTACTGGGCCTTGGTTACGGAAAAGAGGCAATGCTTCTGGCTGCATCTCGCTCTTCCCACGAAGTATCCCATGTGGTGAACCGTTACGCCGAAGAAGATCTGCCGCTTCTTGGGCGCGATGTGGCATTAAGGGTCGCTGCGGAAGTGCGCACAAACCCCAACGCCGTCATTGTGTTCTCGACCGGTCAGGAAATTGAAGGTATTTACCAAAGACTGCAAGAACTTTTTGTAAAAGACCCCTCGCTCGATTTATCCAAAGCTTCTTTTTTTTTGATGGATGAATATGAAGGATTAGGGGCGTCGCACCCTTTAAGTAATTGGTATTTCTTCAACGTACATTTTTTAAGTCCTCTTCAAAAGATCGATGCGTCAAGGGCGCCGTGCCAAGACCAGTGTTTTTATCCGGGCCAAACAAAAACCGGTGTCACAGTGGACGAGGCTTTCTGGGGGCAATTTTTGTTGTCAAAGGGTCTGCCTGGTCCTGACCTCATGGTGCTGACTTTAGGGGGTGCCTATCCCGTGAGGGAGCAGCTTGGCACTGTTTGCATCAAGGGGGGGCGTATGGGTGCCATCGAGCCAGACCTGAGGCCTGACCAGAAAATTGTTAGGGTCAGATTATCCGACCATAGAAAGAGCGAAATTGCCCACCGCTACAAGGCCCTTGGTCGTTTGATCGATCGTCACGAGATGCCTGCGTTCAACGGCAAATCCCTGGATCTTCCTGATGCTGCGTGGACATTCACGCCCATGTCTTGTGCCAAGGCAAAATCAATTCTTGTGGTGGCGACGGGTGAAGATAAAGGACCTGTGATCGCAAGCGTGTTGGAAAGTGACCCGTCGTCCCGCGTGCCAGCGTCTTTTTTGTCTCGTTTGACGCAAGTGAGTTGGTATCTAGACACAGGAGCCGCGGCTCAACTAAGTGCGACAGCCTGGCAAGACGGCGTTCTTCGTGAAGAGGATATGATTGAAGCCCTGTGTCATGAAAGCATGACATGTCGTGGTGCCCCCCTCATAGTGAAAAGCCAGTTTCCTGAGAAAACGGTGTCATTTGATAAGGACCTTCTTCAAATAACCCATGAAAATTTTAAAACACAGTTGGCTTCTTGCCTAATTACGGCGTCTTGGCCCGAGGGCAAGCGCATTCTCGTGCTGTCGCCTCATCCTGATGACGATGTTATTAGTATGGGAGCGGCGCTTATGCGCTTGCAACAAAGAAAAAATTTAATTCATGTGCTCTACGCAGTGACGGGCGCAAACGCCGTGCGTGACACATTGCCCACATATGCGGACGCCTATCTGCAGGTAAGCGCCTTCCTGCCAAACGATGACGAAAAAAATAAAAAGATTGCAGCCAAAGCGCTTGTTAGAGAATGGGAAGCGGTTGATGCGACGAGTCATTTAGGAATACCCTCTCAAAACCTGATTTTTTTTAAAGCAGATTACTACGAGCGACGGGGTATTCCAGGCCTTTCGCCCTTTAGCGCCGGTGACCTTTCACGCATTAAAATCCTTTTAAAGGATTTAGCCCCCGAGATCATTTTCTTTGCGGCTGAAAATGACCCAAACGGCGCCCACGGTTTGTCGACACAGCTTCTGGCGACAGCCCTTGACGAGCTTGTGCAAAACAAAGACCTTGCTCCTCCCATCCTTTATGGTTACCGTGGCGCTTACAATGAGTGGCCCTTGACCCATCCATCATCCTTGCTGATCGTGCCTTATGACAAAGAGCTACAGGATGATAAAATCAAAGCAATCAAAAGGCATGCGTCTCAACTAGATCCCTTGTATCCTTCCTTTGATCCACGTCCGTTTTTTCAGCGGGCAAAGGATCGCAATCGTTCGAGTTGTCTTCAGATGTCATCCCTCCTGGGATATCCCATCATAGACCCGGTGACTGGCCAACGTGCTGAGGGTGTCGAAGTTTTTAAGAGAAAGGATATTCAAGCCTTTCTTGCGCAATACATGTAAAAGGGTCAAAGTTTTTACGGACGTTACCTTCAAAAGAAGTCATGTCACTCCAACAAGGTATAAAAATTAGTAAATTTTTAAGATAAAACCGCTATAAACTATTTGTATTTGAACAAATTTTATTTTTTGGTGATATTGTGCCTGAGAGAATCCTTGCGTTATCCAATGCGCTTTCTTCTATTGCTAAACAAAAAGCTCATGAAATTCAAAATGTTACAAAAAGAACCCACATGCTTGCGTTGAACGCCCAAATCGAAGCCGTACGTGCAGGACATCATGGTGCTGGGTTTTCCATTGTGGCCCAAGAAGTCAAGTCCGTTTCCCAAGAGGTATCAGAGATTGTCGATGATCTGATGAAGCGACTGGATGAGCGCACCGTCGCCTTAAATGACCTCGGCCAAAAACTTGTTGCGAGTGTTCGCGGAAAGCGATTAACAGATCTTGCGTTGAACATGATCGATATTATCGATCGCAACCTTTACGAGAGGTCATGCGATGTAAGGTGGTGGGCAACGGACTCAGCGGTTGTTGAGTGCGCCACCACTGGCCGCACGGAAGACGCCGACTTTTGCTCCCAGCGTTTGGCGGTAATCTTAAACTCCTACACTGTTTACCTTGATATTTGGGTAGCCGATAAAGAGGGAAAAGTGCTTTCTAATGGTCGAAAAAGTGCTTATCCGAAAGTTCAAAAATCGTCGGTGGCATACGATAGCTGGTTCAAAGAGGCCTTAAGAACGACATCTGGAGAAGAGTTTGTCGTCGCCGATATTAGCCAACAAGGTTTGTTGGCGGATAAAAAGGTGGCTGTGTACGCTGCGGCCATCAGACAAAACGCCAAAACAGATGGGGAGATCATCGGCGTTCTTGGTATATTCTTTGATTGGGAGGCTCAATCACAAACCGTCGTTAATTCTGTGAGACTAGAAGAAGAGGAAAAAAGTCGGACTCGCTCACTCATTCTTGATCGACGTCATCAAGTGATTGCGGCTTCTGATCGTCAAGGTATTTTGAGTGAAATATTTCCCCTTGATACTTCCAATGGTGAAAGAGGCATGTACGTGGATCATGACGGAAGAACCATAGGCTATGCGTTGACCCCTGGCTATGAAACTTATGCAGGACTGGGGTGGTATGGGGTCATTGTGCAAAGCAAAGATCCCAAGAATTAGGCAAGCTATTTTGATAAGGTTAACGAGTGCGTGATTCTTAAAAATGTACAAATAACTTGTTTTTTTTGACAAGATCTTTATACATAAGGAGGCTCAAACTTAATTAAAAAAGGACCTCCCCCTATTATGACCTCAGCGGCGTCTGTCGTGCATTATTTGTATTTCAGCACTTATGTTGATCTTTCTTCCTTGGTGATGTCACCCACTTTTTCAAAAAACACTTCTTATTCTCTTAGAAATCCCTTTCTACATGAATGGTGACTTGCTTCTTCAAAAAAGCGTCAACCGACTATTTTTACGTAAACAAAGTGCCACTCGCCTTTTGCGTCCAAGTTTGACGTCTGCGCACCTTTAGATAATGACCAATATCTTTTCTAAATACATGGGTTTTAGGAGAAACAAAAATGACCAAAATTTTAAAAAGAACGTTGATGAGCATCAGTCAGGCAGCACTGCTGACCTGCCTTTTTATTGATTTGAGCGCGGCGACCGCGCCCTTTCCAGAAGAGGAAGGCGCCCAAGCCAGACCCCTCGCGGGCGCGAAGGACGACGCCTACCGCGTTGTCACGGGCTATCTTGCGCCTGAAAATAAGATTTTAAGTGAACAAGAAAAAGTATGGATCCGCGGGATTTACGGTGAAGAGCTTTCATCTTCTGAAAGTATGGGCGGGGGCGTGCTGAGTTTTATGAAAAACTATGTGGCCCTTAAACAAGATAGCCCTCAACAGCTTGAAAAGTTGAGAGATTTTGATCGCCGCCTTTCACGGTATCAGGTGGATGAAAAACGTCGGCGTCACTTGCTGACCTATGCCACCACCATGGACCTTCCGGGAGAGTTTGATTTGCCCTGCGAGCTTTTAACTGGGCCTCTTGAAGGGATTGAGGCTCTTGGTCAAAATTGGGCTCTTTTGCAAAAGACCTTTCGCCGTATGTTTTGGGCAGCCGATGATAATGCGGCGTTCTTTGTGAACCTGCAGCCAGAGCAAATCCGCGCCGTGGCCCAGCACTGGGAGGTCCTTGCAGGAAGATTAATCTTAGGCGAAGATATCCGGCGGGTGCGCAATTATCTGGGCACCCTGACGGCGGAGCAGCTTGATCTTTTGGCTGAGATTGCCTCAAGCGTTGAAGGGATGAGGCCTTTGGTCCGCTTTCCCTACAATCATCTGTGCAAAGATCTTGTTGCAAAAGAGATCCCAGAACTCACCCGTTTGGCGCCTCACGCCAAAGATCTTTTGGTCCGCGAAGGCTATTACCATCAAGGTCAGTGGATCGGCTCTGAGCGTAATCCAGACCTTCCCCGTGACGCGCAGCGTTACACGGATTTTTACATGCAGCTTTTTAGTCTGGACGCCACAAAAGATTGGCCAAGGGTGATGCCTCACCTTGTCGCTGTGGAACAAGCTCTTGGGTTATGTCCATCCGAGCGGTGCCGTTTTGTGGGAGAGCTTGCCAGTCTTAATGACCAAACACTCACGCGGCTTGGGGCGGCCTTGCCTGGGGTGGAGGCGGTTTTGAGAACTTTAAAAAGCCAAGCACCCACAGATCGCGCCTCAACGGCCTATTATACCTGGAAAGGTATCTTTGAGCGATCAGAAAAAGCCTTGTCGTTTGGGGTTTTCTTGACCTATTTTGATCCTGGTACCCTTGCAAAAAACCCTAGGGACGTACGAAAAGTTCTTACCTTGTTTGGACGTGCCTCACAAGTAACACCTTTGTTATCAGTGCTTTCTCGTGAACAAAAACGAGCCTTTCAAGAAGTGAACGGCTTTGTGTCCTTTATGAGAACAGACTGCAACGCTTTGGAGATTTATGAAGAGGTGTTAAAGCGTCTTGGAACCTTTACGCCTCAAGGCATCAAAGACCTACATCATGTGGTGCAAGCGCTTCCTGGGATGAAAGAAGTGATAGAACAAGACAGCGCCCTTGAAGAAGACGCCCTTGAGATGACCGAGCGCGCGCCCATCTGGGAAATGGAGGCGCTTTCTCATCTGACGCCTAGCGTTCTAAGGACTCTGACACAATTTCCAGAACCCCTTTTATACTTTTTTGAGGGGCAAAAACAGACAGAGACCGCGCGTCTGTTAAACGATCTATCATCGTCACGGTTTGAAAAATTGGCCAAGCACTTTGTGGTCTTTTACGAAGTATGTGATCAAGTGGCAAAACGCAGAGAGGGATTAACGCGGGAACGCGTTATGACAGATTTCCTTTTGAAATCATTTCCCCTTCTTGGATTGTCTGTCCTTGACGATCTTGGGCACCGCCTGAAGAAACAAAAAGAGGTGCTTCCGTTATCCCATGTGAATGATCTTCTGGTACAAGAAATAGACTGCTTTTTCGAAAACGCCTACCATGCACAAGCCTTTGATCAAGAAGCGTGGCAGGCTTTGATTGCCGGCACGCAAAACGAAAATGGGGTGCTGGTGGATCCCCTTGTCAGGCATTTTTTCCTGCGGCTTTGGCAAGATACCGGCGAACTAGACGACATGCCAAAGACGCGCTTGTTGGGTGCGAGAGAGGAGGGATTAACGCCTCATCAGCCCAAAAAAACCCTTAAAAAACGAGGTAGTATGGAGGGCGTATAAAGGGTCTTCCTGCCCATCCGTAAACAGGCAGGCACGAAGAATGGTTCTAATGAAAGGAGAAATGGTATCTTGAAAAAAGTCTGTTACTGACAGTTGTTTTAGCCTCGTGTTGCTTTGCAGGAGGAGATTAGGTTATTTCAATGGACGGTGAGGATCTTGAAATTACACGACAACAAAACAAAGTTGCTCGGTATTTTGACAAGAACCCTGAGATCTTGAAAGCGCAGCTTGCAAGCTATGATAATCAAGGGGATGTCCATCAATTCCTTTATGTCATTTCAAAGCGGTTGATCGATCAAGAACGATATCAAGACGCCCTTAGTATTGCCTTGCAAGCGCGCCGGGAATACCTAACGCCAGAGATGCAAGATAACTTTGATTTTAACAAGGTTACCTTATATACAGCCTCTGATACCGCGCGCTTGCAGGGATCACGCCCACTGCGTCCCTTCAAGAAGCGTGGCGTCTTTTAAAGACCAAGAAGACAAGCTTTACCCAGAATTTTCTTGCGCTCGCCACCAAAAATCTAAGTCCTGAAGAGAAAAGAATCCAAGCCCCAAGACCATTGAAAAGGGGGGGAAGTGCTTCTGGGGTATATGAAGGATATGAACGCCCTTGTTGAGGGCAACACAGATCCTTGGGTAATAGCAACGGTTCTTTATTTTAGAACACATTTAAGCGAAGAAGCGGACGCAGACCATCAGCCGCTGCTCCTTGAAATCTTTAAAGATATCCTTTGTCATCCGAACACGAATGAGGAGCTCTATATTCCTTTTCTTTGCGCGCAAAACTTTTTTGGCAAGCACACCGAATTTGAAAAAGCCATGCGTCAGACAAGTAAAATCCGTGTCAGTGGTAAGAGTCTCTCAAAAGAAGGGCGGACTCTTTGGGCAGGGATTGAAAAGGCACAAAACAAGTTCTCAAAAGAGAAACCGCGTTTCCCGTTCGCATGCAAGGTCGCGCCGCTCTTTTTTGTTTAGCAGAGCTGAGTGCCCTGATCCAAGAAGACGCAAGCATCAGAAACGCCCCTAAGCGCCAGGGCGAGAGCGCGCAAAAAGAGGCAGCATTGATGCTCATCACGCGCTTTAAATCAAGGCTCTTTCCTGAGAGCGATATGGATATGAAAGAGTGGCTAGGGGCGACCGATCACGTACATTTGTCGGCGGTTTTGATCAAAAACGTTTTTCCTAAACTGGGCCGAAGTACCTTTGTGGTGCCGGATATCCAAAAGGTCTTGGAAGAAAATCCTGATACCAGAGCTGCCTTTGAAAAAGGAACGCCCGTAGATGGCACGCGGTGCGCGCGTATGCTGATTAACCATCATAAGGAGGTTCTTTTTAGCGGGAGGGATTTAGACAACGTGGGCCTAGGGGCGCTTTTGGTGGCGACGCTTCTGCCCAAAGTAACGCTGGCGCCGCGCCCTCACTTAAATGACGAAAGTGCTGCGCGCGTGAAAACCCTTGTCTATAACAGGCTTGGGATTCTTTTGCGCGAAGAGGCCAAAGCGGTTGGGGATCTTCAAAAAGAAATCCCTGAATTTGATTTGGATAATGACGCACATTTGGTGCTTCTTTCTAGAAAGATTTTTACCTCTTTTGAAAAAGATCTTTTCGAGGTGTTGCCAGGAAATAGTGTGCTCACCCATCAGATAAAGGCCTTTGACACCCCCAAACGTCAAGAGATGGTTGAAGCGTGCCTCAAAGCCATGCTTGTGGATTTGGATGACAATATTTAAGGGTTGGGGTTTGGGTTAGGGGCTGTTTTCTTCTCCTAACCCAGTTCATACATGCAATCTGTCAAAGGATCTAAAACGCCTTCGTGGACTTTCGCCTGAAAAGGTATGGGGCTGATGTTTTGCGGTAACTCCACAAGCCAACGTCCTCTGCGTGCAGGATAAACTCAGACTCATCGGTGCACTCGTCGTCTTGGATCCAGCACGGCCATCCAAGGAGTTTTTATTCATAGGGGGCGGCGTGTAAAAGGACTGATGCTGGAAGTCTGCGCGCCGCTCATAAACGGGGGCGCGGTCGTTTAAATAAGGTCAGACTTGTGGGAAAGATTTCCTAGCAAAAATCAGGTCTAAAACCCAAAGGCGTCCGTTTCAGAGCATGAATCTTCTGGAGTTTTTGTGAAAAGGGGGCAGGACTTTTATAAAATGAAAGACCAGGACTTAGGACCCTTTTTCCTAATACTGTGCCTAGCGGCTTCTTTAAAGAAGGCATCTCACGCTATTGTATATTTTATCCACACAGGGCCGTGATACGGTCGTCGTTGTCTTAAAATACTGGCGTTATCTTATGCAAGAAAAAGTGCCGCACAGACCGCCCGCACTACTTGCAACCAAGCTGGCATATCGTTCAATGCCAGCATCTATCCCATTCCTCTAACCGCTTAACATCTGGTCGCAAAAGGTGTCCCGAAGAAAACGCAATGGAAGCATGACCCCCCTTAGACCTATGAAAGGGCCTTCCTTTTAAAGTAGGTTAACACTTGGTCCCGACGGTCAAGAATGGTTTGCAAGTACCCAGGTGTGAGAAAGGCTTCCCCTTTTGCACAGGCAAAAATTCTTTTCAAAACAGCAAGATTAAGTCCTTCTAGGCTTTTTCGTGTCTGCTCAGGAAGATAGTCTGTAAAGGACAGAACGAAATCCTCGTCTCCCGCATGAAATTGCTTCCACAACGCATTACGATAAATCACATAACGGAAGGTAGGTCCATAAAATTTAATCTGCTGATAAAAATCTTCGGGCAATTTGTGCCCAAAAATCTTGCGGATCTTTTGTGTCGTTGGTTTTTTGATGATCTCTGCTTGGTCAAAGGGAAAGGGTTTATCGTCGTCATTGGTTTGAAGGCGATCGCTGTAGTACAATTGCACAAAAGGAAGCTCGCCGTATCTCACATATTGAGGATTACAGATGGCACTATTATCGATCGCGATAAGGTAGTTTTGCGTTTTATCTTTTAAAATGAGCGTATTGTGTGGTCCCGTATCCCATTGGCCAAAAACAAAATAAAAGAGCTTCAGATTCGCCATATCATCTGCAGAAACGTTTTTTAACGCAGCCTCATAGAGGTCTGGCACCAAAGAGTCCACATCCGTTTCCACAAATAGCTGGAGAGATCCCTTTTGGTCCTTGAGGGTTGTCATAACCGTGGGAGGAATATGGGGGAAACCTAGCACGCGAGAGGCCTCATAGGCGGCAACTTCAGCGTAGGCGTCTGCCATGTGCCTTGGAGGGAAAGTTTTAAAGACGGCTTTGTGTCCATTATCGAGCTCAACTAAATAGACCTCTCCATCAAACTCTACCTTTTTGCCACAAGACTCAAGGTGCTCCTTCATAGGGCGAATGGAGATAATTTTTCCCTTTTTGAGTATGGCAAGAATCTGATCATTTTTCCAATTTTTGGGGTGAGTATCGATAGAAAACTGGGATAAATTACTATTGTTTATCTCAGCTAATAAAATCCTTGATGGGAGAAATAAAATAAAAAAACAAAAAAAGACCACGCTTTTCATGAAGTGTTTCCTTAGTTTTGATAAAATATGTTCATATGGCACGAGGTTACCAGACCATAAAGGATAAATTCAGCTTAGACAATGTGCCTTTGAGGAAGATGCAGGCAAAAAAAGTAAAGAAGAAAGCGACCAAATGTTCTCTTTAAAGTTCTTGTCATAGGAGAGGGAGAATCAAGAAAGCCAGATTGCTAAAAAAAATCTTTTATTTCAAGTTGTTGGATGTAAACAAGCTTTTATGGATTAAACTTTATTTATTTTTTGGTTGCGGGGGCAGGATTTGAACCTGCGGCCTTCAGGTTATGAGCCTGACGAGCTACCGGGCTGCTCCACCCCGCGTCATTGAAGTAAGCTCTTTATAAGGGGCTTTCCTGGGAAAAGCAAGGGAAACTTTTAAGAAAGATTAAAAAGAGGCTCTTTTATGGCGCTTTAGAGGGATAGCGCCGTTTTTGACCATGCTTGTAGGCTTGTCTGTCATCCAAAAGCGCTTGCTCTTTTTTATCAAGGGCGATTTTTTCCTTTTCAGCTAGGGACTCGAGGTATTTTTCTAAGGAGCGCACTTGTGCATAGGCCTCGCGCAAGCGGTCTTGTTCTTGGGAGAGCTGTCGCTCAAGCTCTGTGCGAAGGCGTTTGATCTGGGCACGTTTTTGATCCACGAGATTGGCAAAATGAAGATACGCCCAACTGGAAAGGGGGGCTTCGTCAAGGGCAAGGCGTTCCTTTTCCAAGCTTGCGGTCCATTTATGATCCTCGTTTTCAAGAACACCGATGCGGTGTTGAAGGCGCCCCACAACCTCTTTTTTCATCTCCAGGTCGTGCTTTTGGATGCCAAGAAGCTGGCAAAGGGCTCTTGGGGCGCTCATGCTTTACCGTCAAGGATCTGGTGAAGGGCCTGGAACGCGTCATCCATGGAGGTATGTTCGTGGAGCTTTTGGCTTAGAAACGCTTCAAGGGGCGGATTCAAGCGAATGGCCTCATCAACCTCTGGGGATGCTCCTCGCTTATAGGCGCCCAGGCGAATCAGATCGGCCATGTCATCATAGGTACTGAGCGAGGCACGCGCTTTGATGACAAGCTCTTGCTCGTCAGCGCTATGGCAGGACGGCACCATACGAGAAACACTGTGGGGCACGTGGATGGCAGGAAACCGGCCGCGCTGGGCAATGGTGCGATCAAGGATAATGTGACCATCGAGGATACCACGCACAGCGTCAGAAATGGGCTCATTATGATCGTCGCCCTCCACAAGGATGGTAAAAAGGCCGGTCACGGATCCGGGGTGCCCTTCAAGGCCGGGGCCAGCGCGTTCAAGGAGTTTTGGAAGCTCTGCAAAGACGCTGGGGGTGTACCCTTTGCTGGCAGGAGGCTCGCCTGCCGCGAGGCCTATTTCCCGAAGGGCCATGGCAAAGCGTGTGACGCTGTCCATGAGGCACATGACCTCGGCCCCTTGGTTTCTGAAATAGTCGGCAACGGTCATGGTCATATAGGCGGCCTCGCGCCGGGTGGGGGCGGATTCGTCGGAGGTCGCGACGACCAAGACGCATTTTTTCATGCCTTCGGGGCCGAGCTGTTCATCAATGAAGTCACGAACCTCGCGTCCGCGCTCGCCAATGAGGCCAATGACAATGATGTCCGCTGTGGAATAGCGCGCAATTTGAGCAAGGAGGGACGATTTCCCCACACCAGATCCCGCAAAAATACCCATGCGCTGTCCCTTACAGCAGGTGAGGAAGGTATCTATGGCCCGCACGCCAACGGACAGACGCTCTTTGACACCGGCGCGCTGATGGGCAGGGAGGGGCGGCGTTCTTGTGGCATAAACCTCGTTTCCCCACACAAGGGCGCCTTTACCGTCCAAGGGATCGCCGTGTGCATTAATGACGCGTCCGCACCAACTGGTATGGGGATAAATGGAGGGATGGTGCGAAACAAAAGATACCCGAGATTTGGGGCCAATGCCGTCCTGGAAGTGATAGGGCATCAAAAGCGCCGTTTCCCCTCGAAAGCCTACGACTTCTGCCAAGAGGGGCTTTCCCACATGGGGCGTAATTTCAAAAAGGGCGCCCATGATGGCGAGTTCTTCAAGGCCTTTGACCTCCACTAGGGGGCCCACAAGGGCGCTTACCCTGCCAAAGGGGCGTCCCGTTGGGACTCGGGCCATTTGGTTCAGAATATGTTGCACGTGCGCGCTCCCTGCGCTGGTTTTTTATCCCTCCAGGGTAGCGCAGACTTTAAGCAGAGGCGAGGGCTTCTTTTTGAAGGATGAGATTTTTCTTGTGACGTTTTTTGTCTTGCTCTTCTTCATAGCAAATGGCCACGGTACCAAGAAACACAATAGCCGTGCCTAGCCAAAAATCACCGGTCTTAGGGAGCTCGCCAAAGGCTGCAAAAGCAATGGCCGCACTAAACAGAAGCCTTGAAAATCCGAAAGGCGTTAAGAAGACAATCTCGGCGCACGCATAGGACTGGGCCATGGCATAGTGGGCAAGGCTTGCCAGCACCCCAAGCGCAAAGAGCCAAAGCCACTGTATGCCTTCAGGGGTCACCCAGTGGAAGGAGGCAGGAATCAGGCACACGGGCGCCATAAATACCAAAAGATAAACGGTTAAAAGGCTTGCGCTATCGCCAAGGTTGGTAAGCTCTCGACCTACAATTTTGCACACGGCAAAGCAGGCGGCTGATCCAAGGGGGAGCAAAAAGGCCCAGAAAGAGATACTTTGCGCGCCGCCGTCTTTCATGAAGTCAAGATCAGGACGCGTGATCAGAAAAGCCCCCAGCATCCCAAGGGTAATGCCAAAGGTGCGCAAAAGCCCCATGCGTTCTTTGAGATAAAGGGCAGCGCCAATGACCGTAAAGACGGGGCCCATAAAGCCAAGGGCCACAGCCTTGGCCGTTGGCATAACGGAAAAGGCAACGTAAAGGAGCACCATGCCGGCCCCCCCCATAAGGACGCGCACGCCGTGGAGGGTAATGTGTTTGCTCTTAAGGGATGCAAGAGAATGTTTGCCCACAAGGAAAGGCAGCATCAAGAAAAACCCAATGGCATTTTGAATGCCGGCGATTTCCATGGCAGGAAGAGGTGTCTCTGTGCCCCCGGCGCCGCCCGTGAGATAGCGCACAATGACGTTAAGTCCCGCAAAACACGCACACGCAAGGGTTTTCCAGAGAATACCTTGGAGATTACGGGTGGGGGGAGTGGTCGGTGTTGTCGTCATGGCAAGACCTCAAAGGAAAGACTCTTCTTTCATATAGGAGTTTTTCCCTTGGATCTCAAGTGAAAGATGAAAATCCTCGTGCGCGCTATACCCTCAGGGCCGCGCAATCCTCTAAGAATCATTAGAAGTCTACCTTAGAGAAAGAGCTTAATAAAGCCTCAACTATTTTGGGGCTAACGTAGTTAGTGAGTAGATAAAAACCAAAAAAACAGAAAGGAACCTTTGATGCAAAGACTTGTTTACCTAGTCGCCGTGGGGACTGTATGTGCACCCGTTGCGTTTGCCTCAGATCATACGCCAGCAGAAACATGAGGTGATAAGCCAACCGTCAGATTTGACCCGAGTGTGAAAGAAGAAAAAGAAAGTGAAGCCGCGTCAAATGCAAAAGGTAAGCCTGAGGACGCTTTTAGGAAAGCAAATATCAAAGCGATCAAAAGTGAGAAAAGTGCCGAAAAAAGTAAAAATTTCAATGAGCTTGCAACTAAGTACACGACAAGACTTAGTAACGCCTTAGCAACTTTTGGGGCGAATCTTGAACACAAAGGGGTTTTGGGTCTTAAGCTTACTAAAGACGCAAGAGAAGAAGCTCAAAGACGAAAAGACGCTGTGAGCATTTTTATGGAGATGTACAATAAGTACATTGATGATCCAGAGGTGCCCCACGGTGAAAAGTTTAATCGCCAGCAACCCATTGCTTCTGTCTATGACGCAGAGAAAATTCTTAAAAAGATGACCAAGGGTAATCTCAAGTTTGTTGTCAGTATTACAGACAGACTGGGGGGTGAAGGAAGCGTAACCATTATTAGCGATAGTAACAATCAACCCATCACGCCTTTGAAGTTAGCTGATCTTTCTGAAGTCAGTAGGCAGGCAGGCGTGCGAAGGGCGGCTGTACAGGACAAAATCGCTAAAGCTAATGCTGAGCTTCAGGCTGAAACAAACGCGCAGGCTCAGTAGCTTCCAGGGTCCGGGATTGTATGAGGCGAGTCCGGATCTGGATGATCAAAAGTAAAAGCCTAAAGATGATGCTGTGCCCCCTTGACGCCCTCAAAAGTGACGCGGGCGACAGGGGGGGGCATTTGCTACTTCGTTATATTAAAGAGTTCACACACCATAATCATGACGCCGATAAGGGCGCACACGGTAATCAAAGGCGTGCGGCGCAGGGCCGGATAAAACCAGTTGGTAAAACGCCCCTGACGCAGGAGATAGGCCGGCATCAAAATAGCAATGACTGCAAGCACCATTCCCGCGAACCCCAGCATACCAAGGAAGATGTTGGGGATAAAGACCACCATCAAATAGGCGGGCAGAAGTGTCATCACCACGGCCAAAAGGCGCCGCATAAAAGGGGAGGCAACGGACTTTGCCATCATTTCTTGAAGCGACTCGCAAAGGCCCACACCCACACCCAGGACTGATGTCACAATGGCCAAAAGTGAAATCCACCATACAAGAATTTGAACGGCAGGCCACTGGGCAAGATGGCTGAGCTCTTTAACCAGATCCCCCACGTCCACTTTGCCCAAGGCCATTTGGGCGTAAAAGGCGGGCACCTTGTGGTAAATCACACCCATAACGCTGCACGTCCACACGATATAGACAACGGCAGGAATCAAGCTTCCCCAAAAGAACGCACTTTTTAAAAGGCGCGCGTCTTTGTTGCAGTAGTTGGTCAGCGTATGGAAAATGACCTGAAAACCAAAGGACGTGAAGACCACAGGGATCAGCACGCGCCACGAGGCAAGCTCGTCCACATGGGGGCCAAAAAGCGGCAAATGCTCCCACGACATGATGGACACAAGGCCGCCCACCAGGACTGAGACAACGGCAAGGAGGGCGATGAAGAGAACCCTGTTGACATAGTCGATCACCTTAATGGGCAGCATCAGTACAAAGCCGGCCCCTAAAGCGTAGCAGGACACAAGGGTGGTGGTAGTGCCTTCTTGCCCCAGAAGCTTTTGAAGCACGCTGGCGCCTGCATACAAGAACACCGCCAACAGCGCGTAGGACAAGAACTTCAAAAGAAGGACGCCTAGCGCTTCGGCGCCTTTGCCCGAGAAGCGTTTGCCAAGCTCTCCAAGGCTGAGCCCTTGCCCTGCCTGCAGGTTCAACTCAAGACTAAAAAGAGAGGTAAAATACATGACGCCCCAAATAAAGAGCATAAACAGGATGCTTGGAACGAGTCCAACGGCGGCCAGCACCATGGGAAGGGCGATCATGCCGCTCCCGATACATGTTCCTGCGATCAGAAGGATCGCACCTGTTTTTTTATTCATGTTCCTTTCCTCTATTGTTAGGTCACAAGCTTTTCACTGTATAGGGGTTGATCAAACAATGCCAAGGAAATGTGGAAAATGTGTCACTTTTTTTGACAAGAAGAGAAGGGGCCCAGGAACTCCTTAAAAGAGGCTTCAAGACCCATGACAAAGACTTGCTTTTTAAGAGGTGAGTATGAGATACTCCGCCCTGGGAAGGTCATGCTTGGGGTGAGCCTCACATGAACTCGGTCAGGTCCGGAAGGAAGCAGCCGTAATGTGCCCTGGCTCAGGTCTGGGTTTGGCCTTCTCCCTTTTTCACATAAACAATAGTCTTAAAATCACGACGTCGTCTCTTAGGATGTAAGGTCCCCTTTTATCATAGGATAAAATAATGACCTTAACAAAAACGCCCTCGATGTCTCGAGGGCGCTGGGTGATGGCTTGAGGCCGCCTATCCTTAGAAGGGACGCCCCTCATACTGGCCGTGACGGGTGTAATGGGCCTTAAGTTTCATATCTTGCTCTGCTTCGCTTTCGCTCTTGGCATACTCTTGGAGGTCTGGATTCTTTTTCAGATATTCCTCGGATGTAAAGGAACTGGGCAAGTCAAATCTATAAAGCCTGTTTTCTTTTTGTGCGTGGGTAATAAAGTGAAAAATGCCGAATTTTTCCGGTTTTGGCAGGGTGTGGGCGTAGGCCTCGACGTCAGGATTAAGATAAAAATAAGTTTCTATAAAAAAATCCCCCGGTAGAGCCGCGCGGCGCGCCTCTTTAAACCCCTGTCCCGCGAAGTGGGTAACGGCAAAGGATTTGGGATCTATGCCTTTTTCTTCAGCCGCGTTCCTCACGTCTGGGTTATAAAGGAGGTAATGCTTTGGATTCATGTAGTGAATCGCCATGGCCTCTTCTATGGTTTTGATGAGCCCTTGGGGATTTTCTTCCACGCCTTGATAAAAATGCCGAAGCTTGCGGCGGGCGCCATCACTCAGGGTGTGGCACTCAAAAAATACACCCGCACCCACGCTTTTGACGGATCTAAGCCCTCGCAGGTCAAGGAACTCAAGGTATGCACATTTCTTGAAGGCGCAATCCTCAACATGGGTTACGGCGCCAAGATCCCTGATGCAAAGGGACATGAAGGCATCGCAATGGGATAAAAAATGCTGTCCAAGGGTCCGCACGGCCTTTTTTGGATCCGACAAAATAAGACGGTCATTCTTGTGCCTAAAGACAAGGGGGATCTCCATGGCGGCCATACTCCAATGGCCGTCCCGGATCCGTGTTCGGTTTGGGTTAACGACCAAGTGTAAGCTGAGGTTATGAGTGCCAAAGGATGGATTCCACACTAAACGAAAAAGAGAGGCTTTATGAGTACTTAACTCGTCGTTTGTCAGGATCAGGGTGTGTTCTGCTTGGGTGAAAGAGGCGGCGTCGAGAGTGGAGGAAAAGCGGAGAAAGCCGGGGTTAGGGACGGTATTCGTTAAAAAGTCCAGGGCGTCCGCTTTAGCTTTTGGATCATCGGTGATGACCATACGGGACCAAGGAAGCACGGCCTCGAGGCACAGCCGGTCCTGCTGGGACAGCACGGTTTTTTCCTCGCCAAAGGCATGGGCATAAAGTTT
>JAJTHL010000017.1 GCA_021298595.1 Alphaproteobacteria bacterium | reverse complement strand
CGGCCCCTAAAAGGGCCGCGGAAAAAAAGGCACCCGCTAAAAAAGCGACCGCCCCCAAAACCACAAAGACAAAATAGAAAACCACCGACGCCTAGGATATAAAATAAGAGCGTCCTTTTGTGAAAAAGGGCCTCTTTTCTTGCGCGTTTTAAAAAACCGTCGACAAAAAGCAGGGGATGGTCTACATCCTTTAGAGTAATCCCTTTTGACAAAGTTTGTTTCGTGAGCACCCCCAGTCCCCAAGATCTTCTCTCGTTTATTGAAAGCCACCCTGCCCCCGTGTCCATGCGTGAAATCGCCCAGGTGTTCCACTTGAAAAACCGGGGACGCACGCTTGTGCGTGACACCCTCAAAGATCTTGAGTCCCAAGGGACCATCGTGCGCAAGGGCAAGATGTATTACGTGCCGGGCCGCGCCCCCGCAACGGACGCGCTTCTAGCCAGCGTCGTGCGTGTGGACGATGACGGTGTGTGGGTAAAACCCGACCACGCCCATAAAGAAGGTCAAGAATTTTGGCTGCCCGATCGACGCCACGGTCTTCGGGTCGGGGACAAAGCCCTTATCAAGCCCATGCGGGACGATCGCGCCGCCCTTCTTCGCGCCCTTCCCCAAGGAGAAACCCGCACCGCTCTTGGTCTTTTTGAACGGGTGGGAGACGGCGGCCTTTTTATCTCGCTACAACGCAAGGACCGCCTTGATTATGTGGTGGCACCCAAAGACCGGTTGACCGCCGAAGACGGTGACTTTGTCGAGGCCGTGACCGAACGTCAAGATTCAAGGCGTGCCGTTGCCCGTATTACCAAGGTCTTTGGCCCCTTGGAGCGCGGTCATTTTTCCCCGTCAGACCTTGCCATCGAACAATACGCCATTCCCCATACTTTTTCCCAAAGCGCCCTTGCGGACGCCAACAAAGCCAAACCCCTTGGCATCAAAGGGCGTGAGGATTTGCGTCACATTCCCCTTATTACCATTGACGACGAAGACGCCCGCGACTTTGACGACGCTGTTTGGGCAACTCCTGATTCCGATCCTCGTAACAGTGGCGGCTGGTTGCTGGTGGTTGCCATCGCTGACGTGGCGGCATATGTTGCAAAGGGAAGCGCCCTTGATAAAACCGCATACGAGCGCGGGAACTCGGTTTACTTTCCCGACAAAGTTGTCCCCATGCTGCCGGAAGCTCTTTCTAACGAGCTGTGCTCTCTCAAACCCCACGAAGACCGTGCGTGTCTTGCCGTTTTTATGACCATTAACAAGGACGGCAAACTGATCTCACGACGCTTTGTGCGGGGACTCATGCGCTCGGCCGCGAGAACCACTTACCGGCAAGTACAACAGGCCCTTGATGGAGACGAAACCGTCCCCTATGACGCCGCCTTTATTCAAAACGTGATAAAGCCGCTTTACGGAGCGTATGGGGTCCTGAAGCGCGCTAGAGAAACACGGGGCGCTTTGGAATTAAATCTGCCCGAGCAAAAAGCCGTGTTTAACGACGAGGGCGAGCTTGCAGAAATGCGTCTTCGCCCCCGCTTTGACAGCCACCGTCTCATTGAAGAGTTCATGGTGCTAGCCAACGTCGCGGCTGCCTCAACCCTTGATGATGCAAAGCTTCTATGTCTTTATCGTGTCCATGACCGCCCCACCGAAGAAAAGCTAGAAGGTCTTCGTGATTTCTTGAAAAACTCACCCCTAGAGCTTTCTAAGGGACAAGGCATTTCCCCAAAAATTTTCAACCGCCTCATTGAACGCGCCCAAGGGTCTCCCATGGAGCGCGCCGTGAACGAGCTTGTCCTTCGCACCCAAGCCCAGGCTGAGTATAATCCGGAAAATATCGGTCACTTTGGGCTTGGCCTTGCGCGCTACGCCCACTTTACCTCGCCCATTCGGCGCTACGCAGATCTTTTGGTGCACCGCGCCCTTTTAGAGGTGATCAAACATCCTGACCGTCAGCCCTTTGATTATAGTCTTGAGGATTTTCAGGACACAGGCGAGCATTTGTCCAAAACCGAGAGGCGCGCCGCACAAGCAGAACGCGAAACCCTCGAGCGATATCAGGCCCTTTATATGGCCGACAGGGTTGGCGAGACCTTTGAAGGGTACGTGTCGGGTGTCACGGACTTTGCCTTGTTTATCACTTTGGCCGAAGGCGGGATTAGCGGTATTTTGCCCCTGCGTGATCTGCCGTCGGACTATTATAGTTTGGATGCAAAAAACCACCGGGTTGTGGGCAGGCGCACCAAGCGCGCCTTTGGACTTGGGGATCAATTGAAGGTCCGTCTTCACGAAGCAGTTCCCCTCAAAGGCGCTTTGTCCTTTGTCCTCGCCAGCACAAAGATGTCAGATTTTTCAAGGCGCAAAGCCCCAAAAAACCGTGATACGCGTGCGCCCCTTGAAGGCGATGCCCCGTTAAAAAAGGGAAGTGCGCCAAAGGGTGAACGCAAAAAACGTGCCCCTTCTGAGGTGCCGCGCCGCGTGCGTAAAAAGAAAGACGACCAAAAGTAAGCGCCGGATTACGTCAGTTCTTTGTATTGGTGGGGACGCGCCCGGAAATAGGCCAAATCCTCTGGATGGGCGTCGCTCACCTCAAAGGTCTCTAGGTATACCCCTTTGGCAAAGGCGCCGTGGGTCTGCGCTTTCTGGCGCTGCGCCGCTTCGACAGCTCCCTCCTCAATCCCCCAGGATTTTTCCAAGGCGTCCAAGACTTCGCGCACGTCAGCAAGCTCTTTCACTCGCCCCTCCCGTGTTGTTTCAAGGCAAAGCTCGTCTAGTTCTTCTTGAAGCTTTTGAAGCAGGGCGCGGGAAAGATCTTGAGGATCAAGAACGCGCGCGCGCACTTTGTGCCCTTTAGCGTCTGCAATGTCTGGGATCCGATCACGCACAAGCTTGTTAAAGATAAAGGTTGCCATGGGTGCTCTTTACGATGCTTTACGCTTAAAGGAAGCGACCACCTCAAGATGGGGTGACCATAAAAACTGATCCAAGGGGTGCACGCTCTCAAGGGTATAGCCACCCGCCACAAGGCGCGCCGCGTCCTTGACAAAGCTCTCGGGGTTACACGACACGTAAATTACGTGGGGGACAGCGCTTTTTGCAAGCTCCCTACATTGGCCCATGGCCCCAACGCGCGGCGGATCTAAGAGGGCCACATCCACGTCTTTTAGATCAGATGCGTTAAGGGGCATTTGAAACAGATTGCGCGCCCCGTCCTTGATACGCCCAGGAAATGCTTTGGCAGCCGCGCGAAGGGCACCAAGGGCCACCTCGTCACTGTCATAGGCATGCACGACGCGCGCGCGCGTTGCCAGCGCAAAGGTAAAAAGTCCCCGCCCACAAAAAAGATCAACTGCGGTCGTGACGCCTTCTCCCAACAAGGACACAACAGCCGCACTCAGCGCCTGGTCAGCCTGCGCGCTTGCCTGAAGAAACCCTTTGGCGTCAGCGCTCACGTTCACGCCGCTAAAGGACGCCACCGGTAAAAATTTTTGCACAATAAGCGTGTCATTCACCCGAAGGCGCGCAAGAGTCTGGGCCTCTGCAAAGGCCGTCAGTTTTTCAATGAGGGCAAGGTTAAGTTCTGGCAACTCCTTGCCCGTGATCACGACGTCAAGGCCCACTTCTGTGTGTAACACCTCGATCTCGACACGTTTTTTTGAGGGAATCAAAGGCGACAGAAGCTTCCTTAAGGGGGCCAGAAGATCAAAGATTTCGGGTCTGAGGACCTCACACGCCGTCATGTTCACGATATCGTGGGAACCCCTTTGATAGAACCCCAGATGCACGTTTTGATGCACCTTCGTTGCCCGCAAAAGGGCGCGTCTTCTTGTTTTTCCTTTGATGATGGTGAGCGGCGCGAGGGCGTCTACGGGAAGTCCTTCTTTTTCAAAAAGAGTCTCAAGTTTATTAAGCTTAAAGTCTTCATACTGATCCCACGAAAGATCTTGTAGGCTACAACCCCCGCATGTCCCAAAAAGGGGGCAAGGCGGCGTCCAAACGTCCGTCATCACAAGGATTGGGCAGGGGGATCTTGACGTAGCACCCCTTCGTTCAAATAAACAATGCGGTCCATTTTGGCAGCCAAAGACGGGCTGTGGGTCGCAACAAGCGCTGCCATGTTATGGGATTTAGCAAGATCCATGAGCTCGTCAAAAACGATGCTGGCGGTGCGCTCATCAAGGTTGCCGGTAGGCTCGTCCGCCAGCAAAAGAGAGGGCTGAATTGCGAGCGCCCGCAAAATGGCTACGCGCTGCTGCTCGCCGCCCGAAAGTTGCGATGGACGGTGAGAGAGGCGCTCTTGAAGGCCTAAAGTCATTAAAAGGGTCACGGCGCGGTCATGGGCATCCCGGCGCGACATCCCCGCAATCAAAAGAGGCATCATCACGTTTTCAAGGGCGGTAAATTCAGGTAACAAATGGTGGAATTGATAAATAAACCCAACCTTATGGCGCCTAACGGCCGTGCGCCGGTCATCATTCATGTGCTGACACGTCTCATCGTCAATAAGGATATCCCCGCTTGTGGGTGTATCAAGAAGACCCGCAATTTGAAGAAGCGTTGACTTTCCAGCCCCGCTTGCCCCCACAAGGGCCACAACTTCACCGGGCTCGATGGAAAAGTGGACGCCGCGCAAAATAGGCAGTTCACCCCCGCCTTGAACATAAGATTTATGCAGATCGTGGAGCACAAGGACCGGATGATTATTCATAGCGAAGGGCCTCCACAGGATTGAGGCGCGCCGCGCGCCTGGCGGGTAAGAAGGTCGCCAAAAACACCAAGATAAGGGCCGTCACCACCACGGAAACAACTTCCGTTGGGTCGACTTTGGCTGGCAGCTGGGATAAAAAGTAAATCTCGGGATTAAAGACATTGGTGCCGGTCAGTTTTTGAACCCACTGACGAATGGTTTCGATATTAAGCGCAAAAGTAAGCCCCAGGGTGCACCCGAGCACAATACCGCCCACACCAATCAAAGAGCCTGCTAAAAAGAAAATACGCAAAATCATGCCGCGTGACGCGCCCATAGTCCTCAGAACCGCAATGTCCTGGCTTTTTTCTTTCACGAGCATGATCAGGCTTGAAATAATATTAAAAGCTGCAACCAAGATAATAAGGCTTAAGATAATAAACATGACATTACGCTCGACCTGAAGGGCGGTAGCGTAGTGAGAGTTGGCCTCACGCCAATCAAGAACGCGCACACCGCTTAAACGCTTTTTCAATTCGTGGGTCGTGAATTGAACACGGTCGGGATCTTTTACAAAAATCTCAAGACCCGTCACGGCGTCAGGCAGTCTAAAGAACGTTTGGGCTGACTCTAGCGGGATAAAGGCAACGGAACTGTCGTATTGGCTCATCCCCACTTCGAAAAGGGCGATGACCTCAAACCGGCGCATGCGCGGCACAGTTCCAAAAGCAGTTGACTGGCCGTCAGGCGCAATCAAGGTCACGGTATCACCTGGAAAAAGATGAAGGCGCTCGGCCATGCGCACGCCCATGACAATGCTGTTTTTCTCTTTAAACTTATCAAGGGATCCGTAGGCAATATGTTCTGAAATCAGCTTTCGTGCCCGCAAGTCCTCTAAGCGGATGCCGTGAATCAAAGCCCCTGTGGCCTGGCCTTGGCCCGTGATCATGGCTTGCTTTTCAATGAGCGGCGTCACACTTACGATGCCTTGAACGTCTTTGATCAAAGACACCCCGTGATCAAAGTCCGTAAGCCCTCCTGATTGAAGGGCTGCAACGCCGATGTGGCCGTTAAACCCAAGAATATTATCAATAAGTTTGGCGCGAAACCCACTCATGACCGACATCACGATGATGAGGGCTGCAACTCCCAAGGTGATCCCCAGGAAAGAAAATCCCGCAATGACAGAGATGAACCCCTCTTTACGAGAGGGGCGTAAATACCGAAGGGCAACGGTCCATTCAAAGCGGGAAGGCAGCATTATCCCTCCAACTGCGCTGTTAGGGTGGTAAGGGCTTGATCTTTGGCAATCTCTAGGGTTTCGCCCGTGCGCCTGTTTTTAAGCTCCACAACACCGCCCGCAAGCCCCTTAGGGCCCACGCGAAGCTGCCAAGGCAGACCAATGAGATCCATGGTGGACAACTTTACACCCACGCTTTCTTGACGGTCATCATAAAGAACGCTGATGCCCTGCTTTTCAAGGGCACTGTAAAAGGCTTCACAGGTCTCATCACACGACGCGTCGCCTGCTTTGAGGTTCACAAGTCCGACCTTGAAGGGTGCCACCGCTTCTGGCCAAATGATGCCGCGCTCGTCATGGCACGCCTCTATAATGGCTGCCGCAAGACGCGACACACCAATGCCGTAGCTTCCCATATGCAGGGGCAGTTGCTTGCCTTCCGCCGTTGTCATGGTGGCCCCCAGGGCCTGGGAGTACTTTGTGCCGAAATAGAAAATGTGCCCCACTTCGATGCCGCGTGCCTGACGAAGGTCTTCAGCCTTAACGGGACAGGCCTTTTCATCGTGCATGCTTTCTTCCATGGCGTAGACCTGCATGAGTTTATCCACGTCCACAGCGTCACGAGAGGCCATGAAATCGTCCAACACTTTATCGTAATACAAAAGGCTTTCCCCTGTGTTAGCCACAATGTGGAATTCGTGACTGAGGTCGCCGCCAATGGGTCCCGTATCGGCGCGCACTGGCACCGCTGCAAGACCAAGGCGGGCAAACGTGCGCAGATACGCGACCATCATTTTATGATAGGAATGTCTTGCCGCTTTTTCGTCCACATCAAAGGAGTAGGCGTCCTTCATGAGGAATTCACGTCCACGCATCACCCCAAAGCGCGGCCTGATCTCGTCCCGGAATTTCCAATGAATTTGATAAAGAATCTGGGGAAGCTCTTTATAAGAACGCACAAAACGCCGGGCAATGTCTGTCACAACTTCTTCTGCCGTGGGCGCATACAAAAGTTCCCGGTCATGGCGGTCTGTCACCCGCAGCATTTCGGCGCCGTACGCGTCATAGCGCTCGCTTTCGCGCCATAGGTCTGCTGACTGGATGGTCGGCATGATCACCTCGTGGGCGCCTGCGCGATTTTGTTCTTCTCTAATAATCTCGGCAATATTTTGAAGCACGCGCGTTCCAAGCGGCAACCACGAATAAATACCCGCACTGGACTGGCAAATCATACCCGCACGCAACATTAGTTGATGAGAGACAATTTGCGCCTCTTGGGGAGACTCTTTTAACGTGGGAAGAAAATAGTGCTGCAAACGCATAAACGGCATCCTTAATAGACCATGCTTTTCTTATACCGACTTGATCCCTTCATGTCGATAAAAAGTGTTCCAATGCCTTTCCCCAAGTCCTTCATCTTTTTTTTGACACAACGCGCTTAACCATAGACAATGAAACGCTTCAGTAATCCCTTTTATGAAAAGGAGTTATCCATGAGACTTACCTTTATTTTTGTGCTTTTGATGGTTCCATCTTTTTGTTTGGCGAGTTCATTAATGGAAGAAAATTGGGAGCGTCACCTGGGCGTCACGCACGCCCCTCTTCTTGCTTGTACGTCTGATTCCAGTCAAGGGTGGTCCAATGATGGAGCTTCCCATTCTCCCTCGTCCGTAACTAAGAAAAAAGAGGATCGCCAGCCCGAGAAAAATCATGTTCAAAGGATCATGCCCAAGAAAGATCAGGGGAAAATTGTGCGCAGAGACCCTCAAGGTTTTATATATTCTAAATAGTTATTCGACCTTACTAAAAAGAAGAAGCCATAAATACTATTTCAATAATTTTTAAAACTGCTAGGATGGCAAAGTTTAATATAATCTTAAATAACAAACAGGGAGGAACTCATCATGACCAAAAATGTCTTTGCGCTGGCCTTACTTTACAGCACAATTATGAGCGTAATACCAGCTTTCACGTCCGCTCAGGAAGAAAGAGAAAAGGGGATCACAACTGCCACTCCTTTTGTTGATCAGACCGTTCTTGAAAAGGCCCGTTCTGTTTTTAATAATGATGATCTTTCAGCACAGGATCTAAGGGATCTGACCCCTCATCTATCTCAGCGCTTTCCCAATGGGCATGATCAAGTCAATTTCTTAAAAAAAACAGAGCCTTTAGCCGCACGCGGCACATCCCTTCAAGAAAAAATAGAGATTTTAAAAGCCGCAAGTCCATTTTTTAATACCGCCTTTCCGGCCTATTGGTCCGATACGGTCAGATACCTGGGGGTTTACACATCTGTCTTTGACACGCCGTCTCTAGTTTCAACGTTGAGGGACATGGGCGCGGCTCTATCAACTGTTGCACCCATGGACCATTTTCACGTTTTAAAACTAGGCATGCCCTTTTTGGACTACTTTGCCAATCCAAGTGACAGAAAAAAGAACATCCCTCTCATTTTAAGCGTCCTTGCGCAGACGCAAACGAATTGCCGTCACACTGTTCAACAAGGTCTTTTGACCTTTGTGCCAACCATAGATGTGCGTGATATGGACAGAGATCTAGACGAATTAGCTCCCCTTCTAAGCGGCCTTGACCAAACCGAGCTTCCATTTATCTTATCGGATCTAGTGCCTATTTTTGCAGGATGTACCACGGAACAAAAAATCCAACGCCTAAGAATGCTCACCCCTTTCTTTAACTTCCTTACGGGTGACGAACGGACAGAGGTTTTAGAAAAACTTGCCGCCATCTTACCCGCAGGTCAATCGCATCCTGCGTCTGAGCAGCTTATTCAAGCCCTTCAACCGCACATACTAGGCGCTCATGCCGGGATGAGAAGTACTTTACTTGAAAGTCTTTTCACGCTTATGAACCGCCTCAACACCCACGAGGTAAAGATCGCTTTTCTGACAAAGATTTCTCAACTTTTTGGCGCCATTGTGGTAGAAGATAAAATCTCTTGCCTTCAAACCCTTGATGTTTTGAGCATGGGTATGACCCATGTGTCCCTTTTCAGGGTCTGCAACACCCTAGCATCGACGCTGGCCCCCTTGTCAGCAGACAACCGCCGAACACTGCAAAAACTCAAGCCCCTGACGTCAGCTATCCCTGCTCAGGACGCAAGGTTAAGAACATCCCTCGTTCAGCACGCAAGCGCCCACCTCCATGACGTTGATCGCTTCGTGACCCAAGGACAAGCCCTTTTAAGCGGCGGACTTCCCCTCCCCCTGTTACCTGAGGTGATCACCTTTTTAACATGCACTTTCGGCACGCCCCTAAAAGATACGGATGCCTTTGACGATCATACTCTGTTTTTTGCCCCCACCCTTGGGCGATACTGGCAAGAGTTAAAAGCATTTCGCGAGGCACCTTTTCATCAAAAGTTAGAGATTTTTTCTAAGATCAGGTCACTCTCCATGAGGCTCACAGAACCAAAGCAAGAGGCGCAGTTTGCTCACATACGTGAGATTAGCAAGCTTTACGCCGTGCATCCTCACCTCTTCCATGACCTTGAGTTTTTTGCAGACGCAAGTGGCCCTTCCTTAGAAAAAACAGCCGTGTATCTCTCTCGCGTGTCACCCCAAACTGCGGCTGACTTTCCTACAACAAAGCCGCTTATGCAGCGTCTTTCGGCAGCTGAAAAAAGACGCTTTCTTGCCGAGGAGAGTCCCGTGAACGTCGCGCACACCCCTCAAGCACTTGCTCTTATTACTTTAATGGCGCAAACCGTTACGGACGGAAAAGTCCTGGCGCGGTGCTATCACTATGCACGTGCCTGTGCTGCCAATGCCCTTGATCCTGCCTTGTCAAACTTTGGGCTTTTCTTCAAAGGCGTTGAGTCGGGTCATGAAGCTCTTTTAATGGCAACCACCACTCATTTCCCGCAGTGGGGTGATGCAGAGCACAAAAGCAAACTGTCGTTAATTAAAAAGAATGTCAACACGGTCCCTGACGGCGCGGTGCGCGCGCGTGCCATCACCAGCATCTCTACTTTTGCCCAAGGGGATTTAGCGTCATGGGAATTCTATCTCAGTGATGTTTTTTTCCAAATAAAAGATCCACAAAAAAGAGTGGCCTTTTTAGGAGATCTCCAACACCTGAACACACTGCCTACCTTCGAAGACAAGGCACCTCTTTTGCACATTATAAAAAACCAAGCTCTCAAGTCGGCTGGAGATGCATGGGATATTCAAGCGCATATGGCCGTTTATCAGCACTATGGTCAAAACGCTCAAGCACCGGGCTGGATTTCATACTTATCCAGTATGAAGCACCTCTCTAAATAAGTGCATTGGCGCCAAGCCCCCTGATCATCAGGGGGCTTGTTACATAATACTCACAGGTTTTTTTCACGCACAAAGCCCTCCAACAGGGACTCAAAATTTTCTCCGGGCAAAGCGGTGTTCTCAAGAAAGCGCTCCTTCATCTGCTCGAAGGCCGCATATGATGATCTATCATCTTGGTAGAGAGGCATGCGTTCAAAAAGAGCGATGGACGGCATGGCGGGAGTTACCGCGAAACACACTTGATCAAAAATGTCTGCGCGGCGAGCGCTTGGGATCGTCCCAAAAATCTGAGCAAGAAAGGCGTCATCCCCATAACTTGCATAAAGGACGTACCCAACCCAAGCGTTTGCAAAATCAACCCCATCCTTGAGGGCAGAGTTCACATATGCCCGTTCTATGGATCCGCTGCTGCTACGCGTGAGCTGTCCTATGAGTGCTAGGATGTTTGCGTTTTCTTCCCGGAATTTACGGCTCTCATGCTGACGCGCTTGTTCTTGATGCCATTCTTTACAGTCCCCAAAAACAAAGGCGTTTAAATGGATGTATCCAAAATTATCAATGCGAGCCGCTGGGATCTTAGCGTCAATCAAATAAAGCGTTTGGCCCGCATAGCGCGCATAACTGGGATCATAGTAAACAGCGCCCGTAAGCCACATGTGGTCAAGATCTTCAAAAGGATTCTCGTATTCTATGCGCTCACGTGGAGACTTACCCGAATCACCCAAGGGATCTTCTAGATTGGACGCCAAAAGAGAGGAGAGAGGATTTAAAAGCAGACATACTGCCATGAGATGTTTTAAGTGCATCTTTCTTTCCTTCCTGGCCAACAGTCCCTTTGATGATGACACTGTCACAGCCATTGAATGATGATTCTTTTTGGAAAAACGAAGGATGGTGGGCCCGGCAGGACTCGAACCTGCGACAACACCGTTATGAGCGGTGCGTTCTAACCGCTGAACTACAGGCCCACGCCTTTGCGACAATCGCAGCCTTGTGGTTTGAGGTCAAGCCTTTTTCATCACACTCCTTGCCCTCCCCTCACTTTTTACGCGAAGGCCCTTGCGCACCCTCTTCCTATTCCGATAGGTTGAAGAACATAAAACAGGAGAGGAGTCTTTTTCCATGCGTTTAGCCGTTACGTCCGCCCTTATTGCCACCAGTTTCTTATATGCGTCCCAAACCACAGCCGCGTCCTTCAGCCCAGACCAAGTCAAAGACATCCAAGTCGTGATCAAAGAATATCTCATGAGCAATCCCGAGCTCATTGAAAACGCCATCACCGTTCTTCAAAAACGCAAACAAGACGCCCTTGATCAAAAAAGAAAAACAGCCATTGCTGAAAACAAAGACCTTTTAATGAATGATCCGACAGATTTTTTCCTAGGAAACCCCCAAGGAAAGAAAATCATGGTGGCCTTTCTTGACCCCTTCTGTGGCCATTGTCGGGCGTTCCACCCCACCATGGAAGAGGCAGTAAAAGCAAATCCCAACCTGAAAATCATTGTGAAGAACATTCCGATCCTGGGTACACCTTCGGTGATTGCTGTCAGAGCCATGCTTGCCGCCAAAGAACAAAATCTTTATCAACCCGTTATGGAGTTGATTTTAAAAGAAGACCCCCAAACACTCCTCGAGGATTTCCCCAAAGCCTTCGGTGTGATCAAAGGTCTGGATCTTGAAAAACTTAAAAAAGACCTGGGAAGCCCTGCCGTGGAGGCCTATCTCAATAAAATGCAAAATGAGGCAGAGAAAATTCAGCTGGAGGCGACACCCACCTTGATCATAGGTGACACTGTTGTAGAGGGTGGCTTACCTTTAGAAGAGCTCCAAAAGCTTTTGAGCCAAACCAACCCCGCATCCGATAAAGGACGAGCCTTAGCGGAAAAAAAGTAATAAAATCCGTCTCTCATCCGCGTTAAGGATCAGGGTTTCTTGTCTCTTAGCAAGAGATAGCGTATAATGATATAAGTGTAATTTTTGGAGAAAAATCTATGAGTGTTCATCACGTGACAGACGATACTTTTAAGGCGGACGTCCTGGACCACGACGGTTTGGTCTTAGTCGATTTTTGGGCTCAGTGGTGCGGCCCATGTCGTGCCATTGCTCCGATTCTGGATCAGTTGGCCGAAAAATATGACGGCAAAGTCAAAATTTGTAAGGTTGATATCGATAAAAATCCAGAATCGCCTTCCCAGTACGGTGTACGTAGCATCCCAACGCTGATGCTCTTTCAAAAGGGACAAAATGTGGATACACAGGTCGGTGCCCTCCCCATGCCCGTTTTTGAGAGTTGGATCGGCAAACATATGGCTTCCTAAAAATCTTTAAATCTATATAATTTATAAAAATTACACCATAACAGTGAGGGCGGCGATGGGCAAACCACCAGCCAAAGTAGATGAGCACGGCGCATTTTTTAACAGTGTACCCCCAACCATTGATCCCTTTGCCATGGCAACGGGATTGATGGCTTTGGGAGAAAATTTTCAACGCATGGCCATCACATGCGCCCATGAGATGATCGCCAAAGCCGAAGAGGACGCCCCGCCAGATCCCATGGATCCTTGGAACGCAGCCAAAGCCTTCATGGAGGCGGGCCTCAAACTGGCAGAAGACCCAAACCCCTTATTTCAAGCAAGCCACGCTTATTTAAAGCGCTATACTGCCCTTTGTAAGTCAGCTTATCAAACCCTTTCAGACCCTAAAAATGATACGAGCCTTGATGAAGTCATATCCACCCCCAAGGCTGATCGGCGTTTTTCAGATCCCGCGTGGTCTGAGGTGCCAGGATTCGACTTTATGAAACAGTCTTATCTTCTTTGGGATCAATGGCTTCAAGATATTATCTCTAATATCGAAGGCCTTGATCCGAAGGTCGCCCACAAGGTATCTTTCTTTACAAGACAACTCTCCAATACCATGGCGCCTACGAATTTTGCTTGGGCCAACCCAGAAGTCATCAAGCGCATTGCAGAGACGAGTGGGATGAGTCTTATCCAAGGGATTTCCAATTTTTACAAAGATTTGGAAGAAGGAGACGGCCGCCTGCAGATCTCCATGGTTGAGCGTGACTTTTTTCATATTGGAAAAAACATTGCCACGACCAAAGGCAAGGTTGTCTACGAGAACGAAATTTTACAGCTCATACAATATGAACCCGTCACCGAGAACGTTCGCAAAATCCCTATCTTATTAGTCCCACCTTGCATCAATAAGTTCTATATTTTTGATTTGAGACCTGAAAGTTCTTTTGTGCGCTGGCTTCTCAAGCAAGGATGGACAGTTTTTGTCGTCTCGTGGGTTAACCCCAAAGACGAGCGCCTCGCGCACAAAACCTTTGAAGATTATGTGCTGGAGGGGATTGGCGGTGCCGTTGAGGCCGCAAGACGCATTGTGGGAGAGCCCCAGATCAACGCTCTTGGTTTTTGTATTGGCGGCAACTTCCTGACTACCTATAGTGGATACCGGGCAGGAGACAAGGATAATCCCCTTAAAAGCACCACCTATCTTGCGACTCTCTTTGACTTTGAAGACGCAGGCGACCTTAAAATCTTCATCGATGAGGAACAACTCTCCAAAATGGAGCGCGCCATCCGTCATAGCGGCTATTTTGATGGACGCATCCTCTCGCGCACCTTTAACTTGTTACGCTCCAATGACCTTATCTGGTCCTTTGTGATTAACAATTATCTGATGGGTAAGGAGGCCATGGCCTTCGACCTTTTGTACTGGAATTCGGATTACACGAACCTGCCCGCAGCCATGTATCTGTATTATCTGCGCAATATGTTCCTTGAAAACAAGTTGATTAAGCCCGCAGGTATCAGCATTAAAGGGCGTCCCATCGACCTGTCAAAGGTTAAAGTGCCCTCCTTCATCCTGAACACAAAGGAGGATCACATTGCTCCTTGGCCCTGCGGTTATGAAGGCGCCAAAATCTTTGGAGGTCCAACCCGTTTTGTCCTGGGAGGCTCAGGACACGTGGCAGGTATTTTCAACCACCCAGAGAAAAATAAATATGGATACTGGACGGGCAACATTGATCCGAGCGGCACAGAATCTTGGTTAAGTAAAGCGACTATGCACCCCGGTTCTTGGTGGGTTGAGTGGGTTAAGTGGCTTGAAGAGCACGGAGGCCCCATGATCCCCGCAAGAAAACCAGGCTCTCGAGAGTTCCCCCCCCTTGAAGACGCGCCAGGACGTTATGTAAAGTAGGACCTGACCCTTACCCCCAAGGAGGCGGTGTGTGACCTTTTTTTCTCGTTTTCGTCGCATCGTCGGTCTTACCTATGGCGTCATTTTATTCTGCGCCATCGCCCTTTTATGGGTCCTTTATAACGAAAACTTAGAAGGGCGGCTTTCTTCTCTTAGGCTGCGGCTTCTTGAACAAACTCAGGCCCTTGATTACTTGCTGCGCATTCGCTACGACGCCGTCAACGGCATGCGCCTTCAGGCAGAGGATTTCATTAAAACGCCTTTTGCGTTTTCAGACATTAACCACATAGCGCTGCAGACGTCTGCAGATGGAAGTTACTTTCATCTGGATACCCCTAAAACCCATTTTCAACTGGTTGGAAACATAACGGGCATTGGCGCCGTTGAACATCTCAAAGAGGAGGTTTGGGAAGAAATTCATATGGCATATGCGCTTAATCCCCTTTTTAAGGTGATCAAAGAGAATATCAAAACAACCTCAGCACTGCGGTATATCTCCAAATCTGGCTTTCAAAATCTTTATCCCTGGAGCTCTTCTTTTCAAACAAAATTCCAACCATCTTTGCTTTATGAAGAAGCCTTTTCTGCTGCTCTGCCGTCCCACAACCCAAAACGAGAGATCTTCTGGACCGATGCATTCGTCAGCAACCAAACGGGAGAGCTTATGCAAACATGCAGTGCACCTGTCTACCGCGGCAATCGGTTTTTAGGGATTGTTGCCCTTGATTTTACCCTCGAGGCTGTCGACTATTTTATCGACAGTATTTATTATCGGAACGGTCGTCTTTTGGTCGTCAACGACAAAGGCACTGTCGTCTCCGATACCGAGGATGATAACGAAAAAACAAGACTGATCAGGGCCCATGAAGTCCTTCCCAAGGGACTCTCCTTAGAAAGGATTCTTAGTTACGAAGAGCACTCTCTCACCGAAGATAATGGGTACTGGGTATACCGGGCCCGCACAGACTTTGCCCCTTGGAACGTTCTTTTTTACATCAACGCCACAGACCTAGGGATTGCAACCCTCCTTCACGTTGGACCAAGCGTCCTATTCGTTTTAATTTTTGGAATGCTCTTTTTGTTGTTCACTAACAAACTCATTTCAAAAGAATTCATCAATCCGACCCAGCGCCTTGTAAGCCACATTTCGGAAAAAGGGCAAGGAAAAGACGGGCAGAGTTATGATGATATTCAAGAACCCTGGCACACGTGGTTTGACGCAGTCTCTCAAGTTTTCGAACAAAATCGCGCCCTTGTGCTAAAACTCGAAGAACACATTCAAACCCTGGATGCCAAAGTACAAGAACGCACCAAAGAAATCTCAAAAAAGAATGAAGCCCTTCAGCGCGCCCTTGTGGATCTGCGCAAAGCACAACAACAAGTCATCGTCCAAGAAAAATTGGCAGGTCTTGGCGCCATCACAGCCGGGATTGCCCATGAAATCAAAAATCCTCTCAACTTCATCATCAACTTTTCAGAAGTATGTCAAGAGTTTACCGAAGAAGCCAAAGCCCTTCTAAAGCAAATCGAGCAAGAAAATGTTGTACCGGAATATTATGGCGAGCTGAATAACTTGATCACCACCATCGCCCACAATATGCAGCGCATTGATCAGCACGCTCACCGCGCAGACTCCATCGTCAAAAGTATGCTTGTTCACGCCAAAGGGGGAACCGACGTCGAGCAAGACACAGATATTAACCAGCTCCTTGATGAAAACACCATCCTGGCCATTTCTGCCTTTCGTTCCCAGGGCATTTCCCCAGCCGTTGAGAAGTCTTTTTCTCCCACGCTGATCACTAAAGTTTATCGCCAGGCTCTTGGGCGCGTGCTCCTCAATATGATCCACAATGCGTGCTATGCCCTGAATCAAAAGAAGCTGACTCAAGGAGACAAATTTGATCCTGTTCTGTCCTTAAGCACAAAAAAAGATCAAGGGATGATTGAAATTCGCATCAAGGACAATGGGCCTGGCATCCCATTTTCCGTCAAAAAAAGGATCTTTGATCCCTTTTTCACGACAAAACCTGCAGGTAGCGGAACAGGATTGGGTCTGTCCCTTAGCTATGATATTATCGTAAATCAGCATCATGGCACGCTTGCGGTGGAAAGCCAGGAAGGCCAATTCACAGAATTCATCATTCGCATTCCTGAAAAGAAACCTTAGGAGTTCTTTTAATGACTCGATCTTCATCCCTTAACACCCTACGAGACCTTCTTCGGGCGGGTGATCTTTACGGCCTTCTCATCCCCCACTCGGACCATCATGCCCATGAATTTTTACCTGAGCACAGCAAACTTCTCACCCATATCACAGGATTTGACGGCTCTGCGGGCCTTTGCCTTGTCCTTCAACACAAAGCCGTTTTGTTCGTGGATGGCCGCTATACCCTGCAAGCGCAACACCAGGTGGACGGCGCGCTTTTTGACCTTAGGCCTTATTCATGGTCCAGTATTGAGGCATGGATAAAAGAGGCTGCCCTTCCCCAAGAAGCGCGGATCGGATTTGACCCCTGGTGCGTCAGCGTGGGGGAATACCCCCGATATGAAACCCTTTTCAAGAATAACAACGCGGTCTTTACACCCCTAAAGCAAGCCCAGCCCTTCTGGGCGTCCCTGTGGCCCCACAGACCTGCCCCCCTTTTCACGCCCATAGACGCTCATCCAGATAAGTTCGCCGGCAAAAGCGTCGAAGAAAAACTAAAGGATCTTTATGCGCATCTGTCGGCGCAGAACCTCGATACCGCGCTTTTAAGTGTGGGTGAATCTTTATGCTGGCTTTTTAATGTGCGGGCCCATGACGTACCCTACAGCCCCTTAGTCACGGGATACGCCCTTGTCCATAAGAACGGCACCGCTGATCTTTTTGTCTCAAAAGATCTTGTGGCACCAGATTTAAGTAAGCGCCTTACCTCTCTTAAAATCACCCTTCATGCTTATGAGGATTTTGTTCCCCATCTTGAGTCGTACACACAAAACGGCCAAAAAGTTCTCCTTGATAGAGGAACGGCCCCTTATGCCTGTCAGTTGCTTATCGAGAAAAAAGGGGCCCTTGCCACTCTAGGTGAGGACCCTTGCATAAGGCCGCGCGCCCTTAAAACATCTGCTGAACTAGACGGGGCTAAAACCGCCCATCTTTATGATGGGCTTGCCCTCACGCAGTTTTTGTGCTGGCTTGATGGACAGATACGTGAAGGAAAGCCCGTGACGGAACTCTCGGCCTCTAAGGCGCTCCTTATGGAACGTCAAAAGCACCCCGCCTTTAAAGAACCAAGCTTTGAAACCATTGCAGGCACAGGCCCCAACGGCGCCATTGTCCATTACCGCGTCACGCCCGAAACTGACCGTCCCCTTCAAAAAGGGGATCTTTTTCTTGTGGATTCAGGCGGCCAGTACTTTGAAGGAACCACGGACGTCACCCGCACTGTTTTTTTAGGAGACACGCCGACCACCCAACAAAAAGAGCACTTTACCCGTGTGCTTAAGGGTCATATCGCCCTTGCCAGGGCGCGCTTTCCCAAAGGAACGTCAGGCCATCAACTGGACGCCCTTGCCCGGTTTTCCCTCTGGGAGAAGGGTCTTGATTATGCCCACGGCACTGGGCACGGGGTGGGCGCGTATCTTGGGGTACATGAAGGCCCTCAAAGCATTTCCAGCGCCCCGCGCGCTGTCCCCCTAGAGCCCGGCATGATTGTGTCCAACGAGCCTGGTTACTATCTAGAAGGAGCTTACGGCATTCGCATCGAAAGCTTGCAATTTATCAAAGCGTCATCTGAACACCCTGGATTTCTTGAGTTTGAGATGCTGACTCTTGCCCCCCTTGACTTGAGGCTTGTGGAAAAAACGCTCCTTAACCACGAAGAAAAAGAATGGCTTAGGGCTTATCATCAGCGTGTTCAAGACGCGCTCACCCCCCATCTGGACACGGATACTGCTCAGTGGTTAAGCCGGGTGAACACCTCTTTTTAAAAAACACTTGCCTCAAAATGGGCAATTCTTGACTTTTTTGCCCGATGTGTATTAAAACCGGTCTGAGCAAAAAATGTCACCCAAGAAAACTGATGAAAAAACACCTAATCAGCCCTTTTATCATTTTTAATATTTTTAATCTTTTTTTTTCTTCTTGTTCTGCAAAAATAGAAATGATCTAAGAACATGATCCCATCGCCCACAAAGAGCGCATACGACTATATGCTGATGACGCAGGATATATGGCTCACCTACGAAACTGCTGGCAAGATCCCAAGAACAAAGCTCTGGTTAACGCGGCAAAAGGACAGTGGGACTTTTATGATCACGGAGATCATGTGATCGTGATGATACAAGGAGCTGGCATCTGGCAAATTATTAACCATAAAAACAGGGACTTTACAAATCTTTATTACGCAAGGGAACGAAAAGAAGTTCTCTTTAACGCCCCCAACGGCTTTGACGTCCACGCGTACCTTGCCCGTCACCAAGACGTTGCGAATGCTGCCCGTCAGGTGGGTCAAAATCAAGTAGCTTTCGCGGCGGACCACTATTGTGCCCATGGCTATTTCGAGGGACGTCAGTACGCCCTGCCCCAAGGGTTTAGTCCCGAAATCTACTTGAAACTTCATCCCGATGTGGCGGCAGCAGCCTATATAAGCCCTAATGCCCACGAGTTTGCCATTCAGCACTATTTTAACGCCTTTGCAGAAAAGCGCTCCTATCAGGTTGCTCTGCCCAAAGAATTCGACGCGGACGCCTATTTTTATTTAAACCACGACGTTCGGACACATGCCGCACAGGCGCGAAACATCACGGCCACCTTTGCCCATACCCATTACACCCAGCATGGTTACTTTGAAAACAGAGGGTATACGTGCGCAAGCAAACCCTTACTGTATATAACACCTCAGGATTTTAATGCGACTGCCTATCTTGCGCATTATACTGACGTTGCTGATTTAGCGAGGCAACTCGGTCAAAACCCTCATGAAGTCGCTGCCGCGCACTTTCGAGAGCACGGCTACCGTGAGGGAAGACACTACACACTACCCACCGATTTTGACCCGGCAGTTTATCGACGCCTGCACAAAGATGTTGATCAAGCTGTTCAAGGATCGCCAACCTGGGATCAGTTTATTGTCCATCACTATTTTGCCGCCTATCAAGAAAAACGCCCTTACAAGGCGATCCTTCCCGATCATTTTGATGATGAAGCTTATTATGCCCTCAATCCAGATATTGCAGAGCTTGCACGTTCTCAAAAACAGGAAAACAGAGCCTATGCACAAAAACACTACTTAAGTTTCGGCTTTTGCGAGAACAGAGCTTACCGCTTTGATCTGCCTGCTGATTTCAAGGCAAGTGATTACGCGGACCTTCACGAGGACCTAGACGCACACCTTGAAGCCCTGTTGGGAAAGAACGCTTCCTCTTACAAAAAAGACCTTGCCCTAAAAGCGCACTATCATTTATGGGGACGCCGTGAAGGTAGAGCGTACAAAAGCACCATACCTGAGGGTTTTGATCATAAAGCCTATTTTGCTTTGAATGACGATATCAAAAAAGCCGCTAAGGCGTCAGGCCAAGAAAACGAAACCTATGCCCGAAAGCACTATCTTCGACGAGGTGAGAAAGAAGGTCGCGCGTACCGTTTTGATGTACCCGAAGATTTTAGCATGTAGGAATACCAAGAGCTTTATGAGGATGTGGAAGAACTTCTGAAAAGATGTTTTTATGGTGACAGGGAACTTGAGGCAAAAAAGCATTACCATCTTTTTGGGAGGGCTGAAGGGCGTCGCCATAAGAGCTTTCTGCCAACGGATTTCAATTACGAAGAATATTATGCCCTGAATCCTGAGGTAAAGGCCCTTGCTCGCAATAAGTGGGAATATCCTGATGAAAAATTCGCCAAAAAGCATTACCTCAGGCAGGGGGCGGCCAACAACCTCGCGTACCGCTTTGACGTGCCAGACAACTTTAAAATGGAAGATTACCTGTTTTTGAACCCTGACTTAGAAGCCGTCGCAAGCGACAGACTGCTTAAAAAAGAAAGAACGTTCCTGTTAAGGAAACATTATCACTTCCATGGAAAAGCCGAGAGACGCGCCTGTAGTCTTGATGATCTTCCCAGAGACTTTGATTTTAATGCTTACTATCAGCTGAACGAAGATGTTTATGATGCCGCAATAGCGGTCAATGAGTATAATAATTTCTATGCCATCAGGCATTATTTAAGATTGGGGAGGCATGAAGGAAGAATGTATGCGTTTGACCTCCCTGATGGCTTTAAAGAGGAAGAATATCTAGCCCTAAACCCACAACTGAACTCTTTTCTTGTCATCGAAAATCCATCTGGAAAGCATCGAGATTTTTTCCTTCGCCTACACTATCACTACTACGGCTGGCAATTAGGCCTTCCCTATAAAATTGAGATTCCTGACGATTTTGATTACAGGGTGTATTTGCTTTTAAATCCTGATGTCGCCGAAGGGGCGCGCCAAGACAACAAGTCTCCTGATCTTTTTGCCGAACACCATTATCTTCAACATGGTATATTTGAAAGAAGACCTTATACCTTTGAGGTTCCCGAAGATTTCGATGAAAACGTCTATCTTGCGTACAACCCAGATTTGCACGCTTATTTGAATGAAAACCCTTCATTTGATCAGGACTTTCTTTTAAGAAAGCACTATCACTTCTATGGGCGTCATGAAAATCGGACGGTTCTTTGAATTTGATAAGGCTTGGCGGCGTTGATCACCCACGCCGCCATTACTTTTCGGGGGTAGTGGGCGGTGTTTGCTCGGACGTTTCTTGGGAGACCATCCGTTCTTTTCTTGGCTGGCTTGGCTTGCCAATAATTTTGTCCCAGTGGGGGATACTTCGCAAAAACAGCGATATAAAAATGAGCGTACATGTTAGGACGGCCACATAATATAAACCATACCCCATGGAAAGGCCAACGGCAGACACTGCCCAAAGGGTGGCGGCGGTTGTGAGGCCTTTAATGCTGCCTTGCTCTTTGATAATAAGACCCACACCGATAAAACCTATTCCTGAAACTACTTGGGCGGCAATACGGCCTGGATCTCCAGGAAACGCCATATGGTGGGACAGGATGCCAAAAAGACATGACCCCAATGAAATAAGAGAAAACGTTCTTACACCGGCTTCGTGACCATAGTGTTCGCGTTGCCATCCGATAATGCCGCCCAACAGCAAGGCAATGACAAGACGAAATGTTTCTTCTACGGCAAGGCCGCCATCAAGGTCTTGCAACATTTTTTTTCTCCCCATAACAACGGCTGTATCCTGCCAAGGAATATCATATCTTTTTGATTTAATATACTTTTACAGAATGACTTGCTCCTAATGCATACCCCCCATGCGAAAATTCTGCTGGTAGTGCAGGCAAAAAAGTCCTACATATGGTGTGTAGCGTTAAGTCGCTCACGAGTTTCCAGGCGCAACGCCTGGAGAAGGGCTGGATTTTCCAGTCCTACGTCTCCCAAGACGTGAAGCCTCCCTGTTATAAACTAAGGCCGAAGCTTGCTTCGGCCTCTTTTTTCTGGACACAGTCTTCCACAGCAACGATCATCACGCAAGTACTTTGTTAACTTTTTGGTGATCATTGAATCCTTGTGATCTGACCCTATAATTGGTACGCTTTTGTAGCTTTTTGAACCTGAGTTGCCCCATGAGAACCCCAGAACTTGAGAGAGATTTAACCACCCTTCACCCGTATTATTTTAGACCACACCATTTTTTGTGTGCGAATGGTTTTGCGGGAAAGGGATACTCTTCCAACTTCGTGAGGAACTTTGGAAAGATCGTCCAGCAGTTGCGGGGACCTCAAGGTGATCACACAAAACTCATTGCAACGACTTATACCGATAGTATTTGTACCGCGTGCCCCCACAAACGAGGCAATCTTTGTAAGGATCAGGACTATATCGCAGCCCTTGATCACAGGCACACCCAGGTCCTTGGCTGGCAATCGGGACATGTTTATAGCTGGCAAGCGGTTAAGGAGCGCCTCAAAACGCTTTCCGACGAAACATTTGACCAAATTTGTGCAGGCTGCACATGGAAAGATAGAGGGCTGTGTTTGCAGGCTTTGCGGGCCCTAAGGGCGTCAGGGCCCTCACCCCAATGAAGGTCAAGGCTTTCCCCTGGGGGACGAATTACAAAGAATCTTATGGATGGACATTTTTATGGTCATCTGTTGCCCCTTGATCCCTCATGATTTAATCATCTGACCTTTGGCAGCTCTACCCTTGAACAGCGCGGGTAATGGAGAGTTTTTTCTGAAGCGCTTGGGCGCGCCGTCGAAGTTGACCAAATTTGTCTAAAGAGACAGTGCGCGTGGCAATTTTGAGAGTATGGGGCGTGGGGGTCGGTTTTTCTTTTTCTTGCTTTTTGTCGAGGGCATTTTTTGCACGCTCGCGGTAAACCGCGAGTTGCATGCGCGCCTCTTGACCACGCGCGTACTGCGGACCACTGCGCGCCACACTCAAACGCAATTTAGGAATCATCACAACTTTACCCTCTCCACGTTTAGACGTGAACGCGTAATCTTCATTCAACTCTTCCATCCCCAGAACAGGGGTCTTATTATAAAGACGCTCTTTGTTCCAAACGGAAAGAACCTTTTTTTGATAGGGAATGTGCAATTCTTTAGTCGCCGAATGGTAGTGGGCAACGGCCTTACTCCATGTGCCATGGGAGTTTTTCAGCTCACTCAAGAAGCGTGAGGCGTACTCAATATTTTTGTGGGGATCAAGGGCCTCTTCTAAGGTGCGAAAGGCCTTGGGATGGTGATGTAAATTGACCTGCATGCATCCCACATCGATACTTTTCTTTCCTTGTCGTCTAAATTGGTGAACGGCCGCAATCGCTTCTTCTTTTGTTGCGTATACATATCCGATCCCCTCAACGTTCAAAGTCCAAGGCCAGGCACTGACTTTTCCTGTTTTTTGGTCCACACGCCCTGATTCGACTTTAGAGATTGCCGTCAGCAAATGACGTGGAATTCCTTTATAATGCTCGTGATGAGCCGCATGCACGGCGCAGGCCTGGTGCGCAGCCTGCCGTTTCGGAAGCGCCGCTTTGAGCGCGGTTGCGCTCAAAATTCCGATAAAGGCCCAACAAAGACTTCGTATGACATTTTGCATATAACATATGGGGCAAAAACTATGCCAACTCTCCCTGTCTTGTAGATTCTGCCAAACGCTTTAAGAACCGTAGGGCTTTTATATTAAATTTTCCTTAAACTTGTGCCTTTTGCAAGAGGAGGTCATGATTTTTGTCTTCTCAGTTTAACATCTCGTGGACTGGGATAGCTGGTCTTTAGGGGAAAAATCAAGAGCGTAAGGCGCCAAGCGCCTTACGCTCTTGATTAGTGTATCTCTAGAGATTGTTGGTAAAAGCGCATTTTGGGTTCTAAAACCGGCTCCGCGTGAGTAATGGTCACCGAGTGCATGCGACCCTCCAAGTTTTTATCCCAAAAAGCCAAAAACTTCATGAGGGTGGGAAAATCTGGTGCAATATCCAAATCCTGCCAGATGTAAGTCTGCAATAAACTGGGATAGTCCGGCAGGTGATATAAAATCTGTGCTGTCATCAATTTGTAGTCGCTCGGTGTATAGAGTCCTTTTGACATGACGACCTCCTTTGACGGGTAGTACCGTTATATTATGTAAAAAAAAGGGTTAAAAAAAAGATTAATTCAAGCGATTGTAGGCGTGATTTTTTTGAAGATTTGTTGCGTCTTTCCCCACGGGGCTTTTGACCTAAATATTTTAAGGTCAAGTGCGACGTCTTGCACCCAGATAGGAAAAACACTGTGTTTGTGAAAAAGGGCTTATGATCCTCTTCCTGGTTTTTTGGACCCATAGATTTCGAATTTGTTCGCCACATCACGCCACTGATCGGCGTCCCCAGGAGGAGACCCCTTTAACCGAATCACAGGCCAAGTCCGAGAAAGATCATGGTTGATTTCTACCCACTTTTCTAGCCCTGGTTCGGTATCTGCCTTGATGGCTTCCACAGGACACTCAATCTCGCAGACACCGCAGTCAATACAGCGGATTGGATCGATCACGAGCATATTGTCTCCCTCGTGAAAGCAGTCCACAGGGCATACCTCCACGCAGTCCATATACTTGCACCGAACACACGCGTCTGTCACCACATAGGTCATGGAACTATAACCTTAAAAGAGCCGACCCCCATACAAGACCGCCTCCGATTGCCTCATGCAAAATTAAATCGCCCTGCTTGACCCGACCATCTTGAACGGCAGCGCTAAGGGCAAGGGGAATAGAGGCCGCTGATGTATTGGCATGATGCTGTACGGTTGTGATGACCTTGTCCATGGTCAAATCAAGTTTTTTAGCCATCCCCTCAATGATACGAAGGTTTGCTTGGTGAGGAATGAGCCAGTCAAGATCTTTTGGATCCACATCATATTTTTTCAGTGTCGCATCGGCTGAATCTGCAAGCTTCGTCACGGCGTGGCGAAAGACTTCACGCCCCTCCATTTGCACCTGACCAATGGTACGTGTGGAGGCAACGCCGCCCGTTGTGCGCAGGATGTGGTTATATTGACCGTCAGACTGCATATGAACGCCAATAATACCGCGGTCGTCATCACTCATCTTCGAGGCGCGCAAAACAGTGGCACCGGCCCCGTCTCCAAAAAGCACACATGTATTGCGGTCATTCATATCAAGAAGGCTCGACAGGCGCTCAGCTCCCACCACAAGAGCGTGCTTCGCGCGCCCAAGTTTGATGAAGGAATCCGCTACATTCAGGGCCACAAGATAACCCGCGCACACGGCGGCCACGTCAAAAGCAAGGGCTGTGGTATTGCCAAGCTTGGCTTGAAGCGTTGTCGCCGTTGAGGGAAATGTTTGATCGGGAGACGTGGTGGCAAGCACAATAAGATCAATCTCGGTTGCCTCAACGCCCGCGTTTTCAAGAGCCATCACAGACGCCTTCAGGGCCATGTCTGAAGTCAGCTCTCCTTCAGCCGCAAAGTGACGCTGGTGTATCCCCGTACGCTCAACAATCCACTCGTGGGAGGTATCAACACGCGTGGATAAATCGTCGTTGGAGACCACAGTTTCTGGCAAATAATGTCCACATCCTGCGATAATTGAACGGGTCTCTTGCACTAAAGAGCTCATGATATTTTGATCCTTATGCTAAAAAATGAATTGCCTTGATAAGACTGGGGTTAGTCTAATCCAGAGGTGGTAGATTGCAAGGTCGAATCAATCTCTTGGGCGAGTTTTCCCTGAACACGACGCACCTCCTCAAGAATATGATCGTTCAGATCATGCTGAATCATATTGATGGCAACACCAAGCGCATTGGCAAAGCCAACCTCATCCATGCCGCCGTGACTTTTAACGGCCACCCCCCTAAGCCCTAAGAACGGGGCACCGTTATGAAGGCGTGGATCAAAACGCTTGCGAAGCCCGCCAAAGGCACCTCTTGCCAAAAGCGCGCCACACTTAGCCAGGAACGACCCCTTAATATGACTTTTAAAAGCATCAAGCAGAAAATATACAGCGCCTTCCATACTTTTAAGGGCTACGTTGCCTGTAAAACCGTCGGTCACCACGACGTCAGTCGTGCCTCCCATGATGTCATCACCCTCGACGAAACCGTAAAAATTACTCACGACTTGTTGGGAACGGATCATTTCTTGAGTTTCCTTAAGGGTGGCGTGCCCCTTAAGGTCTTCCGACCCGATATTAAGCAGGCCTACAGACGGAGACTCTGTGCCCAAAACATACTTAGAAAACGCTTCTCCCATTTGGGCGAATTGACAAAGCTGCGCGGGAGTTGCCTCGACATTGGCACCGAGATCAAGCATCACACAGGATCCCTTTTGGGTAGGAAGCGTGCCAACAATGGCAGGACGGTCAATGTCTTCCAGAGTTTTAAGGAGAATTTTGGACAGCGCCATATAAGCGCCCGTGTTACCCCCCGAGACCACACCCTGGGCGCGCCCTTCAGCCACAGATTCAATGGCAAGGCGCATACTAGATCCTTTAAGGGACCGCACGGCCTCTCTTGCAGGCGTTTCGTTGAGGACACGCTCAGGTGCGTGAAAAACCTCACAAAACTCCACCAGTTCAGGATTTTCTTTGAGAAAGTCTTCAAGAAGCTCTTCTGGACCAAATAGAAGGAACTGGGTACCAGGGAAAAGGGATGCTGCCCGCTTCACACCAAGAAGGGGGGCATGGGGGGCGTGATCGCCCCCCATCACATCAACAGCGATGACAGTGCTCAAGGCTAAGGCTCTCTACACGAGATCACAAAACACTAAGCAGTTTCTGTCTTTTGAAGGACATCACGTCCTTTGTAGTGTCCACAGTGGCCACATAGGTGGTGAGGCAGCTTTTCGCCTCCACAGTTATCACATTCCCCACCGCGCACCACCTTCAAACGGTCGTGAGAGCGGCGCATTCCCCTACGTGAGGGGGTCGTTTTTCTCTTTGGAACAGCCATCGGTCTCTTCTTTCATCAGCTCATGAAAATTTACCTTGCCCATCTTTACCCAAAAATAGGGCTTTTGCCAAGAAAAATACGAAAGACATTTTTCAAAAGGGCAAAGGATGATAGAATTCGCCTTATATTTCAAAAGCCCACTTTGACAGAACGGAGCCCATCATCGAACATCTTGAACACGAAGATGCCCTGATTTTGCCCTTTGTACAAGGGTGCAAACCGAAAGATCGCTGGCGTGTGGGGCTTGAGTACGAGGTGTTCCTCTTTCATGAAAGCCTTTCAAGGCGCGCGACCGCCCAAGAAATTCAGACGATTCTGGCAAACTGGCAGCGCCATGAAGGAACGCCCCTTATGGAAGGTAGCGAAATTATTGGCATGCACCTAAAGCACGGCGCCCTGACCCTAGAGCCCGGAGGCCAATTCGAGTTCTCAGCCCCGCCTGTTAAAAGCCTGGACGAGGCCAATAGCCTTTTTACGGCCATTATTGCGCGGTTGATCACTCTGGCCAAGGAACTTAATCTGACCTTAATTCCCTTAGGGTCAGATCCTTTAACGCACCTCGAGGAACGCTTTTGGATGCCCAAGGGTCGCTACGCTGTCATGGCGCCCTATATGAAAAAAGTAGGCACTCTGGGACAGGAAATGATGACAGGCACCTGTACGTCCCAGGTAAATCTAGACTTTTCAAGCGAAACCGACATGGTGCAAAAGTTGCGTGTGGCGCTGGCGCTCCAGCCGCTGGCAACCGCGCTTTTTGCGAATTCCCCTTTTACCCACGGACGCGCCAACGGCTATCAAAGTTACCGGCGGTATATTTGGCAACACACTGACTCTGACCGATGCGGCATTTTACCCTTTGCCTTCGACGACGGGATGGGGTTCGAGCGGTATGTGGATTACGCCCTTGATGTGCCCCTGTATTTCGTCAAAAGAAAGGGTCACTATATAAATGTCGCAGGGCGTTCTTTTCGCACGTTCCTCAAAGGCAATCTCCCTGAGCTTAAGGGACAAAAACCTACTTTGAATGATTGGAATGATCACCTAACGACCCTTTTTCCCGAAGTGCGCGTCAAACATATCTTAGAAATGCGCGGCGCAGATGCAGCCCCCCTCCCCCAACCTCTGACCCTGGCGGCTTTTTGGATGGGGCTTTTATATAACGCCGACGCGCTTTCCTTTTGCCTTGATTATATCCGCCCTTGGTCCGTCCAAGATTTAGAAGCCATCACCTTGGCTCTGCCCATAGAAGGACTTAAGACCCAAACGCCGTCGGGTACCCTTTGGGACGTTGCCAAGGTGATCGTACCCCGTGCCCGCCAAGGATACGCGCGAGAAACTGCGCCCTCTTCCTTTGACCCCCTTGCCCTTCTTGACGAGATTGTAGCTACGGGAAAAACAGCCAGCGACCATCTTTTGGAAGGTCTTGCTCGGGAAAAATCCGTCACCTCCCTCCTCCAAAAACGTTTTGGACTTAACGGGACGACGCCTTAATGCCTGCCTTTCAACAAGAAGTATTGAGGCTTTTAACGCTCTATGGGGACGTGCGGCTTTTACAAGAAGAAGACGCCCCTGTTCTCCAGCCCTTCCTTATGCTTTTTGAAGATTTTTTCTGGACCTGCGAACAAACGCTTCCTGATGCCAAGGAGCTCCTTAGAACACATCCCCCCCAAAAAGACCCCCTCCTTGATAAAGGCGTCTTTGGCTTTTATGAAAATAACCAGCTTTACGGCCTTGTGGATCTAGTGAAAGACTATCCCCAAAACGGGACTTGGACCATTGGGTATTTGCTTGTGCATCCGGACCACCAAAGAGCGCACAAAAGCACGTCATTGGTGCGCGCCCTAGAAAGCCTCACGTCAGCGGGTATGCGCATCCTTCGGTGCATTGTTCAAAAAGAAAACCATCGCGCCCTTTCTTTTTGGCAAAGGAGCGGCTTTATCCCTGTTCCCACCTCGCATACTGACATCACCGTCTGTAAAAAGCCCATGCCCCTCCCGTGACCAGCCTCATAAGCCTGCCCTTTCCCAAAGTCATCTGCACTCTTTTGCTGTTGAGTTTGTCTTTGTGTTGAAGAGCATAAGGCAGATGATCCTCGATTAAGATCGACAAAGGTTCCTCTCCCCACATAAAACCCTTTTTTTATGCCTTGAAGTTCCGCTAAGATGAGGCCATATAAAGTTGGAGCGCCCCATTCATGACACATTGGCGAGAAATGCTAAGGAAAAAACCCCTCAAAGTACCGGATTCATTTCCTGATGAAGTGATCCTTTTAGAGATTGATGACGCCGTACTGTTACCTAAGGGACAGCTGCCCTTAACGTTAGAGCTCAAGCAAAGATCGCCCTTTTTTAAAGCGCTTTCTGGAGATCGACTCATGGGGGTCGTACAAGTCCAAAAGGCATTTTCTGGAAACCCGACCCTTTTTAAAACGGGATGCCTTGCGCGCATTGTGGCGTTTAGTGAAGGTGACGAGGCCGCTCCTTTCACCATTTTGTCAGGGCTTGTACGCTTTCGCATCATGGATGAGTTCTTGGGGATAGATGGAGTCCGTCGCGCAAAAGTCACATATGAGCCCTACTCCTTTGATCATATTGAAGAAGGCACCGAAGTTGTTAATCGTGACGCGTTTATAGAAACGATTCAAGGATATTGTGCTCTTCTTGATCTCCATCCCAATTGGGAGGAAGTGCTCAAAACCCCCGACGAGATCTTGATCTCGGCCTTGTCCATGATGTGTCCTTTTGAAGCCCACGAAAAGCAGGCACTCCTTGAAACAGCTACGCTTCAAGACCGCGCTAATGTGCTGACAGCACTCATGGAGCTTGCTTGTCTGAAAAAACAAAACCATCTTGGTCAAATTCACTAGAAAGGGACACTCTCATGAGTACCATTGATCCAAAGCTCTTAGAAATCCTTGTGTGCCCTGTCACCCGTGAAACCCTCAGCTATGACGCTGAAACGTCGGAGCTCATCAGTAAAGGCGCCCGACTTGCTTATCCCATCCGTGACGGGATTCCCATTTTGCTGCCCGATGAAGCACGTGTGCTCAGCGACGACCCTACCCTTACTCTGAGTAAATAACCATGGCCGTTAGATCAATTCTGTCCATTCCCGATAAACGCTTGAAGACAAAGGCAACTCCCATCGATGCTGTGGATGATGGCTTGCGCCGCCTCATGGATGACCTCATGGACACTATGAAGCTTGGAGACCAAGGCATCGGGCTTGCCGCCAATCAAATCGGAATTCTGAGCCGTGTTTTGACCATTGATATTGGCCCTGAATATAACAAAGAGCCTCTTTTCATGGCAAACCCCGAGATTATTTTTCGCTCGACCGACTTTCAGGTTACCTCAGAAGGGTGTCTGTCGGTCCCCGAGCAGTATGCGGACGTTAAACGTCCCATGAGCGTGAAGGTGCGTTTTCTTGACCGGTATAACAAAGCGCAAGAGCTGGAAGCCTGGGGTCTTTTGGCGGCCTGCATTCAGCACGAGGTTGACCATTTGAACGGCGTCCTTTTCATCGAACATCTTCCCCCTGTCCGACGTAAAATCGTCACAGGAAAAGCCCTAAAGGCCGCAAAAAAACTAAACCCTGCCATGAAACGATAAAAAAGGAGAAGATCCCCTTGCGTCTTATCTTTATGGGTACGCCTGCGTTCTCAGTGCCAGCCCTCGAGGCCCTGATCCAAGCAGGCCATAAGATTGTTGCCGTCTATTGTCAACCTCCACGCCCTGCCAACAGGGGCCATAAGCTTCAAGCTTGCGCCGTTGAGGAGGCGGCGCACGCGCGCGGCCTGCCTGTTTACCACCCCAAAACCCTGCGCCATGAAGACGCGCAAGACGTTTTTAGATCCCACGGCGCCGATCTTGGCGTGGTGGTCGCCTACGGCCTTATCCTGCCCAAGGCTATTTTGGATGCCCCCACCCATGGATGTATCAATATTCACGCATCCCTTTTACCGCGTTGGCGGGGGGCTGCCCCCTTACAGCGCGCCATTCAGGCAGGTGACGCCCGTGCGGGCGTCACCACCATGCAAATGGACGAAGGCCTTGATACGGGCGATATGCTCCTTTGGGACAGTATCCCTTTGACGGCTGAGACGACGACCCCCCTTTTACATGACGCTTTATCGCACATGGGGGCAAGGCTGATCGTCGACACCCTAAACCAGTTGAAAACAGGTACCCTGATACGACATCCCCAACCCGAAGAAGGGGTCACCTACGCCCATAAAATTTCCAAAGAAGAAGCCGAACTTGATTGGCGGGCTCCGGCAGACGTTCTTGCCCGTCAAATTAGAGCCTTCACACCCTGGCCTGGCACTTTTTTTCATTGGAACGGTGAAACCATTAAGGTCCTCGAGGCGCAAGTGGTCCCTTTTACCCAGAAAACTACCCGGCCCGGTACTCTCTTAGACTCAGATTTTACCATCTGCTGTGGGAGGGATGCCATTGCCATAAAGCGGCTTCAGCGCCCCGGTAAGGCGCCCCTCAGTGCCCGGGATTTTCTTAACGGCGTTAATCTGCCTGTGGGGACCGGCTTTGAAATTTCATCGATCCTTCAAGAAAAGGAGCCCTTGTGGGACGCTACAAGCTGATCCTCGAATATGACGGAACCCACCTGGTGGGATGGCAGCGCCAACCAGATGGCCTCTCTGCCCAGGGGCTTGTGGAAGGGGCCTTTGTAAAACTTGGCGAGCAGGGTGCCTTTGTTCAAGGCGCTGGGCGCACTGACGCAGGCGTGCACGCAAGCCACCAAGTAGCCCATGTGGACCTGACAAAGCCTTGGGACGCCTTTCGACTGCGCGCGGCCCTTAACGCGCACCTGCGGGATTTTCCCGTGTCAATCCTGGACGTCCAAGAAGCAGATCCCGCCTTTCATGCGCGTTTTTCAGCCAAAGAGCGTCAGTACGAATACCGCATCATTGAGCGCGCAGCACCCCTTGTGCTGGACGCAAACCGTGCGTGGCGCCTGCCTCCCCCCTTAAATTTTGAGGCGATGGTGGAGGCCGCAAGTCTTCTTCTTGGGACCCACGATTTTTCGACCTTTCGCGCAAGCGAATGCCAGGCGTCCTCTCCCATCAAGACCTTGGACGTCTTGCGCCTGACTAAAACCAACGACCTAATTTTGGTGGAAGTACAGGCCAGATCCTTTCTTCACCATCAAGTGCGCAATATTGTGGGAAGTCTTGGATGGGTCGGGCGCGGTAAATGGGGCGTCCAGGATTTTGAAGCAGCCCTTCTTGCAAAGGACAGGCGGCGCGGCGGCCCGACCGCCCCTGCTGCTGGCCTCACTCTTACCAAGGTGTTGTATTAGTTTTATGCAACTTGTCGTAAATTTTCTCAATTCTCACTCAAAAAAAGTGAATCAAAAATAAGGCTCCGTTATTGCCAAAATCATAATATTGCCAATGTGTTCTTTATGGTGCTAGTCTGCGACGTATGGTCAAAAATACCTTACGTACGCGCTTACAACAACGGAGGATATAATGAAGATAATTTTAAATGGACTGGGAACGTTCTTACTATCGACCACATGCCTTCATGCTAGCCACCATGATCAAGAAAAGGGGTTAGATGATCACAAAACGGTCTTTTTCAGCACCCCTTCAACCGTAACCGTCGAGGCAACAATCACCGAGGAAAAAGCACAACCCCGGTTTGCTTGGATTCTTGATTATCTAAAAGAAGTGAAGGAAGAATTTCATGCTCTCAAAGACAAAGCCTCAAAACAAGCCCTGGTGATCCGGCGCCTTGATGAAGAGACCTTGTGGGAGGCAACGTCCCTTCAAACACTTAATCGGTCTGCCCTCTACTTGTCTGAAACGCCAACACCCTTAGAGCTTATGAACTCGACCCACGCCCTTGCCCTTGCCATTTGGGCGGGTGACGTTTCCCTTGTAAGGGCCTTTTTGTCGGTGATTGATGACGTCAACGCCGAGATTCTTCGCATTTGGGGATACCGTCAGTGGTATACCATGGGGCATCTTGCTGCCGATCCGCAATTTTTTGCCCCTCCTCTTCCCGGGGTAAAAAACGAAGCATGGCTGGAGATTATGGACCTACTTGCCGCAAAAGGTGCAAACTTTCAAATTGTCTACAATGGGTTATACGCCAATCCAGCCCTTGCAGCAGGAGCCCCCAGTGGACGTGAGCTTCCAGAAGGAGACGCGCGGCGTGCCAGACTTTTGCTCCACGGCGCTGACCCTACTTTTGTTGGCTCGTCTTTCCCTCCTCTATACCGAAAAAATGGCTCAGAAGAGCGTAATTGGCGTATGAAAAAAGTCTCAGAGCTTGCCGTAGAACAGTTAAAACACCTTCGAAAGAAGGGCATAACTGTCACCCCCACCACCGAGACAAAAGAGCAAATCAACAAAGAGATTGATCATCAAATTTCTGTGTTAGCATCCATTAAGCTGTTTTAAACAAAACTGGCGACAAAAGAAATTTTGTCGCCTTATTTATGGGGCGCAGCTTTGTGAGCGACCTTTTCTTCTGAGGGCTTTGTCAAGGGATAATTGCAAGGCGCCTACGCCCACTTTTTCGGTTACACTCAAAAACTGACTTTGATCGTCCATCAAACGCCCTAGCACCATCTGTCCTTGACGCAGCAACGCAGCCGAGACGAGATCAGCGTTCATCTTCTTTTTATCAAAGGGCGTGGGATGCTTCTTAGCCTCTTGCAAATGGTGATAAAAAGCCTGCAGCCCCTTTTTTTCGTCCGCCGTTAAAGGGCTTTCAGCAGACATTAGTTTTATCATTAAAGGGTCCACGAGGGGGGCGATCATCTTTCCCACGGGATCATGGGCCAGTTTGTCATTGAGGTAACTGTAAACACCGCTTGGCGCTAACCCATTCACGAGGGTATCCAAGCTCTCTTTTTGTGTTCCATATAATGTACTTACGTTAAAAAATGCCAAAGTAAGAATGATAATGCCTTTAAAAGAATGGGTGATTTTTTTCATAATATTCTTTCATCTTTGTTGTCATTTTTAAACTTGATCCCTATATGTATTTTATTGCACGGATGTTAAAGTCGTTCAAGAACGATCAGGAGACGAATAATAGCCATGAAACACCTACTTTTTGCCACTGCCCTCACACTATCAGGTTTCTGCGTGAATGCGCACGCCTCTTTACAAGACGACCTCCCAGACGGGTTTGACGCCGGAACCTACGTAAGCCGTTATCAAGACCTGTCCATGGCCTTTGGTGCCCAACATGACGCCGATCTGTTCACCTTTGCCAAAAATCATTTTTTGATGAATGGCCGACTTGAAGGGAGAGAAGCCAGAAGTTATCTGAGTCTTGGTCTTCCCGCTGATTTTAAAGAAACCGATTATATCGCTCTAAATCCTGACCTTGAAACCCACGTCCGTACCCATGGCCTCAACCCCATCCATTTTGCCCTTTCTCATTTTTTGTCAGACGGAAAAAAAGAAGGACGCGCCTATAAAACAGGCCGTCAGGAAGAGACTTCGAAATCTGTTGTTTCCCTTCCCAAAGATTTTGATGCAAAGACCTATCTTGCTCTTAATAGAGATGTGGAAGCCTACGCGCTCGAGAAGGGTTTTTCCCTCCTTGACTTTGCCAAAGAGCATTATCTGACGTGTGGACGCAACGAAAACAGGCTTTATATTATGGCGGCTCCACTTGTTAGCCCGTCCCTTCCCTCTCCTTCTGAGAAAGTTGCCCCCAAAAACAGTGAAGAAGGGCCCAAACGTCCTTCTGATGTGCTGCGCGCGCAACAGCGCGCAAGGGGATCTTCAGCGGCGGCGTCATCTTCTTCAACTTCCTCCCCCTCAAAGGATAGGGCTGCCTCGTCGTCTCAAGGCGGCCGCGCTAAGCCCACTGTGTCCTCAAAGCCCGCACCAAGCTTGGCAAAGAAAGCCGCTGCCCCCTCGAGTATTGGGGGAACAATTGATGACGTCCCCATGACCTTTGATGCAGCTAGCACAGAAGAGAACTTTAAGAATCGTTACAAATGCGTAGGTCTGAAAGTTACTCACGCCATTGGACATCGTCAGAAGACGCCTTTGCCAGAGTACAAAAGAGAGGTCGAAGGCCTTTTGACCACCCCTTTCTTAAGCACCGAACAACAAGATGATTTAAAAGAGCTTTTGGACCTTATTAATGGAGGGCTTGGGGCCAAGCACTAACGTCGTCCTCCCAGCCTTCAGATACTGCTTCGCGGGTATCTGAAGGTTTTTTATAAACTTTTTTTATCTTAGATTCTCTCTTTAAAGTCTATCCCTCTTGCCTTAAGTCCACATATGGACTATTCTAGGAATATAGCATGATTTCTGGATCTTTCTTATGTTGCACCTTGTAAGTTCCCAACGCATCTCACGACAAGAAATGACACGGGTAGGTCTTCAAACCTTTGCCAATATCGCCCGGGACTGGGGCCTGAATATCGACGAGCAAGTCTGTCTTCTTGGAATTCCCAGATCCACTTATTTTAAATGGCGTGAAGAGGGATCAGGGCGTATCTCCCATGATACGCTCGAGCGTCTTTCTTATCTTTTAGGCATTTACAAAGCCCTTCAGATTTTGATTCCTGATCCAACGCTGGCAGACAGTTGGGTCAAGCGTCCCAACAAGGATCCTTTGTTTGGCGGGGGCTCTGCCCTGGACCGGATGTTGTCGGGCAATGTGGCGGATCTTTATGTGGTCAGGCAATACCTTGACAGCCGGCGGGGCGGCTGGAACTAGCATCTATTCATAAGAGCAAGCGTTATCAATAAATAAGGGGAGGAAACCGTGACCATTAAGACAGCGCGCATCCACTGGGATAAATGCTGGCGACTGATCCCCAGCCGTTTTCCCACCATTGAGGTCTTTGAGCGCGTGGCAAGCCAAGAAGATTTTGACGCCCTTTATGCCCTTGAGAGTTTGACCAATGACCGTCTGCGCCAAGAAGTAGGGGAGCTAAGCCTTGTTCCGCCCCAAGACCGCGTTTACGGCCCTGGATCAAGCTACATCATGTCCGCGTTTACCCACTTGAATCCCTTAGGCAGTCGGTTTAGTGACGGCACTTGGGGGGTTTACTACGCCGCCGAAACCCTTGAAACCGCCATGGCAGAAACCGTCTATCATCAAGAGAGTTTTTTACGCGCGACAGACCTGCCCCCCTTGCGAATCGACATGCGCGTTCTTGTGTGCGGTCTTTCGGGTGAGCTGCACGATTTACGCGACAAGGTGTATGAGCAGCAAGGACACTACCATAAGACATCCTACGAAGCCTCACGGCGTCTGGCACGGTCCCTGAAAGAAGAAGACTCCCATGGAATCGTTTATTGGAGCGTGCGCGCCCCCCAAACCCAAAACGTTGCCGTCTTTAAGCCCAAGGTTTTGTCCCAGTGCCGGCAAGAAAGACACTTGGAGTATGTTTGGGACGGCGAAAAAATCGCTCACATTTTTGAAAAAAAGGCAGTGTTTTAAAAAATGTTCCCATAAAAAAAGCCCCCAAAGGGGGGCTTTTTTTATCTAGAGCTTCCCTTACCTTCTGTCGCCCATAAAGCGCAAAAGATATAGAAAGAGGTTCAAGAAGTCTAAGTAAAGGGTGAGCGCCCCCGTGATGGCCTTCTTCGCGCCAATCTCGGGGTGATCATCTTCGTAATACACACTTTTGATTTGCTGGGTGTCATAGGCCGTAAGCCCCACGAAAATAAGAACCCCCAAAAGCGAGATCACAAATTCAAGCCCAGAGCTCTTCAAAAAGATATTGACGATGCTCGCCAAAATCACGCCGATCAGCCCCATGATCAGGAAAGACCCAAACTGGCTTAGATCCCTTTTAGTCGTGTATCCATAAAGGCTCATGGCCGCAAAGGTGCCCGCCGTAATGAAAAACACCTTAGCGATGCTTGCCCCCGTATACGCCAAAAAGATGGACGAGAGGGAAAGTCCCACAAGGGCGGCGTAAATCCAAAACAGTGCTTGCGCCGTCGCAGCCGAGATCGCATGGATGCGAAAGCTAATAAAAAACACCATGGCCAAAGGTGCGAGCATCACAACCCACTTGAGCGGTGAGCCAAAAATAGCCGTAAGCATAGTCGGCGACGAGGCAACAAGCATGGCTACCACACCTGTAAGCCCGAGCCCAATAGCCATGTAATTGTATACCTTCAGCATGTACGTGCGAAGGCCCATGTCTAGGGACTGTGTGTCGGCCCTGCCACGCACAACTGTGTGACGAAAACCGTTATCCATTGTTTTCCTCCTATAAATGATAACCTTGTTTGGATTTACATTATACATTGGACCGCTTTAGAAACGCAAGGATTGCTTTTGCCAACCCTTTTTATCCCAGCGAGGAATTCCAAATTTATATTTTCACTCTCTTTGTTTTTCTACTCCCTCATTTGCCTCATCTCAGACAATTTCCTTTTTCCCAGCGCTCATGCCTTGTGTTTTGTGTTTTCTTCAGCTACAAGAACGATATTTTGAGCGATATCAAGGGGTCAAAGATGGCAAGAATTCGTAAAGCAATTTTTCCCGTAGCTGGCCTTGGTACACGGTTTTTGCCCGCCACCAAAGCCATGCCCAAAGAAATGCTTCCCATTGTTGACAAACCTTTGATCCAATACGCCTTAGAAGAGGCGGACGCCGCCGGGATTGAACAATTTATTTTTGTGACGGGTCGCGGCAAAACAGCCATTGAAGATCACTTTGATCACAACGTTGAGGTCGAGCATTTATTGCAAGAACGCTCCAGCAGCAAAGAACTCGAAAGTCTTCGTTCTTTGATCATGACACCCGGCAGCATTTCGTATACGCGTCAACAAGAACCCTTGGGTCTTGGGCACGCTGTATGGTGCGCGAGGCACTATATCCAGGATGAGCCTTTTGCCGTCCTCCTGGCTGATGATTTTATTTTCGGCGGACCTGGGTGTCTTCAAGAGATGATTGAGGCTTACGAGACGTGTGGTGGTAATATGGCGGCTGTTATGGATGTGCCTCAAACCCAGGTCTCGAAATATGGGATTATGGATGTGGCTGAGGACAAAGGACATCTTGTGTCAGCCAAGGGTGTGGTGGAAAAACCTTCCCTGGACAAGGCGCCGTCTACTCTTGCCATTATCGGACGCTATATTTTAGATCCTGACATTTTTGGGATTCTTGACGGTCAAGGCAAAGGAGCCAGCGGTGAGATTCAGCTCACCGACGCCCTTGCGGCTATGCTGCCTACCACTCCTCTTTCAGGCGTACGTTTTGAGGGAACGCGCTATGATTGCGGCTCTAAGGTGGGCTTTCTTGCCGCGAACATGGCTGTGGGGCTTGCCCGAGAGGATTTGCGACCCGACCTTATGGAGGTCTACAAAGAATTACTGGCATCACCCCCCAGTGCAAAAGAAAGGAAGACGTTTTTTAATGCTTAAGGTTGCCGTCATCGGAAGTGGGTATGTGGGGCTTGTGTCAGGAGCCTGCTTTGCAGAGTTTGGCGTACACGTCACCTGCGTTGACTCGGATAAGAAAAAAATTGATGGTCTTCTGCGAGGTGAGGTGCCAATTTTTGAGCCCGGCCTTGAAACTCTTGTGGCCGAAAATATGCGCAAAGAACACCTGTTTTTCACCATGGACATAAAGGCGGCTGTTGCCGACGCTGACATTGTGTTTATTGCCGTTGGCACTCCTCCAAAGCATGGAGACGGCCACGCAGATCTTTCTTATGTCATGGACGCGGCCAGGAGCATTGCCATGGCTATTAATGAGTATACGGTCGTGGTCACAAAGTCCACGGTGCCCGTCGGCACGGGCAGGCAAGTCAGCGAGTTGATTCGTCAAACAAGGCCTGATGCTTGTTTTGATGTCGTCTCTAATCCTGAATTTTTGCGTGAAGGGTCGGCCATAGGAGACTTCATGCGTCCAGACCGCGTGGTTATTGGTACCGATAGCGAGCAAGCAAAGGAGATAATGCGTCAGCTTTATCGCCCTCTTCATGTCTTGGAAACCCCTCTTTTATTTACAAGTCTGGAGTCGGCTGAGCTTATCAAGTATGCCTCAAACGCATTTTTAGCTACCAAAGTCACCTTCATCAATGAAATGGCAGATCTTTGCGAGCAATGCGGCGCAGACATTCAAGACATTGCCACGGGCATGGGTCTTGACGGCCGTATTGGAAAAAAATTCCTGCAAGCAGGCCCTGGCTATGGGGGGTCTTGTTTCCCAAAAGATACTCTTGCCCTAGTAAAAACAGCCCATGACGCGGGGGCGCCTTCCCAGATTGTGGAAGCTGTTGTAAAGGTGAACGGCCGGCGTCGCCAAAAAATGACCGATAAAATCATGCGGGCCTGCGGTGACAACCTCAAGGGGAAAAATATTGCGGTATTAGGCGTCACTTTCAAGCCAAACACCGATGATATGCGAGATAGTCCAGCCCTTGATATTGTGCCTGCTCTTCAAAAGGCAGGGGCGCACGTTAAGGTCTTTGACCCCCAAGGTGAAAAAGAGGGCCTTACTCTTTTACCTGGCGTGGAATGGTGTCATGATCCCTATGAAGCCGTCACGGAAACGGACTGTGTAGTTCTTCTGACTGAATGGAACGAATTTCGAGCCCTTGATCTTGATAAAATCAGAATGATGATGAATACACCTTTGATGGTAGATTTACGCAACGTCTACTTACCCAAGGAGATGAAAGAAGCAGGGTTTTCCTATGTTTCTGTGGGTCGGCCCGATGTGGGTATTGACGACGTGAGTGTGGCCTCAAGCTCCTTAAGCAGCGCTGCATCTTTATAAGAGGAATCCATGGCAACGATTTGCGAAAAAATTTTTAGAGAATATGATATTCGGGGCGTTGTGGGCCCTGAGATTACAGAAGACGGCGCATTCTTGATTGGAAAGGCTTTCGGGTCTGTGGTCAAAGAGGCGAAGGGCGCACGGGTTTGTGTGGGACGTGACGGACGCCTTTCATCTCCTGCTCTTTTTCAACAGTTGACCCAAGGCCTTTTGACCACAGGCGTCACTGTGATAGATGTGGGGATTGGCCCCACACCCTATACAAATTTTTGCGCACGTCATTTGGATACGGACGCCATGATGATGGTCACGGGCTCCCATAACCCAGGGGATCAAAATGGCTTTAAAATGGCCCTTTTTCACAAAGCCTTTTGGGGCGAGCAGGTGCGCGCCCTCAAAGACCGTATTGACGAAGAACGTTTTGTGCAAGGAGACGGCATCTTCATAGCCCAAGCCTTACAAGAGGCGTACGTAGACTATCTCGTGAAAGACTTTAAGGACCACTACAGCCAAGGACGGCCCCTTACCGTGGCATGGGATCCTGGAAACGGCGCGGGTGGTGATATTGTAGAAGCCCTAACAAAACGCATTCCTGGCACACATTATGTCATCAACGCGCCCATCGATGGGACCTTTCCAGCACACCACCCCGATCCCACAGTTGCTAAAAACCTCGTTGAGCTTCAGGCCCTCGTTAAGGAAAAGGACTGTGATCTTGGCCTTGCCTTCGACGGGGACGCAGACCGCCTCGGCGTTGTGGATGGTGACGGCACGATCCTATGGGGGGATGAGTTCATGGAACTTTTCGCCAAGGAAGTGCTTTTGGCAAAACCAGGTGCCCGCATCATCGCAGACGTGAAAGCAAGCGAAACCCTTTTTGACGCTGTGCGCGCCATGGGCGGCGACGCTCTCATGTGGAAAACAGGGCATTCCCTTATTAAAACAAAGATGTACGAAACAGGATCACCCCTCGCGGGTGAGCTTAGCGGTCATATTTTCTTTGCAGACCGGTATTTTGGTTTTGATGACGCCCTCTATGCGGGCCTGAGGCTCTTAGGGATTTGCGCAACGAGTGATCAAAGTCTTGCTCGGTGGAACCGCGCCCGCCCTAAAAGATTTGGCACCCCAGAACTTCGCTTGCCTTGTGTGACAAAGGACCGTTTTGACGTGGTAAAAGAAGTGGGAGCGTTGGCAAGAAAGCAAGGCCTTGCCGTTGATGAAACAGACGGCGTGCGGGTAAAAAACAATCACGGGTGGTGGCTTGTGCGGGCCTCTAATACCCAGGATCTTCTTGTTGCACGTGCAGAATCTCTTACGCCCGAAGGCCTTGAGGTGCTCGTCTCAACGCTCAAAGAACTTCTGATCCCCCACGGAGTTTCCTTTGACGCATAACCCTAAAATCCTCGTGATACAACCGCGCTCTGGGATCGGGGATGCCTTGTGGCATCTGCCTTACATGCGCGCCTTGGCAAGACGCGCGGCTGGTCAAAAAATCACGCTTCTCACAAAACCCTTGGCCGGCACGAAAACCTGGCTTTCCCACGACCCGAGTGTGGGTGAGATTCTATATCTTGAAGGAAAACCAAACTTTTCAACAGCGAAAAGGTTGCGCGCGCACGGTTTCGACGAAGCATGGATCCTCCATGCAAGCTTTAGTCATGCACTGGCTGTCTTTCTGGCACGCATTCCCACCCGCATTGGACCCGGCTTTGGCGCTCAGGGTCTTTTGACAACCAATACGCCGCTGCCCTCAAACATTCGAAAAAGTCACCACCTTCAGCATATTGATGCCTTGTTGAACTCTATGAAAATTCCTTTAGTAGACGCTGATCATCGTTTTTTTGTGCCCACAGAAAATCGTCGCTTTGTTCAAGAGGCGTACAACCACCTTCCTCGCCCTTGGGTCACCTTCGGCGTCGGCGCATCTGTTGCGTGGCGCGTTTGGCCCCAAACGCATTTCGCTGAGCTTGCCCTTTGCCTTAAGCGCGCTGGCGCTGGCACCTTTTTTATCTGTGGCGCTCCCAGTGAGCGCGCGGCCATTGATAGCCTCACACAGGCCCTCACCACTCAAGGTGTTTGCGCCATAAGTGTTCATGATTTAAAACTTCTACAAACTTTTGCGCTTCTTGAGGCTGCAGACTTGTTTGTGGGCAATGACTCCGGGCTTTTGAACGCCTCAGCCGCCGTCGGAACGCCAAGTGTCGGTCTTTTTGCGGTCAGTCCCGTTCTGACCCACTCAAAATTGTTGTACGGCGCAGTACCCCACACATCTTCTTCACCAAGGCGAATGTCAGACTTAAGCGCTAAGGAAGTCTACGCGTTTTGCCATGAAAAAAATCTCCTTGCCCATTGGAACTCTTCCCATGCTGACGTCGGCCTTTAAAAAGCAACCTCTTCGTGGCGGCGTCCTGGTGATTCAGCCCCTGCCTGGCATCAGTGAGGGCCTATGGCATCTGCGTGCTTATAAGGCGCTATCAAGGTTTTCATTGGATCAAAAAGTGACCCTCTTAACGCGAAAAAAAGCCCAAGCACACGAGCTTCTCGCAGGACAATCGTGGCTTCACGATGTCCTATGGTTGGATGAAGAGCATCACTTTGGAAAACTCGGCGGTGTTGTCCTGGGACGCGATCTTAAGGCCTTTGGCTTTAGTACTGCATGGATCCTCCACCACAGTGCGCGCTATTATATTGGAGCAAGCTTTGCGGGGATTAAATCTCGTTATGGCTACGGCTTTGGGTGGCTTCAAGATATGCTGACAACCCAGCACGCCCTCCGGCGCCAAGACCGGCGTCTACACTCCATTGACCGGTTTGAGGCCCTATTTAAAAAACATGGCCTTCCTCTTTTAGAGGATGACGCGTATATGCGCCCCGATCCCCTTTTGGTGGCGGACTGTGAAAAAGCATTTGCCAACCTTCCAAAGCCCTGGATTGCCATTGGTTTTGGCGCGACCCAAGCCGCTCGCATTTGGCCGCCTGAGCGCTTTGCCGATGTGGGACACCGCCTTATAGACCATTTTGGCCAAGGATCTTTGTTTTTGTGTGGGGCCCCCCATGAAAAAACGCAAGGAGAAGAGCTCCTGCGTCATCTTAAGGATCAAGGACGGGCTGCCACCTTCATCACCGATTATCCCTTGGGGCGCATCGCAGCGCTTTTGTCCCTGTGTGAGTTGTTTGTGGGCAATGACTCGGGCCTTCTCAATGTCGCCGCAAGCCTCAACGTGACAAGCCTTGGCCTTTTTCCCGGACAAGGCGCGCACGCGCCCTCGCCGGCTCTCTTCAAAAACGGCGCACAAAACGTCTATCTTAAGACCCCTACCTTGATTCAGGATATCACCGTGGACGAAGTTGTCGAGCGCGTCCAGGCCTTGGGGTTGACGTCTTAAAACGCAGCCTCCTTCCAGCGTAATAAATAATGACCCTTTGGCTTTCACTCCTTGTGGTGCAAGCACCAAAGAACCTCTTTTCAAGCTTGGTGAATGATCAAAAGCCACCGTAAACAAAGGCATAGCTGAGAATATCAAAAGAACGCTTCGCAGCGCATGCACCAATATGGTTGACACGCGTCTTGTGGTAGGACACCATTTTGATGTGCGTGAAGACCTTCGGATTGCGCCCTTTGTAGGCATCGGATATAAAACCTTTAACCGTGGTAACTCAGCATGACGTTATCTTGATCAGACCCATCAATCGCTGGTGTCATGCATTATTCGGGTGAAAATTTCCGCACACACCACATTTACTTGCCCATTGGTGCAACTGTTACTAAAGCCCTTGATGACATCTGGCATTTTGCGGCCACCGGTGAGATTGATCTTCTTCTCAACGGCAATGTATTTCAAAATAGAAAACACGCCATCTGTTAAGATTCCTTAACGTCGTGCTTTTGGGATCAAGACAGAGTTGGCAATCGCGCGTCAGCTAGATGGAATGACCTTGTCCGTAGGTTCTTATTTAAGTTACTGGACCATCAAGAAAAAACGCGGTGATGATAACGTCTGCGTTTTCATGAACCGGTCAATTAAGACAGGTCTTCGGATTAAGGTCTCCTTCTAAGAAACTACTAAGAGGGGGTCACAGGGCCGCCTCTTACTCATCACCTCTTCCACCAAAAAGTCCGCCTTGCTCTTTCAGCGCCTCTTTGGCCATATTCACAATGTCATGGGCGCGAAGACGTCCTTGAGATTCTGATAGGGTTTTTAGCGCCCTGTTTGCCTGATCAAGGGCGTTCTTATAATTCCCCATGGCGCATGCTTCTTCTGCAAGACACAGAGCAGCCATACCTGTCTTTTGCTGTTTACCGTACGCGACGGCTAGGAGGCGCCACGCAAAGGGATTTTCCCCATCAAGAGAGAGACTTTTCATGAGATGCGTCTCTGCCAGTTTGGGAGAGGACGCGCTGTCTTCAAGCACCGCTTGGGCATAAAGCATCTGGAGAAGACTGTCTTTAGGCGACAGCGCCACCGCCCGGCTGTACGCGTGGACTGCACTTGCGGGATTGCCGCTCTCAAAAGAGATCTGCCCCTGCAAATCCCAGTAATACGGATCATTGGGAAACTCTAACGTGAGCCCTTTCACAAGGGAAAGAGCTTCCGGAATTTTGGAGGAAAGAAAATAGGCCACTGCTCGGGCCATGCGCGCCTGGGGGGAACGGTTCGATTCTGGAAACTCTTGCAAGGTCTGAAGCGGGGACTGAGTGAACGCTTTCAGCTTTACAACCATACGCTCGAACGAATCTTCAAAACTCTTAGGCAGGGCCAAAGCATACGCCTTTGTGTGAGACACCGCTTCTTGCAAAAAAGTCACACGGTCTTGAGACAAAGGGTGCGTGCGGCTGTAGGGATCTTGCAGTTCTGCACTTAAAAGCTCTTGAGAGGCCATGGTTTTCATGAAATCTTGCAACCCAAAAACGGGCCAGTGAAGTTTATTTAGAAACCTGACAGCGGCCTGGTCAGCAGAGGCTTCTTGTCCACGCGAGTAATGCATCATAACTTTGTCAGCTACATTAAAGCCGCCTGTAAGAATGCCAGCCCCCGCATCCCCCCCGCCAGTTGCCATGGCGGCCCCCCCTAAAATGGCAGACGCAATGGCGATGGCTTGGGCTTTTTTCATCATCTCAAGGCGCCGCTCCAGATGGCCGCCGGCAATGTGTCCCGTTTCGTGGGCGATAACCCCAATCACTTCTTCGGGATTTCGCGCTTTGATCAAAAGACCGGTGTTGATGAAAATCGTATATTCAGTGGTCGCAGCCGCGTTCAAATCATGATCGAAAATGATATAAAGATGCATTTTTTTCGGATCAAGGCCAGCTGCTTGAAAAATAGGAGCAGCGTAGGAACCAAGGATTGCTTCAATTTCACTGTCTCGAATGATGCCTCCTCGCTTAAGGGCGCGCGCCTCGAGTGGGGGTGTGCCTACCACCAGAAGGAGGCACACCATCATCAAAAACAGGCGTTTTATGTATCGAGCAATCGCTTCCACCATGTTTTCTCCTTGGTCGCATCCGACGACCCTTCTTCCTCTGCTCGGGGCTTCATATCTGCCGATGGAGATGAGGCGTGAGGTGAAGGATTCGAGCTGCTCTGCGCGTCTTCAGACAAAGATGTGGCTGCTTTTTCTTCTGAAATCGTCGAAGCATTTTCATCACTGCCTGGTTTTTCACGACGCCCTCCTCGCCTCCCTGAGCGACGCCTTAAACGTCTTTTCTTGCTCGCCGTGTTCTCGGATTGAACGCTTTCAGCGCTTCCAGGTTCGGTCGCGGTCGTGTCAACCTCTTGCGAAGCTGATACTACGGCGGGGAGGTCTTTTGCAACAGATTTTTCATCTTGAGGCGCGTCATGACCGTCTGTGAGGTTAGCTTCGACTGTTCCGTCGCGCCGCCGGTCCCCCCGATTTCCTTGGTCACGGCGCTGCTTTTTGTTGGGGCGCGCATTGTTTTTTGATTGTTCTTGCGTACGTTGGCGACGCGGCGGCGCTGGCTCTACCTCCCGTGTGACGGCTTCTGGGGAGGGCAGAGGTTTTGGCTCTGTTGAAGGAGCGCCCACAGGTGTTACAGACGTGGGCGACATGACGCTTACCACGCAGTGATAAGATAGCTCTTTTGAAGGCTCAAACACAACGCGCACTTGATGACGAGTTTCCACCTCAGCAAGGGTCACCCTTTTTTGGTTCATGACATATAAAAGAACATCTGATGGCAGGGTTAATTGAAGGACTGCGCCAGGATTTTTTAGTCCTTCTTGTTCCAACAGTCGCAGGGCACTCAAGGCGAGAGATTCCGTTGAGCGCACATAGCCCGTTGCTCGGCAGTGGGGACATGGTTTGGCACTTGTCTCAAGAAGACTGGGAGCTAAGCGCTGACGGGACATTTCCAAAAGGCCAAAGGGACTAATGCGTCCTAACTGGATGCGTGCGCGGTCATCTCTGAACACGTCTCGCAAGCGTTTTTCCACGGCGGCCACATTGCGGGGTTCGTCCATATCGATAAAGTCGATGACGATGAGACCCGCCAGATCTCGCAAACGTACTTGTCTTGCAATTTCTGTGGCGGCCTCGAGGTTTGTCTTAGTGGCCGTTTCCTCTATGTGACGCTCACGCGTCGCCCGACCCGAGTTGATGTCGATGGACACAAGGGCTTCGGTTGGATGAATGACAATGGATCCGCCCGATGGTAAACGCACTTCTGGCTCGTACATGTTGTCAATTTGACGTTCAACGCCGTACTCGTGAAATAAAAGGGATCGCTCACTTTTGTAACGTTGCACTTTTTTGGTGTGACTTGGCAAGAGAGACTTCATAAAGTCTTTTGCCGCTTTGTATCCCTCTTCGCCGGCTACAAAAATCGCATCCACGTCTTTGGAGTAAAGATCTCTCACAGCGCGTTTGACAAGGTCTTCTTCAGAATGCACCAAAAACGGAGCAATAGAGGAGAGTGTTTTTTCGCGAATGCTGTTCCACAAGCGCATGAGATATTGGCCGTCACGTTTTAATTCTGTTTTCGTACGGTCTTTACCCGCTGTACGTATAATGAGCCCCATTCCTTCTGGAACATTAAAAGCATCCAGCACTTGACGAAGGCGCTTTCTATCAGCGGGATTGGCAATTTTTCTTGAAATTCCCCCACTTCTAGGAGAGTTGGGCATAAGAACACAGTACCTTCCCGCAAGAGAAAGATAGGTCGTTAGCGCCGCCCCTTTAGTACCGCGCTCCTCTTTTACGACTTGCACTAAAATAATTTGATTTTTTTGAACAACTTCTTGAATTTTGTAGCGCCTGTGTAAAGAAGGCCGCCTCACAAGATCATCCTCTTCTTCCAAGGGCGGCAAATCTCCCCCAAGGGAGGACACTTCTGTGGGGGTCGGTACCGCAAGATTGGCATCACTTCCTTGGGCTTCTTGGTCTGAAAGTGAGGATCCCTCAGACACCTCCTCCTCGGATGAAAGGGTGTCAGGATCTGCTGACAGTTCGGCCTTTAAGGCTTCGCGGTCAGAAATGGGGATACGAAAATAATCGGGGTGAATTTCGCCAAAGGCCAAAAAGCCGTGACGCCCCCCGCCATAATCCACAAAGGCAGCTTGAAGGGACGGCTCAACCCGCATGATCTTCGCTAGATAAATATTTCCTTTAACGGTTTCTTTAGTTGAACTTTTGAATTCGTAGTCGACGAGAAGGCCTTTCTCGTCAAGAAGGGCCACCCTTGTCTCTTCTGGGTGCGCCGCGTCAATTAACATTTTTCTAGCCATAAACAACTCCTAAACAGTACGGAGTGGCATGCCACTCACTTAAGGAATTGTGATTGCTTTTTTTTCTCTTTCAGAATACTGTATGCTCCTGTGAAAATTCGGCAACACTGAGCATTTGCCCAGGGGCAGGTCTACCTGAAAAGTGACCAATACATTTCCAACGCGAGCTATTCTAAGGCCAAGCGAAATCACAATTCTCACCAAATCCAGCATCCCTAAAACGTTTTTCTCAAGGGATGCCTTTGGACAAAACTTATACATTCACAGGATACAAAGATATGGCGTGCGAGACAATGTTTTTTAAGAGTTCTTTAACTTTTTAATAAATCAATTGTTTTTTTAGAGAAATTAGATAGAATTATATCCTTTTGCTTTGTTGCCTCAAAAAAATCTCAAGGGCATTTGCGCGTGCCAGGCCAGATCCTTGGTGTTGCCCCCCCATCTTGTACAGAATTGGTATTAAAAAGATGGTTCCCATAAGAGCTGGAAAGACGCCTACACTTAAAATAAGTCCCAGATTATGTTGCACTAGGTACCCTGCTTTTTTTGAAAAGAGAAAAGGAATGCACGCCAATGTCACCAAAGTTCCCACAACCAGTAAATGTCTTAGGCGTGAAACGGTACCTAAAAAAATCGCCTCTTTTTGAGAGACTCCTTGCTGGGCTTGTCCCACGATAGACGAAAGGATCATCAGACTTGAAAAAAATGTAAAAAAACAAAGGATCACTAGTCCCACAACGGTATATATATTGAGCGTGATGTGCATCAAAACCATTGTGAGGATTGGCACGCATAAGCCAAAAGTGACTGGGATTAAGATCATTAGAGGAAGCATAAAACTCTCAAAATACGCGCATAAAACCATGTAGATAATGAGTAACGTCATCAGCATAAAAAGGCTCAGCACGATGGTATTATTTTGATAAGTAAGGGGCGTGTCTTGTACCTCTAAATGCGCATAGGAAGGCAGAACCTCACGAACAACCTTTTTAAGAGCTTCAATTACTGTTTCTTGATCTTGCCCCGGAGATAAATGTGCATAAAGCGTCAGTGTATCTTGTTGGTTCACCCGCTCAAAGAAGGCCCTCTTCTCGAGGGATGACACCTCTACAAGGGTTTGCAGGGGAACCAGCTCGCCGTGAAGATGCGAGCGAACAAAATACGTTTCGAGGGCTTTAAGATCTGCCCGTGAGTTCGCAGGCGCTTGCAGGATAATGGGTTTTTCATAAGCCTCTTGAAAGATGGATGAACTTTTACGTGACCCCAACAAAATTTCGAGCGTTTTTGTAATGTCTTCGAGGGACACCCCAACTTGGGTTGCCTTATCTTGCTTGACGCGCAAATCTATGGTGGAGACCTGCTGGGTTTCACTAAAGTAGAGAGGCGTTATGAAGGGATGTTTTTGTAAATGAAGTGTCATTTTAGCTCTCCACAAATCCAAGGTCGTAGAGCTTGATCCTTTAAGTTTAAAAATCAAAGGGTTGATGGCTATTTGCTCTAAACTGCGCACAAGGGGAAAAGCCCGCACAGTGGTGAGCGACTTTAAGGAAAAGGAAACTTCATTCAAGATGTCGTTGAGGCCGGGGCGTTTATACCAGGGTGCTAGTACAACAGTAATAACGCCTTTGCTCATGTTATCTGTACCCGAAAATCGCTCCGGGATTCGGGAAATCACATGAGTTGCCCATCCCTTTTTTACCAGGAAAGCCAGTGCTTGAGATACTTTTTTTTCATTGTCTTTCATGGTCATAGGTGCCGCATCAAACGGCCCTTGAAAGACCACATCAAAATAGCCCAAATCTTCAGATGGTACCGGTTCCTTTGGGATATAGAAAGCCGCACAGACGGTCCCTGCAACACAAAGTGTCACCGTGACCATAATTTTTGCAGGCCTTTGCAAAAAAGATGTCAATTTTTCTGTATATTGCTCTTTCAGATACGCGACCAGAGGGCTAAAAACAGCAATGTTTCGAAAAAATGCCGAAGGCCGGCCAGGCAGAAAGCCCATCAATGTTGGGACATATGTCAATGACACAAACACACTAGAGATAAACATAAAACACACGACGGCAAAGGCACTACCCAAGGCGTGCCACGTCCCTGACTCTAAAAAAAGACTTGGCAGGGTTAAACATGAAACACAAAGGCACGCAATCACTAATACAGGAGTCAGCTGTTTCACACTATAAGCGCAAGCCATAAGCACAGGTTGACCCTCTTGAATCTTATGCAAATTATTTTCCATCACCAGCATGATTGTGCCCACCACAAGGCCGGACGCGAGCACCATGGATAACAAAGATAAAAAGGTGAGGTTATAACCGAACACATAAACACCTATGGATGACGAGCAAAGGCACAACATAATACTGGAGAGAAAAATACCTGTTAACCGCAACTGTCTAAAGAATGTAAAAAAAGCAACGCCCATGAGTAAAAGAGACCAAAACAAAGTCCAAAATAGAGAATTCAAGCTATCCTTGGTAAAGGAAGCCCTATTAAACACAAGAGAAATAGTGGTATCATTTGGCAAAATCCCCCGAAGGGCTTTCATCTCATTTTTTACAGCCTCACTGAGCTTTACAGCGCTTACGTGGCTTTGTTTGACAACACCAAGTCCAATCACAGGCTTGCCGTCCACACTCATGTAGGCACGATCATCCATTACACCTTCTTCAAGATCACCTACATCCCCAAGGGTCACCAAACGTCCTTGCACAGTCATGAGGGGAAGTTTTTTAAGATCCTGGACCGAGCGAAAGGAAGAGGTCAAATGCAAATTATATTCTCGATGGGAGGACACGATTTTACCCGTGGGATGGTACACATTTTCCTTCAAGAGAGCCGCCTCGATGTCAAGGGGGGTTAGCTTGAATAAATAGAGTCTTTTGGGATCAAGCCATACACGAACCGCTGGTGCGCGCTCTGCGGACGTATATACTTTTGCAACCCCGTCGATGGCTAGCAGACGAGGAATGACCTCGCGCTGTAGGGTTTGTGACAGTGCAGCTTTTGTGGAGGTTTTGGCGGACAGCGCATACCACATAAAGGGAGACAGACTGTCTTCTCCCATCAAGAACTTTGGCGGACTAATTTCCAAGGGAAGCCGAGGCCACAACACCGCAAGACGTGCTTGAATTTCGGTCATTTTTTTCTCTAAGTCCTGCGTTTCATGGAACGTGAGGTGCAAAGTACTTAGACCGTCCACACTGCTGGCATGAAGTGCCTTGATACCTCCCACCTTCATCAGTTGCCCTTCCATGGCACGGGTCAAGATTCGGTCCACATGATCGGCAGACGCACCTTTATACATGGTCTCGATGGTTACGATGGGGGGCTGGGCGCCCGAGTAATCACGCACAGGCAAAAGGACAAAACAGATAACCCCCAAAAGAGCCAAAATCCCGTTCAACGCAACCGTCAAAATGGGCCGCCCAAGAAAGAAACTCATGAACATTATGCGGAATCCTTTGCCATGGGCATAATTTGTTGAAGGTCAATCAAAAAGTCCACACCTTCACGCACAAGCGTGTCCCGCTCTTTCACTCCTTGAGCGATCTCCATCCATCCTGGTTGTGTTAATATTGCTTTTACAGGACGTTGATGGATGATATTTTTTTGATCCATGACATAAACATATTGTTGCCCCGAAATAGAAAAAACGGCCGACTCTGGCACCAAAAGTGCGGTTCGGGGGGCACTTTTAAGCTTGACTCTTGCTGACATGCCCGTTCTAAGAAGCCCCTCTTTGTTATCAAGATGTGCGCGCACTTCCACGGTACGTGTTTTGGGGCATATATGGGTATCCACAAGATCAATCACCCCCTGAAAGGATTTTTGAGGAAAACTATCCACGGTAAGCTCTACCTCCTGGCCGACGTTTAACCGAGGCAGTGCTTGCTCTGGTAAATTAAAAGACACCTTCATAGCTGATAAATCATCCAAAGTCGTCAGGCAAGTACCAGGGGTCACTGCAGCTCCCTCACTGATTCTCTTAACTCCCAAAACGCCAGGAAAAGGCGCCGTAATCAAGCGATCTTTCAATTTTTCTCGTAGCGCCATTACGTGTTGCTCTGCCTCTTTGCACACAGCAATGGCCTCATCATAAACAGTGCGCTCTTTTTGTCCTTTTTCAAAAAGAGCCTTTACTTTCTCCAGTGCCTCTTTTTTTTCTTTTTGTTTAGCAATGGCTTGCACGAGGCTTCCCGATTGATCTCCATGACTCAATTCAACGAGAATGTCATCTTTGTCAACAAGTTGACCTTCTTGAAAAGAGATGCGTTTTACAAGCGCAGTGACAGAGGCCGTGATTTCTGTGGAATTTTGTGCCCGAAGAGTCGCAGGTGCTTCATAGGGTTCTTGCAACGTCGACGCACTCACAACCCACGTGGGAAGGATTACATGTTGAACATGCTTTGACGACTCCCCAAAAGGAGACATTTTGTAAAAGTAAAAAAGCGCCCCCCCGCAACACACAAACAAAAGACAACTCCCAAGATAACGTCTTTTTTTAGAGGGAAAAAATCTTCGAATCATGGCTTGCCTCGTGGGGGTTAATGATCTAGCACCGACAGAACAACTTGGCCGTCATCTTGGATAAAAGGCTTCTTCTTCAACCAAGATGTCCAGCCAAGAAGTGTCTTTTTCTTGAGGACACTTTCTTCTACGTCGGACGCCTTCATGACAAGATTCACCTCAAAGTCAAAATCTTTACCCAGATAAAATCGTATCAAATCACATAGCGCCTTATGGGGCGTGGCCCCGCCAGGCAAAAACGCCCGAAACGCGGTATCATCCAATGGCCCCACTTGGACGCGAATCAAGCTCCGTGTATCCCAATACCGTGTCCCAATAGCCGCAGTTTCACCAAGGGTGTTAAGACGCCCCATCTCTCCAATGCGTGTTTGTTGATCAAGAGTGATGGCGCGCCATCTACCGCAGAATTGAGTCACCTTCACAGGCACGTTAAAATAATGAGCAACAAAGACTTCAAGGCCTTTAGCTGACCTTGGTTTTTTCCACAGAAGGCCCGTGTAGTACAAAAGCCCTCGATCAGGCAAGGCAAGGCGGTTCCTAAGAGCCGGCGCCCCAAGCCCCAGGAGTGAAAATAGAATCGAGGCAAAATCCGTTTGGTCGGGCATTTTTTCATCAAGGCCGATCCAGAATTTCTTTCGGATACGGTGTAATATTGACAAAAGTCTGTGGTTAAAAAGATCAAGAAAATCTTGAAAGGCTGTGTCGCCTGCGCGCGTGCGCTCCATCAAACGCTCGGAAAAAGGCATGGGAAGGGGACCATTGGGTCCTGCAATCCCTAGAAAGTTGATGTGCATGGTGCAAGGAAACTCTTGACCCAAAATAGGTGCTGGCTTTTCTAAGGAAAAAAGATCACTTGCTGGATACGAATATTCGACCCGGGATTTGATGCGCAGCGCTTCTTGGTCGGGCACTGCGTACGCACCTAAGCTGTGGGCTTTAGGAAAGGCAAGCTCTAGGAGTTTAACCGCTTGATGAAACTCGTAATAGTAGCAATACGCAAAAAGATCCTCGACTACAGGAGGACCTGATTCCCTGAGGTTGGTTGCCATTTTTTCCACGTCCCTTTGTAGTTATCGTTAAAAATTTCAACTTCTGTGAACGAGTTAATCGCACTAAAGAGCGAAAAGAAATGATTCAAAACGGACGCAAACATAAAAGCGCCAAGATCATGGTAATCGTCCTGGGCAAAGGTCAAATCAATTTTTGTTCCTTGAGCGAATCCCCGCCACGCCTCAACGCCAAAGCGCCTTGTCACCACACTCGTCGAAAGGTTTGTGATGGCATCAAGCTCTGGAATGATGCGCTCTTTTTCAATATTCGCATAAAGCCTGATGACTTCTTTCAAAGCACGAAGGCCGTCTCCCTCGCCCGATAGAGACAGGTGATTGAGGCTTAGCTGTGAAATAAGGCGCCACTGGGTTTGACCGTCGCGGGGTGGATAAATTTGTTTTGTCGGACGATCCAGCACATAAATGCGAGAGGCTGGGATTTTTTCCTCGGCGTAGAGATCACCGCCCGCTGGAATTTGATGGGCAAGCCCCCTGTTGGTACAAAGACTTTTGGCATAAATGGTCTGGCTCACCGGCTGCAGGGGGGTAAAATCAAAATCGACAAAAGAAAGATACATATCTGTGCCCGGAATATGATCTTTTTCTGATTCAACGCGCCTTGCGTACCAAAAACACTTGTGCCCTTTTTCCGAAAGTTGGTGGTTATAGCTGAAATAAGGCATGAATTTTTCAACGTCTCGCTCTTGATCGATGGCGGCTGTAACCTCCAAAATCGAGTGAATTTCTGTTGTTTTTTCAAGTTTCACATCAGGAATCAACCGGTATTCTACGGACCTGTGATCCAAGCGAATGGGTTCGGTGATTTTGTGAAACAGATTGATAATAGGAGCGCATCTTAGCATAAAGTTTGCCTTACTGACGTCGCGCCCATTAATGGGCACCTCTTCGCAAAAGGACAAAAAGATATCCATTTGGGTCGTATTTTGCGCCAGAAGCGGCGATTTAATATCAAAAAAGAAATACTTTTCAGGATAATGAAAATACTCCATCAAAAGCCGGTATCCGGGGTGGGCGTGGGCAGGATATGGGAGCACGTCCTCGCCCTCATCAAACCCCACGGCGTGCACGCACTTGCTGGGAAGATTACCAATGGCAGGCCCCTTGTGGGGCGCGATCGGCTGAAACACCGCGCGCACTTCTTGGGCAAAAATCCCTTCATACAGGGCGTTTTTTACAAGAGCGTTCCCAGTGATGTGAAAGCGAATGCGCTCAAGGGTCATTTCTCGAAAGGTCCCGGTCTGCGAAGACACGCGCAGGCGCAGCGCCCGGCTGGATCCAATGTGGCGTGCCACGTCCTCGTCAAGGGCGCTTGTTTCCACGATCTCTGCGACATCAATATGAAGGGGGGTCAAGTCCAGATCATAGGCTGTCCTGAAATGACAGGCTTCTCCTGTCTTTGAACGGGAAAATACTTTGGTGTGACGTGGCACCGTCAGAGGCGCTGTAATTTTTCCTTGTTCAGGCACCATATCGAAATGAGCAATGGCAAAGGACGGTATTGGATCCACAAATTGAGGATAGAGGACCCCCAAAAGGGCTTCGGTAAACCGAGGGTACTGGTCATCAATGTCCCGCTGCAACCGCGCCGTGAGGTAGGCAAAGGATTCAAGAAGACGCTCGACATGGGGATCAGAAGAATCAGTCGCACTCAAGTCAAGGCGTCTTGCAATCTTGGGGTACTGCTGGGCAAACCTCGACCCAGAGTGACGCAAATACGTCAGTTCTCGTTGATAATAATCAAAAAAAGGATCCAACTTTTTCAAGTTACTTGCCCCCTGTTTTTTATCGTTATCCTCTAGAGTGCCACAGCTAATCAAAAAGCACTAGAGCTTTAAGAAAAAGACATTTGTTGGTGATCTATGCTAAAAGGAGGAGTGCTTTTATGAGGAAACACTCCCCATGCAACATCCCCCTTCACAAGATGCGCGTGTATCCCTTGCACAGGCTTACGGCCTGGCGGCCCATCTGGGACTAGATGATACTATTTTCAGTCACATATCCCTACGTGACCCTAAGGATCAAAACTTATTTTACTTACCTCCTTTTGGCGCGCTCTTTGAAGAAGTAAGTGCGGACTCCCTCTTGTCTGTTCCCACGGATCAAGAGCCGCGGCACATCAATCCTGCAGGCTTTATTTTACACCGCACGTTTTACCGCGCAAAAAAAGAGATCCAAGCCGTCGTTCACTTTCACAGCGAAAGCGCCATTGCAGTGTCGTGCCAGAAAGAAGGCCTTCTGCCCCTTTCCCAGTTTTCCATGCTGTTTTACGAGCGTCTGGGTTATCACGCTTTTGAAGGGATTTCCTTGGATCCAACGGAAGAAACGCGGCTCATTCAAAGCCTTGGCGACCACCACAGTTTACTTTTGCACAATCATGGGCTCATTTGCGTGGGAGAAACCTTGGGACAAGCCTTTATGCGCGCCTATTATCTTGAGCGGTCCTGCCGGATTCAGCTGGCCGCCCAAAAAAGTGGGGCATGTCTCATCATGCCCCCACCCCAGATCTGTGCGCATACAAGGGATCAGTTTGAAGGTGTTGAAAAGGAAAGCATTACGGCCGCTTACGAGGCGCTCACGCGTCGGTGGCGCGCCGCCGTGCTGCGCTAAAGAGGGGGCATTTTGCCGTCAAGGGCTTCTTTGAGGCGCAGCAAATCCAGCCAAACGGTTTTCTTTTGACCGGGCGAGCGCAGAAGATAAGCCGGATGGTACAGAGGCAAGCACGCAATAGGTCGATCCAGGCCAGGGCTTGAGTAGGCGCGCCATTTACCGCGCACCTTTAAGATCCCGTCCTTTTCTCGCAAAAGGGTCTTTGCGGACGTACCCCCCAAAAGCACCAAAATTTTTGGTTTCACAAGTTCAATATGCCGCTCGATAAAGGGTAGGCACACAGACGTTTCATAGGGAGTGGGCTGCCTATTTCCCGGCGGGCGCCACGGAATAATGTTACTGATATATACATTTTCTTTGCGCGAAAGGCCAATGGTCGCCAGCATCTTGTCTAAAAGCTGGCCACTCAGACCCACAAAAGGGAGGCCCTGCTCGTCCTCGTCGGCGCCGGGCGCCTCTCCCACACACATGACAGGGGCGCTTGGCACCCCTTGACCAAAAACAGTGTTCTTGGCCGTATGCTTGAGATCACACCCCTCAAAGGCAAGCATCAAAGACTTGAGCGCCTCAAGGGTTGTGCACGCCGCAATTTCTTGACGCAGGGCGTCTGCCGATAACGCGGCGGGGTGAGCAGCGCGCGGCGCTGGAGTCGGAACTGGCGTGGGGGTTTTGTTGTCCGCAGGCGTGCGTTTTTGAGGCGTTTTTTTGACGTTTTCCAGGCCTGTGGGCACCAAGAACAAGTCTTTTTCGTAAAGGGTTTTATCTTCAGGGGTCAGGGTCATGCTTTCGTCAGCGCCCCACAAGTATTGTAGGGCGAGGGCTTCAAGGGCGGCCTGACGATCCGCCACCTTTAGTCCCAAAAACGCTTGGCGATTTCCTCGACGATTAAATCGCACGTCACATCGGGCACACGGTTATCACAGTCCACCCGCAGATCGGCTTTTTCATACAAAGGGTAGTATTCTGAAATATACCGCTCGAGGGTTTCTTTCTTATCCCCCGTTTCCAGTTGCGGCCTGTGGCTTCTGCCCACAACGCGGGGATAAAGCGTTTCGAAAGATGCATAGAGCCATACGGAAAACGATTGGTCCAAGATCAGCTGGCGTGTCTCTTCATCAATAAAGGTCTCAACCCCTGTGGAGATGACGTGGGGCTCTTCGGTCAGAAGACGCGACATGACGCGCCGCTCCGTATCACGGAAGGCTTTTTCCCCGTACCAGTTATAGATGTCGGACACACTGCATCCCGCGGCTTTCTCCACCTCTTGATCAGAGTCTTTGAAATCCACGGACAACCGTTTGGCAAGCTTTCGCCCCACGCTTGTTTTTCCCACACCCATCATGCCAACCAAAACCACCGACTTTGGCAGTTTCGTTAGACCCAACATTGCCATCTGTTTCCTAACCTAATAATACCTTGACATTGACGTCGCATACTCTATTTCATGTCTTTAGTTATCATATACTGTGGCCCGAGATGCAAGAGGGAGTTGAAAAATTATGACCGGAACCATCAAAATAGTTCTCATTGGCGTGAGTGTGGCCCTTGTGGGGGCGGGGATTGCCCTTTCCATGTGGGGGATCCCAGCCCCTGCCGCAGAAACAAAGAAAAGCTTACACATTAAAGACTTAAACAAAGCGTCTTAGGAGCTTTTGTGTCAGAACTCAGCCGATTTAGCGCGCTTTTTCTCGAGATGATGGGGGTTGAACGAGGGGCAAGCCTCCATACCCTTGACGCCTATGGTCGTGACCTAACCCTTTTTATGGAAGAGAGCGGCGCGCGCGCCCTAGAGGATATAAGGGAAGACACTCTGCGATCATACCTTGAAGCGCTGACCCTTAGAGGTTACGCCCCCACCACGCGCGCCAGAAAACTCTCAACACTCAAGCAGTTTTGTCTTTTTTTGGTACAAGAAGGAAAGCTCGCGCGCGACCCCACAAAGCTCATTACCTCTGCGGCCAAGGGGCGCCCTCTTCCGAAAATTCTTTATGAGGCCGAGATTGAGCAGTTGCTTGCCGCCTCAAGGGCGCGCCGTGACAAAGAAAGTCTTCGTCTGACCTTTTTCCTCGAGCTTTTTTATGCAACGGGACTTCGCGTGTCAGAGCTCATCTCCCTGCCCCGCCAACCTTTTGAAAAAATCAAAAATGCCAAAGAACTTTCCTTCATCACGGTCCTTGGCAAGGGGCGAAAAGAGCGCTTTATTCCCATTCCCGTCAAGGTGCTTGAGGCGTACGGCGCCTATGACGCGGTGCGGGCACAGTTTTTACCCCAAGGGGTCTCGTCTCCTTGGCTTTTTCCGTCCACCTCAAAGCAAGGCTTTCTTACGCGCCAACGCGTGAATCAGCTCATCAAAGAACTTAGCTTACGTGCAGGCCTGGATCCCACAAAAATATCCGCCCACGTTTTGCGCCATGCCTTTGCCACCCATCTTTTGGAAGGGGGCGCGGACCTTTTAAGTGTGCAAAAACTTTTGGGACACGCGGATGTTGGCACGACTCAGATTTACACACATGTCCTGTCCGACCATCTCAAAGAGTTCGTGGAGACCCATCACCCCTTATCGCGAAAGCACAATACGTCTTAAAATCTTTTTCACCTTAAGTTTATGAGGTAACCCTTTTATCCTTTGGAAGGTTATTTTACTTTTTAGTTTTTGGCAAAAAAATGTCCCCTGGCCACATTCGCCACATAACCTCGTCTTTCATAATGAAATGGTGCACCAAGGCAGCCCCACTGTGTCCCACGATCATCAAAACAGCCAAGGCCGATAGGAGCTTGTGATGAAAGCGCGCCTCAATACTGCCTAATATATTTTTTGCAAATAAATCTGGTGCTTGTATTAGATGTCCAAAAAAATAGAACTCTTTATCCTTTAGATCGTAAATCAGCCACCCGGAAAGAAACAAAAAGATCGGAAGAAGGAACAGGCAGGAATGTACAATTTTATACACGCCCCACGGCGCGAGACATTCCTATCACCGGCGGCCTTTTGTCGATGAATTTCAACAAAATAAAAAAGAATGAGAGAAAAAAAGCCATAGCCCCTAGGGAGCGATGAAGCATAAACAGTACCGTTTTAAGGGGCTCTTGAGCAAAATACACAGCGTCATACTGGATCATCATGGCCGCCATCAGGGTCACGGCAATCCCCCAATGGAGAATAATAGAACGGTTGCTAAACCGAGAGGATTCATGCTCGTGACGAATCATCACATTCTTTCAAATAACTCCCTACTACATTATCTCAAAAATATAGAGTCTATTTTTAAAGATTCATTTTTTTTCGCATAAGAAATTGAATTTAACTATGCAATTTTATATTTGTATACTTTTTTAAATAAAAATGCCTGTACTTTTCCATGACACAAAGACACCGCCGAGGCAGTGCTGACCTAGCAATAAAACCTACGCAAAGAAACCATCTTTATAAAAATATGATTTCAAATTTTTTATTTGACTTTTAAATACAAAAAAAATAAAAAATCATTGCGATTTTTGACAATCAAAGGACCACACTCCCATGTCTTACACAAAAACCCTCTGGGCCGCTGCTTTAACAGCGTCACTTCTTTTTTCACCGGCAAAGGCCACCATCACAGTGGAAGAAGCCAAGGAGTGGCTTACGCCCCAACTTCAGCTTAAAGCGACAAAGCTTTTAAGAATCATCGATGAAGAACGCATGACCCCCATTGTCAACACCCCAGGACAAGGCGGGGACTACGGCTATAGTTTTGCAGGGGTTCTTCCCATTCAACAACGCTGCTTGAAGGAAATTTACACACGATATCAACAAGGGGGCCGTAGACCCGCAGTTCTAGATGCGGCCTGTGGACATGGCAACATGACATGGAAAATGATCGTCGCAGGCGGACACGTCATCGCAGATGAACTCCAAGAACCCACAAGGCTTCTTGCGAAAGAAACAGTCAAAAAAGCCATTCCCTTCCTGGCAGAAGGCGAAAAACTAAGTCAGGTCACGGCGTCATGCGGTGATGACCTTCTTCATTTTGACACGTGCCTTGCCTACAAAAGAACCTACGATGTCACGTGGTCTGGCAATCTTTTGCACCTTTTCACCCCAAAAGATGCAACCGCTTATGTTGAAAACCTGTTCAAGATCACCAACGGCGGGGGCTATGCCTTTGCCGTTGCCAATACACCTTCGACCTATCCAAGACTCATTGAACGCTTTTTAGAAGAAAAAGCTGCAGGAAATCCTTTTCCTGGGTATTTGGTGTCAAACAAGATCAATCACCGCGTCTATAATTTAATCACGCGCGAGCGCACTGGTCGCGGCGTCGAGCTGACGGGTGATTTTCCCCCTGCCCCTGCTGGTATGTCCATTACCGACCCCATACCAGGGTTTTATCAAGAGACGAGCAATGAGCACAGAATCAACGACCGCACCGTTGGACACGAAACCTTTTATGACTACAAATCACACTGCGCCGGACATTACTATGACAAAGAGTCCATGACCGCGCTGTTCGAAAAAGCAGGCTTTTTGAAGGTGGATGTTTTCTTCATGGACAGATTTGGAAAACGTTACGAAGGGGGACTGAACCCTAGAAACGCTGAGAGCGGACCTTTTGCCGTGGGCATTGTCGCGCGCAAACCGCTCGCTCCTCCTCCCTTAGTGGAAGCGAGCGAGCCAATCAACCTTTCTCCAGCCCATGATAATTAAAAGCTGCCATATCGAGGACTTAGCGCGGGCTCCCACATAAGGGGGCCCCAAAACCAATCTGCCGCCCACCTGGGCGGCCAAAATCACCAAGACCCCAGGAAGGGGGGGCGACTTCTTAGCTGCCCCCCTAAAGGGTCTTCCCCTCCTCGTCCTTTGACAAACACTTTCTTTGGTGTGCGTCTTTCTTTTTTCACAGGATAAATTAAGCGCCCCCTTGCGAGCAGACTTTTCTTTGTGTACAACTCACTCATAATGGGGAAATAAGTGTGATAATGTAGCGTCATATTAGTTAAGAAAGGAGGAGAGCCATGAGCGTTGTTGTGCGCCGTTATACGAAGGCTCTCTATGAGCTAAGCGATACTCAGGGCGTGGCCGAACAAGTGTGGGAGGATCTGAGACAGTTCGGTAACATTTTCGTCGAAACAACCGATCTTCTTGAGGTTGCAAAGAATCCTTTGATTTCCAAACGACAAGCCGCAAGCGCCCTTGAGATTATTTGTCAACAGGCTGACTTTCATCCCCTAACGACCTCCTTCTTAAAATTATTGGCTGATAAACGCCGCCTGCGCTTTGTGCCTGAGATCCTCAACGCCTTCGGACGCCATATTGACAAACGACTGGGCCTTATTCGAGGCGACGTTGAATCCGCAAAACCCCTCACCCGCGCCCATATCACGCAGCTTGAAGACGTGCTGTCGAAAAAGCTTCAAGGGCGCGTGCAACTACGTACGGCCTTGAATAACAAGCTTTTGGGCGGGATGGTGTTACGGGTCGGCTCTTACCTCATGGATAGCTCTCTTGATACGCAACTTTCGATGATTCAAAAACGACTGAAGGGATAAAAAAATGGAACTTCGTGCAGCAGAAATTTCCTCCATTTTAAAAGAACAAATCGCTAATTTTAACGTGCAAACCCAATTTGCCGAAGTGGGTCAAGTCCTTGAGGTCGGTGACGGGATTGCCCGCATTTATGGCCTCGAGCGCGTACAAGCTGGCGAGCTTCTTTCCTTTCCTGGTGACATCACCGGCATGGCCCTGAACCTTGAAGAGGACAATGTGGGCGCTGTGATTTTTGGTGCTGATACCCAGATCCGTGAAGGTGATATGGTCAAACGTACAGGCCAGATCGTGGACGTGCCCCGCGGCAAAGGTCTTTTGGGGCGCGTCGTGGACGCCCTTGGCAATCCCATTGACGGCAAAGGCCCCCTCGACGAGGTTGAGCGTGCCCGCGTCGAAGTGAAGGCCCCCGGCATTATGCCCCGCCAATCGGTGTGCGAACCCATGCAAACCGGCATCAAAGCCATCGACACCCTTGTCCCCATTGGACGCGGCCAGCGTGAGCTGATTATCGGAGACCGTCAAACAGGAAAAACCACCATTGCCCTTGATACCATTTTGAACCAAAGGAAAATCAATGCGGGCAGTGACGAGTCTAAAAAGCTTTACTGTATTTATGTGGCCATCGGGCAAAAACGTTCGTCGGTGGCGCGCCTTGTGAAAACTTTAGAGGATCACGGCGCCATGGAATATACAACCGTTGTGTGTGCAACGGCTTCTGACCCTGCGCCCTTGCAGTTCCTCGCCCCCTATACAGGATGCACCATGGGCGAGTATTTCCGCGATAACGGCATGCACGCGCTGATTATCTATGATGACTTATCCAAGCACGCGGTTGCTTACCGGCAGATGTCTTTGCTTTTGCGCCGTCCTCCTGGACGTGAAGCGTACCCTGGTGACGTTTTCTATTTGCACTCACGCCTGCTCGAGCGCGCCGCAAAGATGGCCGACAGCCACGGTGGCGGCTCCCTTACCGCCCTTCCCATCGTGGAAACCCAAGCGGGCGACGTCTCGGCCTATATTCCGACCAACGTCATCTCCATCACGGACGGTCAGATCTTCTTAGAAACGGACCTCTTTTACAAGGGTGTGCGCCCTGCCATTAACGTCGGTCTTTCGGTCAGCCGTGTGGGCTCTGCCGCCCAGGTCAAAGCCATGAAACAAGTGGCGGGGCGCATCAAGCTTGAGCTTGCACAGTTCCGTGAAATGGCCTCCTTTGCGCAGTTTGCCTCGGACCTAGACGCCTCAACCCAAAGGCTTCTCGCCCGCGGCGAGCGCCTTACAGAGCTTTTAAAGCAACCACAATTCGCGCCCGTTGAGCTAACCCACCAAGTCATCCTGATCTTTGCAGGGGTGAGGGGCTATCTTGATAAAATCGAGGTTTCTCAAGTGGCGCGCTTTGGAGACGAGCTTTTGGCTGGTCTTGAAAAAGGAAAGCCCGAGATTATCAAAAGCATTCGCGAAAAAGGCGCACTGAGCGAACACATGGAAAAGGAACTAAGCGAATTTTTGACGCACTTTGTGGGCGTGTTTGCATAGAGGAGAAGGCCCATGGCCAATCTAAGAGATTTGCGCGCACGTAAAAAAAGCGTCCAAGCAACCAAAAAAATCACGGCCGCCATGAAAATGATTGCGGCCGCCAAGCTTCGGCGCGCTCAAAAGCGTGCCCAAGATGCGCGTCCTTACGTGCAGCTCATGTCCAAGATGCTGCAGGACTTGCTTGAGACAAGCCCTAAGAATGATATTCCGCCGCTACTGGCAGGTATTCCCCAAGACGACACGCATCTGATTATCGTGGCGACCTCTAATCGCGGCCTTTGCGGCGGCTTTAACTCGCACATTGTCAAAGAAGCCAAGCGCAAAATTGCCTCTTTGCTGCGTCAAGGAAAGCACGTCAAAATCATCTGTGTGGGCAAGCGCGGGCGCGATCAACTGCGCCAAGAGTACGGCGCCTATATTCTTGAAACCTACGACGCTCACGACAAGCCCGGTTACGCCGACGCCGAGCGTCTGGCCAAACGCGTGGTTTCCCTTTTTGAGCATCGGGAGATCGATTGCTGCACCCTTTATTATAACAAGTTTTTGTCGGCCCTTGCGTACGAGCCGCGCCACCTATCTTTGATTCCTTTCACCCCTTTGGAAGAGGATCTAAAAGACACATCTTCTGAAAAATCAGCACTTTCATCTATTTACGAATATGAGCCAGATCAAGAAGTCGTGCTCACAAAACTGATCCCTGAGAATTTGTGCGTGCAGCTTTACCGGGCGTTTTTAGAAAATGCGGCAAGCGAACAAGGGGCGCGTATGACCGCCATGGACGGCGCAACACGCAATGCCGGCGACATGATCCATTCTTTGGATCTGGTCATTAACCGCACGCGTCAAGCCAACATCACGCGCGAGCTTGTGGAAATTATTGCAGGGGCAGAAGCCATCTAGGGACTAAGACGAGAAAGCTAAGGAGTCACACATGACAGCAAAGAACATTGGTCAAATCTCAAGGATTATTGGCGCCGTTGTGGACGTTGCCTTTGAGACAGGAGACCTTCCCCCGATTTTGAACGCCCTAGAGTTAGAAAACAATGGTCAGCGCCTCGTGCTGGAGGTTGCACGGCATCTTGGCGAGCGCGTCGTGCGTACCATTGCCCTTGATACCACCGAGGGCCTTATGCGCGGACAGTCCGTCACCGATACGGGTAAACCCATCAGTGTGCCTGTGGGTCCCGAAACGTTGGGGCGTCTTCTCAACGTCACGGGCGACCCCATTGACGAGCGGGGCCCCGTTGTCACCAAAACACGTTGGGCTATTCACCGAAGCGCGCCAGAATTCGTGGACCAATCCACCGAAACAGAAATCCTGGTCACAGGTATTAAAGTTGTGGACCTTTTGGCCCCTTACTCCAAGGGTGGTAAAATTGGCCTTTTTGGGGGTGCGGGTGTGGGTAAAACCGTTCTTATCATGGAGCTTATTAATAACATCGCTAAGGCGCACGGCGGATACTCTGTCTTTGCGGGTGTGGGCGAGCGTACCCGTGAAGGAAATGACCTCTATCACGAAATGATCGAATCTGGCGTCATTGATATTAAGGGGGACAACTCCAAAGCCGTGCTTGTATACGGTCAAATGAACGAGCCGCCCGGGGCGCGTGCGCGTGTTGCCCTTTCTGGTTTGACCATGGCTGAATATTTCCGCGATGAAGAAGACCAAGACGTCTTGTTTTTCGTCGATAACATCTTCCGTTTTACCCAGGCGGGCGCTGAGGTGTCAGCGCTTCTTGGACGTATCCCGTCAGCCGTGGGGTATCAACCGACCCTTGCAACGGAAATGGGTGATCTTCAAGAACGTATTACCTCAACTAACCGCGGCTCCATCACCAGTGTGCAAGCCATTTACGTGCCGGCCGACGACTTGACAGACCCTGCGCCCGCAACGTCCTTCGCGCACCTTGACGCCACAACCGTTCTCAGCCGTCAAATTGCAGAGCTTGGTATTTACCCGGCCGTGGATCCCCTTGACTCATCTTCCCGAATTCTTTCACCCGAAGTTGTCGGAGAAGAGCATTACCGTGTGGCCCGCGAAGTTCAACGCGTTCTTCAGACCTATAAATCTCTTCAAGACATCATTGCCATATTGGGCATGGATGAACTTTCAGAAGAGGATAAGCTGATTGTGTCGCGCGCCAGAAAGCTGCAACGCTTTTTGTCCCAACCCTTCCACGTGGCCGAGGTCTTTACGGGAACGCCTGGCGTCTTTGTCCCCCTTGAGGACACTATCACAGGCTTTAGGGGCATCGTTGAAGGGCAGTACGACCATCTGCCTGAAATGGCTTTTTACATGGTTGGCACCATCGAAGAGGTCCTTGAAAAGGCCGAACGTATGGCCAAGGAAGCCGCATAAGGAGACCCCCCATGGCCACCACCCTTGCCTTTAATTTGGTTTCGCCCGAAGAGCTTCTTATCTCTACTCAGGTGGAGATGGTCGTGATTCCGGGCGAAGATGGAGACATGGGTATCCTACCCCATCACGCGGCCACCATCACAACTTTGCGCCCAGGTCTCATTGATATCTATAAAGGCCAAGAGATCCAACGCCGCATTTTTGTCTCTGGCGGTTTTGCCAACGTGAACCAGAAGGGGTGCACAGTTTTGTCACCCGAATGCATTTTTTTAAAGGATATGGATATCGAGGCCATTGAATCCCAAATTCGTAACGCCCGGGACGAACTTAAAATCGTGCGGGACGAAGACGAAAAAGTGGCCCTTAAAAAAGATCTAGAACTTGCCATGATTAAGCGAGACCTGTTTCGCAGGCTTTTGAAATAGGACCGATCTACGTGCCTCTTCTCAGGCCAGGCGATGTGGTGGATGTGGTAGCCCCCAGCAGCGGTGCCAATCCTGAAATCATACAAAAATGCCTTGATCTTTTGGCGTCGTGGGATCTTAAGGGCCGTATTCCTGATGATACCTTTGGGGATGATCCCTTTTTTTCGAATACAAAGGACGCACGGGCGCGGTGTCTTTTACGGGCGCTTACAGCCCCAGAGAGCACGGCCGTGTGGTGCCTACGGGGCGGGTCAGGGGCCACGAGTCTTCTGCCCCATCTTTTAAGCTGGTCGCCCCCACCCCAGAAGCTTTTTTTAGGCTTTAGTGATGCAACGTTTCTCCATCTTTTCTTTTACCAAAAATGGGGTTGGTCTTCGCTGCACTGTTCTACCCTCAAACATTTAACCGACTTTGATGACACACCGACCTTAGGGGCGCTCAAACAGGCTCTCTTTACCTCTCCTCTGCCTGCCCCTCTTTCAGGGATAACGCCTTTGAACGAGGCAGCTCGCACGAGTCCAAAGATTATGGGCCCTCTTACAGGAGGAAACCTCTCCCTTCTCCAAGCCAGTATCGGGACATCTTGGCAGATTGAGACCACAGGCCGTCTTGTGTTTGTTGAGGACGTGGATGAAAAACCCTACCGGACCCTCGAGCGTCTCACGCATCTCGAGCAAGCAGGCCTTTTTGAGAACTGCTCTGCCCTTATCTTTTTTGATTTTACCTACAACACGCCTGTGGAAGAAAAGCATTACACCCTGTATCCAAAGATGCTTTCGGCCTTTGCGGCCGCACTTCATTGCCCCGTTTTCAAAGGAACAGGCGTGGGGCACGGGCCCCGCAACCTACCCCTGTGGATTGGGAAAGACGCGTGCCTGGAACGCGGCACGCTGACCTCTATCTAAGAGACTATTTTATGATCGGGATGGGTTTCCCGAATAAAGAACGTTAAAAGGAACGCCCCGCCTACAGAAAGGGCCACAGGCAAAAGCGCCGTACGGAAATGGTCAATGGCGTAAAGGGGGCTTCCCTCTTGTGTGGCCCCATCCCAAAGCATATCAAGGATCTGTCCCACAAGAGGCTCGAAAATGACGCCGCTCATCATAATGGTCATGTTGGTCACCCCCACGCCCACGCCGCTTGCCCACAGAGGTAACGTCTCAGTCACAGCCGTAAAGCACAAAAGCTGACCGCCAAAGGCAAAGCCTGCCACAAAAAGAAGAATCATCATGACAGCGCTTGGAACAGGCACCATCACAATCATCACATAACAAAGAAGGGCCACAAAGGCGCCCGCCCGCATGAGGGGGCGCCTGGCCTTGAGGCGGTCAGACAAGGCCGAGACCACGAGGCTGCCAACGGCAACGCCGCAATAAAGGGTGCTAATGAAAAGGCCTGCATCGCTTTTCCCAAGCCCATAAACACGCGTCAGGAAAGGCACCCCCCACAAGTCACCAAAGGCCGATAGAGGCACGTACATCAAGCAACCAAAAAGGGCAAGACACCAAATCTGGGGCGTGCGCACCGCAAGCATAAGACCCGCTCCGATTTTTTGGGATTCTCTTTCATCGGGTACAGGCTGGTTTTCTTTTTTCTTTTGCAAAAGGAACCAACTCGAAACGCTGAGAAAAGCGCCTGCCGTCCCCAGCAAAATCATGGAATAGCGCCATCCCATGGCGTCAAAAAAGCGTGGCAGAAGCACGACACCAAAGGTCGCCCCAAAGGTTCCAAGCATCATGGTAAGCCCCACCATCAAGGCCACATGCTTTTGGGGAAACCACAGGGTGATAAGCTTGATGGATCCGATAAAAGCACATGCAGAACCAGCCCCCATCAAAAACCTGCCAAGAGAGGCCATAACGACGCTGGACGCGCCTGCAAAGGTAAGGCATCCAAGGGCACAAAGAAAGATGGAGGTTGCGACAATTTTCCTCGCTCCGATGCGGTCAAGGGCCATCCCCACAGGAATCTGTAGGGATGCATACGCGTAGTAATAGGCAGCGCTTAGGGCGCCCAGCGCACACCCTTGTACTCCAAAATCGCACATAAGATTGTCGGCCATCACCGACGGGCTGACGCGCAGGGCAAACTGATAACAATAAAAAATAGCGCCACATGCCCATACGGCCAAGGCACGCACAAGCCACGGGGAAGACGTTGAAGAGGAAGTCACTTTTTTATCCTAAATATAACACCGCAAAACTTGTCCTATTTGTCATAGAAAAAGCTCATGGCACAGGAAACCACGACACATGGGAGTTCATCATATAGCGGCGTTTCTTTTGAAGCAACGAAAAAATAAGCTTTCCTTATTCATTGTGATAACATGATCTACTGATGCTTCGAGTCAAATCAATTTACCCTTTTGGCACAAATCACCTATTCATCATCTGAAGTGGTACCCTCACGCTCCTTAAGGCGGGAAGAGCAGAAGACGCCTTCATCAACGTGTAAGATACACGAAGAGATCTTGCCACTATTTGCCAATCAACGCCCACAGGTGATGGGAGCATGGCCAGTAGCCCCGCCAGCGCGAGGCATAAAATCCCCAGCGGTGTCGAGCCTAGATCTTTCAATGAACGCCATGACTGTGCAAGCACATCTTTCATTTCATCAGCTTCTTGAGCAGAGATTAGGGCCGCTTTTAGATTGACTGCACTACTTGCCGTCATTTCAGCTTTTACATGCAAGGTGTTACCCTTTGCGATAAGTTGAGGAAAAGGGCTTTCTGCCCTTGAGCGCGAAACAGTACTGTACTGACTTATTTCTTTAGCCCTTTCATTGAAACCAGCCGCCTCAACTGCATTCTCCTCTAAAACAATTTTAAAGGGATGGTAAAAACTCGCAGCCATAATTTCCTTGTCCAAGCTCCTTAAATCAAGACGCTCTAGCACCATAAAATCACCGGACACAGCCCACATGTGAGTCATCAAAGCAGGGATGTGACTTGCAAAGAGGCTATTTAGCAGCGGGTATATTCTTGTGACGTCGGGAATTTGTAAGGCGCACGTCGTCGGTGTCTTGTGTTCAAGAATCGGCATCGCCATACCATTTTCAAACACGGATAGGGGCCCTAATGGTAAAGCGTCATAATCAAAGGTCTTTGAGATCTTATTTTGTAACGTCAAAGGAGGAGTGAACTCTCCACCTTGCCCTTTTGGTGACAAAGGCACAGCATGCATCACTCCTTGCACAGGGCTTACCTCCCCAAGGCTAGGATCCGCGATGGCCAGCATCGGTTGATTTTCCAATACCCCAAGAGGTGACGCATCCGGCAAGGGCGCCTTTTCTATCTGGGGGAAAACAAGGGGGGATGCGTCCGGTTCGACGGCTTCCTTTGCTAAAACAGGCGTTGGCACGCCCCTTGAAAGTAAGGGCGCTTGCGCCAAAGGCGCGAGGTCTTGCTGCTGCTTAATGAGCTCCTCTTTTTGGGGTGCTACCTCCCTCAGGACATGGGCGCTATTCTCTTTTAGAGTAACAGGCAGTGCGCTGAGAACCGGAGGCATAGGGCTCACTTCCCCAAGGCTTGGAGCCGTGGTGGCCAGCATCGGTTGATTTTCCGATAGCCCAAGAGGCGTTGCATCCGGCAAGGGCGCCTTTTCTATCTGGGGGAAAACAAGGGGGGCTACGTCCGGTTCGACGGCCCCCTTTGCTAAAACAGGCGTTGGCACGCCCCTTGAAAGTAAGGGGGCTTGCGCCAGAGGCGTGACGTCTTGCGGCTCAGCGAGCAGACAGGCGTTGGCTATGCCGCCTGGTCCGCCGGGATCATGGGGGTGGATCACCGCGTCCATGGGCCCTTCATGATTCAGATCATTTTCTGGGTTTTCAAGCAGGGTTCGATCCCTATTCTTTAGACGTGCCAGGCCCTCTTTAGGGGACATTCTTCTTGCCTTGGAGAGCGCTTCCCCTTCAAGTTGGCTTAAACCTTCCTTATGGGGAGCATGGGGGCTAAGAAGATGCTCGGGCTCTTTGTTTCGTAGTGCTTCTTTTTCTGCGGCGCTGTCTAGGAGGGTTTGATAAGCCGCGACAATTTCGCCTTCTTTAACAAAAAGAGATCCCACAACCCCGTCCCTGGGGGCGCAGATTTTCATCTCCATTTTCATGCATTCGAGGATAAACAGAGGCTCGCCTTTCTTAAAGGGCGTACCAATCTCTTTAAGAAAAATTGCTTTTACGCAAGCAGGCAGGGGAGACTTTATCAAGGTCTCTTGATCTTCCAAACTTGCAAAAAGAGAAGAGGAAACCAAAAAGCACGCGGTCAAATAGATTTTTTTTAGCAACAAGACTCTTCCCTTCACTTCTTCCTGAAAAGCACGCAGCACCCTACTATATGATTTTCATATCAAAAAGATAAGCCACCTTTTTGGAAATCTTCCAGATCGCTTAAAAATTCCAGTTTATACTCCTTTTTTATTGACAGATCGTAAACAAGAGCTTCAAGGCAGGGATATGGGGACATCACCCGCAAACACCCATGATAAACGAATGCCTAGAGTTCAAATGAAATCAGCTCTTTCTTTACTATTTAATCAGAAATAAAAAACATAAATAACACACTTTTTCTTATTTATTTATTATCCATCTGTCATGGTTTTTTGTTTTTTGACTAATAGGGGTATAATCTTTCATTAGGCACCAAGATACAAGGGGTCTTTTTAATGTTTAGCCCTAAACACCCACAACGCCTTAGCTATGCCCACATCCAAAAGATTTTTTATTCTTTACTGACAAAAATTTATCGCACTTACACACACTTTACCGCTAGGAGGAGGTCTTGAGCAGATGCTTATGCTGGGTCTTTTTTAAGTCTGTTTTGACTTCTGCCTTATTTTTTTGCCATTTTTTTAACCCCCAACCAAGGAGATTATCATGAAACCTTACTTTTTTGCCTTGTCATTATGCAACGTCATCGCCTGTCATGCGACGGCTTCACAGCAAACTCCTTCCGCAAGACCCATTGTTCCAAGCATAAAATCTAAAATCGAAGCCATCGCCCTCAAACGCGAAGGTCAGGAACCCCGCATTGCCATTCAACCACGCAAACAGCGCAAGAAAAGAACTCCTCAGCCTCTCAAAGCAGGATCTTTGCTTAAGGTTGATGTCTCAGACAAGCAGGGTGAGCCTATCGACACGGCGCATGCGGGAACAGCCGCCTCGTCTTCTAACTCACAACAAACGTCTCAATTATTAGCAATGCCACCGGAAATTTTAATCCACATATTTTCCTATGTTTCTAGTGATCTTGAAACTTTGAGATCAAGAGAAGCAGAAGATGTGAGCCACCTCTCTGCGCATGAAAAAGAAGCCCTTAAGGCGTTGGCCATGAAAGAAAAAGCTTTGCGGCTTAGCTACCGGTCTGTGTGTAAAGCCTTTAAAACTTATTTTGATGAAGGGGCCGTTTATTCTTTAAACTTGCAGGCCCCCGCCCATCTTATGCAGACCATCCAATTTTATGAAGAAAAAAAATTCAGTCTCTTTGGCTGGGTTCCAAGGCTTTCCAGTCTTCAAGAGCGATTGCCCTTGAGTCTCAACGTAAAGTATGGAGAAGTTTATATCTCTCAATTAGATACGGTCGATCTTCAGCAACATTTGTATAAAAACCTCATTTTGACATGGACCGTCCCTACCACAGCTCAAATTCAAGACGCGCAAGAACTTTTGCAAGAGAAAGGCATCAGGGGGAATGTTCGGGCAAGACAAGCCCTATGGGAAGCCCTCGACGCCACTCTTGATGAAGACAACCCCGTCGATAGAGCAATTAGGTATAATAAAGACACATTTTTCCCCCTTATGGACTTGCCTAACCATGAAAAAATCATTCGCCGCATTTTTGCAAAAGGCGCAACCGAGTTTCGCGATACAAGTGACATCCTTGCTCAAATAGAGGACCCCACCGAGCGTACCCATATCGTGTCTTTGCTATCCAAACAGATTCTGACAAACTGTCCCAACATTTCTCCTCTTAGTTTTGTTATAACGGCCCTGGCAAAAGTACCAAACCTTGAAGATCGTAACGAGATCGTCAGTTACCTAAGCCCGCGCGTCCTCGATAAATCAAAAGGGGTCATGGGACTTGCAACAGTTATCCAGAGTTTTTCTGAAATAAAGACATCTCCAAAACGGGTAAAGGTTGCCTCTCTCTTGACCGATGACGTCGTCTCTGTTTGCAAAAACGGGATGGATTTAGCACCTGTGATTAGAACACTTGGTGAACTTGAAGAAGAAAAACTCTTGCCCTCTGTTCGGGTAAATAGTTCTCTTTTGCAAGACTGCCGTGACGGAAAAAGGTTGGCAGAAACCATAAAAACTAGCCCCAGACCCCTGGTCTCATCGGGTCGCTTTGGTCATGAGGAATCTGTCTTTTAAGAGACTTATGTTACCCTTAAAATATGACACATCACGGTATTACCTTTAGAGCCCTGGAACAGAAAGACTTTGGCTTACTCTACCAGTGGCACAACGCTCCCCATGTCCACGCCTGGTGGGACACCCATAAGGCGTGGACATGGGGAGCCGTCGAGCGCAAATACTCAAGTCGCCTAGTCACTCAACCTGACGCCTCTTGTGGTGTTTTTTCGTATATCTATGATTACGCCCACACCCCTGCAGGGTACTGCCAGTTCTATGACACTACCTTATTTCTAGATCCCTTAGACCTAAGGGCGCTCGCGCCTCATACCGCTGGTATCGATTTCTTCTTGGGAAATGCCAGTCTTTTGGGCCAAGGGATTGCCGCTTGTGCCCTGTCTCTTTTTATTGAGACCCTTATTCATGAACATTTTACCCACGCTTTTGTTGATCCAGCCTTGGATAATCAAAGGGCTATTGCTTTTTTCAAAAAGGTAGGCTTTAACACCCTAGAAGGTGCCAATAACAGACAATGGATGATCAAAAGAATTGACCGTGCCCCATCCCATTCCCCGCATCGGGATCGCTGTTTTGATCAAGAATGACCAAGGGCACCTTCTTTTAGGAAGACGACGCCAAAGTCATGGTGAGGCGACTTGGGGCCCGCCCGGCGGACACCTTGAGTTTGGAGAAACGCCAGAAGAGGGCGCCAAACGTGAGGCACGCGAAGAAACTGGTATTACGCTTCCAAGCGTGCGTTTTCTAGGGATAACCCATGATTTTTTTGACACCGAGCAAAAACACTATGTGTCCCTCTTTATGGAAGGACAGACCTCTGACGCCCCTCAAAATTTAGAGCCCCACAAATGCGAAGGCTGGTCATGGTTTTCTTTAGATAACTTGCCGTTTCCCCTTTTTAGACCTCTGCTTAACTATCTCACGGGCAACATATATAAAACTTCTTCTTAGTGGCTGCTCCTGCACAACAAAGAAATGAGCTTGTCTGCCTCTTAATTCAAAAATTGTCCCTCGTCCTCCAAAAGAAAACTTCTCATAAACCATGTCCTTTGGATCACCGTACCAAAGCAAACCTCTGAAGCTTTTGAACGCCGAGCCGGGGTAGGGATAAATATCCTTTCGGAAGTCATGACAATAAAACGCGTCACTATGTTGCCAGCTTTTTGCAAGAGCGTTTTTTACCTCCAAACTTATACTCGACATGGGCCTCGGGGACCAGTATGGCAAGTAAGTCGGTAAAAATAGGGCGCTGTTAAAGAGTGCGATGGCCCGTTATCACCCACGTTGATTTACCCTTGCTTGCGGCCTCACTAGTCACTATCTTTGTGGAACTTTTAACGCGCAGCAATGTCTGACCTCAAGGATCTTTCCATGGCACGAAAACGTATCATGATTTTTGGTCTTCCCGGAAGCGGCAAAAGTCACTTTGCTAAACAGCTTCATCTGGCAACTGGCCTTCCCCTTTTTCATTTGGATAAAATCTTTTTTAAAGAGGGCTGGGTAGAAGAAAACGCCAACGTTTTTCTGTCAAAGCAGCGGGCCCTTGTGGACGCAGACCATTGGATCATTGACGGCAACAGCCTCTCGTCCCTTGATGTGCGTTGGGCGCGCGCCGATCTTGTGCTCTATTTTCATCTGCCCCGTCTTTTATGTCTTGCCCGCTTGATAAAACGTCGCTTCTTCAAAGATAGATCCATTGATGACCGTGCCCCTTTGTGCCCAGAGGTCTTGCGTTTTCGACTCATAAAATATATGTGGGGATTTCAAAGCCGAGTACACCCTCGCATCGACGTACTTCGAACAACCTATCCCCTCACGTCCTTTCAAGAGATCACCTCTCTCAAGGAACAAAAGGTGCTTCTTCAAAGCCTCATGAGAGATCACACTGGTAAGACTTCCTAAGGTATGACAAAGTAGAGGGAAATAACCCATAACAGTGGCAGGGATCCATGACCGTTTTGTTTCGCTTTTTTGTGATGTTTTCTTTTTGCGCGGGCACGCTTATGGCAAGCCTTGATACGATGCCTGAACGCGAGCGAGCCGTTCTTGCAAAGCTTTTTGATCTTCCCAAAGACCGCGCCGCACAAAAGGCCGACAGCAAACGTGACATCGCGGCCTTTCTCGTCGCCAAAATCAAAGAAGACATCAAAATGACGCCCAAACTAGGGGATGAACTCTTCATGGAAGAAGAAATGATCCCCGATGAAGAACGCCTTCAAGTCATTTACTTTGATGACGAAACAAGGCTCGTGGTCCTCAGCCTTGCCAGACACGCCTACCAAGAATCAGGGTGCCTTTTTTTGATTAAACGTGATGAAGTCGACTGGACGCCTCTTTCCTTTGACTCTGTGCGTGAAGAAGGGCGCTCGTCACATTTTAGCGTTATCACAAGTGACATACATTGGCACGCCCCGATCCTTACCCTTTGGAGTCGTTCTGCCGGGTGGAATCCGTCCTTGGGGGTAAAAGAATCCTACCGCTATGACAGGGGTCGTTTTGAGCTTCTTAGCTCTTATGAAATTAAAGCCGACAGGCCGGATGCCGAAGATTCAAAAAACGTCACCTACATGGATCAGATCTACTACCTTGAGCCCCGTCTTTTAAAGCTTATAGGAGCAACCCTTGAGAACACTTCTCTCGAAACTTTAGAGCATGTCTTTATCCCCACGGAACCTCAAATTCAGCTATATCCAGAAGACGGGGCGCCCCATAAAATTGATTTCTTTGCCGTTCTTTTTGAAAAGCCAAAGGGAAAAAAATCCAAACTCCAAGGGATCGACATCAACGGCAACAAAGTTGTAGGCACAGCTTTTACAAAAAATTTCGCTCCCCTCCTCCCATGAGCGTAAAGGTCAAAGTAAAAAACACCTCTTGTCAGATTATACTTTGCATGCATTTAGATGTACATTGCCTTTCTATACAATCATAGTTAACTGGAGTCTTCTATGTCGTCATATGTTTTCACGCTCGCTTCACTGCTCACTGTCTTTTTTTCACTTCTTACTCCCCTTAGGGCCACCGAGCATGAGCTTGAGGCGGACTCACCAATCCCGTCCCAAAGGCCGGTGCCCCTTCAGGAGGATCTTTTGATCCAGGCGGGAAATAAGTTTATGAACTTCTTGACGCTTATTGGGTATGGAAAGACACCCATCACCGAAGAGGGGCTTTTAGATCTTTTTACGTCGTCTTGTATAAAAATTGTAAATATGCAAACTATCTGTCATTCCCCTGCTGAACATCACGAGCAGCTTCTTCATGTGCGCGCTACTCTTGGAAAGTGGTCATTAGAACCTCTACGCGTTTATCCCAGTGTTCAAACAAACACATGTACGGTTCATTTTTTGTGGTGTGGTAATAATGGACGTCCAGATGATGCTCCTCCTCATGTGGTAATGGCGGTTTTAGATATTGACGTTAGGGGAGCATAAAAGGGATATGCAAGGTATTTGCGCCTGCTGTTTCGTCACCTCAGACAGCCCTTTTTGGATTTTCGCCCTCTCCTCAGGAGGGTCCTGCTAGTAAGTCAACGGGTAATTAGATGTTTTGGCTGTCCCCCCTGGATGGGGAGGGTGTTCTCCTCATCCAGGCGGGAAGCGCACATCCTGAGGTTACTCGGCCTTATCTTCGAGGTTCTTACTTTTTTCGAGTGCTTGCGTTAAAAGGTCTGTCGCCACTTTATGATTGCCGTAAAAGACGGCTTGATACTGATGTTGATTGGTCCAGTAACGATGGAAGTGGGGAAGGGTGACCAGGTCAAAGGCCATGGTGACACCTTTCATAATGGTTCCCTCCCGGTAGGAGCAAACGTCTCCCCTGTCAATGACGGAAAGCTTTTTAGGGGCCTCCACGCCCGTACGAACATGAGAGCCACGCTGGACAGTGCCCACAATGTACTCCCCCAAAGCGGGATCTGGGGCCATGGACATGCCTGGATTGAGATGCGGGATAAACTTAAGGGATTTTGCGACCTCCGTTGTCGCTGGGCAGACGGCGCTGGCTTGACCCGTCATCATGAGAAGGAGCGCAGCTCCTGAGATAAGCTTTAACATATGACATTCTCCTGTATCAATCTACATATGCTCTATTCTACTGGGAAAGTATTAATAATGTCATAATTTGCACTTTTAGATGAAGATTTGGTTTTTAGGCGAGTATTGACAATTGTGCTTAGAACGGCCTTACCTTTTTAAGGATTGATTGGACTTGTTTCTTGTCTTGTGCGTGTTGATTATGATGGTGTTGTGTAGAGTAGCTTTAGAGTATTTGGGTGAATCAAGGATAGAGAAGGTTTAGATAGGGTGTTAACTCTGGGTAAGGTATTGAGTTTTTGTAGAGAGGGAGGCTTTACAGAGTAAATTTTGTAAGAGGGTTATGAGGAGTCTGGCGGCGACCTACTCTTCCAGGCCTTAAGACCAAGTACCATCGGCGCAGAGGGATTTCACGGTCGAGTTCGGGATGGGATCGCGTGCAGGCCCCTCGCTATAGCGGCCAGACACCTG
>JAJTHL010000039.1 GCA_021298595.1 Alphaproteobacteria bacterium | reverse complement strand
TTGGTTTGTGGGTTGATCGGATTGCAGGCGGGATACTGATTCTTTTGGGACTCGAAATTGTTTGGGGGGTGTGGACATCCCTTAATATTGGCGCCCTGAAATAAAAAGCCTGACCCCGATAGGGACCAGGCAAGGCGGGCTATCTCATGGTCATCCATGCTTTAGTTTGATCATTCAAAACTTCAACCACGTTGCGATCTTTGTTATAGCGAATGCCCATAGTTTCCAATTTTCTAATAAAATCGTCCGACAAACGCAAAAGTCCTTGTATGCCGACTTTATCTGTGGCAGACAGCGTTTCTTGCTGATGAGTGACCCGGATATAATTAGCTATTTTTCCTTTCAAATCTTGCAAATCCTTGTTCACGTCACGCGCGGATCTTGCCAAAATCTCTTTGGGCGCACGCTTGAGGGGACCCTCCATCAGTTCAAGGTAATGTTCGTCGTCCTGAAGCTGCTTAATAAGTTGATCGTCTGCGTCAAGGAGCAATTTAAAAGGACGACATACCTCGTCGGCAATGGGGCGAAGGGATAAAGGCACCTTTGTCCGATCAGGGCCACACAGGAGCATGTTAGCATTTGTGCCGCGGGCGCGCGCCGCGTTCATCAAATCAAGGCGGGCATTTTCCATGGCCGCCTCTGGACTTGCTTGATTGCGACCCAAGGTAGTTTCTGCATTTTTATAACATTTAGCGTCTTTTGCACCTGGATAATCCTTGCAGGCTGACACATAGAGGAGGGCAAAAATTTGGACCTTACAGTTGTTGCCAGCACTAAGACCACTTCCCCTTAGGATTCCTTTTTGACCGCAGAGGGTGTCTCCTGCAGCTTTGGCGCTTGGGGCCTTTGAAATCGCGTCCACGATTTTTGATGTAAGGGGATGGAGCTGCATGGCATGGGCGGGCGCAAGAGCCCCCATGCCACCCACCAAGGCGCAAAGCGCCGTCCGAATCAGGCTTTTTTTCATGGCGCCCTCCTTACTTCCCGGTGTAAAGCGGGTTGTAGTTCCAAACTTTCTTTTGCTTTGCTTTGATGTCACTGGCTATTCTGTGCGCTTTATCCATGATCATGGGATTGACTGCCCTTTGAGTCGTTAGCTGTAACTTAATGGCTGTAAGGGCTGAATGCAGGTCCACATAGGTCGCAAGAGCCGCTTGTTGTTCTTGTTGAACCATCTGTATTTGCCCTTGATCCTTACCAGCGGCAACAAGCTTTTGCTCTTCTTGTTTAAGCTCGTTGATTTCGTTAAGGAGATAGGTTTGTCCTTCAAAAAGACTTTGAATATCGCTGGCATCAGCTGGAGCAAGGTCACGAAGGGCGCTTTGAATCACTGTTGTAAATTCAATGGGGGCAGGAGGCGTCTTGATTTGGAGGGCGCCGCCCATGGGAGGCGCACTGAGCGGACGTGCGGGCTTTTGGGTAGTTGTCCCCGCCCCTTCTAGGCCTGGTTTGGGGCACGCAACTTCAGAAATTTTACGAAGACCGTCAGGGAGTTTGCTGCGATAGGCGGCAACGTTACTCACACTCTCTGGGCCACAAATCAGGAACTTTGCGTTGGTGGTGTAAGAAACGTCCGCTTGAACGGCAAGGCGCAAGGCGTCGGCCGCCCTTTGTACTTCACTAATGCCAACTTTGGCGGCTTCTTTGGCGCAGTTGGAGCCCGCGAATGTATCACTGCCATTTTTGTACCCACTACACGCCACGACGGCGACCCTGGCAAGGTCTTGTATTTTACAGTTGTTACCAGCGCTAAAGCCGCTGCCACGAAGAATGCCCTTTTGCTTACAAAGTTCTTGAGTTGCCGCTGCGGCGCTTGGTGCATTGTCAACAATGGCGACCATGGCGCGAGAGAGAGGATGTATTTTTGTTTGCACGCTGGCACGGGCGCTGTCGCACGCAAAAGCACAAATTCCAACAGCAACCGCCGTGACAACTCGTTTACATAGATAGGCCATTATTTTAACTCCCTGTTTTTATCATTAATATTCTAACATAACATCATTATGGGGCAGATAAAACGAATAATAAAGCAGGGGGTATGCTTTTGGTGAAGCGAAGGAACCCTACCTGTCATTACTTTTATGAAGGAAAAGGGCGCGCGCTTTGAACGCTTCCAGCATATGTCCTGCTGCTTCTTTGAAAAAGGCGCCAAGAAGCATTTGGGATAGGCCAGAGCCAAACTCAAGATCTAGAGCCAGATGAACCTGACACCCAGATGCGTGGGGGGTGAAGGTCCATAAGGTATCAAGACGTTTGAGGGGGCCCTTGATTTGGGTTGCATGAATCTTCGTGTGAGGAGTGAGGGTCACAAGGGATGTATAGGCCTCTTTTAAAGGGCCTTTTCCCACAAGGAGTTCTGCTTCGTGCTTTGTGTCCGTCAAGGGTGTCACGCGCGCCGCAAGGCACCAGGGTAAAAACTCGGGATAAGCCGCCACGTTGGCCACAAGATTAAAGACGTCCTGGCAGGACAAAGGAAGAAGGGCGCGCTCTTCATAAAAAGGTTTGGCGGTCATGGCGGCGTCACTTACGAGGCAAGGAGTGCTTGTCTTGCGGCCTTGAGTTTTTCAAAGTCGTCACCTGCGTGGTACGAAGACCTTGTCATGGGGCTTGCCGAGACCATCAAAAAGCCTTTGCCGCGCGCCATACGTTCATAGTCCTTAAATTCCTCCGGCGGCACATAGCGCAGCACAGGGTGATGGGTAGGGGTGGGCTGTAGGTATTGGCCAACGGTTAAAAAATCAACGTCCGCCGCGCGCAAATCTTCCATGACTTGGTAGAGCTCTTCTTTTTCTTCACCTAGCCCCACCATTAACCCTGATTTTGTAAAGGTTTCAGGCGAAAGCTCTTTCACGCGCTTGAGCAGGTGAAGCGAGTGAAAATAGCGGGCGGCTGGGCGCACTTGCTTGTAAAGGCGAGGGACCGTTTCCATGTTGTGGTTATAAACGTCAGGGCCAGCCTCTACCACGATTTCGAGGGCGCCGTCTTTGCGCAAGAAATCAGGTGTTAGGACTTCAATGGTGGTGGCGGGGCACGCTTTTTTAATGGCGCGAATGGTCTGGGCAAAATGCTGGGCCCCGCCGTCCGGAAGGTCGTCCCGGTCAACGGACGTGATGACCACGTGGGCCAAGGACAAAGACGCCATGGCGTCCGCCACGCGTTCAGGCTCGTGGGGATCCAAAAGATTAGGCCTGCCCGTTGCCACATTGCAAAAGCGGCACGCTCTTGTGCACACACTGCCTAAAATCATGACAGTGGCATGTTTTTTGGCCCAACATTCGCCGATATTAGGGCAAGCCGCCTCTTCACAAACGGTGTTTAGTTTGTGTCCCCGAATCAAATCACGGGTCGCCATATAATCGGGTGAAACAGGGGCCTTTGCCCGAATCCAATCGGGCTTTTTCAAAGGAGGGGTTGGGGCGTCAGACATGGAAGTTCTCCTTAAATGTGCAGGGCGCGCCCATAGGCCGCCAGCACCGATTCGTGCATCATTTCTGAGAGCGTGGGGTGGGGGAAGACCGTGTGCATAAGCTCTGCCTCCGTTGCCTCGCATGTTTTGGCAACGACGTACCCTTGAATGAGTTCGGTCACTTCGGCGCCTATCATGTGGGCGCCCAAAAGCTCGCCCGTCTTTTCATCAAAAATAGTTTTAACAAGTCCTTCGGTCTCGCCCAGGGCAATGGCTTTGCCGTTACCCATAAAAGGGAAGCGGCCCACCTTGACGGCGTAGCCCTGTGCTTTTGCGGCTTCTTCTGTCAGGCCAACGCTGGCAACTTGGGGCACGGAATAAGTACAACCAGGAATTTGAATGGCAGTTGTGGGGTGGACTTTGTGGCCTGCCAAGATCTCTGCCACCATGACGCCCTCGTGGCTGGCCTTATGGGCAAGCCAAGGAGCGCCCGCAATGTCACCAATGGCATAAAGGCCAGGCTCGTGGGTTTGGCAGTGCGTGTCCACAACGATATGGGTGCGATCAACTTGTGCCTTGGTATGTTCAAGGCCAAGATTTTCTGTGTTCCCCACGATGCCCACAGCGACAATGAGCTTGTCAGCCTCAAGCGTGCTTTCTTTGCCATCTGCAAGCTTAAGGGTTACGCTCACCCCCTTGTCCGAGGCGTCCGCCTTTGTGACTTGGGTATTGGTGTGCAGGGTCATCCCTTGGGCGGTAAAGGCTTTGTGGGCAAGGGCTGAAATTTCGACGTCTTCGTTGGGGAGGATTCGATCGAGGGCCTCGACCACCGTTACCTTGGCACCAAGCATGGTATAGAAACTAGCAAACTCAATGCCAATGGCGCCTGAACCGATCACCACCAATGACTTAGGCATAGCGTCTGGCACCATGGCCTCGCGGTAGGACCAAATGTTCTTATGAGCTTTTGGTAAGAAAGGAAGCTGCCTTGCGCGCGCGCCTGTAGCCAGGATCACTTTTTTAGCGCTGACCGTCTGAGGGACGTCTTTACCATCAAGTTTCACCACAAAGTCAGCGCCTTTTTTGGGTGTCAGCGCGGCGCGCCCCTTCCACACAGTGACCTTATTCTTTTTCAGGAGGTGCTGCACGCCTTTGCTGAGCTGGCTTGAGACCCCGCGGGAGCGGGTGACGATCTTTTCAAGGTCAAAGGAGACGTTCTCGCACGCTAGGCCAAAGTGGTCCGCCTGCTTCATGGTGTGGTAGACTTCGGCCGAGCGCAAAAGCGCCTTGGTGGGAATGCATCCCCAATTAAGGCAAATACCGCCGAGATCTTTTTCTTCGACCAAGGCTGTTTTCAGGCCCAGTTGTGCGGCTCTAATAGCGGCCACATACCCGCCGGGTCCACCGCCCACCACAATAACGTCCCATAGTTGATCAGACACGTTCGTCTCCTTAACTTTTGAGTGCTTTGATGTTTCGCAAACACGTCTACACTAGAAAAAGCACTATCCTTGTGTTCTTGCAAGGTGTAATCTGCCACCAGGTGAACCCATATGACAAGGAAAACATGTCGCACGCGCTGTATCATTTGCTAGTAGTAGATGATGATACCCGTCTTCGGGGTCTGTTGGAGCGCTATTTGTGTGACCATGGCTACCTTGTCACAACGGCCGAAAATGCAGGCGCTGCCTGGGATCTTTTGGAAAAAGAAACCTATGACCTCATGATTCTGGACATTATGATGCCGGGCGAAAGTGGCCTTAGTCTTATGTCGCGCCTTCGCGTGAGTCCGGCACACCCCATGAAGAATATTCCCATTGTGCTTCTGACCGCCTTGGACGCGCCCGAAGACCGAGTAAGCGGCCTTGAAAAAGGGGCTGATGATTATCTGACAAAGCCCTTTGAGCCAAAAGAGCTCTTGATTCGCCTGGAGCGGGTGCTTGAGCGGCGCACCCATAAGGTTGCCGAAAGCGCGTGGGTTTCCCTTGGCGACTACCATTTTGATTTGGTGACGCGCACCCTGACCAAGGGAGATGAGGTGATTTACCTGACCTCCGCCGAGCAGCGCCTGTTGGAGATATTAGCCCAGTCCCCCAGGGAAGAGCTTTCCCGGGACGAGCTTGCCGAGCGGGCGGGGGTGCCCTTAAGTCCGCGCACTGTAGACGTGCAGGTCACAAGACTTCGCCGTAAAATTGAAACAGATCCCAAGCAGCCCCAGTACCTCAGGACCGTGCGTCACAAAGGATATGCCTTGTGGCCAAGCGCTAAAGGCTAACGCGCGTGCTGTTCAAGACGTTGAAAAAGATTTTCCCGAAGACACTTTTGGGCCGGTCTTTGACCATTCTTTTTATGCCGGTCCTGTTACTTCAACTTGTCATGAGTTACGTGTTTGTGGACCGGTATTTATCCAAAGTAAGTGAGCTTTTGGCGGGCAGTATTGCCGCGCAAGTGGCAGTCCTAACAAGCGTGCTGGAGAGAGAAGATCTTTCAAAAAGAGATCTTATGCCTCTTTTGAACCAACATTTCGGATTTGAGGTAGAGGTCTTACCTCCCCAGGCGCCTCTCACTACTTTAGATCCTGCTTGGCTTGAAGACTATTTAGTGCGTGCCCTTGATCTCCATCTAGAACAAGCCTTTAGCACGAAGCTTGGCGAGGATTTATCACAAATTAGTGTTTATACAGGTGATCACACATACAGGTTTACCTTCGAATCCAAGAGGTTTTTCCTCAAAACAACGCTCATTCTTTTGTGGTGGGCGCTCCTCACGCCTTTTCTTCTTTTATGTGTTGCGACGGTTTTTATGCGCAATCAAGTGCGACCCCTGCGTCATTTGGCTCAAGTTGTGGAGGCCTTTGGAAAGGGACGCGCCGTTGATCCCTTTGAGCCCAAAGGGGCTTTGGAGGTTAGGCGCGTGGCAAGAACTTTTCATGCCATGAGAGAGCGCATCACAAGACAGCGCGAGCAGCGCACCCAGATGCTGGCGGGTGTATCCCATGATCTGCGCACGCCCCTCACACGGATGTCCTTGCAGTTGGCGGTCATGCCCGAATCGCCCGACGTTCTGGCCCTAAAAGAAGATTTGCACGAAATGACCAAAACCCTTGAAGGGTATCTGTCCTTTGCCAGAGGTGAAGGCGCAGAGGCCATGGTCGAGATTGACGGTCCAGCCTTTATGGACGGACTCTTGAAAGGGATTGCGACGGAGCGGCTTTTTGCGATCCTTCCCCAAGAGGCATGGCACTTAATGGGGCGCCCCCATAGTCTTCACCGGTGTTTATCCAATTTGATTCATAACGCCCTTCGCTTCGCCTCTCACCTCTCGCTTGAAGTGCGCGTAGAAGAGGCAGGGGTCAGCTTTCTTTTAGATGATAATGGGCCGGGCATCCCTGAGTCTTTGCGAGAAGAAGTCTTTAAACCCTTTATTCGGCTTGAACAATCAAGAAATCCAGCCACGGGCGGCACGGGCCTTGGCCTTGCCATTGCCCGAGATATCGCGCGCTCACACGGTGGCGATATCGAACTTGAAGAGTCGCCCCAAGGAGGGCTGCGCGTGCACTTATTTATTCCGTTCTAACCCGAGGAGCCACCATGCACTCATTCCTTTGCTTGCGCCTTTGTTAAAATTATAGGATAATGCCCACAATCAATCATTATATGGACACTTGGGTGATGGACAAACAGCGACCCCTTTCTCCCCATCTGCAAATATACAAACCGCAGATAACGTCAGTCTTGTCAATTTTTCATCGGTTTACAGGCGTGGCCGTTGCGGGAGGTATGCTCACCCTTGTGTGGTGGCTTGTATGCCTTGAAACATGGAAAACCATGCCTGAATATTATGAATTTTTTCACAGCTTTTTCTCTGGGATCGTAGGTCGTCTTTTTTTGATTGGTGTAAGCCTTGCATTTTTTTATCACCTCTCCAACGGCATTCGTCATCTGCTTTGGGATATGGGTTATGGGTATGACATCACTACCGTTGAGAAGACGGGATGGATGGTTGTTTTCTTCACCCTCATTATAACGGCCCTTTTCTGGGTCTCGCTTCTTTTCTAATCTCGAAAGGACTGATATGGAACAGACATCTCGCTCTCTTGCGTCGTCCTTAAGTAAGGCAAAAGGCCTTGGCGCGAGTCATACAGGAGCTCACCACTGGTGGGCGCAGCGCCTGACAGCCGTCGCCCTTATTCCTTTGGGGATATGGTTTGCCTTTAGCGTGGCTCACCTCTCAGGCCTTCCCGTGGATGAGATATACGCTTGGATTCAGCACCCCCTTAATACGACCTTTCTTCTTTTGCTTCTTGTCACAGGGCTTCACCACGGGCAACTTGGCCTGCAAGTCATTTTAGAAGATTACGTTCACACCAAAGGGCTGCGCCTTATTTCCATCTTGTTGGTGAAGTTTTCGGCCATCACCCTCGGGGCTCTTGGCGCTGTGTGTTTGTTAGATATTGCTATTCATTAACGCTCAAAGAAAGCATTAGGAATCAACCATGACCAAAGGCTATGAAATTATTGATCACAAGTACGACGTTGTTGTGGTGGGGGCAGGGGGTGCGGGCCTTCGCGCGGCCCTTGGGATGAGTGCGACCGGCCTCACGACTGCCTGTATTACGAAGGTTTTTCCCACAAGAAGTCATACAGTATCGGCCCAGGGGGGTATTAGTGCTGCCCTCAACAATATGGGTGACGGCGACCACTGGAAGTACCATATGTACGATACGATTAAGGGTTCTGACTGGCTGGGTGATCAAGACGCCATTGAGTACATGTGTCGTAACGCCATGCCCGCTGTCATAGAACTTGAGCACATGGGCGTTCCTTTTTCTAGAACAGAAGAAGGGAAAATCTATCAGCGCCCCTTTGGCGGCCACACGGTGCGTCAAGGAGAGGCCATGGCAAACCGGGCATGCGCAGCCGCCGACCGGACGGGACACGCCATTTTGCACACCCTTTATCAGCAGTCCCTTAAGCATCAAACACGCTTTTTTATCGAGTATTTTGCTCTCGATCTTATCATGGATGATGAGGGCGTTTGTCGGGGTGTCATGGCCATGTGCCTAGAAGATGGCAGCATACACCGCTTTTCAGCCCACATGGTGGTGCTGGCCACAGGTGGATACGGGCGTGCGTTCTCTTCTTGTACGTCCGCCCACACCTGTACGGGTGATGGCAGCGGTATGGTGCTGCGCGCAGGTCTTCCCCTTCAAGACATGGAATTTATCCAGTTCCACCCCACAGGGATCTACGGGGCGGGATGTCTTATTTCTGAAGGTGTGCGCGGCGAAGGCGGGTACCTGACGAACTCAGAAGGCGAGCGTTTTATGGAGCGGTACGCACCTCATGCCAAAGACCTTGCATCCCGTGACGTCGTAAGCCGGGCCATTACCATCGAACTAAAAGAAGGACGCGGGGTCGGACCTAACAAAGACTATGTACACCTACATCTGGAACATTTAGATCCTGAGATTGTGCACAAACGCCTTCCTGGTATTTCTGATTTGGCGCGCATTTTTGCGGGCGTGGATACGACCAAGGAGCCAATCCCTGTGGTGCCCACGGTCCACTATAATATGGGAGGCATTCCCACCAACTATCACGCCCAAGTTGTGAACCCAAAACAAAACGATCCCGAAGCCATTGTGCCGGGCCTCATGGCGGTGGGAGAGGCAGCGTGCGTGTCAGTTCACGGCGCAAACCGTCTTGGCACGAACTCTCTTCTTGATCTTGTGGTCTTTGGCCGCGCGGCCGCCCTTAAGGCGGCGGAGCTCATTAAGCCCGGCACGCCTCATAAACCTTTTGCAGAAAACGCCGGACAAATGGCCCTTGATCGTCTTGACCGCCTTCGTTTTTCCTCGGGCAAACTAAAGACGAGTGAGATAAGACGCCGCATGCAAAAGGCCATGCAAGAGCACTGTACCGTTTTTAGAACCAAAGAAATTCTAGAAGATGGCCTTCGTGAAATTCAAGGGGCCGTGGAATCCCTAAAGTTTATTGGGCTCACAGACCGCTCCATGGTGTGGAACAGTGACCTTGTGGAAGCGCTTGAGCTGGAAAATCTGCTACCCCAGTGTGTGGCAACCCTTGAGTCGGCCCTCGCCCGTCAAGAAAGCCGCGGCGGTCACGCGCGCGATGACCATCCGAACCGGGATGATGATCATTGGCTTAAGCACAGTGTGGCGTGGCTTGAATCACCCACAAGAGCCCGTCTTGGCTACCGACCCGTTCACATGTACACCCTGACAAGCGAGGTGGACGTGGTGCCACCCAAGCCAAGGGTTTATTAAGAAATATCTGTCATAAAATACGATCAAAGGATATAGAGGCGCAAAGATGGTTGAATTTACTCTTCCCCGTAACTCGAAGGTTGTGGATGGCAAGACCTTTGCCGCAGAGCCTGGGACAAAACAAGTTCGCAAAGTCAAAGTGTATCGTTGGGCTCCCGATGATGATCAAAATCCGCGCCTTGATACCTTTGAAATTGACGAGGATGCGTGCGGTGAGATGGTGCTGGACGCCCTCATAAAAATTAAGGACGAAGTGGATCCTAGCCTGACCTTTAGGCGCTCGTGCCGGGAAGGGGTTTGTGGCAGCTGCGCCATGAATATTGATGGCACCAATACGCTCGCGTGCATCAAGCCCCTTAAGGAAATCAAAGGGGATGTTCATATTTATCCGCTTCCCCATATGCCTGTTGTGAAGGATTTGGTGCCAGATTTGACCCAGGCGTACGCCCAGTACGCTTCCGTTGAGCCCTGGATGCAAGCGGACACGCCGGCCGAGCCTGACCGCGAGCGTCTTCAAAGCATTGAAGAACGTGAAAAGCTGGATGGTATGTGGGAGTGCATTTTGTGCTTCTGCTGTACCACAAGCTGCCCTAGTTACTGGTGGAATGGCGATCGCTATCTAGGCCCTGCCGTTTTGCTCCAGGCTAACCGCTGGGTAGAGGATTCAAGGGACGAGCACACGGGCGAGCGTCTTGACGCCCTGGATGACACCTTTAAGCTTTACCGCTGCCACACGATTATGAACTGTGCCAAGACGTGCCCCAAAGGACTCAATCCCGCTAAGGCCATTGGTAACATCAAGAAAAAGCTTGCCACACGTTAGATGGCCAAAGCCCCCCGTGGGGGGCCTTGACGCTAGGCTCTTGTCCTTTTTGTTTCAAAAGGGTACCCTAAGAAAAAATTAATCGCTGAGTAGTTTTAACAATGTCTTTGAAAAAAAACGTTATTTTTTCTGTGTTAATCTCAATTTTATCAAACATACTGGGCGCAACGGTTTGGGCCAGTGAAGGAAAGGATGACCCCTTGTATTTTCCCATGATTGCAGGCTTCAAAGGAACAACACCTGAGGATGCTGGCGTCAAAGACTTGGTTGAAGCGTTAAAAAGCGGCTATATTAGCGGAGTGATTTTTTTTAGGCACAACATCGTTGATCCAGACCAAGTGCGCACTTTGACACGTCTTTTTCTGGATGCATCAGGAGATTTACCCTGTTTGATTGCCATAGATCAAGAGGGGGGTAAAGTTCAACGCCTTCGTAAAATGGCAGGTCATGACGATTTTCACGACGTCCCGTCTGCTGAGACCATGGGAAACCTGTATCGTCAAGAGGGCGAAGAGGCCGTACGTATCATCTATGACGCTGCGGCCACCCAATTAAGGGATGCTGGCTTTAATTACGTTTTGGGCCCTGTTGCGGATCTTTTGAACCCCATCAGCCCTGTGATCGCGCGCCATCAACGTGCCTATAGCGCAGATCCCAAAGAAGTGAGCGCTTGTGGTAAAATTTTTGTGACCGCCCACCGAGATCAAGGCATCGCCTCCTCGCCAAAGCACTTCCCCGGTCATGGGAACGCCGCCGGTGACACCCACGAAGGTTTTGTGGATGTGAGTCAAAGCTACCAAGCCGAAGAACGTGTCCCCTTTGAGGATTTGATTCAGGAAAAGTGTGCAGATTCTTTGATGATGGCCCATATTTTTAATAAAAAATGGGATGAGACGTGGCCTGCAAGTGCGTCACCGTATGTTATTCAGACAATGCTTCGAGAAGAGATGGCCTATGAAGGCGTTCTTATTAATGATGATATCTGCATGGGAGCCATCGTGGATCACTGGTCCATCCCAGATATGTCGGCCCAAATGGTGAGGGCGGGAATAGACTTGCTACTCTGTTCCTACAATGGTGCTGCTGCTCAAGGCAAAAAGGCACTACCTGAAACGGCGTATACGCCAGCTGCCATGCAAACCTTTTTAAAAGAATCCCTTGGCGAGGCTTTGTATAAAGAGCGGTGCAGCGCCTCCTCTGATCGCGTGCGACGGCTTCGCCAAATGCTTTTTAAAACTTGGTAAAAAAGAGAGTACGATGTCTTTTGTTGACCCCACCAATAGCGCTCTATTTGGTAAAGAAGCGGAGGGTTGGTGGGATACACAGGGACCCTTTAGAATTCTGCATCAAATGAATCCTGTGCGCTTTTCCTTTGTGGAAAAAGAGATGACACGCAATTTCGGAAAATCTCCCTTTGATGGCAGAAAGGTTCTTGATATTGGGACGGGTGGGGGTCTTATGGCAGAGGCGTGTGCCGAAAAAGGCGCCCTTGTCACGGCCCTTGACGCAGACGCACGTAACATCGAGGTGGCGCGCGCCCACGCAGCTACCCAGGGCCTTACCATCAATTACCTGGTGGGGGATCTAGACGTCCTTGACGGGTCGGCGCCCTTTGATCTGGTCATGGCCTTGGAGGTCGTTGAACATGTGGCTTCACCCGGTGCGTTTGTGGCGGCCTGTGCGTCCCATGTGGCACCAGGCGGCCTTCTTGTCATGAGCACCCTAAACCGAACGGCCGCTTCCTATCTCCTTGGGATCATCGCCGCTGAGTATGTGCTGGGGTGGGCCCCCAAGGGCGCCCACAGCTGGGGACAATTTGTTAAGCCAAGTGAGCTGGCGCGCGCAGTACGCGAGGCGGGACTGTGCCTTACCGCTCTTCGAGGGATTTCCTATCATCCCTTGGCATCAGGGTGGTCACTCGGCCATGACACACGGATGAACTACATTTTGGCAGCAAAACGCCTTTAGAACTTTTTGGGGCGCCGGGGATAGCCGAAATACATGGTGACTCTATAGTCTAAAACCGCCCTTGATACGTCGTTTTAATGAGTCAAGATTTTCTAGTTTAGGGAATCTGACACATTGTCCGCTTTATTTTTTATCTAACAAAGCCTAAGAAGCACTTATGGGATTCATTCCACAGATAAACTAACGGCGTCGGTTCTGCTTTCGTAAGCGCGTCCTAGGGAAAGTTTGCGTTCATGGTTTTGAAAAGCTGCAGCCCTTGCCACAAAAGCGAGAGTATGGGAAATGGCACATCTTGCATATGGGGCCGGTCAGTCATTAAAACGTTATAGTGGATTTGTCCGTCCCGGGGCGTCTTAGATCAGCCACAGATGTTAAGAGGATACCCATATGGTGAGTTTTTTTTAATAAAAAAGCCCTTTGAGGGATCTCAAAGGGCTTTTGGGGAGGAAAGGGGTGGGATTACCCTTCGCCGCCGTTTTCTTGGACGGGGGCATTTTCTGCGACGGGCGCGCCAGCCTTAGGCGCCCAGTAGGCGTCATAGAGACCGTAGAGGGCGGCGCCCACATATTGGAGGCCTGCGTAGGTGCCCTTGGCCCCAGCCACCACCGCGTGGCCCATGTTGTAAAGACCGTTATAGCCTTCAACACCGGCGTTATAGTAGTGACCAGCTGTCACAGGCACGTTGGCAAAGCCTTCATAGATGTCAGCCTTCGCACCCGCAAAGCCTTGGTTTGCACTTTTTGCGTGGGTGGCAGCCTTGCCAGCGTCATCGGCGCTCACAACGGCGCTGACCATATCCACCACGCCGTAAACGCCTTTGCCGACTCCCATGGCAACCTTGCCCACATCATAGGCGGTGCTGCCCACAGCGGCGGCCGTGTAATAAGTGGCGTTTCCAAGACCGGTCATGCCGTCCCAGAGGTAGCTCCAGCCGCTTTTGGCCACGGGGGCTTTTTCTGCCATCTCGTCC
>JAJTHL010000023.1 GCA_021298595.1 Alphaproteobacteria bacterium | reverse complement strand
TTATCTTTTATAGGAGCTTACCATGGAAAACAAGACGCCTCAGACAATGGGCGTTCCCGTCCTTAAGATTATGGACGCCGTCAACGCCGGTTATAACTTTATTTTTAAACCCACAGGGGACCTTTTAAAAATCTTTGTGACCATGACAGTCGTGAATCTTCTTTTGACCTATGTTGGCTCAATGGGCGCTGGCATGATGATGCTCACAAACCTCCTCACGGGTCTTGCAGCTCTGCCCTTGGCCGTTTTTCTAAACCAAAAAGTCGTTACAGGACAAGCAAACGCTAATTATTTCGGTCATTTTGGTGAACCTGTCCTTTGGAGGGTTTTTCTTATGCTGATCCTCATTTTTGTGGTGGCGGTCATTGTGGGCTTTGCGGCCAGCTTTCTGTCCCTCCTTGCTTTTGGATTATTTCATCCAATGATACCAGTCATATTCGTTACAGTTGGTATTCCGTTGGTTATCTACTGTGCGGTCAGACTTAGTTTTTTAATTCCCCACATTGTTGTACATAACAAACTGGACATCGGTGGCCCCTTACAACTCACCAAGGGGATGAACACCCTTCGTGTTCTTGGTGTGGTCTTCTTAACAGGTTTGCCAGCTGTTGGGGTTGTGGTCCTCATGGTTCTTTTTGGCATACATGAGTTTTCCCATGTCATGGGCGCCGTGCCCCAGGCCATGACACAGCTGCCCACAGCCGGTGCTCCACTTACGGACACGGTGGAAGGCGCACAGGCCGGGCTTCAAGCTGGAAGCAGTCTACTCTTTACCCTTGGGAAAGGTCTTGCCAGCGCTCTCGTTACCTATCTTGGGCTGATTGTCTCGGCAGCATTGGCTCATGGTTATAAGAGCCTAACCCAAAAGAACTAAACAGATCCCCGCCCATCCCCCTGACGGACTATCAGGGGGATGGGTTTTATTTTATACTAGAATCAAAAGGGGTAGGGCGCACGATGATCAAAGACGTTACACCAGATATGGTGCCCGAGGTGCCCACAAATCACCCCCTTAAAGACTCCCTAAGGGCAGGGATCTTTTTTCTTTTAGAGACTGATACGAAAACACTCTTCATGCTTTTGGGCCTTTTTGTCACAAACTACGTGATATGGGGGAACGCGGTCAGGCTCCATGCTCTACTTTTTCTTGTGCTTTCGGACGGCGAATTTGCTCGAACGCTTCTACAATTTATTCTATCACTTATGACAGGACTTTCCTTTCTGCCCCTTATTGTGTTTACCATGAGGCGCGCTATTTTAAATGAAATAGAAGCTTCTTATTTTTCATATTTTTTATTATCTCCCCTTTGGCGGTTATATCTCATCAGGTGGGTATTCATTTTATTTATTGTGGCGCCTATGATCCTGTTGGCGATTGTGCTCATTTTATCTTTTGATACAGGATTCACGACTCTTGAACCTCTAAGCGGTCCTTACAACTATTTTGTCCTTCTGCCTGTTGCTCTTTTTTTAGTATGTGCCGTTTTCGCGCGTTTTCTTTTAGTCTTTGTTCACGTTCCGATTAAAAACCGTCTTGAGCTTTGGCCAGTTTTCTTTTTATCTAAAGGTCATGGGTTTACCATTGCCCTCTCAACGTTTATCAGCGTGGTTCCTTTGCTCTTCTTTATATTTGTATCTTCCTACTTTCTTGCACCGTCCCAAGGGGGAATCATTGCTGAGATAGAATCGGGGCACGCTTTGACGTGGAGCTTACTAATCACGGCTGTTGGCGCGTTGAGTTTCCTGCCATCCGCCACACTTGCCCATCTCTATAAAATCATCGTGACGCTACGCAAAGAGATCTTGCGCAAAGAGAATGTTCCCTTTACAGAAAAAGCTAAGTAACCTCAGACATCGGCTGCACTTTTCGAACTTTCTCAACAAAACCATGTGAGATCAATATGGTGAGTAAGCAACATTAAATCGCAAGATGAGACTCAAAAAGCGCTTCGGCGTTCGCACACACCTGGGCTCTTTGGCAAAAGCGTAGGGGAAGGGATAGGGTCTTTATGGTCAGTCGGGGTGGGCTTGGTCATCTTTGAATAGATTGATGGTGTAAGATTGTAAATAAAAATTGTTCATTGCCTCGCATTTTTTTAAAGACGCGAAGGCGCGTAGTGTCAGGCCTTGACCCCAGGCCTCGTAAGCGTAAAGGGGGTGCCTTTTTATGGTCCATTTTTGGATTTAGCTGTGAACTATAACAGGACAGTGTGTCTAGTAAATACTTTGTTGCTGAGTTGCTGATATAGCTTTTAAGGATGCTGCCGTGCGCCTATAGTATGATTGATGGATAATATTTTCCATAATACATATTATAAAACATTTTAGAGTGTACATCTAGCGTACATCTGTTGTATCTCCGCCCTTATTTATTAGTTTGCAGACATAGGTCAAAGCTCATTAGACTTTCTTGAGATCGCCCCCAAAAAGTCAAGTGGATCATCTTGTGCATGGGATTGGGCATTATTTAGGAATCTCTTTGCGCATGCTCCTGCGCGATCACGAGCTGCGTGCATTACACTGTTGCCCATTGGGTGAAGATTTTGAACTTTGAGGAGTCCTGGAGCGTTACATTTTCTTATTTTTTGTTAACTCAAGGGTCGCAAGGCAAGTGGTTGTATCAGTTTCCATGCGCCACCGGGTAAGGTCCATGGTGGTATACCGCCCTACCCCCGACCACTCATTTTTCAACCAAAGATCTGCTGCTTGCCTGCCTTTTTCCTTTAGCCTAGAGATAAAAGGCCACGCCACATTCAACTTTGTTGAGGCCCCCAAAGAGGCCATGAACGGCTCATCTTGTATGTGGTGAAGACGCAATGATTCATAGGGATTTAGCGCCTGACAATCAGTGGCAGCAGCATAATTTTGTATTTTAACGATACTTCTGATTTCCCGCATGAGTGAGGCATTGAATGTGACCTCGTTGATGCGATCCATAATACTACGAGGCGTTTTAGGCATGTTCAGAATTTCAACCGGATTGACCTGGATAATTAACAGATCTTGACTGACACAGTTCTCAATCAGTGGCTCAAGCATGGGGTTACCAAGATATCCCCCATCCCAATAGTATTCTTCGCGCCACTGAACAGCTGAATAGAGGGTAGGAAGGCACGTTGAGGCCAGCAAGGCTTGCGGACACAAATCTTTGTTGTCAAAAACCTTTATTTGGTTTGTTTCGACGTTGGTGGCGCACACGTATATTTTTACCTGATCTGTGTCTCTCAAACACTTCAAGTCCATGTATTCGTGAATCAAGTAACTTAAGGGGTTTTCTTGAAGGCTCCAAAGACCAAGATTAATAAAAAACTCACCCATATATCGGGACCATGCCATGAAAAAATCATAAGGCGTTCGGTAGGTTGCTGGCCCGTAATTGGGAAGTGCATAGGCAGAAACAGCCCGCCAGAATTCATCAAGATTTCGCCGCGCTTTATCTCGTCCCCCTTGGACAATACCAGTGGCAAGGAGCGCGGCATTGAGTGCCCCCGCACTGGTACCACTTATGCCTTCAATTTTAAGCGTTTCCTCTTCTAATAAACGATCTAAAACGCCCCATGTGAAGGCACCGTGCGATCCACCCCCTTGTAAGGCAAGGTTTAGATATTTCTTTTGACTCATGGTTTCTCCTCACAAAAGGTACGCGTTTCTATGAATACTTTTCCCGTAAGCGCCATATGGATGGGACATTTTTCAGCAATTTCTTTGTATTTGTTTAATTCTTCTGGTTTTTTATTTGAAAAAAATAAGTCTCTTTCTAAGGATAAAAGCGATGCTTTTGTGTTTGGATCACAACTTCTAAGAACACGGACTCGTACGCGAAAATCTCCTAAATTGATGTTTTTGTGCGCAGCATAAACGCGAAGCGTCATGGACGTACAAGCGGCTAAACTAGAGGCCAAAAGTTCAAAGGGAGATGGGCCTAAATCCTTTCCACCAGCCTCCAAAGGTTCATCGGCTATAAAAGTGTGCTGACGGCAAGATAAGGTTGTCGTTAGGCCGTCGCCTTGACCAGAGGTAGCCCAGATATCCATCGGTATTTCCTTTCCTTATGCAATCTTTGGAATGGCTTCCTTTTGAGTGTTTTGCTCGTCTTTTTGAGAAAGCGCTTCCACAATGGTCTTGCGCGTAATTCTTGGCAAAAGAAGGGTGAACGTAGATCCCACATCTTTTTGGCTTTCAACCTCCACACTGCCCCCTAAAGCCTCACAAAATCGTTTTGTAATGGTAAGGCCAAGACCAGTGCCACCATATTGACGCGTGGTAGAAGAATCTGCCTGGACAAAGGGCTGAAAGAGTTTTTCAAGTTGTTCGGGTGTGATACCACAGCCTGTATCCTGCACAGAGAACGCAAGAAACTCTTGTTTTTCATGGATAATGGGGCCTACCCTTAGTGTGATAGTCCCCTGTGAGGTAAACTTGACGGCATTACTTGCTAAATTAAATAGACCTTGCCTTACTTTAGTATAGTCTGAATACATTTCACCAATATCTTCGGGGCAATCAACAATAAAGTTATTTTTGTTTTTGTTAGCCGCTGGCAGCATCAAATCACCGATCCCTTTGACCATTTTTGCGACCTCAAATCTCTCGAAATAATAGGTTGTTTTCCCTGCTTCTAGTTTGGATACATCCAGAATATCATTAATCAGCTCGAGTAAATGACGCCCTGCCCCATTGATCTTTTTAAGATCCGCCTCTATGGTCTTATCGTCGTAATCTTCCACTTCTTCTATAAGCATCTCACTATAACCAATAATTGCGTTTAATGGAGTGCGAAGTTCATGGCTCATGGTGGCAAGGAATTCTGATTTTGTTTTATTGGCGCGTTTTGCTTCCTCCACCGCCACCGCGAGCGCTTCTTCTTCTTTGATGCGTTGCGTCATGTCTCTGACAAAGCAGTAGTATCCTTCGACTTCCCCTTCTTCATCCACGGCGCTCACCATCACGATATACAAATAAAGAGAGTCACCCGATTCTTGCAAAGCACGTACATCAAGCGTAATGCGATCATAAGGTGCCGCATTTCTGCAAAGAGAAATGATCCGCTCTTGATCTTCTTGAATAAAAGTCCTAAGCCACGACGTATGGATAAAGGAGTTTGGTAACTTATTAAAAAGGGCGGCGTAGGACTCATTGACCGTTCGGCATGTAAAATCGCGGTCCACAAAAAGAATGCCTTCCACAGCGTTTTGAAGGGCCGTTGTCAGACTTCTTACATCTGCTTCACGCCGTTTGCGCTCTGTCACATCAAAAAGTGTGCCCATCAAGTGAGGAAGGCCAGTTTGTGGATCGACCACTACGCGCCCCCTTTCAGAGATCCATCTAAGACTATGATCTTTATGGCGAATTCTATATTCTAAATCATAAGCGTGTCCGGGCTTGGACACAAGGCCAATGGTTTTTTCCACAAAAGGAATGTCTAGTTCAAAGAGAATATCCGAATACGATTTTTGTTGTGTCGTAAAAAGTGCTGCCTCATACCCTGTAATCATTTCAATGGCATCGCTGACAAACTCCATCTGCCAGTTGATATGTGCGCTGCACCGGAACATGGCGCCAGGAACATTTTCAAGAATAGCCCTATTCTTCATCTCACTCACGCGCAAATCATCACTCATTTTGTTTGCAAGTGCCTGGGCGCGGCGCCTTGTTGTGGTAAGAGACCATAAGACAAAAGCGACAGAAGTACTTAAAAGAAAGCCTAAAATCGGAATCAAGATGTACGAAATATTGTAAAATGGTTCTGTGGTACTGCCTGTTGCCCGCATCTCAAGAGACCATGTCCGCCCCCAAACTGTATAATTTACTTTTTGAGTTATATGTGTATCTTGTTGAGGCTTTTCCTCAAAAGATAAAAGCGTCCAACTGTCATCTTTTACTTCAAGCCTAACAGCATTCGTAGCAAGATCTTGTAAAAAGTACTTGGCATGAATGGGCGCACTGACCCAGCCTTTGATGAGCTCGCGTCTTTCCTCAACGGTGGCTGGTACCTGTTCTGATTGGTAAATTGGGAAATACACAACAAAACTCAAGTGTTGCTTTGCAAGGTCAATCACGAGGTAGAGGGGAGCTGTTGCAGTGGGTTTTCCTGTATCTCTTGAATATTCTAAAGCCCTCCTAGAAACATCGTTTGACGCAACATTAAAACCCAAAGCTTTTTGAAAGTCTTTGGTATAATTTATGTCTGCAACGTTCGCATAGACGTACTTAATGACGTAAAATGAACTCATGTATGACTCAGGAAAAATTGGTACTTCCTTGGCCGAATCTTGTGCCAATTGTTTTTTGAAACTTGGTAGATTTGTTTCCTTGACGTTCTCAATATAGTTTACACCCCAAAAACCTGGGAAGAGTTCAGGGCTAAGAAGAGAAGAAACGTAAAGATTCCAATGATGAGCATCTAAAACACTCTGACGGCTAGAAACGAGGCTTGCTGTTGCTTGCAGCACGTTGGTGTAGCGCGCAACCCTTTCATGAAAGATGCTGTGTAAATGCTCAACATCTCGATTAAAGTCATCCCTCACCCGCATATAATGATAATAAGAGGTGTAACTCATGAGAAAAACCGTGATCCCGATGCAAATTGCGAATCCCAAATAAACAAGCCAGGACGGCCTTGTAATGGGATTTGTAAAAAAATCTTTTATTTTTTCAGTTACGAAATTGACGACACCTTGAGTCGACTCTGACGCTGGATGGGGCTGATCCTGGCCTTGGGAAAAGACCTTTTCGCTGTTTTTTGTGATTTTTTGCCCAAGGGTTTTCAAAAAACTTCACCTTTTTGATCACATCACTTATCACCAATAACTGTGATATGCCAAAAATAATTTAATTTTCCCTTAAGAACTTGGCTCTGACTCACAAGACTTAAAACCTAGGGCCACAACGTACATTTCTGGAGATTCTTTTCGACTTGCGGGTGGTTTGAAATGTTTTATTTGAGAAAAATCTCTCTTGAGGGCTGACAGCAGTTCGTGGTGGGTGCCACCTTGAAAGACTTTTGTCACAAAAGAGCCCCCAGCTTTGAGCATATCTTTTGCAAAGTAATAGGCAATTTCTGCAAGAGCGACGGTTCTTAAATGGTCAGTTTGTGCATGTCCCGTGGTGGAGGCAGCCATATCGCTTAAAACGACATCTACTTTTTTTGGGCAGCGCTCCTTTAGGGCCGCACGCAGTACAGGATCCAGAAAATCTCCTTGAAGAATCACTGCATCAACAAGAGGATCAACGGGAAGTAAGTCGATACCGATCACTGTTCCTTTTCGGTTGGCTGATTTCGTCCGCTGAAGAGCGACTTGCGTCCACCCCCCAGGCGCCATGCCAAGGTCTACAACCACGGCACCTTTTTTGAGAAAGTGGAATTTGTCATCCAGTTCCTCAAGCTTAAAAGCAGCTCTTGAGCGGTAACCCAGGGCCTTTGCTTGATGCACATAGGGATCATTAAGCTGGCGCTGAAGCCAACGTTGGGAAGAGGTTTTGCGACCACGTGCTGTTTTGACACGCACGCTTTCAGTACGAAGCGCTGGGCGCTTTGGCGAGAATGTGAGTTTTTTTTGCATCAGGCTACCGAGTAAATTGAAGGACGCACTTTCGCGTATTTTGTTTCATAAAGTTGATGGACAATGCCGTCACGAACCCCCCGATCTGCCACAGTCACCTGACCCACGGGCCAGGCAGAGGCCAAACCTTCAAACACAGCCATGCCGGCAAGCACAAGATCGCTGCGCTCAGGTCCGATACATGGGTGACGGTTACGCTCATCAATGGACATCATCTGCAGGCTTTTTATCACGTTTTCCACCTCGGTGAAACTAAGTACAACACCGTCTACACGGTGGCGTGCGTAATAACGTAATCCCAAATGTAGGGCAGCTGCAGTGGTGGCAGTACCCGAGCTTCCTACCAATTGCACGAGACCTTTTTGAATCAAAAGATCCAGGTTGTGGGGCTCTCCAAAGGTTTGCAGCACACGTTTAATTTGTTGGGTAATACGTAAATAGCTGGTGGCGTTTTCAGGCGAGGCAGCTTCTGCAATACTCACAACCCCAAGGGGAAGGGAAATCCAGTCTAGGATGCGCGCCTGGGATGGCTGTATGTTTTGTTTCACAAGCACAACTTCAGTACTGGCCCCGCCCACATCAAAGACAAGGGCGTAGGGAAAAGTAGGATCCAAAAGCCCCGCAATTCCTTTTACTGCGAGCGTGGCTTCCTCTTCTTGAGAAATAACAACAAAGTCAAAACCCACGCGTGTTTTGACCTTTTCGAGAAATTCTTTGGCATTGCTCGCTTTACGGCACGCCTCTGTTGCCACACAGCGAAGGGTGACATTTGTGTAAATAGAAAGTTTTCTTGCACAATCCTCGAGCACCTCGAGGGCGCGCAGGCATGCCTTATCGCAAAGTTCTCCGGTATGAGTAAGGCCCTCACTCAAGCGCACAACACGGGAGAACGCGTCAACAACTCGCAATCCCTCAGGTGTTTCTTGCATAACAAGCAAGCGACAACTATTGCTACCAAGGTCTATTGCTGCAAAATGTGCAGATGACTGCCCCACACTCATCCTTTCAAAGGTTAGAGACACCCTAACTCTAGTATATAGATATAAGAAGCCCCTGTCTTCTTTTCAAGGGACGTTTATGCTTGTTTTTTTGAGGTCTGAAGTCTTGTGCCAGCCCTACGGTCAGTCACGTAGGTTTTAACCTCTAACATTAACTGATCCAACTGTTCACCATAAAAATGATCAGCCCCCTCAATAACGGTGTGGGTGACTTGAATATTGCGCTGCATGGAAAGCTTGTCGGCTAAGGTTTTCACAGACCCAACAGGAACGATTTGATCTTGGTCACCGTGGAGCATGAGGCCTGACACAGGGCAAGGAGCCAAAAAAGAAAAATCAAACATGTTAGCGGGTGGACTGACGGAAATAAATCCTTCTATTTCGGGTCTACGCATTAAAAGCTGCATGGAGATCCACGCCCCAAAAGAAAAGCCTGCAACCCAGCAGCTTTCAGCGGCAGGATTATAGGTTTGCATCCAGTCCAACACACAGGCAGCGTCACTAAGCTCTCCTTCCCCTTGCCCGAAGCGCCCTTCAGATTTTCCCACACCGCGAAAATTAAACCTCATGGTGTTGAATCCCATTTCCACAAAGGTACGGTAAAGGGCGTAAGTTACCTTGTTGTTCATGGTCCCCCCATGTTCTGGATGAGGATGCAGGACCAAGGCAATGGGTGCGCCCGAGGTCTTGTGATGGTGATACCGACCTTCGAGGCGTCCTTCAGGGCCGTTAATGATCACTTCAGCCATAAGCCGTCTCCTTTAGATTTGTCTTAGGCAGAGTAATAGCAAAACCCTACGCTAGGTCAAGTTTTTCCCATCATTGGTGCACATTTTTTTTGTGCGCGCAAGTCCTGAGTGTAAACAAGAAACACATAGAAAAAAATAAAGCGATTTTATGAGTTTATAATTCTTTATTTACCAAATAGAAACCTTTTTCTTACTCAATAAATCAGCCTAATATTGTTATCTTTGGAAATGGGCATGATAAGGGGTGTTAGAATGAGGTATCACAAGTATTTTATTGCTTTATGCGTAGTAGGCACATTGACGTTTCCCCTTCTTGAGGCGAGCAATACGTCGCAAGAGCTTGCCAAAGAAGAAACTCCTATTTACCTTAAAGCGAGGGGGACAATGCCTGTTTTTAGTTTTACAGAGATCAATCAGGCGCGCTCAACACTTCGCGATCATACAAGAGAGCTTACAATTGAAAAACCTCCCCTTAAAACCACGGAATCAGAACAGCCCACACTAAAAGATCTTTTTCTTGCCGAGGTAGAAAAGGGGGTCGAGCTGACTCCTACCCCTTGCAAGACAAACCGCCCTACGTTGCTAAGTCCTCTGGTTCAAAACCAAGTAAGGTCTTTTATCTCGCCTGACCTTGACGGCTCACTTGATGCCCTTGAAGAGGCAAGATTTAAAGGCGTTCAAGAAATCAAAAACGCAGAACAACTCATGGGAAGTGAAAGACTTCTTTTGCAAAACTTGGAATCCTTTTCAGGCTTAATCAAAAATAAAGCCCTACAAGAGTCATTCCTCACATCATCCAAAAAATGCCTCTCAACGCAGGTGCGAACGGAACTTGAAACTTGTATTAAAATAAAAAATGACCTTGAAGAAAGAAGCGCCGTTGATCTTATGGAAGAAGAGAGCCTGGCTTTGGCAATTGAGACTCAAAAAAGGCAAGTTAAAGAAAAAGAAGACAACCT
>JAJTHL010000043.1 GCA_021298595.1 Alphaproteobacteria bacterium | reverse complement strand
TTGAGACTCAAAAAAGGCAAGTTAAAGAAATAGAAGACAACCTTAATCTGTTGAAAAACGGGCAAGTTCTACGCCACAAGGAAAGAAGACGTTTATTAGGAGAAAAAGCACGTCTCGATCATTTTCTTCAACGCACCCATGAAAAAAAAGAGTTTCTCCTCAAAGAGCTCACTCGTAACGCCCCCCCTTTGAAATCTCAGGTGGTAAAGACGCCACCAGATTTGAGTCAAGCGCTTGAAAATATGGCAAGAGACTGCCTTGAGGACGCGCTAAAAGATCCGGAAATTTCAGCGTTGCTTGAGCGAGGATTCAAGATACTCGTGAATTCAAGAACAGGATTAGAACTGCATCAGCCGGTGCAACAAGGAACCCTAGCGCCTGCATCCGGATGGTCCTTTAATCCTTTCGTACGATTCTTTAACACACAAACGACGACCACACAAACCATACCGCAAGCAGATAACCACTCGATGGATCTGCGGACTTATTCCGCTACAGTGAAAAAACTCGCAGGAATTTCTGCGCGTTACGGATGGACTCCTTTAAAAGAGTTACCTTGTGAAGCGGCTCTAGAAGAAAAAGTTTCCACGATCGCGGCAACGAACAGCACGCCTATCATCATTCCAAATCGTCAAGAAACTTCAGGCCATGAAAGCACAAGCCCTTCCCTTCAAGCGCGTTCCCCTCTTTCCACATCGCCAAGTTTTAGGCCTGAAGCTAGCATTGATTTAAGCATGATGGGAAGCATGATTATGCTTTTCCCTGAGATTTCGTCGTTATCTTCGTCACCCAATGAGCATGATATCACTGAAAAGAAAATGTCCTTGGCGCGCCATAACACCATGGGAGTCCCTTGCGGGGTACAAAGCAACAACGGCCTCATGGGACCCACGTCACCGAGGCGCCTTTTATAAGGCGCCTAAACCCGCAAGGACTTTATATAATGAAGCGGCGGGAAGTCCTTGGATATTATGGGGGCAACCATGCACTTCTTCTGTGAAGATCATGCCGTCATATAAAGGCAACAGTGACCCCGCTTCGTGACAGGCGCTGATGAGGGCGTCAGTTTCTTCCTTTGAAAAGCGCTTGATTTTTATGCGACTTTCCACAAGGCGCCGCACGGTCATGTCGTTATAAGAAAGCTCGAATGCCGTATAAACACGGTGGCGCCTTCCTGAAAGCAGCGTGAGGAAGTGCCTCAGCTCTTTTAGCGCATGTGCCCCATATAAAAGGCGCGCGCCCACACAGCTCAGGGTTTTAATACCGACGACGAGATCACTTTCACAGCGACAAAAGGATGCACTTTCAAGCTCATTTTGAACAAGTATGGGGAGCGCAATCAAAGGAGAAGCCGCGACGGGAGCGTGCGACTTAACCTCATAAAAAGAAATGTTTTCCGTCCAGAAGCGGCGCAAAAGTGTCATGCGTGCCTGTGCATATGCATCATCCGGCAGCCAAAGCGTTCGTGACATTGACTATTTTGTACGGAAAGTAATACGACCCTTGGTTAGGTCATAGGTCGTCATTTCAACAGTGACCTTGTCACCCGCCAAAACACGAATACGGTTTTTGCGCATCTTACCAGACATGTGTGCCATGATTATATGACCATTATCCAAGGTAACGCGAAACATGGCATTGGGTAGGACTTCGGTGACGACACCCGCAAACTCAATTAGATCTTCCTTTGACATCTTTAAAAAATGAACCTTTCCTTAACGTATGGCGACAGTTTATAATGTATCTCTGTGCGAATGCCAAGTTTTTATGTCGCACAAGCACTTTTTAGAAGGTTCATAGAAAAAATGTCACTAGCTTACCTGTTTGACGTCCTAAGAAGGTACATAGAGGAGTTTCCTTTAGAATTTATCTCTTTTGCCTGGTTCTTGGTCTGCTGGCTAGGGTACAACTTGGTGGTGGATAATTACCTGCGCAGCTCGCGGGGGCTGAGCGCGCGCATGCACCTTTACCGCGTTCAGTGGATGACAGTCGCCCTAAAGCGCGATAACCGTGTGCTGGATATCAATATTCTTAGCAATTTGCAATCGAGCATTGCCTTTTTTGCGTCAACCTCTATCCTGATTTTAGCCGGTCTTTTGGCGCTTTTGGGGGCGACTCCTCAGGTTTTTGCCATACTCAAGCAAATCCCCTTTGCCGAGGTACCCGCCAAAATGATCTGGTATATCAAGGTGTTTTTGCTCTGTTTTATGTTCATTTACATCTTTTTCAAGATGACGTGGTCCCTTCGCCAGCTCAACTATACCTCGGTTTTGCTGGGTGCCATGCCTCTTCACAATGACCCTCATCGTGATCATTACATGCCAACGGCAAGGCGCGCCGCCATGATCAATACCATGGCCGCCCGGGACATGAACAGGGGTCTTCGCGCTTACTACTTTTCCATTGCCGCACTATCTTGGTTTGTGAGCCCTCTTCTTTTTATGATCTCAACAGGCCTTATTATGGTGGTGCTTTTTAGGCGGGAATTCCATTCGAAGATTGTTCAAATCTTGTCGTCTCCGAGCAAATCTGTTCATAAGGTGGACGCCGAATAGAGGAGGAACTTTTAAAAAGCCCCCCCCTCTATTCCTTTTGGCAAACCCATGGGAGTGTGATATTTCTAACAGCGTTTGCAGTATGAGGTTCTCAGATTCATGGTTATCTTACGTTTTGCGCCCAGTCCCACAGGCCTCCTCCACGTGGGCAATGCCAGAACCGCCCTTGTGAATTGGCTTTTTGCCAAGCGTCATCACGGTACGTTCATTTTGCGCTATGATGATACGGATCTTGTCCGCAGCAAAGAAGAATACGCAAACGCCATTGCCCAAGATATGGCCTGGCTTGGGTGGCACCATGACGCTGTCTATTATCAATCAAAGCGCCTGCCCCTTTATGAAGAGGCGTTTGAAAAATTAAAGGCCTCAGGACGCCTTTACCCCTGCTATGAAACGCCCCAAGAGCTTGACTTTAAAAGAAAACGCCTCCTTTCCATGGGCAAGCCTCCCCTTTATGACAGGGCGTCCCTTACTTTAAGCGCTGAACAAAAGGAGGCCTATGAAAAAGAAGGGCGCCTCCCCCACTGGCGTTTTCTTCTAGAGCACCGCGCGGTTACCTGGCAGGATCTTGCGCGCGGCCCCCTTTCTTATGATGGGGCGTCGCTGTCTGATCCGATCCTTGTGCGTGAAGATGGCAGCTTTGTTTATACCTTTTGCTCGGTCGTGGATGACCTTGATATGAAGGTGACCCATATCCTGCGGGGAAACGATCACATCAGCAATACGGCTGTGCAAATCCAGCTTCTCGAGGCTTTGGGCGGGAACGCTGCTGACATTAACTTTGGTCACTTTCCGTTGCTCGTGGGTGAAAACGGCGAAGCACTGTCCAAGCGTCTTGGAAGCCTTTCCCTTCAAGAGATGCGTGAAAACGGCATTGAGGCCATGGCCATCAGCAGCTATCTTGCCCACCTTGGCACACGCGATGAAATCACGCCGGAAACAACCCTCGGGCCCCTGATTGAGCATTTTGACCCATCGGCTTTCTCGGCCAACACCCCGAAATTTTCACCCACGGACCTCAAGCGTTTAAGCGCAAAGCTTCTCCATAAAATGTCCTATGATCAGGTGAAAGAGCGTCTTGCCCACATGCAGCTTGCCCACATCACAGAAGAGTTTTGGCAAATGGCACGTGAGAATATCGAAACCCTTGCTGAGGTTGCGGGTCTTTGGAATATTTGCCACGGCGCCGTTACCCCAGCGCCGAGGGCACAGGACGCCTCATACCTTAAAGATGCTCTTGTTCTTTTACCTGAAGAGCCTTGGGACGAGAACACCTGGCAGACTTGGACCGCGCGCCTCAAGGAACAAACAGGTCGTCAAGGACGTGCGCTGTTCTTGCCCTTGAGGTGGGCCCTGACAGGGCTTGAGCACGGCCCAGAGATGAAAAAAATCTTGCCGTTCATGGGACGTGAGGTTGCCCAAGCGCGGCTAAGGGGGGCGTAACTCCCCATGGCACACGTGACCCCAAAGATTCACCTCTATCACTCGCGCACGAAAAAGGTCGAACCTTTTACGCCCCGCGAACCTGGCAAAGTCGGTATGTATGTGTGCGGCCCCACGGTTTATGACCGGGCGCACCTAGGTAACGCAAGGCCTGTCGTCGTCTTTGACGTCCTGTTTCGCCTTCTTCAAACACAGTTTGAGGTAACATATGTGCGCAATATCACGGACATCGACGATAAAATCATGGGGGCAGCGCGCACGCAAAATCGTCCCATTGAGGACATCACTAAAGAAACCACCAGGTACTTTCACGAAGAAATGGAAGCGCTAAAAGCGCTCCCGCCCACCTTTGAGCCGCGTGCAACCCAGTATGTGGACCAAATGATTTCCTTTATCGAAGCGCTTATATCCAAAAATCATGCATACGCGGCAAAAGGACATGTCCTTTTTGATGTCCCGTCCCTGCCCTCGTATGGCTCTCTCTCCCACTGTCACCAAGAAGAAATGCTGGCAGGTGCAAGGGTGGAGGTTGCTCCTTATAAAAGAAATCCCGCTGATTTTGTGTTGTGGAAACCCTCAAACGATGATCAACCCGGATGGGAAAGCCCTTGGGGCCGCGGTCGTCCTGGCTGGCATATCGAGTGTTCTGCCATGTCCCTTGCCCTTCTTGGGACCCATTTTGACCTTCACGGTGGCGGTCAGGACCTTTTGTTTCCCCACCATGAAAATGAGTGCGCCCAAAGCACTGCGTTGAACGGAACGGACAGCTTTGCCCAGCACTGGCTTCACAACGGTATTTTAACCGTGAACGGCGAGAAAATGTCCAAGTCCCTTGGCAATTTTGTGACCGTGCAAGAGCTGCTCACCAAGGCGTCGGGCGAAACCGTGCGCCTGGCACTTCTTTCGACCCATTACCGACAGGCCCTTGATTGGAGCGAGGCCACAATGACCCAGGCAAAGGCCGTTCTCACCCGTCTTTACACGGCTCTTAAAGGGTTTGACCCTCAACGGGCAACAAAGGCCAAGATCGATCCAGCTTTTCTGCAGGCGTTGTGTGAAGATTTGAATACACCCAAAGCCCTCACCCGCCTTCACGAACTTTCCTCCGCCATTCATAAGGCCGTGGACGAAAAAGAAAAACAAGCGCTTCAAGGCACCCTTAAAAAGAGCGCTGATCTTTTAGGGCTTCTGGGCCAAGACTATCAAAGCTGGTCCCAGAACTTGCCTGCAGGTCTGACCCTCGAGATTATTGAGGCCCTCATTCAAGAGCGCATTGATGCCAAAAAGCGGAAAGACTTTGCCAAGGCGGACGCCATTCGCTGCCGCTTAGAAGGAGACGGGATCCTTCTTGAGGACGGCGTTGGGGGCACCACGTGGCGCCGCAGCACCTAAAAGAAAAACATCTTACCCTTAGACCTTTGGCAGAGCGCAATGATCTTGCGGCGTTCTTTTCTGTGATTCAACAGCTTCGGCCACACCTGAGGGACCTGGACACCTTTGTGAATCAAGTGTGCGCGCAAGCCCAAGAAGGCTACACCCTTCAAGGACTATCCTGGAACGAAACCCCCGTGGGCGCCGTCGGACACCGCATTCTTACGACCCTTGCGTGGGGAAAAATCCTTTATGGATGATTTGATTGTTGCAAGTGCTTATCGATGTCAAGGCTTTGGGCGGTATCTTTTGGACGCGCTCACCCACCTTGCGCGGAAGACGAGCTGCAGCGCCGTTCATCTTGACACGGGTTACGCCCGTCACACCGCCCACCGGCTTTATCTCCGTTACGGGTTTGAGCTTAACTGCCATCACCTGTCTTATGCTTTGTGATCTCAGCTTAATCTCCTTTTGCTTTAGGCAAATTCTATAACCAATGCTTCTACTTTATCAAGGCATTGATTGTTTGTGCCTTCTGTGTAGAGTGTTCTCATAAACTTAAACGCACGCCATCTGTAGCTTTACAAAATTCTATGAACATTGTTCTATGGTGTTGGCGCCAAAAAATCAAACCCATGTGGTCCGTGAAAGGGGTTACATATGACTGAGAGTGATATGACAAACAACAGCATCCCCAAAGCATAGCTTTCCACGAAAAAGATCCATGAGATGGATGAGGTTTCAGCTGAAGCGCCGCCCATGGTTGAGCAAGACGACGAGCGTATGTTTTGGATTGGCATTGGTGCCTCCGCAGGCGGTCTTGAGGCTCTGCGCGAACTTGTATCGACTCTTCCTAAACATGCCACCATGCCTGCGACGTACATTGTTGCTCAGCATCTGTCACCCAAGCATCAAAGCATGCTCGTGCAATTAGTTGGCCGAGATACCGTGCTCTCTGTACGTGAGCTTGAAAACGGTACGATTCCAGAACCCAACGTCATGTACGTGACGCCTCCCAACAGTGATGTGTTTGCAGAGGACGGTGTTTTATACCTGCGTCAACCCATTTCGCAAATTAGTCCCAAGCCTTCTGTTGATAACTTTTTTACCTCCCTTGCTGAAAGTGTCGGCGACCATGCTATTGGTATTATTTTGTCCGGCACAGGATCAGACGGCGCGCACGGTGTACGTGCCATCCGGGCTGTCGGCGGGATTACCATCGCCCAAGAGCCTACTGACGCTAAATACAACGGTATGCCCAAAAGTGCAATTGAGACGGGGTGCGTGGATTTTGTTCTGCCTTTAAAAGACATTAACAACGAACTGTTTAAGGCCATGCGAACTCCTAACCATCTAAGGAGACTCAAGGGAGACGACATCCAACGTACGAATATTCAAGAACTTTTGTATCTTATTAAAGAGAGAAACAACGTTGATTTTAAAGACTATAAGACCGGTACTCTGTATCGCCGTATCAACCGGCGCATGGCCGCGTGCAATGTTTATAATCTAAACGAATATCTAGAGTATATTCACAACACGCCAGAAGAATTAGATATTCTATTTAAGGATATCATGATCTCTGTCACAAATTTTTTCAGAGATGCTGATTGCTTTAACGCCATCAAAGAAGTTATTCAAGATATTGTAAACACAAAAAGTAGTAATGACTCTATCCGTGTTTGGATTCCTGGATGTGCAACGGGAGAAGAAGCTTACTCCATCGCTATTCTATTTGCAGAGGCGTGTGGTGGTATCGCACCTATGAATAAAAAGTTTCGCCTTCAAATTTTTGCCACAGATATAGACACAGATGCGCTTGCTCGGGCGCGTAAAGGTATTTATCCAGAAGCAACACTTGCAAACGTAGAGGTTGCTTTAAGAGAGCACTATTTTAGAACAAGAGACAACGCCTACGAAATTACAAAGCCTTTACGTGATCTTGTAGTTTTCTCGCGTCACAACGTGTTCGAAGATCCCCCATTTTTACGCATGGATTTGATTGCTTGTCGAAACTTGCTAATCTACTTTAACACAAAACTTCAACATAGTGTGCTCAGCCTTTTTCACTACGCTATGCAACCAGAAGGCATCATGTTTTTAGGAAAATCAGAATCCCTTGGACATTCTGCAAATCTTTTTCAGACATTGGATAGCAAACACAGGCTCTACAAACGTAAACTTGTCAGCAGTGGCGATTATTCAAAGCAGTCTCGTGCCAGCTACGCCACAACGACCTCCTTAAAAAAGCTTGAAATTCCAGGCCTTCAATCCACCAATAAGAGCATACATGACTTACCTGATGCGTTCATCGAAGCGCTTTCACCAGACAGTATTCTTATTGACGAAAATATGGATATCATCCGTGTTTATGGAGACGTTCATGCCTATACACAGCTGTCCCCCGGCGGCGTGACCATGAACTTACTTAGCCTTGCCCGGAAGGAGTTTCGTCAAGAACTGCGCGCCCTTGTTTTCAAGATCATCCGCGAGCAGAAAACATATACAGTTTTACCGAAAAAAATAGCACTTGAAGGAAAACTTCATGAAATTCACATCATCATTAGATTATTGCATTTAAAGAATTCAAGCGAACGCCTTATTCTTGTTTCCTTTGAAAAGATTAAGCAACTGTCTGAAGATTCAACTACAAAGTTAAGAGAAACACAGAATGGCACCTATGTTCGTGAGCTTGAGCAAGAACTTGCCTCAACAAAAGAGCACTTACAAACCGTTGTTGAAGAGCTTGAAACCTCTAACGAAGAACTTCAGTCCACCAACGAAGAGCTTCTTACTGTTAACGAAGAGCTTCAGGTTAAGACCGCTGAACTTGCGTCTACTAACGAAGATTTGAATAATATAAAAGAAAGTATAGACTATCCAATTTTAGTAGTTAATAAGGAATTAAAAACAAAACGCTTTAACAGGGCCTCCAAAGATATTTTTGCCCTTACTGATGAGAGTCAAGGTGAGGCCTTAACAAATATCGTGACACGTATCGAGATTCCTCATTTAAAACATCATGTTGAAAATGTTATCCAAGAAAATAAGCCGCATATGCGTCAACTTGATTTTGAGGATGTATCATATCTTGAACGTATTACGCCCTATAAAAATGAAGGAGGTCGTGTGGAAGGCGCGATCCTCACTTATGTGAATAATACATCAGAAAGAAAAATTCAGGCTAAACTTCAAGAAAGCGAAGATCGTTTCAGGCTTGCTATCGCAGGCTCAAGTTCTGGCATTTGGGATCTCTACATTAGATCTGGACGCATGTATTGTTTCCCCCACAATGTATAAAATCATGGGCATTCGTGTAGACGAAGAGAAATATACCCTGAAACAATTTGAAAAGCGTATCCATCCCGATGACCTGCAATTTTTTGAAGTGTGCTATGAAAAGCACCTACTAAATAATGAAGATTTCAAAATAGAATTTCGTTTTAAAAAAGGATCGACCGCCTATATTTGGGTTGAGATGCGTGGCCAAGCAATTTGGAATCAAAATGGCCATGCATGCCGTATGGCAGGTTCCTTCAATGATATTACCGAGCGGGTGGAGACGCAAATAAAGCTAAAAATAAGCGAAGAAAAATATCGCATGCTTGTGAACGGTATTGTCGATTGTGGTGTTTATTGGCTGGATAGAGCAGGTTATGTCAATAGCTGGAATAAGGGTGCGGAAAAGATTAAAGGATATACAGGAGATGAGATCATAGGAAAACACTATTCCATTTTCTTTACAGAAATAGACAGAGCCAATAAAGTGCCTGAACAGATTTTGGAGATTGGAGAAACCGAGGGACGCTATGAGGGGACAGGTAAACGTGTACGCAAAAATGGTGATATTTTTTCTGTGCATGTGATTCTAGATCCTATTCGTGATGAAAGTGGGACTACACTTGGATTTGCAAAAATTTCTCGTGACGTGACCGAACGCGAGCGGCTCATTGAAAAACTCACTGAATCAAATATTGAGCTTGAATCATTTGCGTATGCTGCGTCTCACGATTTGAAAGCGCCCCTTCGCGTCATCGATAATGCATCCCGGTGGTTAGAAGAAGATTTAGCCACCCATCCTGATGAAGAAAGTCGCGAAAATATGCAGCTTCTTCGAAGCCGCGTTTCTCGCATGGGCAAACTCTTGGATGACATGCTTGAATACTCTCTTATCGGGAGCAAAATGACAAACCGCCCCACAGAAATGATCCAAGGTGACCTTTTGATTAAGGACGTCCTATTTTTGCTTGCCCCTCCTGCTGGGTTTTCTGTCACTTACGGAAAAGAATTTGGAACAGTGAAGCTGCCAAAGTTTTTTATCCAGCGCGTCCTCATGAATCTTATATGTAACGCCATCAAGCATCACAAAAAAAAAGAAGGTAATATTTCTTTGTCTTTGAAAGAAGATCCCTATTATTATGCAATTATTGTTGCGGATGATGGACCAGGAATAGCCCCCCAGTTTCACGCTCAAGTTTTTAAAATGTTTCACACACTCAAACCGCGTGATAAGGTCGAGGGCAGTGGTATGGGCCTTGCCATGCTCATGATGACGGCCGTGATCGAGTTCACCTATATGCATTTTGATGTCCACATCGAATGGGCGCTGATGCTTGGCCTTATTCTGTTTCAAGGGCCCGGAAAAGCCTCCTTGGACGCGTTGATTAAGAAAAATATGCAGCGGCTTTCATAAAACCAATAAGTCACATCCACAAAATTGGGACAGTATCGCAGCCGATCATACCTTAGGTTGTTGCTCCCGTCATTTAAGTGACTGATTTGCCGACAATGATCTTTTCTTGTGTCCTTTGAGAGGATAATCATTATTTTTTGCAAACAAGACCTCTACAGGCAATCGGTTAAAAATAAAGATCAAAAGACATCTCATAGTTCTGTCATTTTTTATGAAGATACCCCCTCAAAGAAAACTGTGATCGTTAGGGCCGCAGAACAGGGCAGCAGATTGAAAGCGATGTTCATCAACAAGTATTCCAACAAACATCCTCAGCAATACAAGTGTCCTTAAGAAAAGCCTTCTCATTTGCTGCCTTCTCGCGTAAGGTCATGAGCCAACATATGTACGATTAAATGCCATGACGCCTCCTTGCATCATCCTTGTAGAACCTCAACTTGACCAGAATATTGGCAAAGTCGCCCGAGCCATGCTAAATTTTGGCCTGACGGATTTGCGCCTTGTGCGCCCTCAAACCGAATGGCACAATGAAACAGCTAGGCGCCTGTCGGCCGGCGCTGAAGGCGTTTTAGAAAACGCGCGCGCCTTTGATGATCTCATGGCGGCGTCCTTTGATCTTCACCATCTTTATGCCACCACTGCCAGACCCCGGGACATGATCAAAGAAGTGTTGACGCCAAGGGAAGCCGCACCGCGTATTTTTGAAGACGTTCAAACGCGCGGCGAGCGTGTGGGGCTTCTTTTCGGGCCCGAACGGTGCGGCCTTGAAAACCAAGACATTGCCCTATCTAAAGCTGTTATTACAGTGCCTTTGAATCCGGCCTTTTCTTCCCTCAATCTTGCCCAGGCAGTCGTCGTTGTGGCGTACGAGTATTATCAAGCCCAAGGAGGGATCCCGAAGGCAAGAGCCGCCCCTGCTGCCCTAGCCCCTGAGAAAGACCCCCCCGCAACAAAAGAAGAGCTTCAAGGATTTCTAGAGCAACTTGATCAAGAGCTTGAAAAATCTGGCTATTTCAGGGCAGCGCACCGACGCGCCGTGATGACCCAAAGCCTCCACAATATGTTTTCACGCATGGATTATACCTCCCAAGAGGTGAGGACCTTACGCGGAGTGGTCGCAGCCCTCGTCAACCCTAATGGGATTTATTCACGCCCAAAACGCAAAAGGGGAGACTAAGATTCTTTAAGAAGGCTCTTTGTCTTGGACAGATTCTGAGTCAGAAGTGCTTTCTTGTGGCGCTTCGAAACCGACAATCCATTTAAGGGCCGCGTTGAGCGTATGATCTTGATCGCCTTCCTCATCTTGAGTGGGTACTTGCGGGATCAGAGGCACCTCCTTTGGCCCTTGAATCGGCAGGCGCTTGAGATACACGCGCAGGTGATGGGACAAAACCACCGGCTCAAAAAAGACGCGCTCACCCAATGTGGCGCGCCCAAAGGACTTTGCAAGGGGGCGCGTTAAAAGGCTTATCGCCACTTGCTCTGCCGCGTACCGTGTTTTCTCACTGATTAAAATCGCCAAAGGAATATTTTTTGTATGCTGCAAGCGCCGTTCTTGCTTGGTGACTGCTTGTGCATCTCCTTGCGCAGGAAAAAGAACCCGAAGCGCCCACCAAAGGCCAGGCGCGTCATAGGCTCCCGTATCCCGAAGATCAAGCACCCAGCCCAAAAGCTTGCGCCCGGCATATCGCAGGCAAAGGGCCCTGAGTGATTGAAAGAATTCAGCCGCCGGAAAGGTGGGGCTTGTCATATCAGGCAGATAAAGATACCCGATGCGTCCCTCTATGAGGCGTGCCACTGGCACACTCTCGCCCCTACTGTGCATTGAATTTTTCAAGGTATGGGGCGCTTCCACGATCACGCCTTCAACCTCTGCAAGGGCCAATGTTTCCTTTAAAAGGGGGCGCCAAGAGTCCGAAGGACCAAGTAAGAGGGCTTTGTCTGCGAGGGTCCTCGTGTTTTCATGCCACTGGGAAAGGCGCTCTTTTGGCACATCTTCCGAAAGCCGCCCTATAAGAAAAGCGTAAGAAAGGCCTGGTCCCTTAAGGTGGCTTGCTTTGCAAAAACTGGCTGATAAGAGAAGGATGCTCAAAACCATACAAAGATATCTCATGGCACCCTAACCTATTTTTCCGTTATAAATGTCAATGGCCTTTATTTCTAAAGGCTATCATGACGGTTTTTATAAAGCGCCTCAAGAAGCTTTTATTTTGGTAGGTAACGTGCCCTTAATCCCTGCTCCCTGAGATGGGAAATCAATATCTAGCTCAAGTTCCTTTTTAAGAGCATTTTTTAAAGAGCATAGATATTCACTGGCGTAGTGACCCTCTCCACAGGAAGAATCATTGACTTTTTTGAAATCAGCATATTTTTGAATGAAAAAATTGGCGATTTTCTCTTTTGTTTCAAGGGGGAGGTTCTTGCCGTCCCCAAGACGAGACAGCATTGGTTTCAAATAATCAAAAGGAACGATAGCTCCCCAGAAAGTATCAAAAAGTGCGTCTGTATAGTAACTCTCTAAAGTAGACAAAATGGCCATCTTCCACTTTGCAAATTCCTCTGCACTTATTGAATCATGACTCGGTACTTGTTCAGGAGCAACAAAAGTACATAAGTTTGTCTCTAGCCTTTGAGGTTCAAACAATGTTGTTTGAGGATAAACGTAATCTCCATTTGATAAAATGGCTTTTCCATCTCTTTGCAACTGTATTGAGAATTTTGGATAACGTAAATATGGATAGCTTCCCTTTAGAAAGGTAAGCAGCTTTTGCTTCGGGGTAAAAGCATGCGTGGGCGTTCTACAGGCATAGGCGTTATCACCAATGATAAACCTTCCTGTTTTCAGGAACGTCAGCACATCATAGCAAGAGATCACAAAGGCACCTGTGGTTTTCGCAGGATACTTTACCATGGGTGTCGTAAAAATTGTCACAGCATCTTTCTTTGTTTTTGCCTCTGGGACGCGCTTCGCCCACAAAGTGTCTTCACTGCAAAGGGTTTGAAATGCTTTAGAGACACCTGCGGCTATCACAAGATCCTTCGTATCCAAGTACCCACACGTATGCAGCTGAACATCCCTTGGCACTGAGACAAAAGGCCCCTCTTCTGTTTCAGGATTCGGATATGAAGTCCAAGCAGACGCGATTGTTTGTGCAATGACAAGCGATACGAAACATACTTTTTTTAAAAAAACATTTGTTTTCATTTTTTCCTCTTCTGAAGTTTAAATAAGTTTAATTCATAAAAAATTGCTTTTTTGTCAAAGAAACTTTCATAAAAAGAATTAGGATAATTTTGAGTTTTTATACTAAAACATATGAATGAGAATAAGGTTGGGGGCCTTTAAGGGATCTGGGTAAAGAGAGTTTCTATTTTGCAGTGCCCATAATCCAGCCGCCCCCCATAACGCGGTCGCCGTCGTAAAAAACGCACGCCTGGCCGCAGGCAATGCCGTATTCGGGAGTCTCCAAAGCGATGGTGGCCGTGCGCGTTTGAAGATTGAGGCTTACCTTTGCCGACACTGGCGTTTGAGCCGAGCGAATTTTCACCATGAGGGCGTGTTCTTGCTCGGTATCTTCTTCGCCGCCGAGCCAATTAAGAGCGTTCACAAAAACATAGGACCTGGAGAGCGCCTCTTTAGGACCAACCACCACCCGGTGGGTTTGGGGATCTACCTCCACCACATAAAGGGGCGCGCCGTCTGGGGATGAAACACCCAACCCGCGCCGTTGCCCCACCGTATAATTGATGGTGCCTGAGTGCTGCCCTAGGACTTGCCCATTTGTGTGGACAATATCACCTGCCTCCAAGGTGCCAGGGCGCAGTTTCTCCACAAGGGAGGCGTAATCGCCGTCTGGGATAAAGCAAATGTCTTGACTGTCTGGTTTGTCGGCCACCTCTAAGCCAAAGCGGTGGGCATGTCGGCGCGTTGTGTCCTTATCCATGCCGCCCACGGGAAAGTGCAGCAAAGAAAGTTGTTCCTTAGTCGTTGAAAACAAAAAGTAACTTTGATCACGTCGTAAATCTGCGCCGCGGTGCAGCTCGGGACCATTTTCACCCTCCAAGCGCCTCACATAGTGTCCCGTCACAAGGGCTGCTGCCCCAAGGTTCTTTGCAGCCGTCAGCATGTCCACGAACTTGACCGTCTGATTGCACTGAACACACGGAATGGGGGTGTGCCCTTTCGTATAACTTTCCACGAAGTCGTCAATGACGGCTTCTTTAAACCGGCTTTCGTAATCCAGGACGTAGTGACGGATGCCAAGACGCTCGGCCACCTGACGCGCATCATAAATATCAATGCCAGCACAGCACGCCTTTGTTTTTTCAACAACAAAGCCATGATCGTAAAGCTGCATGGTCATGCCAATGACTTCATAGCCCGCCTCGACCATTAGGGCTGCGGTGACTGAGCTATCAACACCGCCCGACATGGCAACAACCACCCGTGCGGGTGGCTTTATTCCTTCTAAATAAATAGGAGCTGACACTAAGCGTTACTTTTATGAATAGGATTCTCAGACAAAGGGGTACTTCTCTTCGCGTGTTGAAGCTGTGCGCCGTCATATTGCTTAAGGTCATTATTCACAATAAGCTGCTTTACCTCACGAATATAGGACTTGCCTCTGGTCGAGTATTGATGAAGCCCGTCTGCAAGCTTGAGAGAGCAAACTTCTTCATTGCACTTTCGTTGGGTTGCGCGAATTTCTCTCATCTTTTTATAAGCAGGATGGCAATTCAAATTGCGCACATAATCATCCACACACTCTTGCAAAGAGCCATAGGATTGAACCTGGTTCGAGGAACGCCTCATCATCCCAAAGGTTGAGTTCTTGCGTTTTGCTGCGTAAGAGACACCCCATCCCGCTTCAGCGACCGCTTGGCCTAAGGCAAGGGAAGGTGGAATCACATCGACACGTCTTACGAGTTCTTTAATGTTCAACACGTTTAAGCCATACTTTTTAGCAAGTTCCGTCATCCACTTTATGTCTTTATTACGCAAGTGAAAGCCGTTTTCCTGCATTTCTACTAGGGCAAGGAGCTTTTCCCTGTCCTTTTGAATTCGCTCGTTGGTTTTCAAAATTAGGGGAAGATGCGTGCGTAAGAAAAGAGACTTTTTGTCATTTTTGCCAACCTTATCAAGATCACCTGGTAATGACACAAGTTCGAGGCGGGGTACTTCTAAAACCTCTTTGCCTTCTGGCACGGTCAAGGTGTAGTCATAGTCATCAAAAACTTGGCGAAGTTGTTTAGAGGTCGAAACTTTCACCTGCGTGTAGCTGACATCCTCATAGGGAGTCTTAGCGATGACATCCTGTGGGGGAACATGGGAATTTTCCGTCTCTGGCGTGGAGACGGCGTGTCTTTCAGAGTCTGGAATATCCACACACACCCGCGCAACGTTTGTGTCTTGCAGTCCAAGGACATAAAGACCTGTGACCATGGCACTCACGCTTAATAAAATTGCAGCCTTGCCCCATGATTTCTTGCGAGAAAAACCCAAAAGGTTCATGATTATTTCTCTCCTGAATTTTTTGAAAGTTTACTCGGCGGAACGCACTTCTTCCACTTCGGGAATATAGTGACGCAGCATGTTCTCAATTCCTGACTTCAATGTCAAGGTTGAGCTCGGACAACCTGCGCACGCACCGTGAAGACGAACATATACGATTCCATCTTCAAAACGCACGAACGCAATATCTCCTCCGTCTTGAGCGACGGCTGGGCGAATTCGGGTCTCAAGCAGCTCTTTGATTTCTTTTACGATCTCGCTCTCATCTTCTGAGCCAACGATTTCTTTCTTTTCGAGATCGACGCGCGCATGGGTTGCATAATATCCCATAATTGCGCTTAAGACGGCAGGGCGAAGCAACGGCCACTGAGCCTCAACGACCTTACTAACAGAAATAAAATCTGCCCCTAAAAAGACTGACGCAATCCCCTGAATGGTCAAAATCTTTTGTACCAACAAGGGGGCACTGCCAATATCTTCTACCAGGTACTCGGCCGTCCCTTCCTCAAGAACGGGCTTTCCAGGGATGAAGTTTACCGTTAACGGATTGGGTGTGTCTTCGGTTTGTATGAACACGCACTTTCCTAACGTTTTAGTCAAAAACTAGCGTGAAAGTCACATAAAAATCACTCCATGTCAAGGAAAAGTCACAAACCCTACTTCTCTATGAATAAATTGATCTCGCTCATTAGAGGTCGAGTTAACCAAAGTACTAAATTATCATTTAATAAAATTGTATTATTCCTCTAAGAATAGCTTTCTTGGAAAAATCTATTTTTTTTCAAGAGGAAAGAAATTTTCTTCTGTGCTCATGACCTTGAAAGTAGCCACATTTTACCATATTATATGACTATTCGTCACCTGACCCGTTGTTTCAAAAGTAAAAATCTCCTACGCTCAAAAAGTAGTCAAAAAAGGAGTAATGTTAATGACGGTCCATCAAAAATATCTAATCGCCCCTCTCGCGCTAGGTCTTAGCTTATTCGCTGTTGGATTTTCAGCCTGCGCCGTTGCAAGCGTTGAAGCCGAGGACGGTGACTCAGAGCATCTCAGTCGAGCCTCGCCCCCAAAAACCCAAAGACAGGTCGACACCCCCGATATTGGCAGTGCCCACGTGAAAGGCGCTCAACTCACGGACATTGCCTATAAATTAGAAGACCTTGATGTCCAAGCTTATGGTGTTCCCCTGGCGGCTCTCATAAAAAACCTTCAACAAAAAAAAGAATCAACTATCTACATGCAATTAGGACCAAAAAAACGTGTACGCCTCAGTTCTATTAAGGATCAATACAATACTGCCCTTCGAAATCTTGAATCTAGTAAAGAATCTTTGGAGCTTTTATCTTCTCAAAAAGCTGAGGTTGAACGCAGGGTCAACCTTTTAAAATCTGACCTTGAGGAGACACATGGTCCAGATCGAGATCCAATTTTTTCAAGTATTTCAGCGGTTTATGCAGAGTTTGGAGCCATCAACGGCAAAGCGTACCACCAAGCTAACGCAAGAAATCAAAAGATGGCGAAGCAGCAAATTACAGCGTTAGAAAAAGAGCTTAGCTCCCTTCGCAAACAAATAGATGACGCAGAGCCCCTCGCCTATGTGTCCCATCAAGAAGTTTTGTCCCATATCAAGAATAAGCCGTCAGATACCTTGCGTATCACAAGCAGCGAGGAAGAGCGCTTGATCCAAAAAGCCTTGGCGGAATATTTCCCCGAGTAACTCACATTACCCTACCTAAGGTGCGGGTCTATTTTTAAAGCAAAGGGTCTACAGGAAGGTTTGTAGGCCCTTTGCTTTTCTAATCCACTGTTTAAATTATGGATAAAATAAGTACTTTTTTAAATTTTTCTTTGCTAAACTAAAACATAAAGTTATTTAAAAATCAGGGAGAACCACATGGTAGAGAAGAAGAAAATTACAATCGCCGATGCACAAAAGGCACAAATCGCCGATGCTCCCGTATCACAAGCGCCGAAAAACGACAAAAAAGTCATTGCCATTGCCCTTCAGGGCGGCGGCTCTCACGGGGCGTATACTTGGGGGGTTCTCGACGCCCTGTTGGAGGAAGAGCGCATTTCCATTGAAGGCCTGTCTGGCACCAGTGCTGGTGGGCTTAATGCAACTGCCACAGCCCAGGGACTTGTCACCGGGGGCAACAAAGCTGCTCGTGAAACGCTCTCTAAACTATGGCACCTTGTGGGCGAACAAGGAAAGAAAAGCCCTCTTAAGCCGTTCCCTTGGGATAAAGCTGTCAAGAACTTTAGTGTTTCTGGCACGCCCGGTTATAAGGCTCTACAATTTTTTACAGGTCTTCTCTCACCCTACCAATTCAACCCTAAAAACACCCACCCTTTGCAACCCGTTATTGATGAACTTTTCGATTTCGAAAAGTTGAGGCAAACAGACAAGGTGGGACTCTTTCTTTGCGCAACCCATATCGCGACAGGAAAACTTAAAATATTCAAGGGGAAAGAGCTTTCTCGAGAGGCTGTCCTTGCGTCTGCGTGTGTGCCGACGCTCTTCCAAGCCATGGAGGTAGACGGGGAATTTTATTGGGATGGTGGTTTTATCGGCAACCCTGCCATTTATCCCCTAATTTATAACCTGAACACGCCAGACATCATGGTCATTCAAATTCGGCGAATCCATGATCCCAAGGTGCCCATTACGGTGCACGATATCCACAATAGACTGGGAGAGATCACCCAAAACTCGTGTTTAACCAGAGAGATGCGCTCTATTGCCTTTATCACAAAACTCATTGAGGACGGGATTATTCCTGCTGACAAAATTAAAAAACTTAATATGCATCTTATTCGCGACGATGCTTTCTTTGGCAGCATTGACCGCGCGAGCGGTTTTTGCGCTGATCCTGACTTCTTAGACTATCTTTTCAAAGCCGGAAGGCGTGCAGGAAAAGTATGGCTTCAAGAAAATCTTGAAAACATCGGCAAACAGTCAACGGCGCGTATTGATGCTGATTTTATATAAGGGATGTTACCCTGTCGGTGAAAGCGGCAGGGACTAGGTTGTTTGGAGCCGCACGTGATGGATAGGCTCAATGTCCGTAGATCGCCCTGGAAAAAAAATCGTCGAAACTTCAGGTGGCGATAAACAGCTTTGATGCATTAAAGTGTTTGTGAAAAACTTGTTCATAGAGAAAATATGGCGTCCCCAAGGGGATTCGAACCCCTGTTACCGCCGTGAAAGGGCGGTGTCCTAGGCCTCTAGACGATGGGGACAGGACTGATAAATCCTCTTCTACAGGATCGTACCTTTCAAATCAAGCATTATTTTCATAATTCTGTAAGCGCTTTTCACCCCCCTTTTACTGTCCAAGAATCGTTGTAGCGACTTTAGTGACGTCTCTCAGTGAGTGATTTTCAAAGGCAACCCAAAAAAAATTTAACACCGCAGAACGCTGCAAAAATAGATTTTGAACCGAAACCCAGTCTTATTTTTTTAATTCTCCATAGAAATCAAAATAGAAAGAAACAAATTTAGAAAAATTAAAAATTCATTTTATTATACTTGTTTGTTATTTTTACTTATTTTTTATTATACATTCATTTTTTATTTATTTTGTTTTTTTACATTCTCCTTTAGAAAGAGTAGTAGGGTCTTAC
>JAJTHL010000005.1 GCA_021298595.1 Alphaproteobacteria bacterium | reverse complement strand
TTTTCGACGCGCACGATCGTCTCTCACTGAGGGGCTCACTGGGTATCAGCGTGAAGCAAGAGAGTTGCAAAAGAATTAAAGATAAGGTCAGTGCGTATAAAAAAGGCGCCATACGGCGCCTTTTTTATGGGTAACTGCTTTCGCCTTAGCGAGGTACAGTAACCGCACGGCGGTTTTGAGCCCAAGCAGCGGCGTCATGGCCGGGATTTTCTGGGTGCTCTTTACCGTAGCTAACAGTCTCGATACGCTTTGCATCGATGCCTTCACGGACAAGAGCCTTCTTTGCATGGTGCGCACGCCTCTCGCCAAGAGCCATGTTGTATTCGGTTGTACCGCGCTCGTCGGCGTGACCTTCAACAACAACTTCAACAGATGGCCACTTCTTGAGCCATTCAGCTTGACCCTTGAGGGTGGCTTCTGCTTCAGCGTTGATATTGGACTTATTGGTGTCGAAGAACACACGGTCTTTTACAGAGTGACGGAAGTCTTCTGCAGAACCAGGAACAGGACCGCCCTTAGCTGCATCAGACGCAGGCCACTCATGGTAACCACTGTCTTTGCAATCTGGTGTTGTTTCGCAACCAGCCAAAGCCAACAAGCCCACAGCTGCCGTTGCAATTAGATATTGACGCATATTAACTACTCCCTCTAACAAAAATAATCTAAAGGATGATCCAACAAGGAAAAATCCTAAACAGAAGCCGTAACTTCCCCACAATTGTATAGGGAAAAATTTAGGGAATCAAGGGGGACCATGTCCCACCTGATGCATCTGTTGGTGTTTTTACTTCTCGCTCATTTCGACCGGTTAAGTCAATGGAGTATAACCGAGATCTGCCCCGGGTTTCTTCCCTCGTAAAGAGAAGGACACGGCCATTGGGCGCCCAGGAGGGATCCTCCACAAGCCATCCCTTAGCCAAAAGGCGCTCGCCGGAACCGTCTGGTTTCATCACGCCAATATAAAAGTTCCCGTCTGTCCCCATCTTTGTAAAGGCAATCAGATCACCCCTGGGGGACCACACGGGCGTGCGGTAGCTTCCCCCCCCAAAACTAATGCGCTCGGCAGGGCCACCATTGGCGTCCATGACGTAAATTTGCGTCACCCCTCCTCTATCAGAGTTAAAGACAATTTTGGTACCGTCTGGAGAATAGCAAGGCGACGTGTCGATGACAGGACCAGAGGTCGAGGTCAGCCTTTGGACGGCCTTACTGGTTAGATCCATACTAAAGAGGGCTGTGTTACCTTCTTTTGAATAGCTCATGACAATCTTGCGACCATCGGGCGAGAACCTGGGCGCCAAGGTCATATTCTTAAAGTCACCCAAAATATACTTTTGACCTGTGTAAAGACGCATTAGGTACACTTGTGCCTTGCGACGCTCAAAATCGAGATAGGTAATGTCATGCAATGTTGGGGAAAAGCGCGGGGTCAACACCAAGCGCTTGCCGTCGGTGAGGTAGCGGTGGTTTTCGCCGTCCTGATCCATAATCGCGAGCCTTTTGATACGCTTGGTTGAGGGGCCTGTTTGAGCCACATAAACGATCCTGGTATCAAAATATCCCTCTTCACCCGTCACACGTTTGTAAATGGCATCGGCAATTTTGTGGGCAATACGGCGCCAGTTTTTCTCGGTCGTGAAAAAGGAAAGTCCCTCCATTTGGGCTTCGGTTACAACGTCATAGAGACGAAAGTTAAGACGCATCCGCCCGTCACTCATCCTGGTGATCTCCCCCTTCACCAAAAGCTGAGCGTTAATAACGCGCCACTCGCCAAACCTGGGCCCTTGCTTGAGAGACTCTCTATCTTGGATAAATCCGGCGCTGTCTAAGGGGTTAAAAAGACCAGAGCGCTCTAGATCTGCCGCCACAACCTGGGATATGTCTCGTCCCTGGGTTGCAAGCTCGGGAGAGTCTCCATAAAAATCGGTAACGGCAATGGGGGTGGGCGCCACCTGCCCCTGGGTCACGTCAATGCGCAGCTCCGCGCGAAGGGGGGGAGCTTGTGTGACAAAAAAGACACCAAAACAAAAAAGAACAAATCTTAGCATTTTCCCCATCCAATCATGGTTTACAAAAGATCCTTGGGGTTAAAGGCTACCACAAAGACTTTCCACTCGTTATACTTTTGTGTCGGAAGCGGAAGCGGTTGACACTTAGGGTCCTTAACCGCCCGCATGGCGGCCTCCGCCGCCGTCCGATAAAAGGGATTGCGCGACGGGGACGCAGGGTCCAAGATCTTTGCCTGCTGCACGGTTCCGTCAGGGTTCATCCAAAGGCGAATTTCTACCACAAGCTCATGTCCTTCCTTGGCGCCCGCCGGAATATTCCAACACTGTGTAATTTTCTGGCGCACTGCGTCCATCTCGCTGATGGTCACCGTGTCAGACAAAGCCCCGACCTGGTCAGAAACCGCCTCACTTTTATCCTTGTTGTCCTTCTCTTCGGCCTCGTCCTGGTTTTTGGGCTCTGACAAGTCTTTTAAAACGCTCTCGAAAAGATCGTCCATGGTTTTTTTAGGCTTCTTTTTTTCAGGCTTTTTCTCAACCTTAGGTTTTTCCTTTTTGGGTTTAGGCTTGTCCTTCTTGGGCTCTGGTTTCTTTTCAGGCTTTTTCTCAGGCAAAGGCTCTGGCTTAGGTTCCGGCTTTTTGGGCTCCGGGACTGGCGCCGGCTCAGGTATTGGCTCAGGCTTAGGTTCAGGAACCGGTTCCGGTTTTGGTTCCGGCACGGGTTCTGGCTCTGGCGCCTTCTCTGGTATTGGTTCAGGTTTAGGCTCGGGCTTGGGTTCCGGCTTTGGGTCTGGTTTTTTGGGTGCAGGTTTTGGGTCTTTTTTGGGCACAGGAACAGGCTTAGGGGCCTGGGTAATGTCCGCAACAGGGGCAATTTGAACCGGAATAGGCTGGCTCAGATCAAGGGGGGGCCTTCGAAGGGACGGCACACCGAAATAGATCAGAAGTGCGACCAACAGGTGCAATAAAAATGATAAAAGTGCCCCGCGCCCCATCATAACTTATTTCTTCTCCTTCAGGGGGGCAGCACCCGCAGCCTTTGGCAGCTCTGCCATCAAGGAAACCTTAGTGATGCCGGCTGCATTCAAGGTTCCCATAACCTCGAGGACACGGCCGTAGGGAACAGTTTGATCTGCCCTGATATATACTTGCGTTTCAGGCTTTCCCACTAAAATCGCCTGAAGCTTCGGCACAAGCCCCTCCAGCGGCATCTCAGTGTCCTGAATAAAAACATGGCCCTCGTTTGTCACTGAGACGACCAAAGGCTCGATCTTTTCATTCAGGGCACTGGCGTTGGTTTTGGGTAAATCCACCGGCACCCCCACGGTCATGAGAGGCGCCGTCACCATAAAAATAACAAGGAGAACAAGCATCACATCCACAAACGGGGTGACATTGATTTCACTCATGGGCGCGCCAAAACGGCGCTTCTTTTTTGATCCTGACGAAACGGCCATGCCCATGGTTAGACACTCCCCTCAAGATGCCTTGAGATGATCGCTGAAAACTCTTGGGAAAAGGCCTCTAGCCTGTTGGCATAACGGTTTATTTCACCCGAAAGCTTGTTATAGGCTAGAACAGCCGGGATCGCCGCAATCAAACCCAGAGCCGTTGCAAGAAGGGCTTCGGCAATGCCGGGGGCGACAACCGCAAGGTTGGTGCTTTGGGAAGCTGCAATGTTTTGAAAGCTGTTCATAATGCCCCAAACAGTGCCAAAAAGCCCCACAAAAGGCGCTGTTGAGCCGACGGATGCAAGAAATCCCATGTTTTTTTCAAGAAACTCCACCTCGCGGCTCGTGGTTGCTTGCATCACACGCTCGATGCGCTGCTGCAGCGAAATCTTTTTTTCATGGGTTGGGGCCGTAGCCAAGGAGGCAGCGCGCCGCCATTCTCGCATGGCAGAGGCAAAAACACTGGCAAGGGGCTCGTCGGGTTTAGAGCCCACCCGGTCATACAAGGCGTCCAAGGTACCACCGGACCAGAAAAGATCCTCAAAGGTGTCTGCCTGCTTTCGAAGTCGCGCGAGCTTCATGGTTTTAGCAAAGATGAGCGTCCAGCACCAAAAAGAGGCTGCCACCAAAAGAACCATCACAAGCTGAACGATCCAGTCTGCATGCCAAAACATTTCCCACATGGATAAAGTTGCCGCGGCGGTGGATTCGCCCACGGGTGCCGTTGCAATGTGCTCTGCTGTCATTTTCATATCCCTTTGCCTGCCACGTACGCGGCCTGTTGAATGGTACACCTAGTAGCTTGTGACACAAATAGTCGTCGGTTGCAATTCTACAAAAAACCCCGGCGCTTTCTCAAGCCCCAGGGCCATGAACTGGTTGTTATTTTGTTTCGCCAGCCAATTATTTGACACCGCGTACAAGGTCTTGAAAGGCAGGAAGTTTACCTCCCTTTTCATGCCTTACCTCTTCATAGAGTTCTTCAATTTTTTTAAGGTCGGGACTGAGCACTTTTACTCCCACCCCTTTATCAAAACGAGCCACAAGGCGCGCTCCCTTGGCAAAATCATCACTCCAATACATCATCACCCGGTCAGCCTTAGCCAAATATACGGGTAAGCGCTCGAATAGCGCTTTGCCTTTTGTGATGACATCCTCCGGGTCTGATTGAACAAACCCTTGGTCTTTGGCGCGCCATGCCAGTGCTTTTTGGCGATTTTCAAGGCTAGACGCACACACCAGGATGATAATTTCATATCCACGCGCCCTAAGTTTATCGTAAAGCTGATCTACTGATGCGCCTGTGGAGGTAGTGCCGTGCATAACAGAGTAACCACCCGCAATGGCCTCATTTAATAGAGTATTGGCAATATAGTTAGACCCCCCTCGCCACTTTTCATATCCTTTGGCCAGCAGCTCTTCATAGGACCCTACCTTTGAGATGGCATAAAGATTCAAGTCCAAATAGTAAGTGTTAATCATAAAACGAAGCGCGCGCTGATCGGGATCAATATAGGCGATATTGTCGATCTTGTTGTCGTGGACGTAGGTCTCAAGAATCGTGGACTTTCCCGCACCTGGCCCCCCTGCCGTGGCAATGTACTGAGTAATGCACGGCTTTGATAAACCTCTAAAGGTCAAAGACCGGACGGCCTTTAAGTCTTCCTCAATGCGAGCGCGTTCGTCGGGAGTATAGCCTTTTAAAAAGTCTGTGACGATTTCCTGCGGGACAACGGTCGGAACCTGTCCATTTTCACAGTTTGCCCCACCCACAAGGGTGCCAGCCACCACACAAATCTTTAAAATAGTTTTTATTTTCAATTATTTTTCTCCTCTCTCGTTAAACACACTCGCCCAAAGACTCAAGCCCGCCCTTGTCGCCACACCACCGTCCTGATTGCTCAAGAAAATCAGGGTCAGATCTTGGCTCGGGATGTGACCAATGAAGGTATTAACACCAGCGACATAACCCGAATGAAACAAAAGGGCGGTCTCAGGTTGATCCTTCACCATGAACTTGCGCCATCCAAGGCAGTACCACGATTTTATTTGTTTTAACGGTGCAGGCAGGTCAATCTTTCCCCACCGCTCCAGATCTCTGTTTTCCAAAACAGGTGTGAAAAGCGCCTCCGATTCCTTGGGTGACAAAGAGCTGCGGAGCCCCCCAAAAGCAAGGCCGGCAAAGGCTTTCATGTCTTCAAGCGAGGCAAAAAGACCGGCTGCCGCTGTGGCCGTCCTAAAATAGGGTGAGCGAAGACTCAACTTTGTCAACTTGTGCTGATCATTTTTGTCCGTTTTGTGGGGGAGCGCAACGTCGGTGCGGCCGATCACCTCTTTCACAAAATATGGCCCTTTGGTTTTAAGGATTTTCCTTAAATGTTCTATAACCCCCTCTAAGCTTATACCCTCTTTCATAAAATAGTTCCCCGCGTATCCATAAAGATAATTGCTATAAAAGTAGCATCCACCGGGATGGCAGGTGGGTCTTAGCCTTTCAATGCTCTCATCCAAGCGCGCCCGCGTCCAATTTGCCTCGATTTCTGTGTCGCCCCTAAACGCGTAGCCGGTTGTGTGACTTAAAATGTCACGAAGGCTCACGGGATATTTCAACGGGCCAATTTTTTTCTTTTTTTCAAGAGACATTCTTCCCTCACCGACCATTAGCATCGCTCCCACAGAGACAAGAGACTTGGAAACTGACGCTAAAGAAAAAATTGTGGTGACGGTGATGGGGTGGCCACCCTTTTCTTGAAATCCAAAATACGACTCATAAACAGGCTTCCCCTTATGAAGCAAACAAATCGCGGCGCCCTGGCATTTATTTCCCGCCTCGTTAAGGCCTTTTACAAGCTTGGACAGGCCTTTGATCTCGTGGGTTTTTAAAGAGTCGGACGCAGCCTTTTGAGAGATTAGGCACATAAGCGTCATAATGCCCACTAAAAACATGGGAAGATAGCTCCCAAAGCCTCTCACCCTGTGGATATCTTTTGAAAAACCCTTGAACACTTTGTGAGTCCTCCTCACTCTACCCCGACAAGCAGCGTGATTCTCGTATGTTGTACCATTTTACTCACAGCTTGTACCATGTGTCTTGGGTTTGTACAAATGCGTATAAACTGTGGACTGTTTCTCTACCTCTCTCTACAGCCATGGTTTTTCTATCATTTTTATTTACTTTCTCTCCCTCTCCGCGATTGGTCATGAGTGTTAAAATTTCCTTTCCACAGGTCCAAAATCATCATATAAATTTTATATCTTATTTATGTGTGATTAACTTATGAAACTCATCGAGACGATTCAGGGGAAAGTCCACCCTACACCGCCCCTTTGGATTATGCGTCAAGCAGGACGCTATCTTCCGGAATTCAGAGAGTTGCGTAAAAAGAAACCTGCCTTTATGGAGTTTTGTGCTTCAGCCGATCTTGCCGCTGAAGTCACGCTTCAGCCCCTTAAACGATTCGGTTTGGACGCTGCCATTATCTTTTCAGATATATTGATGGTTCCCCATGGTCTTGGTCAGCACGTTACCTTCCTTGCGGGTGAAGGTCCTCACCTTGATAAGGTTGATTCTTTCGATGCACTTGCAAGGCTCAGCCCGACTCTGGTTAAGGAAAAAGTTAATCCTACCCTTGAAGCGATTAAGATTGTACGTAATGAACTCAGCCCTGAACTCCCCCTTATTGGTTTTGCGGGGGCGCCCTGGACAGTTTTAACTTACATGATTGAGGGAGGAGGGTCCAAGGGAAAAGGACACTACACGTCTTTGTCAAAGCTCTTGAGTGAGCCTGCCTTTTTGAACGACATCCTTAGTCGTGTTATGGATGCGACAACCCAGTACTTATTGTGGCAGATAGAAGCCGGTGTGAATGTTGTTAAGATTTTCGACAGTTGGGCATCAAGTGTTCCGGCTCATTTGCAGTCACGTTTTGTCTGGGATCCTCTTTTAGAGATTACCCGTCGCATTCGCGCGGTTTATCCAGATTTTCCCATCGTCCTTTATCCAAAGGGCGTGAATCTTTCATTAGGACTTGAGTCTCGCGTACTTCCCCAAGCCGTCGCCCTTGCCTGTGATGATTCTCATACGCCGTGCCAGCTTCGAGCTCTCTTGGGTGGGACAATGACTGCCATCCAAACGGGCGTTAGTCCCGCCCTCCTCATGGCCGGTGGCGCCCCCCTTAAGGAGCAAGTCGCTCATTATAGGTCGTCCTTTCAAAATGTTCCTTTTATCTTTAATCTTGCCCATGGTATTTTGCCAGCCACGCCCATTCCTCATGTAGAGGCGCTCGTTGATGCCGTGAAAGGATCCTAAAGAATGTCAGATGTCCTGAGTTTTCTCTCGCATCATTACCTAATGATCAAATCCCTCCACATTATTTTTGTGATTTCCTGGATGGCGGCTCTTTTTTATCTTCCAAGGCTTTTTGCCTATCATGCTGATCAAGAGACAGGATCTGCACAATCTGAGATTTTTAAGGTGATGGAGCGAAAACTTTCGCGCATCATCATGACCCCAGCCATGACCCTTAGTTTTGTCTTTGGTGTTTTACTGTTATTAGTTCCAGGTATTATGTCCTCTCCCATGGGCTGGCTTCACGCAAAGATTTTTCTTGTCCTCATTATGTCTGCTTTTCATGGCTACATGATGGTCTGTCTCAAGAAGTTCGCAAAGGACCAAAGGCCATATTCCTCAAAAACATTCAAAGTGTTAAATGAAATACCCCCCCTTTTGATGGTGTTTATCGTCTTTTTAGTTGTCATCAAGCCATTCTAGGGGTATACCTAGTAGGTCCTCTTATGAGGGTTCTTTTTTATTTTCAACACAAGCGTGAGTCGAAGAGTTTTCATGAATATTAATGAGCTAAAGGCCAAGGCCCCAGGTGAACTTCTTGCCCTTGCTGAGGAGCATGAGGTAGAAAATGCGAGCACCCTTAAGAAACAAGATCTTGTCTTTAGTATTCTTAAGAAACTTGCTGAAAAGGATATGCCAATTTTTGGCGAGGGAACCGTCGAGGTTTTGCAAGATGGCTTTGCTTTTCTAAGGTCGCAGCAAGCAAGCTATCTGCCAGGCCCTGATGATATCTATATCTCACCTAGCCAGGTGCGGCGATTTAGTTTGCGTACGGGCGACACCGTCGCGGGTCAAATTCGTGCACCCAAGGACGGCGAGCGTTACTTTGCTTTATTGAAGCTGAACCTCATTAACTATGAAGATCCCATCAAGGTAAAACAAAGAATCAACTTTGATAACCTAACACCTCTTTATCCAGAGGAGCGCATCACCCTAGAGTTGGATGATCCAACACAAGACGATAGTACACAGCGGGTGATTGAGCTCATCAGCCCTTTGGGTAAGGGGCAACGCGCTCTAATCACCGCTCCGCCCCGCTCTGGTAAAACCATTATGCTTCAACAAATTGCTCACTCTATCGAACAAAATCACCCTGACATATACCTTATCGTCCTCTTAATTGATGAGCGCCCTGAGGAAGTTACCGATATGGCAAGATGTGTCAAGGGCGAGGTGGTGAGTTCTACTTTCGACGAGCCGGCCACACGTCACGTTCAGGTCGCTGAGATGGTGATTGAAAAGGCTAAACGTCTGGTTGAACACGGCCGTGATGTTGTGATCCTTCTAGATAACATTACGAGGCTTGCGCGAGCCTACAATACGGTCGTCCCTTCTTCAGGAAAGGTGCTAACCGGTGGTGTCGATGCCAACGCTTTACAAAAACCGAAAAGATTTTTTGGGGCGGCAAGAAACATTGAGAATGGTGGGTCTCTGACGATTATTGCTACGGCACTGGTTGAGACGGGATCAAGAATGGATGAAGTGATTTTTGAAGAATTCAAGGGGACGGGTAACTGCGAAATCGTTCTAGACCGAAAGCTTTCAGATAAGAGGATTTTCCCAGCCATTGATGTTACAAAGTCCGGCACGAGAAAGGAGGATTTGCTCGTCGACAAGGGCACTCTCTCAAAAATGTGGGTTCTGAGGCGCATCCTCTCTCCCATGGGGCCTCAAGACGGCATGGACTTCCTCCTTGATAAAATTAAAAACACAAAGTCAAATGCTGATTTCTTCCAATCAATGAACTCTTAGGTGTGTGGGTGAGTGTTTCACGTGAAACAGGTCAACTTTATAGCATTTATCTTAACACTCTTCTTGAGTGGCAGGAGCGCATTAACCTTGTTTCACGTGAAACACTCACAGATTTAGAGGGGCGTCATCTTAAGGACTCGCAGCAGGTCGGTAGCTGGCTTGAGGAAATTCATCCTGGCGCCGAAAAAGAGATTGTTGATCTTGGAAGTGGTGCTGGGTTTCCTGGCATGGTCTTAGCCATAATGGGGGTTGGAAAAACTACACTTGTGGAGTCTAATGGAAAAAAGTGTGCCTTTCTTCGAGAGGTAAAACGCGTCACGGGGGTAAATGTTACCATAGTTCAATCACGCATCGAACGGCTTAAGGGAAGAAGCTTTGATGTGGTTGTTGCAAGGGGACTTGCCCCCCTTCACACGCTTTTGTGTTATGCGCTCCCTCTACTCAGGCCCAAGGGTCTATGCTTGTTTCTAAAAGGAAAAACAGCCGAGTTAGAAGTTGAAGAAGCCAGACGTTACTGGTGCTTCAATCTAGAGAAAAAGCCAAGCTCAACCTCTGAAGAGGGGGTGCTCTTGCTGGTGTCTGATCTGGAGAAAAAAATATGAAAGTCATATCCGTAGCAAACCAAAAGGGTGGTGTTGGAAAGACGACAACGGCAGTTAACCTGGCGACTGCGCTGGCGGCAGTAAGAAAAAAAGTTCTGCTCATTGACTTGGATCCACAAGGAAATGCAAGCACGGGAGTTGGTGTATACGATCGAACTAAGCGTACAGGGACCTATGAAGTTATATGTGGCATAAAGTCCCTGGGAGAGGTGGTGGTCCGGACCAGAATCCCTTGTCTTGATCTGCTCATCGCATCGCAGGATCTGTCTGGAGCAGAAATAGAGCTTGTATCACAAAATGAACGTGAGTATTTTCTTAAAAAAGCTCTCCAAAGTTGTGTGTCTGACTACGACTATGTTTTCATCGACTGTCCCCCCACATTAGGGCTTCTAACCCTAAATTCCTTTGTTGCGTCTTCTAGCGTGCTGATTCCTCTTCAGTGCGAGTTTTTTGCCCTTGACGGCTTAAGTCGTTTGGTAAGAACAATCAAACATGTTCGCTGCAACCTAAATCCAGCACTAAAAGTAGAAGGCATTGTGATGACGATGTATGATAAAAGAAGTTCGTTGTCGGATCAGGTTGCAGAGGATGCAAGGAAGCACTTTGGAAGTCTGGTCTTTGAAAACGTGATCCCTAGAAGTACAAAAGTTTCTGAGTCACCATCATTTGGTCATCCTGTCCTGATCTATGATGTAAAAAATCCTGGATCACTAGCCTACATGAAGCTTGCCGGTGAAATCCTAAGCCGAAATGGAGAAGTACAATGAAATCAAATATATCACTAGGGCGCGGCTTATCTGCTCTGCTTGATATGGATGGCGTATCAGAGCAAATCACTGAAATGGGATCTGTCAGATCTCTCAACGTCCAAGACCTTTGTCCTGGCAAATACCAGCCCCGGCAAGCGTTTAATGAGGAGTTGTTGGATGATCTTGCACAGTCGATTCAAAAGCAAGGGGTGCTGCAACCCCTGATCGTGCGACCACTAAAAAATCACGTAACTCCCTATGAAATTGTGGCTGGAGAACGTCGCTGGCAAGCTGCGAAAAAAGCCGGCCTACTTGAGGTTCCAGTTTTAATTAAAGACCTCACAGACAGGCAAACACTTGAAGTCGCAATTACAGAGAACGTACAAAGAAGCGACCTGAATCCCATTGAGGAGGCTGAAGGGTACCAACGCCTTATGGAAGATTTCTCTTACACCCAGGAGGAGGTCTCCATCTCTGTTGGAAAAAGCAGAAGTCATATAGCGAATACGGTGCGGCTTCTTGCACTTTCCGAAGAGGTAAAAGAATACCTTCAAACGGGGCAACTCACAGCAGGTCATGCACGAGCTCTTGTGGGACTTGAGAATGGCGCAGAAATTGCGAAAAAAATCGTAGAAAAGAAATTGTCAGTTCGAGATGTTGAAAGACTCACATCACTTCAAAAACATCCTAAAACAAATGCCCCAAAGGGGGCGGCCCCCGAGGATATCACCTACCTAGAGCGGGTTCTCTCAAAGGCTCTGGGCACACCCGTAGAAATACAACTTCAAGAAAACGCAGGTCATCTTCGCATATCATTTTCCTCACTGTCAAAACTTGACGGCCTCATTAGAAGGCTGACAGGGACTGATGATAATCACACATAGATTTTCACTTATAGAAGACAGAGCTTTTACAACTTATACCATCATTATCCATGATTTTACGAAATTACAGCTAAAACTTCATCTCTTATCAATCATCCCATGTAACAATAATATATTACATAATTATTGTTGAGGAAGTGAAGCGAATGTTCAGGTTCTATATAATCGTGGCATGCCTTTCCCAGCTACTTAGCGCAGAGACCGCATCATCAAAACTAACAAATATAGATTATCATGAAAATAATATTGTATCGCTCACGTTCGATGACGGTCCGTCAAATGTGACAACTGGAATTATTTTAGACATTTTAAAAGAGGAAAAAGTAAAAGCGACCTTCTTTGTTCTAGGTTTGCAAGCCAAGAATAATCCCAAACTAATTGAAAGAATACACAATGATGGCCACGAAATCGGAAACCATACCTATGATCACAAAAATCTTAGTTTACTTTCTGCTCAAGGGATTAGACAGCAAATAGAAAAAACACAAGAGATCCTAAAAAAGCAGCATCTTAGTGTAAACTGGTTTAGACCACCGTACGGAGCAGGAGCTAGAAGAGCACGCACGGTTGCCGATGAATTCAACCTAAAAACAATTCTTTGGACTGTGGATACTAAAGATTGGCAAAAAAGTAACCCGAGTTCAGTAGAAAAAAGTGTTGATCAGTATGTACAAAACGGGTCTATCGTGCTGATGCACGACACCAAGAGGGTGACAATGGAGGCTCTTAGAAACATTATCCATCACTTGAAAAAGAGCAAGTACACTTTTGTGACGCTTTCCGAAAGGCAAAAGATAGTGTCAGAGAGATTAAAAGCAAAATAGAGTACGATTTTAGCATGGTACAGTGCCTTCAAATAGGCACTCATCTTGGGATGTTGATAATTTGCTTCAGTTGAGTGACAACATTGTCCATCTCAAAAAGAGGTTCATGAACGTCATGTGGGGAGAGGGGGCCACTGAGAGGTTTAGTGAGCCCGCTGTTTTCAAAAGAGCGGTGAAAAGACCTAAATTTTTTCGAGCCTCCGGGCAAATGATAGACATAAACTGGCGTACCAAGAGCGCACGCCTCAGATGTCATCGAAACAGAATCGGAGGTCACAACGATGTAGTCAGCGATTCCCAGTAGGGAAAAATAGGGGTTATCCCCCTGTCCATCCCACAAATAGTGGGGCACATCTCTCAATCCTTGCCGAAGGGCCTCAATATTGTCAGGTTCCGTTCGTCTTGAGACAGTAACAGCAAGGGAACCGCCCAGCTGAGAAAGGGGAATCTTGAGAGTGTCTACAAGGCTATGCATGACGTTAGGCGTAATTCGATAACATCGGTTAGACCCTCCAATCAGAACGGTGATGATGGGTCTTGGCAGATGCGCAAATTGTCCTTCAAACGATGTGAGGCTTTCTTGTATTTTCTGCTTTGTGACACGGTGCAAGGCCCCTTTTGTCGTAATTACATTTTGGCCCTTGAGGTGATCATGGGCTGGGGCAATCACCGCGTCGAAATGTGAGGGTTCAATGCGAGGGTTTTGAAGCTGGACAACTTTTGTTGTACCCAGTGTGAGGCGCCTAATTTGTGCAGTTGGCGCGACCGAGGCTCTTCCAGCTGCAATGATCAGCTCTGGCCACGGAGCGGTCAGGGCGGGACATGTGCCTGAAAGGGGGATTGGCCATAAAGAGGCGGGCAGGAGTGACCAAAAGGATCGTGCCCTAACCTCAAAAATCTTTGGTACGAATCCTAGGGCCTCGGCAAGACCGATACATTGATTTAAGGTGCCAATTTTTCCAGCATCACACACAACCCAGCAAGAGCGGGGTATTTTATCACTATACATATTCTACTTTTAGAATTGTGTAGGAGCGCTCTCCGTTTGGTGTATGAACGGTGACGGTGTCTGACTCCGTCTTTCCGATAAGGGAACGTGCGAGGGGGGCTGAAAATGAAAGACGCGCCTGCTTAATGTCAGCCTCGTCAATGCCGACAATTTGATAGGTCGTCTCTACGTCCGTTTCATCATCCAGCAAGGTAACCGTGGCTGCAAACCGGACAACTTTTCCAGAAAGCTGCTTGGGATCAATAACCTCAGCGTAAGACACCTTACTTTCAAGCTCTGAGATACGTCCTTCGATAAACCCTTGTTTTTCTCGTGCAGCGTGATATTCAGCGTTTTCAGAGAGATCACCAAGCTCTCGGGCCGAGGCAATCGCTTCAATAATTTGGCGACGTTCAACTGTTTTGAGGTGATGAAGCTCCTTTTGAAGGGACTCATAACCTCGTACAGTCATGGGGACGCGTTGCATAACGAACTCTCCTTAAGCAAATCAGACACAATATGATTCCTATCAGTGGACTATTTCAAGTAAGAATATGACTGATGGGAAAATAACACAAAACAACCTGCTCAGTCTAAAACAGACATTCGGCAAAAACAATAGGTTCATAAAGAAAACTACTGAAGTCTCATATATCAGATGTAAGTCCACGAAACAGAGAGACGTCTAGACAAGAGATTGACTTAGAAAACTGTATAGCTCATAAGGAAGGGAGACAATTTCACGATACACTTCAAGAACGCCTGACTGGGTAGTGTGAAAAAGCTAAAGGAGAAAAAAAATGACAGTCCGGTTAGGGATTGCAGGGGGAACCGGGCGCATGGGGGGGGCTCTACTGGCGCATCTTCATCAGGATTCACGCTTTCAAGTGAGGGCAGTCCGCGTAAGGCCGGGGTCTGTTCCCCACCAGACGCTTCCCGAAGGCGCGCGGCTTGTCACGACGGGAGCTGAGCTATTTGAGGACACGGATGTGGTGCTTGACTTTACGTCACCCGCCCTAACCCGTGAACATATTACCTGTGCCAAAGGAACAAAAGTTCCCTTGCTTATTGGGACGACAAATCTAACTCAGGAGATTTGGCAGCACCTTAGCGACGCCTCAGAAGAGGTTGCGATACTTGTGTCCTCCAATACAAGTCTTGGTGTTGCAGTCCTTGAGCTTCTTGTTGAAAAAACAGCGAAAATTCTTAAGGGATATGATATTGAAATTCTGGACGCTCACCACCATTTAAAAAAAGACGCTCCGTCAGGAACGGCAAAGGCTCTTCTTGACGTAATCGAGCGCTCCTTGGGAGTTCCCGTTGAGGCCATCACGCACAAAACCCAAAGAAAGCCTCAAAACCAGGCGCTTCAGGTTGGTCTATGTTCCATAAGGGCAGGAGGAATCCTTGGGGATCATTACGTCATATTTGGCAGCGAGGATGAGGTGTTGACGCTGTCACATCGCTGTCTTGACCGGCGCCTATTCGCGAAGGGAGCTTTACACGGCGCCCTTTGGCTGCGATCACAACTTCCAGGCCTCTATCGCATGTCAGATGCACTCAGTATTTAGCACTGGCGCATCTAGCAAACACTAAAGAAGAGACTGTCCCATTGAAAGAAACTTATCTCGCCTTTTTTTAAGAAGCAACTCCGAGGGTCCGCTGTAGGCCTTTAAGGAGCGTTCTAGGGTGTCTCCCACTGTCTTGATAGCCGTTTGACCCGATCGGTGTGCCCCCCCCAGTGGCTCGGGAATAATGGTGTCGATAATGCCTAAATCTTTGAGGTCTTGTGCGGTCAGTTTTTGTGCGGCTGCCGCTTCCTCCTTTTTCTCGGATGTTCTCCATAGGATAGAAGCACAGCCTTCAGGAGAAATCACGGAATAGATAGAGTGTTCAAGCATAAAGATCTCATTGGCCACAGCAAGGGCGATGGCACCGCCTGATCCACCTTCCCCGGTAATGACTGAAAGAACCGGAACCCTCACATTCAGGAGGGTCTCAATGCAACGTGCGATGGCTTCCGATTGACCGCGCTCCTCTGCTTCGAGGCCAGGGTGAGCCCCGGCCGTATCTACAAAGGTAATGATGGGAAGCTGAAAACGGTCAGCAAGCTCCATAAGGCGCATCGCCTTACGATAGCCTTCGGGACGGGGCATCCCAAAATTATGGCGAATGCGTGAGTCTGTATCAGTACCCTTTTCATGACCCATAACCATGACGCTTTGTCCTCGGAAAGTCCCCATTCCGCCAACGATGGCCAAATCTTCGCCAAAAAAGCGGTCACCAGATAGCGGCGTAAAGTCTGTGATAAGAGCTTCGAGATAATGGGTGAGGTGAGGGCGATCAGGATGGCGGGCCACTTGTACTTTTTGCCATGGTGAAAGCCTTGCATAGGTATCAGCTAGTTTTCTTTGGACCTTTATCTCAAGTTTTGCGACTTCGCTGGCGATATTAAGCGCGCTATCGCTGGAAAGATGTTGCAGCTCTCGTAGACGAGTTTCAAGCTCTGTAATGGGCTTTTCAAAGTCAAGGGGTGTAACCATTTTCTGTTCCCTTGCCATAGGAGGCTTCTTAAAAAGATGCTCTTCTTATGCGCTTTTTTGATACTGATTTCAAGAGAAAGTCGTGATCACCTTTCCTAACACTACTCCTCTAAGGTCATGAGCTGTGCGTTTCCGCCCTGGGCGGTGATATCCACAGAGATCGTTTTTTCTGTGGTAAATCGTTGAAGATAATGAGGTCCCCCTGCCTTTGGTCCGGTGCCTGAGAGGCCTTGTCCGCCAAAGGGCTGAACACCCACCACCGCGCCGATCATGTTGCGATTGATGTAAAGATTTCCAGCCTTAATTTTACGTGAAATTTCTGAGATGCGTGAATCAAGGCGTGTATGTAGACCAAAGGTCAGCCCAAACCCAAGGGCGTTTATTTTTTGGATGACCTCGTCAAGATCCGCCCCTTTAAAGGTAAGAATATGAAGGATGGGTCCAAACTTTTCATCATCAAGGAGGTCGAGTGACTCTAGGACAAAGGCACTGGGCGCCACAAACGTGCCAAGATCGGCCACCTCTCTTGGAAGGTCGCACTGGTATAAAAGACGCGCGCTGCGGGTCATCTTTTCTTGGTGCGCGCTCAACTCTTTTCTTGCGCCCTCGTCAATGACGGGCCCCACATCTGTTTTTAAGTGCCGTGGGTCACCAAGGACAAGTTCTGCCATGGCGCCTTTAAGCATCTCCATAAACCGAGGCGCAATATCTTCTTGGACAAAAAGAATACGAAGGGCGGAGCAGCGCTGTCCCGCACTTTGGAAGGACGACGAAATCACGTCCTTGACCACCTGCTCGATCAAGGCCGATGAATCAACGATCATGACGTTTTGCCCGCCTGTTTCTGCAATAAGGGGCACAATAACCCCTTTCTTTTTAGCGAGCCTCTCGTTGATCTGCCAAGCCGTATGGGTGGATCCGGTAAACGCCACGCCGCGAAGGCGCGGGTCACAAAGGACCGCCGTTCCAAAGAGAGATCCGGGGCAAGGAAGAAAGTGCAGAACGTCTTTGGGAATGCCAGCTTCATGAAGAAGTTCAATGATTTTTTGAGCAATGAGCGGTGTTTGAGCCGCTGGCTTTGCAAGGACGGTATTCCCTGCCATGAGGGCGGCGGTGACTTGCCCCATGAAAATGGCAAGGGGAAAATTCCAAGGGCTAATACACGCAAAAACACCGCGCCCTACCAAGGTCAAGGTGTTTTTTTCACCCGTAGGGCCCGGAAGCACTAAGGGCTCTTGAAGCTGCCGGACTCCTTCGTTTGCATAATAGCGGCAAAAGTCGATGGCTTCCCTGACTTCTGACAAGGCGTCTGGGAGGGTTTTTCCGCCTTCGTACACACATAGTGCCATAAATTCACTCAGGCGTGCCTCTAAAAGGTCTGCGGCTCGTGTCAGAATTTCCGCGCGCTTGACGGCAGAAGTTTCTGACCACTGATCAAAGGCCCCCTCCGCAATCGTAAGCGCCTCTAGAAGGGTTTTTTCATCGGCTTGGTGCGTGCGGCTAATGAGAAGATCCTTATGAAAGGGGCACGCTTTATCGATCACTTTGTCTGTTTTTTTAGGGGCGCCACCCACCAAGGGAAAACAAGAAACAGGGAAAGAAGACGCGTCTAGAGTCGCCATGAGGGTCTCAAGGGCGGAATCCTTTGAAAACTCAAGCCCCATTGAATTCAGGCGCTCTGGCCCGTAAAGATCACGGGGCAGGGGGATAGTGGGATGACGAAGAGAGGACATGGTCTGAAGGTACTCCACAGGATCTTGGTTAAGAACATCAAGGGGCAGGGTAGGGTCCGCGATCTTGTTCACAAAGGAACTGTTGGCACCGTTTTCAAGAAGACGCCTAACAAGATAGGGAAGGAGGTCTTGATGGGCCCCCACAGGCGCATAGACCCGGCAAAGGTACCCAGCGCCCTTTGTGCCAACCAACGTCTCGTAGAGGGTTTCCCCCATGCCGTGTAAGCGCTGAAACTCAAAATCGCGACGATCCTTGGCAAGGGCTATAATTGTTGCAAGGGTGCGCGCATTGTGGGTTGCAAAGGCGGGTAAAAAGGTTTGGTTGTTCTCGAGAAGGTACTTCGCGCACACAAGGTAGGAAACATCGGTGGAGGCTTTTCTTGTAAAAACAGGATAATCCTCAAGGCCGCGCTCTTGAGCCTGCTTAATTTCAGTGTCCCAGTATGCCCCTTTGACAAGACGCACGGGGATTTTCTTGCGCGTGTTCGTGCTTAGACTCTTAAGAAACTCAAGAACCCCGAGGGCGCGCTTTTGATAAGCCTGCACGGCAAGGCCAAGCCCCTGCCAGGACTGAAGATCAGGATCCTGATAAAGAACCTTAAAGACTTTTAAAGAAAGCTCAAGACGGTCAGCCTCTTCAGCGTCGATGGTCAGCATCAAGTTTTCTTTTTGTGCAATAAGGCAGAGCTCTTTTAAGGTCGGAATCAAGTCCTTTAAAAGGCGCGCTTCTTGGGCATGCTCGTATCTTGGGTGAAGGGCGGAAAGTTTGATGGACACGCCTGGATGATCAAGTCCTTGAAGGGTGCGAGGAAGGGCCGCGACCGCCAAAAGAGCACCCTTATATTCCTCGAAATAGCGGCGCGCATCTTCTGTGGTTTGAGCGCCTTCCCCCAACATATCAAAGGAATAACTATATCCCTTTTCAAGACCGACGCGCGCAGCCCCCAGGGCTTGCTGGATCGTGCGTCCCACAACAAACTTGCCCGATAGAAGACGCATGGCTTGGAAGGCGGCGCGCCTAATAACAGGTTCGCTCGAGCGCGCCAAAAGAGTTTTGAGGCGCCCAGACCACGTTTCACGGTGATCTTCTTTTAAAAGAGAGGCCGTCATCTGAAGGGCTTTGGTAGAGGCATTCACAAGAAAAGAGCTGTGACGATTCAGGTATTTCTCGAAATCGGCCTGACCAAGTTTATCACGAAGTAATTTTTTAGCAGTCGGTGCGTCGGGAATACGAAGAAGGGCTTCAGCAAGACACATCAAAAGAACACCCTCTTGGGTAGAAAGCTCGTACTGACCCATGAAGGCATCCACAAGGTCTTGATCCTTTGCTCTTTCACGCACATGTGTGACAAGGATTTCAGCTCGTGCTTTAATGTCGCGCAAGGTGTTTTCGTCAAGGTGCGCCTCTTTCATAAGGCGCGCGACAACATCTGCTTCTGGGGCAAGGTAAAGATCATCCAGTTTTTGTGTGAGCATCACATGCCTCCCGTATAAGGTCATTCACTCGTTGAAGGAGGTATAATCGCAAAAAACTCCTTTTCAAAGCGTTAATTTTTTGTGTCAACGAAAAAGCGTTTTTGAGGTTTGTTTTTCTTGACGTGCTGTTCAGAAAGCGCGACACTCTCCTCGCTTTTTAACCAAGATGCTTTCAATTATTCGGAGCTTTCAAGTATGACAAAACCATTGTCTTCCCTAAAATCTATCTTTCTTTTTGGCGCTGCGACCCTTGCACTTTACGGGTGTGCCGGTGGTGGGGCTAAGGTTGATTATGAAGATATCGAAACCAAGCGTGAGAGAAAAGACGCGCACCTCGGTAAACTTTTTGGCAGCGACCCTCTTGTGTTTGGAGAGTCCGCAACCCCTAAAGAAAAATCCGGTATCGGCGTCAGCGCTTATTTGTGGCGTGCCACCCTCGACACCCTTTCATTCATGCCCCTTTCCATGGTGGATCCCTTTGGGGGGGTGATTTTGACCGATTGGCACTCGCCAGCTAACGCGCCCCAAGAGCGCCTTAAGGTGGACGTGCGCATTCTTACCAAAGATCTTCGCTCTGATGGGTTGAAAGTGTCCGTGTTTCGTCAGAAGATAGTGGCGGGTCAATGGGTCACTCAAACAGTAAGTGGCGAAACCCACCGGGAACTGGAAGAGGCTATTTTAAGACGCGCCCGCGCCTTGAAAAGCCATCAAATTCATTAAGACGACACAGGAATAATTAAGAACATGTCACAAGAGTCAGGCTACCCGTTTAGGGATGTGGAAAAGAAATGGCAACACGCGTGGAAGGATCAAAAAGCTTTCCAAGCCAAGGAAGATACCAATAAAAAGTATTATGTCCTTGAAATGTTTCCTTATCCTTCCGGCCGACTTCATATGGGACATGTGCGTAACTATACCATTGGAGATGTGATCGCCCGTTTTTACAGGGCAAAGGGATATGACGTTTTGCATCCCATGGGCTGGGACTCTTTTGGGTCGCCTGCAGAAAACGCCGCCCTCGAGCGTAAGGTGAATCCCAAAGACTGGACCCTTGAGAACATCGCTTTTATGCGAGAGGAACTTCAAGCCCTTGGTTTTTCCTATGACTGGGACCGCGAGCTAACCACATGCCTTCCTGACTATTACGGACACGAGCAAAAGCTGTTTCTTGAGTTTTTGAATGCCGGATTTGTGTACCGCAAAGAAAGCTTTGTGAACTGGGATCCTGTGGATTTAACTGTTCTGTCCAACGAGCAAGTGGTGGATGGACGCGGATGGCGGTCGGGTGCCATCGTTGAAAAGAAAAAGCTCAGTCAGTGGTATTTGCGCATCACCGACGAGGCTGAGTCACTGTTGGCAGGTCTTGAGACCTTAGAGGGGTGGCCTGACAAAGTTAAAACCATGCAACGCAACTGGATTGGCAAGTCCGTGGGTGCCAATATTCAGTTTGAGATTGAAGGTAAGGCCGAGCCTCTGACCATTTTTACCACAAGGCCAGATACGATTTTTGGGGCAAGCTACCTGGCTCTTTCTCCCCATCATCCATTGGTGGAAGAGCTGTCAAAGACGCACCCCGAGATTGCAGCCTTTGTTGAAGAATGCCAGCGTTCCGGGACCAGCCAAGAAATTCTGGATAAGGCTGAAAAGAAAGGTATCAAGACGCCTCTTGTGGCGGTGCATCCCTTTGATGTCAGCTGGAAGCTTCCTGTGTATGTGGCAAACTTTGTCTTGATGGATTACGGCACGGGCGCTCTTTTTGCAGTCCCAGCCCATGATCAGCGTGATTTGGAATTCGCAAGACTTTATGATCTTCCCATAAAGCCCGTGGTGCGCGCCCATGAAACCCTTAAAACCGTCATTGAAAAAGACGCTTATGCGGGGGACGGCGTCCTGTATAATTCTGCCTTTTTGGACGGAATGACTGTGGAGGCCGCCCAAAAAGAAGTCATCGCGCGCCTTGAGGCGGCTGGGAAGGGCGGGGCTTGTTTGACGTATCGTCTGCGCGATTGGGGTGTGTCAAGACAGCGTTATTGGGGATGTCCCATTCCTATGATTCACTGCCAGGACTGCGGCCCTGTTGCTGTTCCTGAGAAGGATTTGCCTGTTCTTTTGCCAGAAGACGTTGTGTTCGATAGGCCTGGAAATCCCCTTGATCGTCTGGACGCATGGAAAAAAGTTGCCTGTCCCCAGTGCGGCAAAGACGCCCAGCGTGAAACGGATACCCTCGATACGTTTTTTAACTCTAGTTGGTATTTCGCGCGGTTCTGCTGTCCCCACGAGAAAACGCCTCTGGACGCTAAAAAAACAACCCACTGGATGGCGGTTGATCAATATATTGGCGGCGTCGAGCACGCGATTTTACATCTTTTATACGCAAGGTACTTTACCAGATGCCTGAAGAAGCTTGGTCATGTCAACGTCGAAGAGCCCTTTAAGGCGCTTCTTACCCAGGGTATGATTTGTCATGAGACTTATAAGACCAAGGAAACGGGACAGTGGGTGTTCCCGTCCGAGATCTTGTACAACGATGACGGCACCCTTGTAAGGCAAAGCGACGGCGCTTTGGTGGTCAGGGGTCGCTCTGAAAAAATGAGTAAATCAAAGAAAAACGTCGTGGATGTGGCGCCTATTCTGCGTGATTACGGTGTGGATGCAACGCGCCTTTTCATGATTTCAGACTCCCCGCCCGAGCGTGACCTTGAGTGGACGGACGCCGGGATTCACGGTGTGTGGAAGTACTTGAACCGCGTCTGGCGTCAGCTTGAAAGCTTGGCTGGTGACAAAGCACCAGAGGCGGTCTCAGAGTATTCTGTGGCAGATAAAGCCTTTTTGCAAATAACCCATAGACTTACCCACGCCATGACCAAAGACCTAGAGGTGTTTGGCTTGAACAGTTACGCCGCGCGTCTTCGTGAATATACAAACGCCCTTGTGGACGCAGCAAGCGGCGATCAGGTTGGTAAGGCCTTGATTTGGCAAGGAGCAAAGACTCTTTTGAAACTTATGAACCCTGTGGTACCCCATTTAGCAGAAGAGCTGTGGGCGCGCATGGGCGAGAATACCTGTCTTGCCTTGTCGTCTTGGCCTGAGGCGGACCCCCAGTGGCTGACAAGAGATTCTGTTACCGTTGCCATTCAAATTAATGGTAAGCTACGGGCAACCTTGGATGTGTCTCCGACACTGGATCAAGATTCGTTGGTGCGTGAGGCCACAACCCTTCCACGCATCCAAGAGTTGATGGCAAACGGGACACTGAGAAAAACAATTTATATTCCAGGAAAGGTGCTGAATCTTGTGGTCGCGTAGTTTTCTGTTACTGGGTCTGCTCGTTTTATCGGGTTGTGGATTTAGGCCTTTGTATGCGCCGGACGCGCCGTGTGACGCCGCTAGTGCTGTGCGGGTGGACACCATTGCCGAGCGTGAAGGGCAGCTTCTCAGGCGCGGTCTCCTGGTGCTTTTCGAGCCACATGGCCCCTGCGCTCACCCCCTTTATAACCTTGTGACGACGGTGGAGATTCAAAAATCAGAATTTGGTCTGCGCCGCGATAATACGGCACAAAGAAACCGTATGACGGCCACTGTGAACTATCAACTTCTTGATATCAAAACAAAGGCGCCCGTCTACACGGCAAAGAAAACAGCCATTACAAGCTATGCCATTGGTTCAAGCGCCACCACCAGTGTGCTCCCGCTGATTGTGTCGGAAAAAGACGCGAAAGCAAGGCTCATGGAAGAGCTTGCACTGGCAATCCATACAGACGTGCTTGTGTACTTGCAAGACAGAAAGTTGAAAGAGCCGGCCCAGGCACCAAGCGCGCCCTAAAGCTCCATGAAAAGTACGTCTCTTGCGTCTGTTTTAACACCAAAAAACCAGGATTTCCGGGTTTTTTGTATGTATGGCAATCGTCAAGAGGTGATCACGTGGCGTCGGTATTTGCTGCGCGCGTATATGAGGCTTGTGCATCCTGACCTGTCCCACGTTTATGTGAATGAGATCCCAACCCCGGCACCGTCTTTGTGGGGAGGTGAAAAAGAGCATCTTTATTTTCTGGATAAAACGATCTCGCCTAAGGAGATGCCGGCGCTTATCGCCCTTAAAGGGGTGAGTGTGTTTGAGCACAAGTCCCTGACGGCAAAGTCACCCCTTTTAAAGGAGTATGAGTCTCACCCCCAGGTTATGTTTGTGTCGTGCTATGACGCGCCTTTTTTAGAGGTCGAAAAATGGCTATCCCTTTTAAAAACTCTCAAAGACATTTCCTTTGAGTCCACAAGTGTGGCAAGGCTTCGCCTTTTATGGCATCAAGGGCCTGAATTCCTGCCAGATGTTTTTGATAAGCTTTTGCTTTTAGAAACGAAAACGGTGCTGGATGAGGACCTACTTGCTTTGATGCCGCCCGCGTCTTTTCAAAAAAGCCATCAGTTGCTGGAGGCTTTTTTAGCCCCTGACCGGGCGTCTTTTATCAAGACGCTTGCGGGCGGCACGTATAAGGAGGAGGACACGTTTATGCTGGTGCGCCAGGTTTTAGGAATTATAAAGCCCCTCCACCAGGCGTTCACCCGAACGCTTGAAGGGGAGTCTCCCCTGCAGGCCGTCAAAGCCCAGCGGTATCCTCTTTTTTTTGGAAAAGAAGGGGACCTTGCGCGTATTCTTACAAAGCATCACGCGCAAAGCTTTTCAGCCCTTCTAGGACTTGTGTGGGATATGGAAAAAGATCAAAAATCACAAACCTTGGCCCCGGTTGCCGAGCGCAAGTGGGTACAGCTTTACGCCTTGTTTCACGCCGGAAAAGACGGCCGCAAAGAAACCGGACGTTACACCAAAATGTATGCTTAAAAGATCTATCCCGCCCCAAAGCCTTTGACCAGGCTTCCGACCAACATATGCCATCCGTCCACAAGAACAAAAAAGATGACCTTAAAGGGGAGGGAAATCATCATGGGCGGGACCATCATCATACCCATGGACATCAAAACGGATGCAACGACTAAGTCAATGATGATAAAGGGAAGAAAAATCATAAATCCGATTTCAAAGGCACGCCGAAGCTCGCTGATCATAAAGGCTGGGACTAGGGCCTTAAGAGGTGTTTCCTCGGGCTTTTGAATGGCGGTTTCCTTGGACATATCCAGAAAAAGCCCCAAATCCTTTTCCCGCACGTGGGAAAGCATAAATTCTTTAAGCGGCAAAGACGCTTTGTCAAAGGCTTCTTCTTCCCCCATTTTTTCTTGAATATAAGGGGCGACCCCCGCGTCATAGCTTTTTTGAAGGGTGGGGCCCATGACGAAGGCGGTCATAAAAAGGGCAAGGCTGACAAGCACCGTGTTGGGGGGGGATTGCTGAAGACCAAGGGCACTTCGAAGAAAAGAAAAAACAATCACCATCCGTGTAAAGGAGGTGAGCATCATCAAAAGAGAAGGGGCAAGGCTTAGGACCGTGAGAATCAGGACCAGTTGGACCATTCGGCCCGTGAAACTGGGGCCGTCTCCCATGTCAAAAGAGAGGGACTGAGCAAAGGTTAAATCGCACCAGAACAGGCTTAAAAAGAGGCAGGCGAGGATGATAAAGGGCCTGGCCATCAAAACCTCCCGCGGTCAATTCTGGGACCAGGCAGTGGGGCTGATTCTTCTTTTTCATCTTCTTTGGGGGGCACTTCTAACAGTTGCTCGCCCGTGGGGCTAAGAAGCAACAAATATTGGCGCTTTTCCACACCTAGCAGAAGAAGGTTTCTTTTGGGATCAAGGGGAAGGCTACTGATAATCTGCAAAGCGTTTGTGCGCCCCTTGGGAGTCGGGGTATAGCCAAAGAGCTGAAATCTCTTCACTAAAAAGGCACAAACCCCTAAAAGAGCGAGAACGCCCACGAGGCCTAAGATTAGACGACTGTATTGGACAAGGTCCATGCTATTTTCCTGTGGTGTTGCGGGCGTAGGCGTTTAAACCCTGCTTTCTTTTAACGGAGGTTGCGATTTCATCCCTGAGGCGCATCAGTTCTTGGGACGCGTTTTGGGACAAAAGGGTGAGCTGTTTTGAAAGCTTTTGGACGTACTGGTGATCCTCGTAGGTCAGATTGTTTTCATCGATGCTATCAAGAAAGGTTGATACCCTTTCAACAACGGCGGAAAAATCCACTTCTTTATGCTGGGATAAAGCCTGACAAAAGCTGTCGAGGTAGGCAGATAACTCTTCAAAAGTTTTTTCATAGGGTGTTGTCATAACAATACCTCTTCTACAAGTCTACCGCTTTCAAGGGCTTTTTTATTTTCCTCGTGAATACGATCATATAGTTCTTGGCGTAGCACCATAGTCCCTTGGGGGTACTCGAAAAGCAATTTGGCTGACTTTCCTTTGCATTCCACCAGGGTGACGCGTATTTGATCATTAATGACGACAGATTCGCCCGCTTTGCGTGTCAGATATAACATCTGCTCCTCCTTTAAAGGATAGTAGCACACGCATCAAAAACCACAATCTGTTTAACCTAAATACTGGCCGCCGTTAATGGAAAGGGTCGAACCCGTAATAAAGCCAGCGTGATCGCTTGCTAAAAACACGACTGCTCTTGAAATGTCTTGGGTGGTACCAAGGCGTCCCACGGGAATTTGCGCCACGATCTTTTGAAGAATCTCTGGCGAGACTTGACGTACCATATCCGTCTCGATATAGCCGGGTGCAATAACGTTCACAGTAATGCCTCGGCTGGCTGTTTCAAGGGCGAGGGCTTTGGAAAATCCCAAAAGACCTGCCTTAGCAGCGCAGTAATTGGTTTGCCCAATTTGCCCTTTTTGGCCATTGATGGAACTAATGTTGATAATGCGCCCAAAGCTGCGCTCGCGCATCCCATCAAGGACAACACGCGTCATGTTAAAGCATGAGGTAAGGTTCGTTTCAATTACTTGATGCCATTGCTCCTCGGACATTTTGTGAAACATCCCGTCACGTGTGATCCCGGCGTTATTCACCAAAATATCAATGGGGCCGACTTCCCGGGTGACGGCGGCAACGCCCTCACGGCAAGCGTTTGCGTCACTCACATCCCATTTATAGGCCTTGATTCTAGTTTGTCTTGAAAAGCTGTCAGCCGCCTGATCGTTTCCGTGATAGGTCGCGACCACTTCGTAGTCTGCATTTTTAAGGGCGAAACAAATCGCTTCGCCAATGCCTCTTGTTCCTCCTGTGACCAGTGCCACGCGTTTTCCTTGCATGTTATTATCCTTTCTTTTAATGATGAGGTGTTGGTTTATTTAACCAGTGAACGAACGGCTCCCAAAAGGCTTCTTTGGCTTTTTGAGAGACAAGAATACCGACATGTCCCAACTCTGGCATCAAGACATGGGGATTCGGCAGCGCTTCGGCTAAAGGAAGTGCTGAATCTTTTTTGACGATTTTGTCCTGTGTTGGGATCACCACAAGGCTAGGGGGGAGTGCGTCAAGACGGACCTTTTTCCCAGCAATATGATGGTGATGATAGGGTTTATTTGCGTCGTACCAATCCGTTAGGCACTCTTTAAAAATATCCCAGGGAAGAGGGCGAAGCGCTGTAAGCCAGTCCTCAAGTGCCAGAAAAAAGCGTGAGGGATCAACGCCCTGATCTTTTTTTCGTGCCAGGTCTTGAAATTTCTTTTGAATAGAAAAAGGCTCAATACTGTGAAACATGAGCTGTAAAAAAGAAGATGGGATACACTTTTTTTCATCAAGAAACGGTGACAGAAGCTCTTCAATCTTTTCACTAGAAAGCGATGATGTTTTTTCAAAAAGCCAGGGCGTGGCCAAAAGCGTGATTCCTTTAAGGGGAAGACGACTTTCCTCGGCAACGGCAAGAGAAAGAAGGCCACCCATACAATAGCCTGCCAAATGAAACCCCCGGGGGTACATTGCCGCTAGTTCGTGCAAACCTTGAGAAAGCTTTTGAACGTAATCAGAAAGCCCTTGAGCCGTAAGCGTCTCAGGGGTGGGTGATTTCCACTCCACGAGAAGAGGATGCACGCCTTTTGACTTTAAATAACCAAAAAAACTGTGATCTGGCAAAAGATCAAAAATATGCCCATGATTCAAAAGAGAAGGAACAAAAAGAACAATTGGTGCTTCGTCGCGACCTGGCTCCATTTCATGGCCATAAATTTCTAGATGGGAATTTTGAATAATTGGGTGACCACCGGGCACTTGGGGAAGTCTTTTGGTGGCGTGATAGATCGTAATACCCTTTAAAAAATCTTGGTATTGAGAGAGGGCTTCTTTGAAAAGTGGCGCACTTTCATCCCAGATCAGAGAGCGGATTTTGTCTTCAATATGCGTGTTTTTTAAGGCGGCAAAGGCATTTCCTTGCTGGCTCATGTGCGAGACCACAGAATGGAAGTGAAGCCGGGTGTGAAACCCCAAAAGAAGTGGATGCATAAATGCCCTGCCCTATGGGGTGCTTTTCTTAAGGGCGTCTTCAAAGGAGGTTAGGGTTTTCTCCCAAAGCGCAAATGTTTCCTTTTGAAGCTCTTCATTAAAGATGGTTTTCTCGGCTACTTTTTCCCAGAAATCAAGGTATATCTTTCCTAGATTTTCCACACGAATACTCCCTTTGTTAGTCTTATTAGGGGAACTATAGCCCAGGTAAGATTCAAAAGAAAAGAGGATCTTAAGATGTTTTCTCTTTGCGCCAAAACAAGAGCGATCTACTGGCGCAAAGAGACTCATCCAAGTAAGGCTTTAGGCGTTTTCGGTGCTATGTCCTTGATTCAAGAAATGTTCGTAAAAATGGCTGAGTGCTGCCACGACCGCCAGCATCAAGTAAACGATAAAAGTTGTGAGTACCGTCTCAAGAAAGACGTCCATGATCATGATATCGGAGGCGATTTTAGGGTCATGGTGATCGGTCATGGGGGGGCGCGCTGTCAGTATCCATAAAGTGATAGCAGGAAGCCCCGTGACTAAAATTGAGACGAACATATTCCAGGTTTTTCCTTCAGTGGCTTTAAAGATAGTGCCCACCTCTGCAGGTTTACCAAGACATACATGGATATTCAGGGGTAATAGCCTCATCAAAAAGTAAAAGAAAACCCACAGAGTCGATGTCAAAATTAGGATATAAGTCAACATTTTAAGGGAAAACGCAAGTCCAACCAAAGAGGGTTCCGTGCCTGTAGTGTGGGTGAAGGCGATGTGTTCACCCCACAAAACGACAAAAGTAGGCAGTGCCACACAGATAAAGAGAAGGATCCGCACCCACATCAAAGACCAAAGTTCTTTTTGAAAAAAGTAAGAAAAGTAACCACGTCCAGGCTTTTTGAGAAGGGCTTTTTGAACACTGTACACCACAAGAGGTAAGACAAATAACTCACTGATAAAGGTCCGTAAGGTATCCTTATAAAAAGCCATGGTTGTATAAGAGCCTGGTGAGAGATGCGTGTACGCATAGGACCAGTGACCGAAGAAAATATTGAAAACGAGCAAAACAACAAAATATCCCAGGAGCACAGGAAGCACATCGATCTTGGGAAAGAGAATAAACCCGAAGCCTTTTTCTATGGATTCCTTTATAACGTTTTTTGACATGCCAGGCCCCTCTATTATGATGTTTATGTTAAGTATTTTTTATTTTTATTCTGCCATTATCTCAAAACCCTCAAAATCAAGCAAGCCTTGCTTTGAAAACAGAAAAACGCTAAAAAAGTAAAGTCGAAATAAGGGGTCTTGCGCCTATGATTGTAAGCTGCGAAAAGTGCTCTAAACGCTATTTGTTGGATGAGTCTGTACTTGGCGCGACCGAAAGGGTTTTGCGTTGCGCAGCGTGCGGGCATTCATGGACACATGTTCCTGTGGTAGGTCATGAAACATTGGTTGCCACATTAAGCGCAAAAGATCCCTTGAGTGCAGGCGAGGGTGATGTGGGGGTGGCTGTAAAAAAAGGTTACCTTTCTTTGAGTCTGCTGTTTGCAGTTTTTCTTTCTGCTATTATTATGGGGGGGTATTTTTCTAGGACCCAAATAGTCACAGCTTGGCCTAGCGCTCTTCCTTTGTTTCAATTTTTGGGCATCAATGTGCACCCAAGTGGCCAAGGCCTTATGATTCGGGGGGTTCATCCCCTTCAAACGCGCGTGGATGCCGTCACAAACCGTCTTGTTTTGACGGGACAAATTGTGAATACATCGGGTCACGTTCACGGTGTTCCTCCTCTCAAGATCAAAGCCTATGGTCCGTGCGAAGAGGCTCCTTTTTTCGAACGTATGGTTAAAAAGGTAGCGGGTGTCTTTTCCCAGGGGAAAGAGGGATGTGTGCTTGTGTCGTGGGATCATCCTTTGACAGAAACAAGGCTTTTACCCGAGGAACATATAGCGTTTGAAACACCTGCCAGAGAATTACCAAAAACCGTTTTACGCGTCGAGTTGGAGTTTTAAGTGTCTGTGAACCCTGTTTCTTTTCAAATTGTGTCTACAAACGCGGCCCGTCGTAATGATTTCTTTGATCAAGTGATGGACGAGCATTTGCAGGTGGCTGCGCGCACCAAAGAAACCATGGGGCCTGTCTTTTTTGACCTTGTGGACGTTTGCCTCAAGGCCATATGCGCTGGGAATAAACTCATGTTCTTTGGTAATGGCGGAAGTGCTGCTGATGCACAGCACCTGGCCACTGAGCTTACCGTGCGTTTTGTCAAAGACAGGCGCGCCCTACCAGCCCTGGCTCTGACCACCGATACATCCACTTTGACAGCGGCTGCCAACGATATGGGATTTGAGACAGTTTTTTCCCGTCAACTTGAAGCCCTTGGTAGACCCGGTGACGTGGCCATTGGGATTTCGACGTCAGGTAAAAGCCCTAATGTTTTGAAAGCGTTTGATATTGCTAAAAAAATGGGTCTTGTTACCGTTGGTTTCACGGGTAAAGATGGCGGCGATCTTCAAAGGATGTGTGACGTGCTACTCATTGTACCAAGTCATATTACAAGCCACATTCAAGAGATGCATATTACCTTAGGCCAGATGCTGTGCGGTGCGCTTGAGCGTGAACTTGGGCTTGTCTAAGATGGAAGCACTTGCCTATTCTCAAATTCTGTCAGCCATTTCCCAGGTGCGTGTTTTGTGCATGGGGGATGTGATGCTCGATCATTTTGCTTACGGCCGCGTCGAGCGGATCTCACCTGAGGCGCCGGTTCCCATTTTTCGTGCCATCAGAAAAACCACAGTGCTTGGTGGGGCTGGGAATGTTGTGAGAAACTTTTCCTCCCTTCAGGCTCAGTGCATCTTTATGGGGGTGGTGGGCGATGACACTTATGGGGGCGAAGTTATCACCCTTTTTGAAAACCTTCCCCACACGCGTGCCGAGTGTGTAACGGAAAAGGGGCGTCGTACCACCGTGAAAACACGCTTTGTGTCAGAAGGTCAACAGCTCATGCGCTGCGATGAAGAGGATACCTTTGAGATTTCTTTTGAGGCAAGAACGTGCATTTTGGATGCCCTAAAAGCGCATGTAAATAGTGTGGATTTGGTGATATTGTCCGACTACAGCAAGGGCTTTTTTTCCCCCGCTTTTGTGCAAGAGATTATCAAAATTGTCACGCAACATCAAAAACCGATTCTTGTAGACCCTAAAGTCAAAGATTATAGGTGTTATCGGGGTGCATCGTTCGTAACCCCCAACGCAAAAGAGCTTTCGTCGGCCACAAACATGCCGGTAGACAGCGACGAGGAGGTCGAAAAAGCTACACAGTTCCTTTTGGATCACTGCGGCATTGAAACGGTTTTAGCCACAAGGGGCGCTCAGGGGATGACCCTTCACGAGCGCGGTAAGGCAGCCGTGCATCTGCCAACCCACGCCCTAGACGTTTATGATGTGTCGGGGGCAGGTGATACGGTTGTGGCGTGTCTTGGCGCGTGTGTTGGGGCGGGCGCTTCTGCCCACCAAGCCGCCCACATCGCCAATGTGGCTGCAGGCCTTGTGGTGGCCAAGGTTGGAACGGCCACCATTAGCCTTGACGAGCTATCCCAGGCTCTTCATACGAACTTAGAAGAAGAGCGTCTAAAAAAGCATGCCTCGACCTGGCAAGAGGCCCACGACCGGATTGTACAATGGCATAGGGAAGGCTTGAAAATTGGCTTTACCAATGGATGCTTTGATATTCTGCATCCAGGACATATCAAGATTTTGAGGGAATCTCGGCAAGCTTGCGACCGGTTGGTGGTCGCCGTGAACAGCGATGCGTCCGTAAAACGCCTCAAGGGCGAGTCTCGCCCCTTTCATTCAGAGTCATCCCGTATGCACGTTTTAGAAGCCATGAGTGATGTAGACTTGGTCGTGCTTTTCGATCAAGACACCCCCCTTGAGCTCATTCAGTATTTGCGTCCAGATTTATTGGTTAAAGGCGCTGATTATACCGTTGAAACAGTGGTGGGTGCCAAAGAAGTTCTGTCATGGGGTGGGGACGTGCTTCTTGTGACCCTTCAAGAGGGTCACAGCACCACAAGTACGCTTCAAAAAATGGAGCGGGCTTAAAAGATCCTCTTGGGCCTTTTTTAATGCCATTAAATGTGTGAGTTTGTCAGTGGTCGGGGTGGAGAGATTCGAACTCCCGACATCCTGCTCCCAAAGCAGGCGCGCTACCAGGCTGCGCTACACCCCGACATGTCCTTCGATACACGATCTGAAAGACCTACGCAAGGGGGAACATACGTTCCTTTGCAAAAAGTGTTTATTAAAAGCCGCTTGCTATGAGGCTTTTCTTTTTGCATCATGAAGGAAAAACAGGGACGCTTTAAATCATGACTCGTCACGCCCTAAAACGCGCCGCACGTGCCCAGGACGGCTTTAGCCTTGTGGAGCTTTCCATTGCCCTTTTGATCATTGGTCTCATTGTGGGCGGGGTCCTCAAGGGGCAAGAACTCCTGGAAAGTGCGCGCCTTAAATCAGCCTTGACCCAGGTGAATGAGTTTCGTCTCGCTACCGGTGTCTTTATGGACAAGTATAACGCCCTGCCGGGAGACTTTGATAAAGCCAGCGACTACATCGCCTCTCACTTGAAAAACGGCAATAACGACGGTGTCATAGAAGGGCCAGGACTTTCCTCGACTGGCCCAGGTCACGAAGCGCTATCGTATTGGCAACACCTCTCGGCGGCGAACCTTTTACCGACCACGGGCCAACTTCCTTCAAGCGGCGTTGCGACTTTTGGGTCGGGGGCGCCGCGCGCAAAAATTGGAGGCGGCTTTACCATCCAATATGATCATTTCGGTGACGCCAAACACTGGTATCTTTTGGGTCAAGAAAACGGTGATCGAGGTAATGGGGCCCTTTTGACCCCCCAACAGGCCATGAGTATCGATCAAAAGGCCGACAGCGGTCGTCCCAAAGAAGGCCAAATTCGCGCTGAAGAAGGGGTGGGGGCAGCCCCTGGTAGTTGCGTCACACCCCAAGGCGCCTATAACGGTCAAACCAAGGATAAAGCGTGCGTTTTATACTTTCAAATGTAAAACGTTTTCTCGGTGACGATGCGGGATTTTCTCTTTTAGAGTTATCGGTTGCATTGGCCGTTATGGGAATCGTTGCCGCCTCAGGTCTATCCCTTATGGGCGCACGCGTGAGTGCCGTGCAACAAAAAGTCACAAGAGATCATCAAACATTCTTATTAAAAAGTCTTGCGAATTATCTTTTATCCCAAGGAAAACTTCCGTGTCCCAGTCAAGATCTTAAGGGATATGCCAAAAAGACATGTAAAAACCCCAGCGAGGCTGTGGGGTACGTTCCCTTTGAAACTTTGGGACTTACATCAAAAATTGCCCAAGACGGGTGGGGAAAAGTGATGCGATACGGGGTTCACCCCCAAATGACAGAACGCCTTGATGCGGTGAACGAGGATAAGACAGAAGCCATTTGCAAGGTGGAGGAAGGGCCCTTAGTCATTCAAAAAGATGGCGCCATTATATCCCCCCCACCCAGTAACCCCTTTAGTGTTGTGCTTTACAGCCAAGGAAGTGCCATAGGTGCCCTTAGCGAAAGCGAGCGCATCAATGATGCCCAAGATTTAGTTTTTGTGGAAAAAGACTATATCACCCACAAAGAACATCCCCACAGACATCTCTTGGTTCATAAAACGCGCAATGATCTTTTAGGTCATTACGCTGGCTTTTCTTGTCCAGCATATATAAATCAAGTTAATTTGCTCAAGCGACAAAAAGCACCCCTGGAAGGTGAAGAGATGCCCGTGATGTCATCAGGCGAACCCCCTCCTGACTTTTCTTGGGGAGACTAAACCCCCGTGACGATGGCAAGGGAAAACGCTATGGTGCACCGTAGCTAAATGAGGTGTGCCCATGGATCTTGTTGACGTTGTATTGCCGCAAAGGTTGACCCAGGCTTATACATACGGCGTGCCTAAAAGCTTATCTTTTCTAGAGGCAGGGCAGTTTGTCAAAGTTCCCTTTGGCACCAAGGAAAAAATTGGCCTTATCTGGCAGAAACGTTCCAAAGAAACACATAACAACGACTTTACCTTAAAGGAGGTCAGTGCCTGTTTGGACGCGCCGGCGCTTCCAGGTCAAACACTCTCGTTCGCGAGGTGGGTTTCAGACTATACGGTAACGCCCCTGGGTCTTGTCCTCAAGATGATCGTCCCGCAGCTTTCGTTTTTGGAGGAACGGATCGAAACCTATGTGTGGCGATGGGCGAGTGAGGATCGAAAACCCCTGACGCGCCTGCGCCGCCAGATCAAAACCTCTTTAGAAAAAGGGGTGATGGCAGAAAATCTTACGCAGCTTGCAAGTCGCCTTGGGGTGAGCACTACGACTCTAAAGACCCTTGAAAAGGAAGGCATGATTGAAAAAGTACCAGCGACGCGCGAGGAGGCGCCGATTTGTATTGAAGAGGGACTTCTTACCTTTAACGACGAGCAAGGGCGCGCCGTTCAAAGGCTGCAAGAATCCGTGCGACAACGCGCCTTTCAAGTGACGCTTTTGGACGGTGTGACGGGATCTGGCAAAACAGAAGTCTACCAAGAGGCCGTCTTTGAGGCGCTGCGCCTTCAAAGACAAGTCCTTATTTTGCTGCCTGAAATTTCGCTTACTCCCCAAGGGCTTGCCCGTTTCGAGCGTCGTTTTGGCCAAAAACCGCTTTTGTGGCATTCGGGTGTTTCAGAAGGAACCAAGGCCGTTATCTGGCAAAAAGTCATCAAAGGTTCGCCTTGCGTGGTCATTGGGGCAAGGTCTGCCCTATTTTTGCCATTTTCGCGCTTGGGTCTTGTGGTGGTGGATGAAGAGCACGAGCATGCCTATAAGCAAGAGCAAGGGGTCATGTATCACGCGCGCGATATGGCGGTGGTGCGCGCCCATCTTGAGAAAATCCCCGTGATTTTAGCCTCGGCTACCCCCAGTGTGGAAAGCCTTGTGAACGTGGCCCAAGGAAAATATCAAGAGATTCAGCTAACACAAAGATACGCCGATGCAACCCTTCCCCTGATTACCCTTGTGGACAGACGAAAAGAGTCCCCCCCAGCAGGCGGGAAACGGTGGATTGGGGATGCCCTTCATCAAAAGCTCCAAGAAGTCCTAGAGGCAGGACAACAAAGTCTTTTATTTCTAAACCGCAGGGGCTACGCGCCTTTGACTTTGTGTCGCCGGTGCGGCGAACGTCTTGAATGCCCGTCTTGCGCGAGTTTCCTTGTGGAGCACCGCACCAAAGGGATTCTTATGTGCCACCAGTGCGGACACACAAAACCTACCATGACACAGTGCCCCGGTTGCGGGGGGGAAGACTGCCTTGTGGCGTGCGGGCCTGGGGTCGAGAGGCTTAAAGAAGAAATCACGCGTCTTTTTCCTTTAGCGCGCGTGGGGGTGATTACCAGTGATCAGGGGTCCGTCAAAGAGCGCGCCCATCAGCTGCGTGCCATGGAAGAGGGCGAGATTGATATCCTTATTGGAACCCAGATGATTGCCAAGGGGCATCACTTTCCGGGTCTTACCTTTGTAGGCGTTGTGGACGGCGATTTGGGACTTTGCGGGGGGGATTTGCGAGCAGGCGAACGGACCTATCAGCTTCTTCACCAGGTTGCGGGGCGCTGCGGTCGGGAAGAGGTACAAGGGCACGTGATGATTCAAACCTACGCGCCCGATCATCCCGTGATGCAGGCCCTTTCAAGCGGCGACAGAGCAGCCTTCATGGACGCGGAAATCGAGGCGCGGCGCCAGTTTCAGATGCCGCCCTTTTCAAGGCTTGTGGGGGTGATTTTCTCAGGATCCGATGAGGGGCTTATCTCTCAAACAGCGAGCATGGTTGGGGCAAAACTGGCGCGCATCCAAAACGTTGTCATTTTGGGACCTTGCCCCGCGCCCTTGTCACGGGTGGGCGGACAGTTCCGCTGGCGTCTTCTTGTGAAGGCTGAAAAATCCCATAAGTTGCAAGGAATCTTAGAAAAAATCTTAAAAGAGCCTCACCCGTCCAAAGTACGGATACAAATTGACGTGGATCCTTATTCCTTTTTATAATTGGGAATTCTGAATACGTTTAAGGAATGCATCTTGGCGAATCACCTTAAAAAACTAAGTGAATGGAAAGACGCGGGCTTCCTTGATGAAGGCGTGTACGAGCGCATTCTTGCGTATGAAAAAACAGCCCAAAAACCCCAATGGATGCTATATGGTTTGGTGACCCTTGGCGTTGGGAGTGTTGCGCTGGGGATTATCGCCACCATTGCCGCCAACTGGGCACATATTGCAGACGGCGTGAAGCTAAGCGTTAATTTTCTTGGCCTTAGCGTTGTGGGGGGCACGGCCTATTGGGCAGATATAAAAAAGAAAAAGCTGCTAAGTGAAGGCGCCCTTTTTCTTTTCTTCTTGTGGTGCATCGCCTCCATCGGGCTTATCTCGCAGATCTATCACCTAAGTGGAGATTTATATCAACCTCTTTTCTTGTGGACAGGGCTAACGCTCGGTGTTGCGTGTTTAACGCGCACCCTTGTGATACCTCTTTTTTGGGTGGGAGCCCTTTCCCTTGCGGCGACAAGCCTTTACTATAACACACCCTTTCAAAAATCGTTGGGATGGGCCACCTTTGGCATCAGTCTTCCCTTCGTCCTTGCCATCGTTGGATTTTCATTACAAATGTTCTGCAAAAACCTTCCTTTGACACGGGCATTCTTGTTAGGGGCGCTGATAATTTCCATGGGGTGCGAAATCATTTTATACATGGAAGGGATTTTTTCACATACTGTTAAGGGTGTTCCTCTCATTCGCTTTGGTCTTGCGGGCACTTTGGGCCTCCTGATCTTGGTGCATCCCCTTTATCAAAAAGGGCAAAAAGCTTGGCTTTTTGCTGGGATTGCCTTTTTCATGGTCACAGTAGAGTGTTCTCTTTTGCAACATGGGGACATTTTTTGGCGCGTGATGATCTTGATTTTGGGTCTGGGTTTTTTGATGAGTATGGCCATTTTTTTGGCCAGTACGGGCTCGAAATTCCTGTTCCAAACCGTGATTCTGTTGGCAGGGCTGCGTCTTGTTCTTTTTTACATAAGTCTCGTGTCAGGTCTTGAGACCATGGGGCTCAGCCTCATTTTGACGGGTCTTTTCATCGTGGCCATGGTGCTTTTGTGGAAGAAGCATAAAGACAGATTATTTGTGACAATGAAGGAGATCTCATCATGACAAAAAGACAAAGCTTGATGATTCTTTCCTTGGTCGTGCCTGTGGTAATATTGATGTCCCTTGCCGGGCGTCATCATCTAAGGCAAGGAAGCGGCGTTGAAATCACTCTGCCTATCGCTGGGTACGATCCCAGGGACTTTCTGTCGGGACATTACGTGACTTACAAGGTTGATTACGGCGCTGCAATCCCTTGTCAAAGAAGTAAAAAAAATGAAGTTTGGTACGTGTGTCTTGAGACGAAAACGGCGACGCAAAAAAAGCCCGAGCGGTGCCCCCAAATGATTAAAGGCACCTGTAAGGCAGGCACGTTTACGGCAGGGATCGAACGGTTCTATATCCCTGAAACCAAAGCAACGTTTCTTGATGAGAAAACAAGGGGGGGTAAGGCGTCCCTTGTGGTGACGGTGGACGAGGAAGGAAACGCAAGGGTGAAAGATCTTCTGATTGAGGGGCGCTCTTGGCGGGAAAATCAGTAATTGTCCCCCCTTTTCTTGACAGGCGCTTGAGAGAAGTGTTTAGGTGAAATGATCAAACCCAAAGAGTGATCCCATGGAAAAAGTCGCCTCAAAAGAACTCTCCTTTCAATGCCTTGATGGTCTAGGGGCACTTGCGTCCAGCTATGACACATTCATTGTGGATTTGTGGGGGGTCATTCATGATGGCCACCAAACCTTTGAGGGTGTGGGTGAGGCGCTCGCACGCCTGCAAGCCCAAGGCAAGACTGTTGTTTTTCTTTCCAACTCACCGCGCCGATATTTCAGCCTTGAAAAGCAATTATCTGATTTAGGGATTCCGCGCACGTTTTATGAACGTGTGTATTCATCGGGCGAAGACGCTTATAACGCCCTAACCCAAGAACACCGCGGCAAGATGTGTTATCCCTTGGCGGCGGCCGCCCACGCGGATCTTTTGGATGATCTTGGCTCTCAGGTGACCTATGACGTGAAAGAAGCTGATTTTCTTTTAAACACAGGTCCTTACCCCCTTGTGATTGAGGATCATGAAGCGCTCCTTGCCCAGTGCATGACCCTTGATTTGCCCATGATCTGTGTGAACCCTGACATGAGCGTGATTACGCGGGGTGTTGAGATTCTCTGTGCAGGATCTCTTGCAGCGCGCTACAAAGAGCTTGGGGGACGCGTGAGTTATCACGGAAAACCCTTTGAGGCCATCTATACGCGTCTTTGGGAAATCTTAGGAAAGCCCGATAAAAGTCGCATGATTGCCACGGGTGATTCCCTGAACACAGACGTACAAGGCGGCACTCACTTTGGCATCGACACCATTTTGGTCATGAGCGGCCTTGAGGGAAGCGCTCTGGGTGTACGCCCAGGGGACACAGCACCCGAGGACAGGCTTGCCACGCGGTTTGCCCAAAAAGGGATCGCCCCCACCTTTGTGCTGCCCCAATTTAATTGGTAAAGACCCCTCATTTGTCCCTTGCAATGGGGAAAGTGTCATGGTAAATCTGAGGCACTAAAAAAGCCGGATTAGCTCAGCTGGTAGAGCAACTGATTTGTAATCAGTAGGTCGGGGGTTCGAATCCCTCATCCGGCACCACTTTTTTGAACCCTCCAGTCGACCTAAAAATCTCTTATCTAGAAGCTGCCATAAGAAAAGCAGAAAGCATCAAGATCCCGATAACCATCAAGCCCGAAAATCCCCAGATCGGTGTTTTAAGGGGCGGTAACTCTGTTGTATCAAAAGGCATAGCCAGTTGATATTGCGTCTGGCATTGGGGGCAAAAAAGCAGTTTTTGCTTGCCAAGGGGAATGGTGGGAATAAAGAAAATATCGATAAACTTTTGAAACCCGACAACGGAAAGGTAGGGGCTTTCGCAGTGACTACATTCACAATTGATGGCGTACTCGTCTATTTGTTTTGTGCCCCATCCCCAAAGAAAAAAAATCGTATATCCTTTTCTACTGTTTAAAAACTGCTCTTGTCTATCATCTTCTAAAAAATAGTGTCAATAAAAAACTGTCATTATATTGATTTAGAAGAATTAATTTCTATGTCTCTCATATATTAAGTGTCATTACATTAAAGAAAAGCAGATTGACAGAGAAAACGAGGGGTGCTACCGAGCTCTGGGCATTTTTAAAGAAGAGGTATGAATGGCTAGTTGGGTGCGCGTCTTGGTGTGCATTACGTTGGGGATGGGAAGTAGTCTTTGGGCGAGCCGTTCTGATGTTGATTTAGAAGCAACAGTCTACGGCCAAAATCACCAATTTAAAGAAGCCTGCCTTATCTTTCAAACCAATGAACAGTTGGAGGTCATCACCGCGTTTTCAGGCACGCTAAGTACTTTGAAGTCGGGTGAGTATCCCGAATGCCTCAGCTATGACCAATATCTTGATGACGCAAGATTTCCCAGAAACCATGTGCTGACCTGTGCGTCTGGTTTTTACGACTATTGGAAGACCTCGCGGCACGCGCCTGACCAACAAGTGATGTTGGCGCCTGAACACTGGTACGTCTCCTTTGACGCAAGGCTTAAGACGCCACTTACAAAAGAAGCGCTTAAAATGGTGGACAAAATTTCGCAAATTCGCTTGAACCCTTATTATGCCAAGGGAAAGTTTGAACACACCCACGATGAAGCCGTCTCCGATTACGCCGTGGTTGTTTTAGGCGCGCCAAAGGATACAACCTATCATCCCCTACCGATTTATCCTTTTTTTTGTGCGGATTACTTTGAAGGAGTTATGGGGTTTTTTGAAAAAGAAGATCAGAATTCTTATACCCGCAAGGGCACGCATTTTGAAGAGGTTTGCGCGTCTGTTGATTCCTGGTTTTGCGGAATAGTCTGTCCTTTGCCGGAAAAACACAAATCAAAAAGTCATTTTTTGAAAAAACCACCCGCCGTAGCGCCAAAGAGTGCGTCCGCCAAAGGGGCGGGCCTCATCATGATAGATTACGATCTTTATCACAATCCAAGAGGACGTCTTGTGGGTGTTTTTAACGGCTATATGTATAAAAATCAGGGAAATGATTTTGATCTTGCGACCCATGACGAGGCGTATCAAAACCCCGCGTGCTTTATGATGTTTAGGCGTCTTTATAACGGTACATTTTCTTGTGTGACCTTAGATGGTTTGATGTCTTAGCGCCCTAGTACTCTGGAAAACGGCGGTAAAAGATCATTTTTGCCCGCTCTGCCAGGAAAAGATAAACCAGTACGATGCCCCCCAAAACCCCGTAAAAACTCAAGGGCAGCGGCACGAAACCAAAGTACGATCCAAAGGGGGTAAAGGGAATGAGGGCCCCTGTGATCACAAGGCCCAAGGATATAAGGGTCAGGGTTCTGTTGGGTCTGCTTTGGAAAAAGGGTCTCCTTGTGCGGATCACAAAAATAATCAGGATTTGAGTTGTCAAAGATTCAACAAACCAGGCCGTTTGAAAAAGAGGGACAGACGCGTTGAACACCTTGGTCATGATCACAAAGGTCATGACGTCAAAAAGCGAGCTTAGTGGCCCCATGACAAGCATAAAGCGCACGACGGCTGTCAGGTTCCAGCGCCGCGGTTTTTCCAGAAAATCGCGGTCGACATTATCGAGGGGAATGGCAATTTCTGATAAATCATACATGAGGTTGTTAAGAAGAATCTGCACGGGCAGCATGGGCAAGAAGGGCAAAAACAAGGTGGCGCCTGCCATGCTGATCATATTGCCAAAGTTAGAGCTTGTAACCATGCGAATATATTTCATGATGTTGGCAAAGGTTTTACGGCCTTCAAGGATGCCGTCATAAACGGCACCAAGGTCTTGGCGGAGCAAAATCAAGTCGGCGGCCTCTTTGGCAACGTCTGCCGCGTTATCAACGGAAATACCCACATCTGCGTGCTGCAAGGACGGCGCGTCATTGATTCCGTCTCCCATATAGCCCACGACATGCCCCAGCTCTCGCAGCGCGTCGATCACGCGTTTTTTTTGCGCGGGCGTGACACGGCAAAACAAGTTGCAGTGCGTCACCTGCGCAAAAAAAGCTTCATCACTCATCTCGTTCATTTGAGAGCCAAGAAGGACACCTGTCACGGGAATGTCAAGATTTTGGCAAAGGTGAAGTGTCACATCTTCGTTGTCGCCCGTCAGGATTTTGAGGTCGACCTTGGCGTGGGTTAGGCTTCTTACGGTTATGTTCACCCCTTCTTTTACAGGATCGTAAAAGAGCGCAAAACCTGCAAACACAAGATCTGCTTCATCGGTTTTAAGGGCTTTATCCTGGGTGTGAGAGACCTTTGCCGAGGCAACCCCTAAAAGGCGCAGACCCTGGCGTGAGTGATGTTTATACATTTCTTGAAGCGCGCGGCGTTTTTCAGCTGTTAAAGGAGCGGTGCCCTCCTCGCTTTCATAGTGTGTTGAAAGGGCAAGCACATCTTCAGGGGCGCCTTTCACACATAAAAGACGCGCGCCTTCTTTTTCCACCAGCACAGACACGCGCCGTCTTTCAAAATCATAGGGAATTTCATCGATCTTAGACCACCCCTCTAGATCGACTTTCGTATGGGATAAAATCGCTTGATCAAGGGGGCTTTTGATGCCCGTTTCAAAAAAGCTATTAAGATAGGCAAGGCGAAAAACCGTAGGAGAGGTCTGGCCTTGGCAGCCCAGATGCTGGGCAAGCTCTATTTTGGCTTGGGTTAGGGTGCCGGTCTTGTCGGTACACAAAATATCGATGCTGCCCAGGTCATGGATGGCTGAAAGTCGCTTGACGATGACTTTTTTGTGGGAAAGACGCAAGGCCCCGCGCGTTAAGGTGACTGAAATCACCATGGGTAAAAATTCAGGCGTCATACCCACAGCAAGGGCAAGGGCAAAAAGCACCGTGTCCAGCCAAGGCTTAAAAAAGAAAAAATTGATGATAATCACAAAAAGCACCAACAGGAACGTAAGGCGCATGAGAAGAAATCCAAAAGTTTTGGTCCCAAGTTCAAAGGGAGTTTGGGGTTTTTTTTCCCCCAAGGACAAGGCAATGTGGCCAAAAAGGGTTTTCTCACCCGTGACGCATACAAGCATTTTTGCTTGCCCCGTTAAGACAGACGTCCCCATGAAAACGGCATTGGTCGCCCTTTCAAGGTCTTTGGCATCCTTGCCCAAATCACGAACCTCCTTTTCAACGGGAAAGCTCTCGCCCGTTAAAATTGACTGATTCACGTAAAGGTTATCTTGAAACAAAAGACGTCCGTCGGCGGGGACAAGGTCGCCCGCTGACAAAAGGACGACGTCTCCGGGCACAAGGTCGCTTACAAGAATGTCATGTTCCGTGCCGTCCCTGACCACGCGCGTGCGATCAGCCACAGACCGGCGCAGTTTTTCAGCTGCGTCATTGGCTTTGTGTTCTTGAAAGAAATCAAGGAATACACTGAGGAGCACGATGGTTGTGATAATGAAAAAGGAGCTTTTATCTCCTAAAAAACTGGAAAGTGCTGCAGCTGCAAGCAGCATCAAGACAAGAGGATTTTTGAATTTAGAAAGAAAAAGAAGCAATAGATGCTTTTTTTTGCTTTTGGAAATAACGTTGTGCCCAAAGACCTGACGCTTTTGCATCACCTGCGCGTGAGAAAGGCCATTTGTGTTTGTCTCGAGGGTCGCCATAAGACGCTCAAGAGAGTCTTGCCAAAAAGAGATGCTCACGGGCGAAAGTCCTGAGAAGGAGTGTACCAAGCTTAGTATGTGCCTATTTAGACGTGAGGCCTAGAACACGAGGGCAGAATCAGGGTTTCTACTTTGAAGCGTGTCGTTTGTGCACCGTGCGCGCAATCACGACAATCCCAAGAACAGAAACAAGACTGCTGAACATCAGATAGAAAGAGGGCGAAAGAGGATTCTGTGTTGTGTGTGAAAGGTATGTTGCGATGAGGGGTGTTGTGCCGCCGCCAATACCCTCTCCAAGGGCGATACTAAAGCCAAGCGCTGTATACCGCGTTTGCGGTGGGAAAAGATCCGTAAAGTAGGAAACAGTGGGCGCCACAAAGCCAGCGGATATGATGACAAGAATGCTTTTGTAAATAAATAAATGGGAAAAAGATTCGGCAAAATAAGAGAGATAAAAAAGAGGATAAGCTAAAAGGGCGTTAAAAAAACAAGAGCTAATCATCATCTTTTGTCGTCCCCATTTTTGAGCGAGAAGCCCGCAAATGGGTAAAATCAACATGAAAAGAGTCATAAGCCCCGATGTCATCAAAAGTGACTCTGACGTGGAAAAAGACAGTATTTCGTGCTCCATAAATGAGGACATATAAACCATGACGAGATTAAAAGGCACAAGTGTCCCCGCGCCGATAAGTGCAGTCCCCAAAATCAACGGGGTATGGGATTTAAAAGAGGTCCATATGGGATTAGGACTTTTCGCTACCTCACTGAGTGTTTCAAAAACGTGTGTTTCTGCAATTTGACGCCTTAACAAGAAAGCAGAAAAGCCGAGTGCTCCGCCGATAAGAAAGGGGATACGCCATCCCCAAGGGGGCATCTCTTCTTGGACAAAGAGTGCACCTATGAGTGTCCCTGTAATAGCACCAAGAAGGCTTGACGCAGGAACAAGGCTGCATAAGAGGGCTTTTCGGCGCGGGCCACTATGTTCAGCGATGAAGACGGCGGCTCCGGGGTATTCACCGCCCGTGCAGATCCCTTGGAGAATGCGGCAAAGTAAGACTAAAAGCGGTGCCAAGATTCCAATTTCTTCATATGAGGGCATCAAACCAATGGCAAAGGTAGGAATCGTGACGAGAATCACAGCAAGGGAGAGCGCTTTCTTTCGTCCAAATTTATCGCCAAGATAACCAAAGAACATCCCCCCAAAGGGTCTTGCGAGATAGCCTACGGCAAAGGCCGTGAGGGTTAAGAGAGAGGTGACAAAAGGATCCTGGGTTGGAAAGAAGATGGGTCCCAGGAGCGCCGAAAAAAACCCGTACAAGGTTACATCATAATATTCCAGGAAATTGCCTGACAGTGCCCCAATTAAATTTTTGCGAGAAGAAGCCAAAAGCATTAGTCTAATGCTCGAGAGAAGTTAAGATTGTTCATCTTGGTTGCCACGAAAGCCCCTTTCTTCAAGATAACTTTTTAACACATCATAAAAAGCATTGATGCGGGCGTCATCGCGGGAATTCTTAAGGCAAATATAATAAATGTCAACAATAGGGCCTTCTAAATCAGGCAAAACGGGGATTACCTTAGTTTTGTTGAGCGTGATGGCCTCTTTTGAGAGAGACAGAATGCCAAGTCCAAGCTCTGCTGCCTTTTGAAGCGTATGAGATGAATTAGTGATTATTTGAGCTCGTTTTTGCTTTGAAACCAAAGACAAATGCCAGTTTACACCCGAGTGAGGTTGGACAATATTTTCAGGGTAAGAGAGAAAGATATGATTTTCTAAGTCTGAAACTGTTTTCGGTGTGCCGTTGCGTTCAAGGTACTCGGGGCTTGCAAAGAGTCCTAAGTGAAAGCGCATCAAAAAACGCTGTTCAAGATGGGAGATTTCTCCCATATGAGGGCGCATGAGCACGTCTGATTCTCGCAGAGTCAAGTCCACAGGCTTGTCTTCAGCCAGAAGTGTTAAGTCAATATCAGGGTAAGACTCACGAAACCGAGGGAGCGCTCTGACCACAACTTGAGAGGTAAGCGCATGGGTTGTCGAGACGCACAAACGTCCTGTTGTTTCATTTTTTACAAGAAGTGAGTGTTTTAAGTTCTCAACGTCGGAAAGAATTTTTTGAGCTTTTTGGAAAAGGAGCTCACCGCTTGGGGTTAAAACAATGCCGTGCTTTCCTGCGACGTAAAGCTGGATTCCTAAGTCCTTTTGGAACCGTTTGAGTCTATCAGTAATGGCGGGTTGAGTCTTGCCCAACTGGTGTGTGGCACTTGTAATCTGCTTCTCGCGAGCGACCACATAGAAAATTCTGAGGGCTTCTAAATCCATTATTATTCCTTGAGTGTCAAAGCACACTCTCAAAAACATTGTGTTAACACAAAAACAATTATATTGACAACCAAATTTTTTACCCGTATAGAACTTAAGTATAAGTTTCTTGATGGCTTGTTATTTTTAAATCTTATACATAGATTATTTTGACATATAAGCCCGCACAAATATTTGCTTTTTGACTATGTAAAGTAAATCAATCAGAGATTAAAAAATAAGGCTGGAGGATATATGTTTATAATCATTGATGCCCAAAATAAATCAATGCACAACCAAGATCTTATGGAAATGTTCACAAAGCGTGAGCAAGACGCTTTGTATCTCGATGACACCGTCTATGACCACAAAGACTCCGTTTATTTACTGTTAAATGACAACGAAACAGGCATACACGGGGGAATCAGACTTAACCCTATGACCACCCGCAACGCTGTTATTGATATGTTACAAGAAGATGTGGACACTTACGTTCAGCCCTGTATTTGGGAGTGTAGTTCCGTTTTTTTTAATACGTCAACAGAAGCGTCAAATCAAAGCGAACCGGAGCTATTTGAACACTATTGCAAATACTATTATCAAGCCCTTAAGGGGGCGCTATCCCACGCCTGTGCCCGGTTTCAAATCGGTCTGCTTCTTTTTATGAATACAAGAAATGAAATTGAAGACATGGAGTTTTTTGGAGGGATGGAGTTTTCCAAAACGCTGATGATTGACGCAGAAAAGGACCTTGTTCTTGCCATGTACTCAACCCCCAACCTTCAATAAAAGAAAAGCCCGGAAAAAATTCCGGGCCAGTGGAGATAAAAAATGATAAAACGCGACTTTAGGCTGCGCGTGCGAGAACGTCCTCGACGCGTTGGGCCGCACTGTCTTCGTCGATGGCTTCAATGAGGGCGACTTCAGCGCATAGACGCTCTAGAGCAGAGCGGTAAATCTGACGCTCACTGTACGATTGCTCGGCGCGGTCATCTTTGCAGCGATAAAGTTCACAGAGAACTTCAGCAACCGATGTCAAATTTCCAGAGTTGATTTTCAACTCATACTCTTGGGCTCGTCGTGCCCACACGCCTTTTTTAGCTTTAATGCGTCGAGTGAGAGTTGAAAACGCTGTATCAAGGTCTTCTCTGGAACCAAGACGCCTCAGGCCTGCAGATTGTGCTTTGGCCATGGGAAGGCGAAGGGTCATGCGACTTTTTTGAAAGGTAATCACGAGCACCTTAAGCTCAAGGCCGGCTACTTGTTGTGTTTCCACTGATTCAAGTTTTCCCACACCGTGTGTCGGATAAACAACAAACTCACCACCAGAAAAAGAAGCTAGCTGAGACATATGTGCATTTCCCCCCATATAAAAAATCACAAGTTAATAAAACATTAACGTGAAAAAAAGTCAAGTTCTTTTACGTTTCATTAACAAATCCTTAAGTTTCTTGTATAAAAAACGGCTTGGCGTTCAGTGATTATATAGGCGCGCAAAGAAATATTTCCTTGAAATCATAAAATGGTTAGGCAGTCACTTGGGGTCTCGTAGGCTTAAAGGCGAGAACCCTTGCCGAAGAGGTTTCCGGTAAAAAGGGCCGTGTGAGCGCTGCCAGAAGGGTGATCATGGCAGGAGAGTCGTTCAAGCAAGGAACCACGGTGAAATGAGTCCCGCCTGCGGTCATAAAGACCTCCTTGTACCGAAGGGAAAGCTCTTCAAGGGTCTCCACACAGTCCGAGACAAAGCCCGGTGTCACAAGGGCGACACGTGTGACACCTTGGGACGGTAGCGCCTGTAAGACAACGTCCGTGTAGGGTTGCAACCAAGCTTTGGGGCCAAACCTCGATTGAAAGGTGCGGTCAAAGCCAAAGGGATCTGCCTCAAAGCGTTCCCTTAAAAGTCTTGCGGTTTTATCGCAGTGACACGCATACGGATCACCCTTCTCGCGGGATTCCAAGGGCATGCCGTGGAAAGAGGCAAGGAGGGTTTGGGGGGTCCACTCAAGGGTTTTAAAGTGGGCGCGAACGCTCTCCTCTAGGGCGTCAAGGTACACGGGATGATCGTGATAAGGCGGAACAACGCTCACGCTTGGTTGCCATCTTTTTTTCAAAAGCGCTCTAAAAACGGCGTCACAGGCACTGGCGGTTGTGGCGGCGCAGTATTGGGGATAAAGAGGTACCACGATAATCTCTTGGCAGCCTTGTGCTTGCAAGAGATCCAGGCGCGAGGAAACACAGGGCGTGCCGTAACGCATGGCCCACTCGACAACCACATTTTGATCTTCTTCTTGAAATAACGCGCCTAGTTTTTCCGATTGCGCTCTCGTGTAATACCGAAGGGGTGATTCATTGGTGTCCATCTTCCAAATGGATTTATAGGCGTGGGCCGTTTTATGGGGGCGAAAAGTCAAAATAATCAGTTGCAAAAGGGGTTGCCACAAAAGAGGGGAGAGTTCAATGACGCGTCTATCAGACAAGAACTCACTTAAATAGCGGCGAATATCCCACCAAGAGGTAGAGTCAGGTGTGCCAAGGTTAATGAGAAGGATTCCCTTTTTACGAGGAGGGAGGGCTGGATGCAGGGGGGGAAGGTGCTGTGTGTCCAACATAGGGGGTATCCGTCATTTTGTGCTCATGAACGGTATCATAGCGCGAGGCGCGTCCTAAGGGGAGAGGGATCTGGCGTGAGCGCGTCAAAAAAAGTAAAATAATTTTTTGGAAGCAAAAAAAGGAGCCTTTGATGGCGCAAAAATGGTATGTGTCTTGGCAACAATTCCACGAAGACTGCGAGCATTTGGCAGAAAAATTAAGAGATGCCGGCCCTTTTACAGGAATCGTGGCGGTGGCGCGCGGCGGTCTTGCGCCATCCCTTTTGTTGTCCCAGCTTCTTGATATTCGCCTTATCGATACGTGCTGTCTTGCAAGTTATAGCGATGATCATGCCCAGGAGGAGCTAAAACTTTTAAAGGCGTGTCCCCAAGGGGAGGGGCTTTACTTGGTGGTGGATGACTTGGTCGATTCGGGAAAAACAGCGGCGCTGGTGCGCGCCCAAAGGCCTGACGCACGCATTGTGGTTTTGTACGCAAAGCCCCAAGGCGCCCCCTTTGTAGACGCCTTTGTCAAAGAAGTCCCTCAAGACTGCTGGGTTGTGTTTCCCTGGGAAGAGCCGTCACACGTCGTGAAAGCGTGGCCCCTTTAAGAGGAGGCGCTGCCAACAAGCGTACCCGGTTGCCATAAAACGTCGGCGCGTCCCTGATCGTTCAGGGCACGCGCGAGTACAAAAAGATAATCTGAAAGCCTGTTTAGATATGTGAGAACGCCCGCGTGAACGTCCGCACTTGGGGCTGGTTCTGTTTTTAAGAAGGCGCACAGATCGCGTTCAGCGCGTCTGGCAATGGTGCGCGCGAGATGCACAAAGGCGCTCGCTTGGGTGCCGCCCGGCAGGACAAAAGACGTTAAAGGGGTCAAGCTTTCATTAAGCGCGTCAAGAGCTTTCTCCAAAGACGCGACCCGTCCCCCGTCTAGACGAAGGCAAGGCGGCGCATCCTCTTGGAAAGGGACACAAAGATCCGCCCCCACATCAAAGAGATCATTTTGAATTTGGGCCAGCATCTCGTCTTGAGGAGTGTTTGCCATAAATGTGCGCGCAACGCCAACAGCGGCGTTAAGTTCGTCCACACTGCCGATGACCTGCAATCGTGGGTGCTCTTTGGGCAAGCGCGCGCCGTTTCCAAGGGACGTCTTTCCTTTGTCGCCTCCTTTGGTGTAAATGCGGGTGAGTTGTACCATTTTAAGAATGCCTCGAAAGTAAAAGAAGGGAGAAAATAATCAAAGCTGCTGCCTGTAGCCCTATGCGCCAACGCATTAATTTATTACTGCGCTCGCTTTTGTGGTCTTTCGTCACCATGGTGAAAAGGCCCATGACCAGCACAAAGGCTGTTGCAATAAGGGCGGCACCTGTTAGATAAGTAAGAACTGTGTGCATTTGGTTGTCTCTTGTCAAGCGGATGCTCTACTATAGGCCTGACGAGATGTCTTGGAAAGGGCCTCCATCAGCTGGGAATGAAGAACATGAGTGATCTCTTTAAATCTGCCGCCAGGAAAATGGACGAAGATTATTCGGCCAAGGATATCGAAGTCCTTGAGGGGCTCGAGCCTGTCCGGCGCAGGCCCGGTATGTATATTGGTGGCACCGACGAGAGCGCCCTTCATCACCTTGTGACCGAAATCCTGGATAACTCCATGGACGAGGCCGTTGCCGGACACGCCACACGCATCGAAATTGATATTGCCGCCGACGGGATGGTCAGTGTACGCGACAACGGGCGCGGTATTCCCATTGATCCTCACCCCAAGTTTCCTGATAAGTCGGCCCTGGAAGTGATTCTGACCACCTTGCACTCGGGCGGTAAATTCTCGGGCAAGGCCTACGAAACATCGGGTGGTCTTCACGGTGTGGGGATGAGCGTGGTGAACGCTTTGTCAGAACTTTTAATCGTTGAAGTGGTGAGTCAAAAGCATCTTTTCCGCCAAACCTACAGCAAGGGCGCCCCCACATCTGCCCTCGAGCAAGTGGGTCCTGTCCATAATCGTCGCGGTACGTGTGTTAGTTTTATGCCTGATATGACCATTTTTGATGAGGGGACGCGCTTAAGGCCCGCGCGCCTGTACCGGATGATTCGCTCGAAGGCCTATCTTTTTAAGGGGGTGGATATTCGCTGGCAGTGCGATCCGTCCTTTGTCGACACAGGAGATCCGGTCCCAACGGAAGATCGTTTTCACTTTCCAGGGGGGCTTGCCGATTATCTGGGCGAGTCTTTAGGAGAGAAGGCGCTTGTGACGCCTGATTTTTTTGCAGGTGACGTTCAGTTTCCAGAAGGAGAAGGGCGAATCGAGTGGGCGGTTGCCTGGCCCGAGTGGGAAGACGGCCTTTTTACGTCTTATTGTAATACGGTGTCGACCCCTTTGGGGGGGACCCACGAGGCAGGGTTTCGCCAGGCGGTGATGCGTTCTCTTCGTGGGTACGGTGAGCTTCTGAGCAACAAGCGCGCCAGCCAATTTACAGCCGATGACTGCCTTGGTGGCGCCACGGTCATTATCTCGGCCTTTATCAAGCAGCCCCAATTCCAAGGCCAAACCAAAGAAAAACTTGTGAGTGCAGGCGTTACGCGCCTTGTGGAGGCGGCCCTCAAGGACCGCTTTGATCAGTGGTTGAGCGAGCGTAAGGACGTGGCAGAGGCCCTTGTGAATCATGTGAGCGAGCGCCTGGATCAACGCCTTAAACGTCGCCAAGCCAAGGAAACTGCGCGCCAGAGCGTGACAAAACGCCTTCGTCTTCCAGGTAAGCTTGCTGATTGTATGAGTACAGACCCCGAAGAATGCGAGATATTCTTGGTAGAGGGTGACTCAGCTGGTGGTTCTGCCAAGCAGGCGCGCGATCGCAAAACCCAGGCGGTTTTGCCGCTCCGGGGAAAGATTTTGAACGTCGCAGCTGCGACCACGGATAAAGCGCTTGCAAATCAAGAGCTCACCGATCTTGCCAAAGCTCTTGGCTGTGGTGGGGGACTGACTAAGTGTCATCCCGAAAACCTGCGGTATCACCGCGTGATTATCATGACCGATGCCGATGTAGACGGGGCCCATATTGCTTCTCTTCTCATGACGTTTTTCTTTTTGGAGATGCGTCCCATCCTTGAAAAAGGCCATGTGTTTTTGGCCCTTCCGCCCTTGTACCGCCTGACCCAGGGCAGTAAGTCCGTTTATGCCCGGGATGACGCCCACAAAGAAGACATTTTGAAAAAAACCTTCACCAAGGGAAAAGTGGAAATTAGTCGCTTCAAAGGTCTTGGTGAAATGTCATGGCAACATTTGAAAGAAACTACCATGGACCCTAAAACCAGGACGCTTCTGCGCGTGGTGTTGCCACAAAACCTTGTGAGCTTGAATCCCAAAGATCCCGAGGCTTTGGTGGAGATCGAGGAGTTTATTGAAAACCTTATGGGGCGAAAGGCTGAAAAGCGCTTTTGCTATATCCAGAATAATGCGAGCCTTGCCCTGAGTATCGATATCTAGGGTCTGCCCAGGCAGACCCTAGATAGGCTTGGTTATCCAGCACAAGCAACGCCCAGAGCCGCATCAGCAGGTGGAGGCGCAATGGGCGCCACAAGGCATGCCAAGGACTTAATTTCAACGGCAGCTTTGACAACATTATTTTTAATAACTGTTAAGGGTTCCTGCCCGCCTAGCGCCGTTAATCCTTTCACATCACAGTGAGATCCTTTGAAGTCGTCCACGGCACCGGGGCACACAATCTGCGTGATGGCGGCAATGGTGGGGTCCTCACAAAGGTCACCATCAAAAGACCGCAGGGTAAAATCTAGGCTGAGGGCGTCCGCCTTGGCGCAAACGAAATGAGCGCCTTTGCTTTTGGCAGAGCTTAAAACCTCGCTGAGATCGGACAAAGAGATGGCGCTGGCCCCTTCAAAAGGCATAACGTTGATGAGAGAAGCACATAAGAGAGCTTTGGTGATTTTTCTGATCATGATATTCCTTCAGTGATATATTTTTGAACAAGTCTCACCTTAAGGGTTTTAGGTTAAGTCTTTCTTAAAAAATGATTAAGAATGACCCTTATGCGTCGAAATAAAAAATGAATATCCTCAAGAAATCCTTATGCTTGAAAAATTAACCGGGTTTCTTTATGTGATGCCTTGCCTTGGCTTGTGGGGTGTGGAATAACCATAAGAAGCTATGCGTTAGAAAAGGGATAAGTTATGGATCGTCAAAAGGCACTAGAAGCCGCCATCGGACAAATCGAGCGCGCCTATGGAAAAGGCTCGGTGATGAAGCTTGGCCAACAAGAGACTGTCGCTATTGAAGCGATTTCCACGGGATCTTTGGGTCTTGATATTGCCCTCGGTGTGGGTGGCGTTCCCAAGGGGCGTATTATCGAGGTTTATGGCCCTGAAAGCTCGGGTAAGACAACGCTGACTCTCCACGTGATTGCTGAAGCACAAAAAAAGGGTGGGACCTGCGCGTTTATCGACGCCGAGCATGCCCTGGACCCCGTGTACGCTCAAAAACTTGGTGTGAATGTCAATGAACTGATTGTGGCTCAACCTGATGCGGGTGAGCAAGCCCTTGAAATCGCAGATACCCTTGTGCGATCGGGCGGGATCGATGTGTTGGTAGTAGACAGTGTGGCAGCCCTTGTGCCTAAGGCCGAGCTTGAAGGTGAAATGGGTGATTCCCACATGGGCCTTCAGGCAAGACTTATGAGCCAAGCCCTTCGCAAGCTTACCGGTTCTATTTCCCGAACCAACTGCACGGTGATTTTTATTAACCAAATCCGCCACAAGATTGGTGTGATGTTTGGATCTCCTGAAACCACCACAGGCGGAAACGCCTTGAAGTTCTATGCATCTGTGCGCCTTGATATTCGCCGCATTGGGGCCATCAAAAACAAGGACGAGGTGGTGGGGAACGAAACCCGCGTGAAGATTGTCAAGAACAAAGTGGCCCCTCCCTTCAGGACCGTGGAATTTGATATCATGTACGGTGAAGGTATTTCCAAGGTTGGTGAGCTCATTGATTTGGGTGTGAAAGCCGAAATTGTAGAGAAGTCTGGCTCTTGGTATGCCTATAATGGCGAGCGGATTGGCCAAGGACGTGAAGCCGTCAAGCAATACTTGCGTGAAAACCCTGGGGTGGCGGAGGCCATTGAAAAGGCCATTCGTGCTAATAGCGGCCTTATTGCTCAGGAGCTGACGCGTGGGCCAGAAGAAAACGAAGATCTTGAAGGAGATGCTGCGTAAGGCAGCACCTCTATCCATTGTATTAAGAAGGTAAAAGACCATGTGGACTGTGTCGAAGATACGTCGCCATTTTTTAGAGTATTTCCAAAACCTCGGTCACGAAATTGTGCCCTCCGCGCCCCTTGTGCCCCACAATGATCCAAGCCTTCTTTTCACGTCTGCGGGGATGGTGCCTTTTAAAAACTATTTTACGGGCGCCCAGGTGCCGGCCCATCCGCGGGCCACGTCCGCGCAAAAATGTCTGCGCGCGGGCGGCAAGCACAACGACCTGGAAAATGTTGGGTACACCACGCGCCACCATACCTTTTTCGAGATGATGGGAAATTTTTCCTTTGGCGACTACTTCAAGGAAGAGGCCATCACCTTTGCTTGGAATCTTGTCCATAAAGAGCTTGCTCTGCCTAAAGACCGCCTTCTTGTGACGGTTTATGTGGACGATGACGAGGCCGCAACCCTTTGGCAGAAAATCGCTGGGCTTTCGTCCGATAAAATCCTGCGCATTTCAGGCAGTGATAACTTTTGGGCCATGGGAGACACGGGGCCGTGTGGACCTTGCTCGGAAATTTTCTATGATCACGGACCTAGTATTGCTGGTGGGCCTCCGGGATCGCCTGACCAAGACGGCGACCGGTTCGTCGAAGTGTGGAACCTTGTCTTTATGCAGTACGAGCAGTACTTGGATGAAAACGGCGCGGCGCACCGCAAAAATCTTCCAAAGCCCTCCATTGATACGGGAAGCGGTCTCGAGCGGTTGTCGGCTGTTTTACAAGGCGTTCATAACAACTATGAAACGGATTTGTTTAAGTCGCTGATTGCGGCGTCTGAATCCTTTAGCGGTGTGAAGGCGTCGGGTGACGCCCTTGTGTCCCACCGTGTCATTGCTGATCACTTGCGGGCGTGCAGCTTTATGATTGCAGACGGTATTTTGCCTTCTAACGAGGGACGCGGCTATGTGCTGCGCCGGATCCTGCGGCGTGCCGGGCGCCATGCATACCTACTGCGCCATCAAGAGCCCTTCTTGGCAAAGCTTGTTCCTACCCTGCTCACAGAAATGGGAGAGGCGTACCCTGAACTTGTGCGGGCAAACGCCTTGATCGAAGAGACCATGGCTCAAGAAGAAGACCGTTTCCGTCAAACCTTGGGGCGCGGCCTAAAGCTTTTATCCCAAGAAACTGAAGGCCTGTCCAAGGGGGGCGTTTTGCCGGGTGATGTTGCCTTTAAGCTTTATGACACCTACGGCTTTCCTTTGGATTTGACCCAAGACATCTTGCGCGGTGAAGGGAAAACCGTTGACACAGATGGGTTTGACGCCCACATGGAACGCCAAAAAGAAGAGGCGCGCGCCCACTGGGTTGGATCAGGCGCCAAGGCCGATGAACGGCTTTGGTTTGAGGTGCTGGCAGAGAATGGCCCCACGGACTTTTTGGGTTATACGACCCTTGCCGCCCAGGGAACCCTGCAGGCTCTGGTGAGGGACGGGGCGTTTGCGCTTGAGGCCGTGACCGGCGAGGAAATCTTCTTTGTTGTTAATCAAACACCTTTTTACGCTGAGTCAGGCGGACAAACGGGCGATACAGGCCAGGCGCACACCCAAAACGCCGTTCTTGAAATTCATAATGTCACCAAGGCCGGTGACGGGCTTTTCGTGCACCACGGGCGCGTTGTGTCGGGAACCCTTCGTAAAGGAGACGCCCTGACCCTTGAGGTGGACGGCGCCAGGCGCGCGCGCATTAAGGCCAATCACTCGGCCACGCACCTGTTACACAAGGCGCTTCGCGGTCACTTGGGCGAACAAGTAACCCAAAAGGGATCCCTTGTGCTGCCGGACCGCTTGCGTTTTGACTTTAGTTATAACGAGCCTCTCACCGCAGACGACCTTCAAAAAGTTGAAGACGAGGTCAATGCCATTATTCGCCGCAATACGGCGGTGGGGACAAAGCTTTTGTCGACCAAAGACGCCCTTGAAACGGGGGCAGTCGCACTTTTTGGAGAAAAATACGGGGACGAGGTTCGCGTCGTGTCCATGGGAGACGAAGACCGTACGGCGCCTTATTCTGTGGAGTTTTGCGGAGGCACTCATGTGGAAAGAACGGGCGATATTGGCTTTTTCAAGATTGTTGCCCAAACCAGTGTGGCTGCGGGTGTGCGTCGCCTGGAGGCCGTAACGGGAGAGGGCGCGCTTTTTTATGTCCGGGATAAAATGACTCTTTTAGAGACGCTGGGTGCGCGCCTGAAGGTCGCCCCTGATCAGGTCGTCCCTCGTCTTGATGCCCTTTTAGAAGACCGCAAACGTTTAGAAAAAGAAATTAAAGACCTGCAACGCAAGCTTGCCAGTGGTGGAGGGGCGGGCGATGCTGCCAGCAGCGGGCCGGAGATGGTTGCCGGTGTGCCCTTTATTACGCGCTTTTTGCCAGACGTCCCGCCCAAAGATTTGAAAAGTATCGTGGATCAGCTGCGCGCCAAAGAACCCTTGGGCGTCATTGCGCTTTTGGCGGTGATGGACGGTAAATCGTCCCTTGTGGTGGGGGTTGAGGCGGCTCTGTCTCAAAAAATAAGCGCCGTTGAACTTGTGCGGGCTGGTGCCAACGCCTTGGGTGGTAAAGGGGGCGGCGGACGCCCTGATATGGCCCAGGCTGGTGGTCCTGGCACAGACGAGCCAAGGGCCGTTTTTGAGGCCCTTAAAAAAACCATTGAAGGCTCTTTGAGTTAAGACAGGGGGCTCACCCCTTTTTTTCTTAAGAAGCCTTTTGAAAAGCCGCCACCCACAATGGATATTGCGAGCGGTAAATAAGCTTGGTCATGTCCGTCATGCGGTCCACATACAAAATGCCGTCCAAGTGATCACATTCATGCTGGATGATACGTGCATAATGACCCTCAGCAACTTCGTTAATCTCGGCGCCGGTTTCATCACATCCTTGCACCCTGATTTTGGTGGGGCGCCTGACAAGCCCCATGAGATCGGGGAGTGACAGGCAGGCTTCCCAATCTTCTTTTGTTTCGTCGGTCAAAGGGGTTAAGACCGGATTGATCAAGATACGCGGGGGCTGGGGGGCTTCGTTTTTGCGCTCGCCAACGGCTTCTGTCAGTTGAAAGGCGACCATGCGAAGGGCGTGACCTAGTTGCGGCGCTGCAACCCCCGACCATGGCTCAAGGGTAATAAGATGTTTCATGTCAAGCGCTAAATTTTTAACGGTGCTTATATCCTTAATAAGAGGCGTTTTTTCACGCAAAAGGGGGTGCCCCATACGTAAAACTTTAAAATCATCCACTTTTATTTCCTTTTTTGGCCGTGAGAACTATATTATATTGAAAGTAATAAAGTAAGAAAAATAGGAAGGCAAGGCTTTATGGCAAGAATTCTTCTTGTTGAAGATAATGAAATGAATAGAGATATGCTGTCAAGGCGCCTGTCGAAAAAGGGCTTTGATCTCATCATTGCGGTTGACGGTGAAGAAGGCATAGAAAAAGCAAAATCAGAACTTCCTGATTTAATTTTGATGGATATGAGTCTTCCTAAAGTAGACGGCTGGCAAGCCACGCGTACGCTTAAGGCAAAACAGGAAACCCAGGCGATTCCCATTATTGCTTTGACTGCGCACGCCATGGCAGAGGATAAAGACAAGGCCATGGAGGCAGGGTGCGACGATTTCGATACGAAACCCATAGAGATGGATAGACTGCTCGGGAAAATATCCGCGCTTATAGCGGGATAAAGATTGTGTGATTTGCGATAAAGTAAGTATGGGATGACGTATTGTGCCCGAAATTGAAAACAAAGAGCTTTTATATGAAACGGCCCCCCATGCATTTTTGGCGGGGGCATTAATCTCCTTGGATAAAATTCTTCATGTTGAACCCATGGTACGACAGCAATTTCGTGCCGTTCGGCACGAATTTTCAGAGTTGCAGGATGAGTCGAGTGAAAAAGATCTTGTCGCCATAGAGCTTTCTCTTAAAAAGCTCTTTGATGACACAAGGCAGCTGCGGCCCTTTTGTTGGCAGGATGATCCACAAACGGCGTTTTGGGCCGAAGCCCGGCACGATTTGCGTGCGGCCGTGGGGTGCGTGAAGGGATACGCAGAGCTGATTCGCGAAGATGTGACGCGCGAATCCGTCATAGAGCCTCTTGAAAAACTCATTTCCCAGGCAAGTCTTATTCTTGAGTATGTGGACGAGGTGCGGTTAGTGAGTCAAGAGGTCAGCGAACCTCTCTGTCTTGATGAAGAATATCCCTCTTGTTTTGTGGGGTCTTTTGTGACCCATGGGCGCATTTTAATTGTGGATGATGATCCTTCAAAGCGCGCCCTATTGGCGCGTCGTTTGATTGATAACGGGCATACTTACCTTGAGGCGGCTAGCGGCCCCGAAGGGCTATCAATCTTAAAAACTGAAAAAGTTGATCTCATTCTACTTGATATTTTGATGCCGAAAATGAGCGGACATGAGGTTTTAGTGCAGCTTAAGATGAATCCTTCCACACGGGACATTCCCGTGCTTGTGATTTCAAATCTTCAAGACGAGAACAGCGTGATTCAATGTATTCGGGCAGGCGCTGAGGATTATTTGACGGCGCCTGTGAACCCAACGCTCCTTCAGGCGCGCGTGCATGCTTGTCTTTTGAAGAAGCGACTGGCTGACTCGCAAAAAGAGCACGCAAAAGAGCTTGAGAAAAGTCAAAAAAGATTAGAAGCCGCCCTTCATAGCGTCGATGTGGGGTTTGCCATTTTTGATGCGGATGGATACCTCGTCATGATGAATCAAGGATTTTCTTTTCTCTACCCGTTTATAAAATCAGTTGACACAACCCGCCTTCGATATGAAACGCTTTTGCGAGAAAATTTCAAGAACGGAAGATACCTTATTGAAAAAAGAGGAAAAGAGATAGCAAGCCACCCAGAGGAAAGAACCTTTGATCAATGGCTTGAGAGAAGAATGCAGCATTTTCGCCAAGCAGACGGTCAACCCCTTGACGAGCGTCTCTCTGACAACAGGTGGGTCGAGATTGCCCACACACCCGTTGTGTCTGGGGGGGTTGTCACCATTCACAAGGATGTGACTCAACAAAAGAAGAGGGAAAATGCAAGCCTTTATAAAGCAAATCACGACGCCCTGACGGGCCTTGTGAACCGTGCTTTTTTTGATCGTCTTTTAGAGGAAATCCACGAAGAATCGCGGCTAACAGGTATGCCCTTTTCTTTGTTTTTTATTGATCTTGATAATTTTAAAACCGTAAATGATACCCTGGGCCACGAGGCGGGAGATGAGCTTTTGATTCATGTGGCCAAGAAACTGACGAGCTGCTTTCGAGACGAGGATATCGTGGCAAGGCTTGGCGGGGATGAATTTTGCATTATCTTACAAGGAGTCTCAACCCGTGAAGAATTGGCGAGTGTGGCCACGAGATGTGCTGATCGCGTAGGAAATGAGTTGGTGATAAAGGGCCGCCTTGCTCGCTTTGGGCTTAGTATGGGTATTTCGTCTTATCCCCAGGACGGCACAACGCCCAAAGACGTGATCCATGCGGCTGATCTTGCCATGTACGCCGCTAAAAAAGCAGGCAAATCGGGTTATGCGTTTTATGAACAAGAAAACACCGTTTGTTGCAGGGAAAAGGCAGAGCGGGCCTAGGATTTGACCAGCCGTAGTCGGTAGACATTGGGCCTTGGAGCGGGTGAGGGGAATCGAACCCCCACTTTAAGCTTGGGAAGCTCATGTTCTACCATTGAACTACACCCGCCCATGGCTCATTTATAGAAAAAAGCGTCACTTAAGACAAGAGAATTTGGTTAAAGACTTTATTTATGAATGCAAAAATTGCAAGAAAAAGTCCCATTTGAATGCTTGATAGAGGATTTTTTTACTTTTTTTCCCTCAAGCTCACTTTATCAATAGAAAATTAAACTCCTCTCGTAACTATTGAAAAATAATCTTAAAAGAGAGAGAAGTCATGTCACAAAAAGTCAAAAAAACGCTGTGGGTGTGTGTTGTGATGGGACAGATGGCTTTTTGCCCCGCACAGGCAAGCCTGTGGCAGCGATTTTGGGGTGGAGACGTGGAAAAAGACCAAAAAACCCAAGGAACGCTCGTGGTTAACACTGGGCAGGATCCTGATTTAAAATCATTCATGTGTGATCCAGATCAAAGATTGGACGAGGATTTGACCGCCAGTTCGCTTAATGTTGCCTGTGATTTTGTAGTGGTTCCTTCGGATAAAAAAAGGGAAAACGAGCAAGGGCATGTTGCCTTTTACTGCACAAAAGAAACATTCTCCCAAATTATGCAACAAGCTACTGAGTCAATGATTGCCGGGGAGGGAACATCTCTTCCTTATAAAACAATTAGAAATAAAGTGCCTTTTGTGAAAGCCTTAGTGTTTCAAACACCCTGCCAATACCATCACTACCTAGCATTTTTCAAGCACGTTTCTGGGTCAAGAAAGCTAGCTGCCTTTGAATCTTACGATTTTCCTGAAGAAACTCTTCATGAAATGGGAGGGCTCATGAGCGGCGCAAGCTTTGCCGTCCACGAGCGTCTTAATCAACACTATGGCAAAAAAATCATCTTTGAACGGTACGAGATGCTTCTTCCTTTTATGAATGAAGAAAATCTCACAACACTTTTGTTCTATCCATTTACCAATGGCCTGTTTTTTGGAGACAATTTCTTAAGATTGAGCCAAGGTGGTGAAGAACGTGACTTTGATCACGAAGGCATGGGCGTCTTGCACCATGAGGCGCTGCGCGTGATGGGACCGGACGTGGTACGATCACTCTCCTTGGCGTTCAAGTGGATGATTGTCTTACGCAAGGTTGAGCAAGTCGCACCCCAAGGCACGCCGTCACCTATCCCTGAGGCAGATGTCGCGTCCCAGCATAAAGAAGAAGACTACATGCTTGAGCACTACCCCGATGGGCAGCCACCGCAACAGGTGCCAGGACAGCAAAACCATGTGCTCGCGCCGCCTAGGGGTTTAGTCATGCCCTACGTCATAGGGTTCGGGGCCTTTGTCATCGGAACACTTATCTTATCAAATCACAATAAATGAAGGGTAATCATCATGATAAAAACGAGGCTTTAAAAAAGTAAAGGCAAAAATAAGGTCATGACTCAGGGGTAGTCGACAGGGGCATATTCTGCTAACCTTTTGCTCTAAGAAGATAAAAGTGTCGGGGCAGGTTTTGAGAAGTATAGCGTACTTTGGGGTAATTTTTTGCACCCTCACAGCAGGGTGCGAAACCCTTGAACACCATGACCCTTCCCTCAAAATGCAAACCCAGGATTACGATAAAAAACTGGTCGCGCCTGCGCCTGCCGCGCCCACGACGCCTTTAAGGGTCAAATCAGTACAAGCCCATGAAACATTCCCCGATTCTTTTCAGAAAAAAGTAACCCTGACGTCCACCCAAGGTCTTTCCCTCAAAGAGCTTCTCTTAGAGCTTGCAAGGCAAGGAGGCATCAGTATGACCCTTCATCCCAACGTAGAAGGATCGGTGACACTTCACCTGCATCACCAAACCTTCAAAGAAGCATTAAAGCAAATTTGCCGGGCGGGGGGGCTAAGGTATCGTCTTCAGGGAGGCTCGCTTCAAATCGAAAAAGATACCCCCTTTGTTAAAACGCATAATATTCAATTCCTGTCCTTAGTGCGAGAAAATATCAACCGAATTTCCATTGCCACCGATGTCTTTTCATCGGTGGACGGCAAGCAAAATGAACTTGATAATGGGTCGAATACCATGTTGACAGGGACGAGCAAAACAGATTTTTGGGATGACCTAAAAAAGAATTTATCCCTGATCTTACAAGAAGAAGGGGGGCAAACAACTGACGCATTTTCCCTTCACGCTCAAGCTGGTCTTTTATCGGTTTTAGGAACACAAGCGCAACATGAAAAGATTGCGCAATATTTGGAAATGCTTCAAAAGGCGGCGTCGACCCAGGTTCTCATCGAGGCTAAAATCGTCGAAGTTAATCTAAAAAACGAATTCAAAAGTGGCATCAATTGGCAGTCTTTAAAAGGTGATTTTGCCCTCCAGGCTCCCTTAGGAAGCGTGACAACACCTGGTCCCTTTAATCCTGAGGCAACACCTCCTCGCAATATCTTTACCATTGGGGGGCACGGCAACCATTTAACGGGTCTGTTAAGTTTTATGCAGCACTTTGGGACGGTACGAACTTTATCCAATCCCCGTTTAACGGTCATCAATAACCAAGCGGCTGTTCTTAAGGTTGCAACAAACCGCGTTTTTTTTCGCATCAACTATGATCGGGATTACTCCTTTGAAAATAGCTCCAGGGAGCGTGAACATGTATCCAGTGAGATTCAAACGGTTCCCATCGGTCTTGTGATGGTCGTCCAACCCTCCATCAATCTGCAAAATGGCAGCATCGTCATGACGGTGCGCCCCACCATATCAAGAGTTGTGGGCGAAAAAGAAGACCCGGCTGTGTCCATTGTGTCAAAGCAGCGCCAGGTTTCGCTGATTCCTGAAATTCAGGTACGTGAAATGGATTCTGTTTTTCAACTCATGTCAGGAGATACGGTTTTAATGGGAGGTTTGATGGAAGAGCACGCGGCCCATGATCAAAACGGGGTTCCCGGAGTATCGGACATTTCCCTTCTGGGGACCTTATTCAAAGGAAAAGAAGACGAGCGTTCGGTGAGTGAACTCGTGATTTTCTTGCGCGCCACGATTATCGAAGGCAATGCCCAGTCCTTCACACCCGTGACCCAAGAGACAACCATCGGGGATGCGGATAAAAATGTCTATGAGAATTTCACAAGAGACCCAAGGCCGATGCAGTGGCAAACCGATCCCTTTTTTGAAGATAAACCCAAATCCTAGCGTAGTTTTTTAAGAGGAGGCAACTTGGAGAGTGCCTCCTTTGTTTCTTGGAGGGTCGGCAGACTTGTTTGAGCGCCCATTCTCGTACATGTGAGGGAGCTTGCCACGGCTGCAAATTTAAGGGCATCATGAAAAGAATCATTTTGATGTATGCGTGAGGCAAAGGCACCGCAAAACGCATCGCCCGCCGCCGTTGTATCCACACTTGTGATACGAAGGGCCGGTACTTCCCACTCTTCTGAGGGCGAGGACGCAAAGGCGCCGTGACTGCCAAGGGTCACAATACACGTAGTGCCGTAAGTACTAGTGATCCGCCTCGAAGCAATGGAAGGGGAAATGGATTCAAAGCCCAAGTGCAGCGACAAAATCGTTGTTTCGATTTCATTCATCACAAGATAATCAACGGATGCCAAAAGATCTGTCGGGATTTTTTTAGCGGGCGCCAGATTCAAAAGTGTGCGCGCCCCCTTTGCTTTGGCGCGGCGCAACAAGTCCCAAGTTTCTTCTGAGGGAACTTCACATTGGGTCATCACAAGATTTTCGGAAGAGATGTCCCCATCGGAAATGATCGAGCTTTTTATAAGATCATTAGCACCGGCTGCTACGACAATCATGTTTTCTCCCACCTGGTCCACACAAATGGCAGCACATCCCGTGGGCGCATCAGAGATGACATGGAGGCCGTCGGTGTTTACCCCTGCATCACCCAAAGAATGCTTTAATTGTTTTGCAAAATCATCCTTGCCGACACAGCCGAACATACGCACACCGGCCCCGCTTAAAGCGGCAGCTGCTGCTTGGTTGGCGCCCTTTCCGCCCGGGATAAAAGAATATCCAGGACAGACAACAGTATTGCTGGGACGCGGCATTTCAGGGACACGCATGACCATGTCCATGTTCAAGGCACCAAAAACAAGAATCACTTTTTGATTCCTTTCTATTCGTTTTTTGCTCATCAAGATTACTACATACGCACTTGAGACAAAGTGGTCAACGCTCTAGGCTTATGATAGAAAAATATGGTAACTTTTTTCAGTCACTACTTCGAGTTTATGTCATGGTCGATTTTGAAGCACTTCGTCACGCAATGGTCGTAGGGCAGATATTGCCGTGCGTTCAAGTTTCCGGGCCTTTGCGTCGTGCCCTCGAAACACTTCCCCGTGAGGAATGTGTGGCGACGGGTTGGCGGGCCATGGCTTATGCGGACGCAGATGCTCCCCTAGAAAACGGGCGTTTTTTGCTCTCTCCCCTATCCCTTGTGAAACTTCTTAAAGAGGCAGCCATTGAAAAGCAGCACACCGTTCTTGATCTCGGCGCTGGTGTAGGGTATTCAAGCGCCCTCATCGGCGCGGTTGCCGGCCGCGTCCTTGGCTTTGAAACAAGTCAGGAACTGGTTGAGCGAGCTCAAGCATTCTTATCAAAACTTTCCCTGCCCCATGTAAGCGTCAAACCTATGGCGCATTACGGCGTCGTCCCTGAAGAAGCGTCTACCTGTGATGTGATTGTGGTGGAGGGGTGTTTAGGTCATGTGCCTTCCGGCCTCCTCGACGCCTTAAAGGACGGCGCCCGACTTTTGTGTTTTTTAAGAAGACCCCAAGGAAGCTTGCCCCAAGCAACGCTTTTTGAAAAATACGATGGGAACGTTTCAAGAAAGGCTCTTTTTGAGGCCGCCGCCTCTTTATTAGACGCACACCCTGTGCCTCAAAGAAAGGCGGGGTAAGCGCCATGGTGGAATCAGTTAATGCTGATGAGCTTTATCACATGCTCAAGGAGCAAAAACCGCCCACTGTGTTGGACGTGCGCGAGCCTTTAGAGTGCCAAACCAGGCCTTTTCCAGGGGCCACGTGCATTCCCTTAGGGCTTCTTCAAGGGCGGCTGAGTGACCTTGACCCTGATCAAGAAATGGTCGTCTTGTGTCTTGCGGGCAAAAGAAGTGCGCTTGCTTGTCATTTGCTTCAAGGGGCAGGCTTTGCTAAGGTGAAGAATTTGAATGGCGGTATAATGGCGTGGGAAGCTTTTTTAGAGCACCACGATTTGGGTTAATGGAGGAATAAATGACAAGACTTCAGCAGCGTACAATGTTGCTCTTGGGTGTGGTATGGACGGCCGTTTCGTATATGGATCAAGCAGTCGCAGCCGACACGGTGCCCAAATCTTTACAAGGAAAGAGGGCGCACAAAAAGGATCTTACCCCTGCAAAGCCCAAGACCCTCTCCATGGAGCACCCGTTTTACAAGGCGTTAATCCAAACTTACAACACTAACCCTACCTTGCAAGGTAAGGCCCGGGATCAATACGCCAATGCTGAAAACGTCGCGCAAGCATTGTCGGGATGGCGCCCCAGCTTAAACTTGAGCCATACGGCCAGGCGAGGAGGTCAGGAAACGCAGGTGACCCAATTCGATACGCTCAATCGTCCCATAGGGCCAAGGCAGTATAGTACAACCTATCAAACGGCTCTTAATTTGACGCAAAATCTTTATGCAGGGGGCGGGACAGTTGCGGCTATCGGAGGGCAACGTGCGAGTCTGGGTGCCAACATTGCTGACTTTACCATTACTGAACAGTCGACCCTTTCCAGCGCCGTACAAGCTTATATTGATCTTTGCTATAAAAGGTCCCTTTTGGATCTGAAGCAAAAAAACGTCGTAGTGAAAAAGAAAACCCTGGATCAGGCAAAGGCCCGAATGGAAGTGGGAGAGTTGACACTGACAGACGTATCTCAAGCCGAAAGTGAATATGCGTCTGCCCAGTCCGATGAAATCAGTGCGCGCGCTGACGTGGAAACGGCCAAAGAAACCTACCATCAGGTGGTGGGCGAAATACCAGCACCCTCTTTGCCCTTACCAGATCCCGTGACACTGTTTATCCCAATCCCTAACCAACAAGACGTGTTTGTGAATGAGGCGGTAAAAAATAACCCCCAAATCATTCAAGCAAAGCTTTCTTACGAAGCAGCTAAATATGGGATTGATTCCAACAAAGCCGCCCTTTTGCCGTCTGTGGGTTTGACAGGAAGTCTTGAGCGTAACGTCACAAGTGATACCGTCAATAATGCCAGAAGTGCCAGAAATAACGCAGCAAGTATCGGTGTGACGGTTAGTGTTCCCCTTTACGGCAACGGTGGGTCAGATTGGTCTAAATTCAGGCAAGCAAGGCAAGCCGCCACAAGCAGAAAGATTGCCATCACAACCACTGAGCGCAGCGTGAGGCAGGCGGCTGTATCGGCTTGGGAGTCTTGGACATCGACAAGAGATCAGATCACCCATCTTGAGACGCAAGTGGAGGCGGCAAAAATCAGCCTTGAAGGCGTACGCCAAGAGTCCTTGGTGGGAGAGCGCACGCTTCTTGATGTTCTTAATGCCGAAGACGCCCTTTTGCAGGCCGAAACAAATTTGATTCAGGCAAAGACTAATTTCTTGATTGCGGGATTCCAAATGCTTTTGTCCCTCGGGCAGCTCACAGCTGCAGGTCTTGGGTTACCTGTGGAGTATTATCCTGTGAAGGAGTATGCTAAGGACGTAGAAGGTATGTGGATTGGTACGGGATACGAACCCAAAAAATAGGATGCAGGCAGATGGCAGGACAACACGCTGACTCTCAAAAATCCATGGAGGACATTTTATCTTCTATTCGGGAAACCATTGAAGAGGATATGAAAGCGGGAAAAAATTGGACAGAGACCACCCTTGGCAAAGTAATTGCCTCGGCTGCTCCTTCTGGAGAAAAAGCAGAGGTTTTTGAGCTGACGCAAATGGTCAACGAGGACGGCTCTGTCACAGATTTGAGTATGTCGACCAACGCCAATAATCCCTTTGATTTTGATGACTCAAAGGCGCAACGCCAACAGGACTCGTCCACGACTTCTGAAGACTTGGATTTTTCTGATCCTAGGTCGTTGGCGCCTTCATCGGATGTGTCCCAAATTTTCACATCTGCAAGTGAAAAAGCATCAACTGCTTTTGAAGAGCAGGCCAACGAGACAGCATCCTTTGAAGAGGCATCACCTACAACGAATGAAAGAGTTGAAGACCTTTTTGATCTTGCGAATGTTTCACAAGACGCTGGGGATAGCGACGGGCCAACGGAAAGGGCACAGGATGCCCCAAGAATAGACGCGCATTTTTTTGAAGAACCTTCAAGGCCACAGGATGTCAATCACAGCATAGGTGATGCGGAACCAAGGGAGTCCTCAATGTCCTCATATGATGAAGATCAAGACTTTTTATCCCCAGAAGCCCTCAGTGCCTCAACACAAGCCCTTTCAGAGTTGACTCAAACCGTTGGGCAACAAGGACGGACAAAAAAAGCCGATCCGCGTCCCGAAGGCGTGGGCGCGCAGACTTTGGATGAAATTATGCAAGATCTTCTCAGGCCCATGCTCAAGGAATGGCTTGACGCACGCCTCCCCTCCCTTGTGAAGTGGATCGTGACGGAGCAAATTGAGAAAATTATTCAACAAAGTCAGGAACCTCAAAGGGGTAAATAACGGTATGAACAAAAAAAATGCAAGGCTCCTTGGTGTTCTAAGTCTTCTTTTGGGAGGGGAAGGGTCCTTGTATGCATTTAGTTTTGCAGGAAAAACAGGCGAATCCGGTTCTTTGCCCGTTGAAATTGACGCAGCCAGCGGGATTACGTGCGAAAAAAAAGGACAAGTGTGCACTGCGCGGGGGAACGTCATCGTCACCCATGGGGATACGACCTTGACCTGTGATGTTCTCAAAGCTTTTTTTCACATGGACAACCAGGACCGCCCCCAAGAGCTCATTCGCCTTGAAGCCCATGGAAATGTGCGCATCAAAGCCAAAGAGGGCGCTAAGCGTGCAGCTGCAGATGTGGGGGTCTTCCATGTCAAAACGTCCCACGCGGTCCTCACGGGAAGGGATCTATTTCTCGCTCTTGGTGAAACAAACGTACGTGCGCGCGATTCCCTTGAGTATTTTGAGCAAAAAAAACTAGCTGTTGCTAAGGGCGAGGCGTCCGTTGAAAAAAAAGGAAAGCTCCTTAAGGCAGATCAATTGGATGCCTACTTTAAAGAAAGTCATCAAAAAGACACCCTTGACCATGTAGACGCCACAGGAAATGTTTTTGCATCAACCCAGGATGATGTGGCTCAAGGTGATCGAGGTGTTTATACAGACGCGGATGAGGTCGTGATCCTAACGGGTAACGTGCGCATCACAAAGCGCGGACAAGGACGCATGATGGGAGAGCGAGGCCGCTATGACATGAAAAATGGGTTCGCCGCACTCTTGCCTGCCGAAAATGGGGGACAAAATCCATCTGCTTCGCCTAAGACGAGAGTCAAAGTACTTTTGATACCGCGTCAAGAAAAGAGTGCCTAACGTGACGAAAATTAAATCTTCATCCCCTAATTATAAAACCCTTAACCAGGCTCGTGGCCTTGAGGCCCTTAGCCTTGAGAAGTCCTACCACACAAGACCGGTGGTGCGGGATGTGAGTATTCGCGTCAAGCGCGGTGAGGCGGTGGGGCTTTTAGGACCAAACGGTGCCGGCAAAACAACGGTATTTTCCATAATCGCGGGCCTTGTCAAAGCAGACAGTGGTTCTATTTTGCTAGACAGTCACGATATTTCTCCTCTGCCCATGTACAGACGGGCAAGGCTCGGTATTGGATATCTTCCTCAAGAAGCGTCGATTTTTAGGGGACTCAATGTAGAGGAGAACGTGCGTGCTGTTTTAGAAGTGACGCAAGGAGATCCGGACAAAAGAGAAGACATTCTCGAGCGTCTTTTGGAGGAATTTTCTTTAACGCATCTTAGACGCTCATCGGCACTCACCTTATCGGGCGGCGAAAGACGTCGTGTTGAAATTGCAAGGTCTTTGGCGGGGGATCCCCACTTTATGATGCTGGATGAACCCCTCGCAGGGATTGACCCCATAGCCGTCCATGATGTACGTCACTTAATCAGTCATCTAAAAGAGCGCGATATCGGTGTTCTTTTAACGGACCACAATGTGAGGGAAACCCTTGATATTGTCGATAGAGCCTATATCATTAATGAAGGCAAGGTCCTTATGGAAGGCACGCCTTCAGAGATTGTGGCTGATGAAACGGTCCGACGCGTTTACTTGGGAGAAAACTTCCGTCTTTGAGGGCTGTGAAAGAGGGGGCGTAGATGCGTCTATCTCAAAAGCTACAGCAAAAACAGACGACTTCTGTGGTAGTGTCACCCCAGTTGCGTCAAGCCATTCAACTGCTTTCCCTTAATAATCTTGAACTTACGAGCCACCTTCAGAACACGGTTCTAGATAACCCTCTTCTGGAGTTGGAAGGATTTGACAAAACCTCCGAAGTGGTGGTCTCCCAAAATGACACGGATGAATGGGCCTCACCAGCATCTGATGCACACGAAAATTTATGGAGCGCTGACAGTGCCAGCGACCGCTGGGCAGGTGGACGAACCCCTACCGAAGCGTCACGTGATCCCTTTGCACATTTGGAGGCGCCGTCTTTAACGCTTCAAGAACACCTTCTTCTTCAAATGCAAGGGATGTTCGAGTGCCATACCCACGAAGTGATCGCCCTTCACTTACTCGCGAATCTTGATGAAGCAGGGTATTTAGCCATAAATCTTGATTCATTAGCAAAGACGCTGGGATGCGAAGAAACAGAAATAGAGCAAGTTCTTATCCGCCTGCAGACTTGTGATCCTGCGGGTGTTTTTGCAAGAAGTTTGCAAGAGTGTTTAAGCGCGCAACTCAAAGACAAGCTATTGTGGACACCAATCTTTGAAAAATTCATGACGCATCTTTCGTTATTTGGTGAAGGAAAGATCGACACACTTCTAAGAAAAACTGGGCTATCTAAAGAGGACCTGGGCATGGCACTCCAGGTGATCAAAGGTCTCGATCCAAAGCCTGGCCTTTCGTTCGCTAAAAAAGATAATCCCCCAGTCGTCCCAGATCTTTTTGTGGTTTGGCATGAAGAGGATCAAAGATGGGATGTCCGGTTTAATGAGTCAACGCTTCCCAAAGTCCTTATTGATACAGGCTATTATGCACGCGTCTGGGAGTCTGGCAAAAAAGAAATACAAGTATATTTGAAAGAACAGCTTTCCTCGGCTCGGTGGCTTGTCAAAGCTCTGGATCAGCGGACACAGAATATCTTAAAAGTTGCAGCCACGCTGGTTGCGGCGCAACAAAATTTCATGAAGTACGGGCTGGCGCAGTTACAGCCCTTAACCCTTAAGGATGTGGCAATCGAGTTGGGTTTACACGAGAGTACGATTTCGCGCATTGTCAATCATAAGTACCTGCAAACACCCAGGGGGGTCTTTGAGATGCGCGTCTTTTTTTCCAACGCTGTGATGGGAATGGTAGAAGACACCCAGCACTCAGGCGTCAGTGTCCGCTATTTATTGTCCCAACTGATTCAGGAAGAAAATCCCCAAGATCCTTACTCCGACGATCAACTTGTCCAAAAAATGGCTGAGAAAGGTGTGGATGTTGCACGACGCACAATTTCGAAATACAGAAAGGTTCTTAAAATTCCTTCTTCCTATGAACGCAAAAGAACCCACGAGCAAGCAGTCCTTGCCAAAGTTGCCTCCTAAAGCCTGATGGGCGCCGACGATGCACGTCTTAACATCACTTCTGACATGGCACGGTGCCTTGTGGCGGAGCAATTTTCCTCTTTGGCACACTTACCCATAACCCCTGTCATGTCACAAGGATGGGACAATGCGACTTTTCGTTTGGGGGAGGATTTATCTGTCAGGATTCCCACAGCAAAATGTTATGCGGCGCAGCCCCTCAAAGAACAAGATTGGCTCCCTTTTTTAGCGCCGCATCTGACAGTAGAGATACCCCACCAAGTGGCGTTGGGGATGCCAAGCCCTTGGGTGCCGTGGCACTGGGCTATTTATACATGGCGAGAGGGGACGCCGCTTATGGAAACAGTTTTGTCTCAAGACGCGCGAAAAATGCTTGCCCTTGAGATTGCGCGCTTTTTGAAAGAATTGCACGGGATTGATGCCACCAAAGGGCCGTCAGCAGGCCTGCATAATTTTTGGCGAGGAGGGAGCCTTTTACACTATGACACAGACGTGAAGGAGGCGTTGAAGGTCTTAAACCTTCCTTATTCGAGAAAGATGATCTTCTTGATATGGGAAGAGGCTTTGTCCTCCTCGTGGCAGCACCCACCTCGCTGGGTGCATGGTGATATGAGTGTGGGAAATATGCTCATGAGACAAGATCGACTTTTGGCTGTCATCGATTTTGGATGTCATCGATTTTGGATGCATGGGCGTGGGGGATCCTGCGTGTGACCTTGTGATGGCCTGGACCTATTTCGAGGGTGAGGAAAGACTTCTTTTTCAAAACGCTCTATCTTTTGATGTTGATACTTGGAAACGAGCAAAAGGCTGGGCTCTTTGGAAAGCTCTTTTGAGTATTAGATCTCAACAAGAAGGGCAGAACCTTCCAGGTATGAATCCGCAAAAGACCCTCCACCGTATCCTCAGCGAACACGCGCCATCATAGGCCCAACGTCGACGTAACACTCAAGGGATGTAGAGCTCTTATAAAAATCATTCAAAAGACAGAAAATGGTGACATTTTGTCAATCCTAAATTAACCGGTTTTGTATGTAATGTCTGCACATTTAAGGTGATAAAAACCTGTGCTTATTGTGAATAGTGGAAAAGTTAATTTTTAGGAAAGAGCGATCAGAAAATAATCATTCTGTTAACTTTTTCTTAATAAATGTGCCATATTTTTTTCCACTGCTGGAAATTCTAGCGCTGGAGATGATGATGAAAATACCTCAACTCTTTTTGTTTGTGTCTCTTTCAACTGTGACTACGTTGCCAGGCCAGTGTTCTGCAACCGATGAGATAAAAGACATACTTGGCGCTCGTACAGCTATTTCGCGCAATACTGATGCCAGCGCGGTACCAGATTCATTAAGGGGTGAGAAGCTCAAGCGCAACCCATTAAGCAGCAGTAATCCGCACTTGTCGGTCTTAGAAGAAGAGTTTATGAGAGGGACGGACTCTCCCATGAGGCCGTCTAGCCCTCTTCCATTTTCTTATGACTTTCTGGAGGTAGGCCCATTGGCAAGGCCAGGAAAAGGCGTAGTGTTACCTCCAGAAGAGCGCGATTTGTTGGCATCGGCAGTCAGCGTCGCCGCCCATGTAGCACCCACCCTTCGTGAAGAAATGATACAGGCAATTCAAAAGCACTTCAAAGAACACACACCCTTTTCAGACCAAGAGGAACGCCATACGGATAGCTGGCAAACCCTTGAGGATTCTTTAACACAAAAAGGAAAAACAAAGTTTAAACTGATCGGATACGGATCGCTTCTTGATCCAGCTTCAAGCCAAGAGTTCTCAAAGCGAGGAAAATCAATTCTTGCCTTTGGGGTGAGAAGATTTTTTGGCTTTCTGCCCGAAAAACCAGAAAATTCCCCTTTGGGAATGCCTGACAAAAGTGAAGAGAACGCCCTTTTGCGTTTGACGGTGGAGTATACGGGATCCTACGAGGATAAAATTAACGGGGTTCTTTTGACGGTCAATTTGGGAGATGAGTTTGAGGCACTTCGAAAAAGGGAGGCAGGTTATGATTTGATCAAAGTGCCGGTGGTGAGGTTTGATCCCAAGAACAGTAAAAAAATGCGCCTCAAAGAAGCCTATATTTTAGCCCTTGGCAAAGAAGTCTCTCAAGACAAAGACGATGCACGGCCTAAGCATTGGCCGTATGTCTCGGATCCGTATAGGCCACATCTTTCCTATTTGTATGTTTGCCTTAGGGGAGCGATGAAACTCTCTCTTGACGCACCAAAGTTTATCCATTTTCTTTCGCTGTTCTTGGACAGTACGTACGTCAAAAATGACGAAGAGAGCATTGACTTAAGAAACTGGATCATTTCTGAGTATTCCCGCAAAATCCCTGGCAATGTGACGCCGAGAACCCACTATTGCCAATTGAAAAAACAGTGGCAAATGAAAAAACTCACATCACACCACTAACTGCGAGCGGGGGAGACGAGGGAAAAGTAACATCCATTTTTCAGACAGAGACAAAAAGTCAGGGTGGAGATGGGGCAGATAAGAGAAGAAACGTCCTGCAGGACCTTCACAAACTAAAAATGCATCTCGTTGCGCAGCCAGCAAGATTAAACCAGTTCTTCTAAGATTTTTGTGGAGCAAAAAAAAGCCCCCAAGAAGGGGGCTTTAAGGTCAGCGATTTATCTTTAGTGGATTTGAATGTCCACGCGGCGGTTCTTTGGATAGACCTCACGGCCATCAACCTCGCCAGCCCCTACAGGAACAATGCGTTTTGCCTCAACACCCATTTTTACAAGAGCATCACGCACTGCGTTCGCGCGGTTTTGAGACAAGAGAAGGTTATGTTTGCGTCCTCCCATTGCGTCCGTATGGCCCGTGACAAGCACAGTCCGCAGGTTCATGTTTTTAGCAATCTTAGCAACGTTGGAAAGTGTGCCTTCTGCTTGCTTGGAGAGAACAGAACTGTTCATTTCGAACATCACAGAGAATGTAGGAGATTGCTTTTGAATGGCCTCTTCAAGATGACGAAGACCGTTCATGAAAGCTGTCCAACAACGTGCTTGTTCGGGTCTACCTGCATTCTCTTCTTGCTCTTGTGTGGCGCAGTCATAGGCTACTTGCGTGCGGGCTGCGATAAGTGGCTCCAAATTACGGCCATTATTATCAAGGGCAAAAGTCAAACGCTCACGCGCATCGAGAAAGCGGGGAAGTTCAGACTCTGGGATATCCCAATCATTGGGATTTTCTGGGAGCACGTTGAGGCCCGTCGCGGCCTGAAGACCTTTAACGGCAAAGTGCTGTGCATCAATAAAGTCGTTGTATTCACGAGATTCGCGCTTGGCATATAGCTCGTATTCCTTGGCGAGTTGATCTGCGAACGCGAGACCATCAAGGGGGGCTTTTTCCAATTCGCTAATGGTATTTTCAGCACAACCTGAAATAAATACGGTAGTGGCCACAACGGCGAACCCTACCACCCAAGACTTCTTAGTACGTTCCATATTCTTGTTACTCCCTTATTTGTTTTATCAGCAACATCCCTAGTGAATCAGAATTTTCTCGAAGCCACAATAACTCAAACACTTTAATTTAAATTTTTTTTACAGGAAGTTATCGAGGCCACAAAAAAAGTTAACCTAAGGTGACACGAAAAAGTTAAAATTCTATTAACTTTGTAGAGAGTTGAAAGATGCTTTGCTTCAAACAAGTGCATTTAAAAAATGTCAGATAAAAGCGGTCATTTCCCACGAGGCGCTCGGTCAGAGTGCTGTTTTTTTGGTAAGGTAAGAGTGAGGGAGAGAAGGTTGATGGTCCTTCTCCCCCCATATGGGTTATTTTTGATTTTCAATATTTTTTTTGTCTTCCTGCAATTTTTTGGCAGTCTCTTCCAAATAGAGAATATGCTCTTCTTCGCTTTGAATCAATCCAGGGTATTGACCGAGCATCCACTTTGTCGTGCCCGGGATATTACGGGAAGCCCAATTGCTGTTTCTTGAAGGGCAGCATAGCTTTCTTGATCTTGAACCAGTGCTTCATGGAGTTTCTTTTGAGACGCTTCATTTTCAGCTATCATTTGCTCGATCATCTTCAATTTTTCTTCTTTTGTCGCACTCGAAGATCCCGGGACGATTTTTTCGACGGGCATCGGTGTATTCCCCGGTGTGTCGCCGGCAGATGCGTAAACAGCAGGCACAAGAAGGCTTCCAGACAAAACCAAAGTTTAAGTGAGTTAAAAAACTGATTGATGTTATTTTTTTTACTCAAATTTTACAAATCGACCTTCAATGCCGGCCAGTCTAAGACCTGATAAAGATCCAAGACTGGCGTGAAAAAGAGAATGATTATAGAGGACGCCTTGTGAAAGCGCGGTTTAAGGGCGTTGCGGCGGGCACGCTTTCTCCGTAAGGTGTCCACGACGCCCCAATGCCTTTGTTAGCTTGGGCCTCAAATAGGAATTGTTCAGCCTTCAGCATCACAACCTCTGCCGTTAACTGGTGATCAGGAAAAACAAGCCCACCCGCAGATAAACACAAGTTAATGTTGCCAGCGCTTGTGGCGATGGGAACCGATTCAATCACACGTGTCAGGCGGTCAGCCGTTCTGATAATCCCCCATCTGTCACAGTCTTGCAGCACAACTCCAAAGCTGCTGCTGCTGGTACGTCCAATGGCATCGTTAAAACGGATTTCTTGACGTAGACGTTCGCTTGCACCTTTCAAGAGATCCTTGAGAACATCGTACCCATATTTGGCATTAAGATAAGTTAACCTGTCAATACACACAGCAAGATAAGCACCAGAGATGCCTGAATAAGCCGTTTGTTCGATGAGAGAAGCAAGGTTTTCATAAAGGACTTCTTTTTGTGGATATCCCGTCAAGGCATCGTATCCGCTATGGCGCAAAACACTTTCTTGGTCTTGATCTTTTTCAGACGTAGAATTTTCAAGAAAACGTAAAGATCCCTTGAGGTAGAGCGGTTCACCCCGTTCGAAAACAAGTCGTCCTTCTTCTTTGACAAGAGTGTGTTCAAAGTGAGGTAAATCAAGGGCGTACTGACAAACGTACACACCGTCAATGTGATGACGTGCTTCGTCGATGGCCCTCATCCTTATTTCGAAAGCCTCGATGCTCAGCAAATTATGGTAACTCCCTCCCGAAACAAGGGGAATATCTGGGCTAATGAGGCGACTAACAGGGCCCGTCCAATGAATGCGATCCTCGTCAAGAGACCACTCGAAACTTAGCTCGCCGTACATTTTTAACAAATCAAGAGGCTCTAGCTTTTGCACGTTTTCCATGGATCCTCTCCTGTTTTGTTGACCTGATCATCCAACCTACATCCTTATTGTAGGCAAAGAACATTTCAAACCTGTTAAGATTTTGCTGCAGATTTCTGAATATGAAAAAATTAAAAATCGAGGCTTATTAATATTTTTTAAATAATTTTCGAAATAATGAACTTGTCAGAAAGACATTATTCGGAGGATTGTATGGTGAGAAGTTTTGTTTTTGGGTTAACAAGTGCCCTTATATTTGTAGCTTTTTCTTATGCAAGCGACCCAGAACACGGGAGCCTTGCAGCGTTGTACGAGCAATTTGACCAGGAGCTCTCCTACAAACCGATCCCAACGCCTGTCTTGGTGGGCGGATCTGTCCCGTCGGATGTACCTTCAGCCATACCCTCAACGGTGAAGCCTTTAGTTCCGCTGCATAAAATGGATCAAGATGTGCACAAATTTAATGTACAAGGGATTAAAAAAGGCGATTTTGTGCGGGCGATTCTTCCGTTTGATACAGAAACTTTTGACGATCTTACGGCGGAAGCTGTGTGGAGCGCGTGCGAAAAAGAAGAGGGGATGGAGGCGCCTACCATTGCCCCCAAAAAAGCGACTCTTGAAAATTCGTTCAAGATTTTGCAGCAGCACATCAAAGGATCGGCCATTGAAACACGCGAGACGCAGCTGCCTGTGGAAAAAATTCTGTCGCGGGTGTGGTCTATAATCCTTATGGAACAAAACGAGGCAGAGCGGATCTCAAAACTAGAGGAATTCAGCCAGGTGATGTGCGACCATCTTGGGTGTTACGAAGGGTACGCGGGGCGGATTGCCCATCTTTACATCACCTGGATGCGCTCGCCTCTAGGATTCTAGGACGAAAGCTTTTTTAAAAGCGCCTCGTTCACAAGGGCAGGGTTCGCCTTGCCCCCCATTTGCTTCATGACTTGACCCACAAAAAAGCCAAAAAGTTTATCTTTACCCGAACGGTATTCAGTAACTTTATCGGGGTTGGTTGCCAGAATTGCGTCAATGACGCCTTCAATGGCACCGGTATCGCTGACTTGCTCGAGCCCTTTTTCCTTCACAATGTCTTGGGGCGCTTTGCCTGAGTCCCACATGAACACAAAGACGTCCTTGGCGATTTTGCCCGAGATCACGCCCTTTTGAATCAAAGTAATAAGCTCCGCAAAATGGGCCGGGGTAACTTTTGACTCGGTGATGGTCAGACCGTCCTTGTTCAGAGCCGCAAAAAGCTCGGTCATCATCCAGTTTGCAAGCATTTTAGAAGGGGCGGCGTCCTTTGTATCTAGGGCCACAAGGGCTGCCTCGAAATAGTCAGAAATTTCCGTTTCAGAGGTGAGAACAGCGGCGTCATATGAGGCAATGCCATAGTCAGCCATAAACCGGTTTTTCTTGGCGTCGGGAAGCTCTGGCAGGGACGCTTTAAGACGTTTCACAAGGGCTGCTTCCACCACAAGGGGCGGCAAATTAGGATCAGGAAAATACCGGTAGTCATGGGCATCTTCCTTCGAGCGCATGCTGCGGGTAAGGCCGCGCGCCGCATCAAACAGGCGTGTTTCTTGATCCACGGTCCCGCCACCTTCTAGGATTTCGCGCTGCCTTGCGATTTCATATAAGATAGCTTGCCCTATAAAGCGTACCGAGTTCACGTTCTTGATTTCGGCGCGTGTCCCATAAGGCTCGCCTGGCTTTCTCAAAGAAATGTTCACGTCGGCGCGCATGGAGCCTTGCTCCATATTCCCGTCACACGTGCCAAGACAACGCAGGAGGGCGCGCAGCTTTTTCACATATGCTTGGGCTTCTTCGGCGCTGCGCATATCGGGTTTGCTGACAATCTCCATGAGGGCAACGCCCGCGCGGTTCAGATCAATGTGGCTTTTATCGGGGCGTTGATCATGCATACTTTTGCCCGCGTCTTGCTCGAGATGAAGGCGCTCGATCCCGATGCGCTTGGTGTGACCTTCTGCGTCTTCAATATCAAGATACCCTTCGCCGACGATGGGGTGTTTGTATTGGGAAATCTGATACCCCTGGGGAAGGTCCGCGTAAAAATAGTTTTTACGGTCAAAGACAGAAAAAAGGTGAATCTCGGCATTCAAACCCAGGCCCGTTTTAATGGCTTGCTCCACACAAAACCGGTTAATGACGGGTAGGGTGCCAGGAAGGGCTGCGTCCACAAAGCACACTTGGGTATTGGGCATGGCACCAAAGGTTGTGGCCGCCCCCGAAAACAGCTTGGCCTCGGACAAAACCTGGGCGTGGACCTCAAGACCTATGACAACTTCCCAGGGACCTGCGACTTGGGTGTGGGTAGCGGAAAAAGAAGAGGTCATCGTGAGACTCCGTCAAAAGGGGTAAAGTTGGCCGCACGTTCAAGGGCGTAGGCGGCGCGCAAAACAGTTTCATCGCCAAAGGCGGGTCCAATCAGCTGCAAGCCTAGGGGTAGCCCTTCGGCCGTGTGTCCTCCAGGTACTGAAATGGCCGGAAGGCCTGCAATGTTGGCAGGAACGGTTAGAACGTCGTTCATGAACATGCTGACGGGATCTTTGGGTTCTTCGCCAAAGGCAAAGGCAGGAGTCGGCGTTGTGGGGGCCAAAATCACATCAACGTCCTTGAACACGGTCGCAAACTCTTGAGAAATAAGACGCCTGATTTTTTGAGCCTTAAGATAATACGCATCGTAATAGCCTGCGGACAAAACGTAGGTGCCCACAAGAATACGCCTTGTGACTTCTTCGCCAAAGCCCTCACCCCGGGTGCGCTCGTACATGTCATCAAGGGTTTCGCCGTCTACGCGAAGGCCATATCTGACCCCATCAAAACGGGCAAGGTTGGAAGACGCTTCGGCGGGCGCCAAAATATAATAAACAGGAAGGGCATACTTAGTGTGGGGAAGGCGTACCGGCACACAGCTTGCCCCCGCGTCCTCAAGCCACGCGCGCCCCTTTTCCCATAGAGCCGTAATGTCAGGGTTAAGGCCGTCCACTTGATAGTCCTTGGGAATGCCAATGCGAAGACCCTTCACCCCGTTTTTCAAGGTGGCCAAGAAATCCGGCACGGCCTTGTTCAGGGACGTTGCGTCCTTGGCATCATAGCCAGCCGTCACGCGCAGCATGAGCGCCGCGTCTTCGACCGTACGAGTCAAGGGACCTGCCTGATCAAGGGAGGACGCGAACGCCACCATCCCATAGCGAGAGCAAAGACCATAGGTGGGCTTCATTCCCACAATACCGCAAAAGGCCGCGGGCTGGCGGATGGATCCGCCAGTGTCAGAACCTGTGGCAATAAGGGCCGATTTGGCCGCAATGGCCGCAGCAGATCCGCCAGAGGAGCCCCCCGGCACAAAACGGCGCTTGTCATTTGGCAAGGTCAAGGGGCTTAGCACCTTACCATAAGCGCTTGTGAGGTTTGCCGATCCCATGGCGAATTCATCCATGTTGGTTTTACCCAGCATCACAGCGCCCGCATCCCACAATTTTTGGGTAACTGTTGATTCAAAGGGCGACTTGTATCCCTCAAGGATTTTAGAGGCCGCCGTTGTGTGACCTTCCACAGTACAAAAGAGGTCTTTGACGGCAACGGGCACGCCTTCTAGATCAAGGGCGTCACCTGTGGCAAGGCGCGCGTCGCTGGCGGCAGCCCCCTTAAGGGCCACCTCAGGCGTTTCCTCAAGATAAGCATTAAGGTCGCGTGTGTCTTCCATGCGCCTAAGATAGGCCTTAGTCAGCTCGGTTGCGGAAAACTCTTTACGGCGAAGCCCTGTTTGAATGTCGGTCAGGCTTTTAGAAATAAGGTCAGTCATGATGGCTCCTATCCCACAACTTTGGGGACGACGTACATATCCAATTCTTTTTCAGGGGCGTTGGCAAGGATTGCGGCCACCATATTGGGCTCTGTCACGACGTCTTCCACTTGGGGCATGTGATCAAGATGCACACTAAACATGGGGTCGATATTTTGCGTATCGACTTCTTCCAACATGGAAATCCAGTCAAGGATGCGGTTGAGGCGTTCCTCATAGGCGGGGATCTCTTTTTCATCCAGCTTAATGCGTGCAAGGCGTGCGACCTTTACAACGGTCTCGTGGTCAATGGACATGGGGTATCCTCATTTTTTATCATTCTCTCACCATAGGCAAATAAAGGGATTTTGCAAGGGGTTTGCGCGGTGGGGCGTGCTTAAGGGGCGGGCGCTCCGCCCGGTGACATGCTCCGAATGTCAAGGTGAAGTGTCGGGTTTTTCTGAGACAAAAGTTGGCTTAAGGATTGGGCTTGACGTTGGTTTAGCTCAAGGCTAAGGGTTCTTGGTTCTTCACCATTGGATGAAATGGTGCTTTTTCCATTAAAGCCAAGCACTTTAATGCGAGATAAATAAATAGATGAAATGCTATCTGTTTTTTTCTCTTCTTTCTGGCTCACGATAACATCAATGCGGTCCCCTGGCTTGAAAATACCCACAAAGGTTGTCTGCTCTTTGGGAAGCACGAGGCGGTAAATATATTTACCGTCTTGGGGGGCAAGCTCTTGGGCTTCTGGTTTTCCTGTGATGAGGGCGTCCTTAGTCAGAGGTGCGCCTTTTGGCACGGACGCGCCGACAATGCCTTCGGGAAAGCTCTCGTGGTCGCCGCCCTGGATAAAAGCCTTTTCTGGGACAGCGCCGGTCCAGGGGGTGGCCGCAAAATCCCGGCTTGTTAGCAGATGGCCAATGGTCAGATCATGGGTCGCCGTCATCAGGGTGACGGTTTTAGGTGTGCTATCTTGATGCTTTTGCCATAGATGAAACAAGAAGAAAAAGACTACCACGGCCAGGGCAAAGGCCAGAAAAAGAATAAGGGTGTCGCGTAGTTTCATCACCAAGTATCCCTGAAGGCTTATTGTGTGCCCATCATAAAAGTCACAGGTCTTCTTGGCAAGGGGGGCGTGCCAGGAGCGCCAACATCTCTCTTTCTGTTAGAACGATTGTTTTTTGATCAAAGTTTGTGTCATAAAAAGGAAGGTTAAAGAATAGCAGAAATTTTGCGTAACTTAAAAAAAGCACACCTTTTGTCAAAAATCTTTTGGACGCTGGGGGCCCTTTTGCTTGCCCTTGGCACAAAGATTCTTTTGGTGGAGCTTTTTTATGTGTCTTCTGGGTCCATGGCGCCGACTCTTTTAAGCGGCGACTATGTGCTTGTCAGCAAATATGCGTATGGCTATAACCGCCATTCGCTTGTGTGGTCGTCCCTGTGGCAGGGGCAGTGGCACGTGCGCCCGGCCACGCGCGGGGACATTGTTGTGTTTCATCAAGAAGGCGCCCTTAGTCCCTGGATCAAAAGGATTATTGGGATTGAGGCCGAAAAAATCTCGTGGCAGGGTGATCATTTGGCCATCAACGGCGCTCCGCTTCGGCGTCTGGTGCAACCCTTCTCGCCCTTTTATGAAGAGTGGCTTCCCGGAGGAAAACGCTATATGACCCAGCATAAAATGGCAAAGGTATCCGCAAAAAACCTCGACCATTGGCAAAAGGTTGTGGTACCACCACACAGTTATTTTGTGCTGGGTGATGCGCGTCAAGAGTCCCACGACAGCCGGTTTTCCCAGGTGGGGATGGTGGATCATGGGCAGCTTTTAGGCAGGGCCGAGTGGGTGCTGTTTTCGGTGATCCCTGCTAGCGAGTCAAAGGCGCCCTGGTGGCAACGAATTAGATGGGATCGTCTCCTTAAAAAAGTGGTTTAAAAAGGATAACAATGACAACAAATTCGAAGGCGTTTGATCCTTTGTACGAGGCCCTTGGGTACACGTTTGCGAAAACGGACGTGCTAACGCGCGCGTTGACACACGCAAGCTTTAATCAGGGGGCGGCGGGGCGCCACTACGAGCGGTTGGAATTTCTAGGCGACCGGGTTTTGGGCCTGATTGTGGCCGCGTGGCTTTTTGAGCGCTTTCCCCATGAAGAAGAAGGCGCCCTTGCCAAACGGCACGCGGTGCTTGTGAGCAGGCCCACCCTTTTACAAGTGGCGGACGCCCTTGGGTTAAAGCGCTATTTTCGCGCGTCCACCAGTGTTACCTCTTCCCAAAGAGGGCGCTACCTTTTGGCGGATGCGTGCGAGGCGCTTATTGCAGCACTGTACCTTGAGGCGGGTCTTCTTGTCACCCAAGAGATTGTGAGGACACTGTGGGCACCTTACGTTACCCAAATGGAGGACGTGCCTCAAAATCCTAAGTCGCGCCTGCAAGAGTGGGCGCAAGAACATCAACAGGGCCTTCCTGTCTATACAACTTTGGAACGCCAGGGGCCTGACCACGCGCCGTCTTTTGTGTTGGAAGTACGGGTGGGTCAAAAGGTCGCACGTGCCACTGCGTCCTCTAAACGAGAGGCAGAACAGCAAGCTGCCACAGCATTACTTAAGGAGATTTTAGGATGACAGACATCCGTCGGTGTGGGTTTGTCGCGGTTTTGGGGGCCACGAACGCGGGCAAATCGACCCTTGTGAATCAATTGGTAGGCTCGAAAGTCTCCATTACGTCGCGTAAGGTGCAAACCACGAGACGCCGCATCTTAGGCATTCAAATCCAAGACAATACCCAGATTGTGCTAGTGGACACGCCGGGTCTTTTCAGGCCCAAGACGTCCCTTGATAAAACCATGGTCAAGGCCGCGTGGTCGGCCGTGCGTGACACGGATGTGGTCTTGTTTTTGTGGGACGCGCGTCTTGATTACACCAAGGCCGAGCCCATTTTGAAAAAACTTCAAGACGTGCAAAAGCCCGTCTATTTGGTTTTGAACAAGATTGATTTGGTGCCCCGGGATACGCTTCTCACTCTTTCTGCTAATTTCAATGCGCTCAGAGAATTTTCCAAAACCTTCATGATTTCAGCGCTCCATAATCAAGGGCTTAGTGAACTCCTCAAGGCGCTGGGCGACGAACTTCCCGAAGGGCCTTGGCACTATCCCGAGGATCAACTTTCTGATCTGCCCCTACGGCTTTTGGCGGCAGAGATCACCCGCGAGCATCTTTTTGACCGCCTTCACCAAGAAATCCCTTACGCCCTTGTGGTGGAAACCCAAACGTGGGAACCCTTTGAGGACGGGTCGGTGCGCATTGGACAGGTCGTTCACGTGCAAAAGCCTGCCCAAAAAGCCATTGTCCTTGGAAAAGGCGGGCAGCAGCTTAAGGCCATTGGTCAGGCCGCACGCAAAGAGCTCACAGCGATGCTAGGGCACACCGTGCACTTGGTCCTTCATGTGCTGGTGACGCCTCGGTGGATGGAAGACCGCTCGTCCTTTGGTGTGTACGGTCTTGAGGATCCTAAAGAGTTGTCATGAAGTGGGAAGACGAGGGCGTAGTCTTATCTGTGAAACCCTTTGGGGAAAAAGGCTACCTCGTCTGCCTTATGACCAAAGATCATGGCCGGGTGATGGGATGGCTTAAAAGTGCGTCCACGCGGATTAAAGCGGTCTTACAACCAGGCATTCGGGTTCAAGCCCACTGGCAGGCACGTCTGGAAGAACAATTGGGCGGTTGGCGTCTTGAACCGCTAGGGGGATCCGTTGCGGCCCTTTTTACAAAACCCCTTTGTTTGTCAGCACTCTTAAGCGCCACAGCCCTTTGTGAGGTGATGCTGCCCGAACGCGAACCCCACGGGTCTGTTTACGCCTCTCTTTTAGCCCTTGTAAAAGCCTTGGGTGAAGACGCTTGGGGGCGGGGATATTTTGACTTTGAGTGCGCCCTTTTAGCGGCGGCTGGATTTAGGCTGCACCTGTCTTCTTGTGCCGTGACGGGCGCTAGAGAAAATCTTTTTTATGTCTCGCCCCGATCCGGCAAGGCCGTGTGCCAAGCAGAAGGCGCCCTTTATCACGATAAGCTTTTGATGTTCCCCTCTTTTTTGCAAGAAGACCGCGCGCCTTGCCCCAAAGATCTTTTAGGCGGCCTTGATTTGACAGAGTATTTCATAGAGCGCTATATTCTGCCCCATGGAGGGTATGGTCTGCCGGCCGCTCGCGCGCGCCTAAAAGAAGACCTTCGTCAACGTCATAGGTAAAAAGAGAACAAGTATGAGCACATCTTCTGGACAGATCCATGACACCCCCTTGAACGAGGCCCTGGGCGAACGCTACCTGAGTTACGCCCTGTCGACCATTATGGCGCGTTCGCTTCCCGATGTGCGCGATGGCCTTAAGCCAGTGCAGCGCCGCATTCTTTATGCCATGAAGGAATCGGGCAACACCCACGAAAAATCCTACCGTAAGTCAGCCAGCGCCGTCGGGTACGTCATGATGAAGTACCACCCCCATGGTAACGATCCCATTTACGAGGCCATGGTGCGCATGGCCCAGGATTTTGCGTCGCGCTATCCTCTTGTGGATGGTCAAGGAAACTTTGGAAGCCTTGACGGCGATAACGCGGCCGCCATGCGGTATACCGAGGCCCGGTTGTCAGGCTGTGCAAGCGCCCTTTTGGAAGGGATTGATGAAGAGGCCGTTGATTTCCAAGAAACCTATAACGGCGAAACTAAAGAGCCGCTTGTTCTTCCCTCAAGCTTTCCCAATTTGCTCGCGAACGGTGCGACCGGTATTGCGGTCGGTATGGCAACCAACGTCCCACCCCACAATGTGGGTGAGATCTGTGACGCGCTTTTGCTGCTTCTTAAAAAGGCGGACGCATCGGTCGGCGATTTGCTTTCCTTGATGCCAGGGCCTGACTTTCCCACGGGCGGTATTATTGTTGAAAGACCCGAGGATATCCTTGCCGCCTATGAAACGGGGCGTGGCAGCATCCGCGTGCGCGCAAGATGGGAAAAAGAAGAACTTAAAGGGGGCGGCTATCAGATTGTCGTGACTGAAATCCCCTACCAAGTGCCCAAAGCGCGCTTGATGGAAAAACTGGCTGATTTGTGGGGCAAGAAAAAGCTGCCGCTTCTTTCGGACATTCGGGACGAGTCCACCACGGACGTGCGCCTGATCCTGGTGCCGCGTGCGCGCACCGTGGATCCCCAGATACTGATGGAATCGGTCTTTCGCGTGTGTGATCTTGAGACCCGCTTTCACTTGAATATGAACTTACTAGATCAAGGACGTGTCCCACGCGTCATGTCCTTGAAAGAGGTCTTGCAGGCGTTTTTAAATCACCGGCAAGAGGTTGTATGCCGGCGCGCGGACCACCGTCTTGCCCAGGTCATCAAACGCCTTGAAATCTTAGAAGGGTACCTTATTGCGTATCTCAATCTGGATGAAGTTATTCGCATTATTCGCGAGGAAGATGATCCCAAGGGCGTTATGCAAGCCAAGTGGGACCTGACGGACCTTCAGGTTGAGTCCATTTTGAATATGCGTCTTCGTGCCCTTCGAAAGCTGGAAGAAATTGAAATCCGCAAGGAGCATGACGGCCTGTCCCAGGAAAAGAGTGATCTTGAAATCTTCTTAAAGGACACAGCGCTTCAATGGAAACGGGTGGGGACAGAAATCAAAGAAGTGCAAAAGCGCTTTGGGGTGTCCCAGCCTTTTGGAAAGCGTCGCACGAGTTTTGAGGATAAGCCAGAGGTAGACGTGCTTCCCCTCGAGGCCTTTGTCGAGCGTGAGGCCGTGACGGTGGTGTGCTCGCAAAACGGCTGGATTCGTACCCTGAAGGGACACAACCCCCAAGAAGCAGACCTGAAATATAAAGAGGGCGATAAGGGCCGCTTTGTGATTAAAGCTGAAAACGTGGATAAGCTTGTCCTTTTTGCCACCAACGGACGGTTTTATACCCTTGGCATCGACAAGCTTCCCGGTGGGCGCGGCCAAGGAGAGCCCCTTCGGTTGATGCTGGATATGGATCCAAAGGATGAGGTCCTTGATCTTTTCATCGTGACCCAAGAGATGCTGAAAGAGGACAAAAAGCTTTTGGTCGCCTCAAGCGATGGACGCGGCTTTGTTGTTGCCCTTAAGGACGTCATGGCCCACACCAAGGGCGGCAAACAGATTTTGAACGTGCAAGGCAAAGTCAAAGCCCAAAAGTGCGTATGGATCGAAGGAGACGGGATTGCTATGATCGGTCAAAACCGCAAGCTTTTGATCTTTAAGGTCGATGAAATTCCGCAAATGAGCCGGGGTAAAGGTGTACTTTTGCAGCGTTACCGCGAGGGACGTCTTGGGGATATTAAAAGCCTGCGTCTTGAAGACGGCCTTTCATGGAAAAGCGGCGAACGCACCCGCCTCGAGCAAGATATCAGGGCATGGCTTGGTCGGCGCGGCCAAAGTGGGCGCATGCCGCCCGTGGGCTTTCCTAGAACCAATACCTTTGATTAGTCCAAAAAGGGGCCTCCAACGGCCCTTTTTTCTTGTTAAAAAATCCTTGGTCGTGATTTTCCTAAAAGGAAATAAAAAAATTCATTAAAAGCACGTGACAAATTTTGTGACAGATCTTATATGCTGTAGAGTACCTAACATTATAGGAATTTCTATGGATCTTAATAAACTGAAAATCTTTTATTATGCGGCGAAGGGCGAAAGCTTTACAAATTGCGATCTTAATTTGACACCTTCAGTAATCAGCCGCCATATCAGTGATTTAGAATATCGCCACAAGGTGAAACTTTTTCACCGCTCCCCAAGGCGTCTTGTGCTCACGGAACAAGGGGAAATCTTGTTCAAGGCGGCCGAGTGTATTATGGCCGAGTCCGAGCGCGTTCAAGTGGCTTTGCAAGAGTCAGGCCAAGAACTTCAAGGCCCCATCCGCGTGATCACCCCCATGAGTTGGACATCGTCGGTCTTGGCGCGCCATATTGGTGCGTTCATGAAAAAACATCCAAAAGTCACCATCAGCATTATTAATGACGATCGTTTTCCAGAGCTTTTACTGCGAGAAAATGATGTGGCGCTTTTACCTTACGCACCCGAGCATCCCCATTTAATCAGTGAAAAAATTGCCCAGCTTAATTTGGGCCTTTTTGCGGGCAAAGAATATCTCGAGCAATACGGTGAACCCCAAAGCGTGGAAGACCTTGATCAACATAGGCTTGTGGCTTACAGCGAGCATGATCGCCACATGGATCACATTAACTGGCATTTGACCGTTGGGTGCAAGCCGGGCGAGATGCGCACGCCTTGCCTTCGTGTGAATAACCTTTATTTAGCCGTAGAAGAAAACCTTGGGATTGTATCCCTTGCCAAGGAAAATCCTTTGCTAAGAAACGGCGACGTCAAAGAGGTGTTACCCCATATTCAAGGACCCCGGATGAAAGGCTTTTTAGTGTATAGCCAGTCCATTCAGACCTCCAGGCGGATCCAAGCCTTTCGTGATTTCTTTAGGGATATCGCTAAAAAAGAAGGCCTTAGCATAGAGGCTGAATCCCGGGCGGCGTAGGATGTGGCGGCGCTTCTGGTGACACAAGCCCGACCGACACCACAAGTTTAATGCCCTCTTCCACGCTTAAGGGAAGGGGGCGAACTTTTTCTTGAGGCATAAAAAGCAAAAAACCCGATGTGGGGTTAGGGGTCGTGGGGATAAAAATCCCTAAAAGATCTCGGCTTGTGTGCTCTTCAACAATCTTAGGTGCTGGGCCCGTAAGAAATCCAAGGGCAAAGGTGCCTTCCCTTGGATATTCCGCAAGGACAACCTGCCTAAACGAGTTTTTATCATTTTTGAAAATCGCCTCAAAAATCTGCTTGATCGTTTTATAAAGGCTTCGAATGACGGGCATTTTGTGAAGCACTTTCTCACTTGTACCAAGAATCCAGCGCCCCATATATCCTTTTGCAAGCCAACCAATGACCGTCAATCCCACAAGAGCAAGGACAAGACCGATGCCCGGCATATGAGAGCGAAGGCCAGGGATGCTTAGGATTTTTGTGGGAAAAAGATCGGTGATAAAGGTATCAAGGGCAAGAATCACCGACCAAATCACGTAGGCTGTTAGGACAAGGGGGGCTGTGACAAGAACGCCGGAGAAAAAATATCCGCGGATTTTTCCAAGCATGTCTTTTAAAGAAACTGTTTTTTTCGTTGTCAAAGGATCATCCTTTAGGTTGAGGTTCGATGAATGTGAAGAACAATCATGGCCCCCCCCACACTTGCGGGCATTAATGCCAGCGCGCTCCCTGTTAAAAGTATTGATGCCAGTCTATCAGTTTGCGCGAGAAATGTCAGAAGGAAGATCGGCAGCATCAATGGATAGCCAAGAAAGGTGCCAAGAAGAAAAGAGCCCTTGGAAAAGAGAGTGAGGAAACTGACGAAAAATAAGAGGCTTAGGTGGCACACAAACGAAGTCATCAAGACGACTGGATCAAGGAAAATCTCTTTATTAAAGAAAAGCGCAAAACATAATAGACCGCTTCCTAAAAGCGCGATTCCCACGACGGCCAGCGACGCAAAACGCAAGACAATATAGTGCCCCAGATAAAAGGGACTAATCATGAGGTTCTTGATAAAGCCGCCAGTGCTGTCATGAAGCAAGGTCATTTGCACAAGATAATGAAGACAAAACACCAAAAGAATCCAAAAAAACAAGGGGGCGCTGTCTGAGGCCGTAGGTGCTACGTAGGACCAAACGGCAAGGGACGTCACAAAAAAACCAAGGGTTGTCAGAAAATGGGCGCGTTCTCCCCGGACGTCCTTAAGCAAAAAGCGCCACATCTTGAAGCTCCTGACGTAAGGTTGTTGGGCAAAGGGTTTGGGCCGGCATAAGGGTGATGACGGGCGCCTCAAAGATCTGGGACGGCGTCTCGTGAGTTGCCATGATAACAACGCCCCCTTGGGCTTGATGGTCGGCGCAAGCATCTAAGAATAACGCTTTGGTGCGCGCGTCAAGATGCGTTAAAGGCTCGTCCAAAAACCATAGGGGGGCGTGCTTTCCACAAAAAAGCCGCGATAAATTAAGGCGTTGACGCTGGCCCGCTGACAGGGACGCGACCGGTTTGTCGTGAAGAGCCCGCGTTTCTTCTAAAAAATTAACGCCGTGCGAAGACGCGCCGTAAACGCTTTGCCATAAATGCAAATGGCTCTTCACATCAACGGATCCTTTTAATCCGTCCTCACCTATGACGGCGCGAAAATCCTCGGGGGATAGCGCGCGTCCTTGCCACGTAACGCGTCCTTGTTTCAAAGGGATTAGGCCCATGAGGGCTTCTAACAGGGACGTCTTTCCTTGTCCGTTCTTGCCTTGAAGAAGGGTCAAAGTCCCGGGCGCCAGGGTGCAAGAGAGCTCTTTAAACAAAAGGCGTCCCCCGCGTACAAGACTGACCCCTTCAAGGACAAGGCTCATGCATCCTCCTTCGCGGGTAAAAGCCCCACAAGATCACGCAGCACCTTATGGGCCAGCTTTAATTTAGCCTTGGGATCGCGGATGTCGGCTTTGATGACAAGGCTTTGATCGGGACGGACAGTAATCACGCCTTTTTTCTCAAGGACATAGGTGATCAGCTTTGTGGGGGCGGCAAAGGTGTTTTGGAAAAACGCAAGGGTCATACCGCGATCACCCACGTCGATTTTAGCCACGCCCGCCTGTTTGCACAGTTGCTTTAGGCCCATGACTTCAAAAAGGGTCGTCACGTCTTCTGGAGGGGCCCCAAACCGGTCAACGCTTTCGGCGTAAAGGGCCTTGAGGTCGTCTTTGGTCGTGGCCCAGGAAAGGCGCCTGTAGAAATTCAACCGCACACCCAAATCAGGAATGTACGAAGGGGGCAGCATCACGGGAAGCCCAAGGGACATCTGAGGTGACCATTTTTCGGCAATCTCTTCGCCGCCTGCCTTGGCCTTGACGGCAAGCACGGCGTCCTCGAGCATTTGCTGATAAAGCTCAAGACCCACTTCTTTGATGTGGCCTGATTGCTCTTCTCCCAAAAGATTACCCGTCCCGCGCAGATCCATGTCGTGGCTTGCGAGCTGAAATCCTGCCCCCAGGGTATCAAGGGTTTGCATGACCTCGAGGCGCTTTGTGGCACTTTCGGACGCAGGTTTGTGGGTAGGCAGGGTCAGGTAGGCATAGCCCCGCGCCTTGGCGCGCCCCACGCGGCCTCGCAGCTGATACAATTGGGAAAGACCAAAAAGGTCCGAGCGGTACACGATGATCGTGTTCACAAAGGGCAGATCCAAGCCCGATTCGATGATGTTGGTGGAAAGAAGCACGTCTACCTCTCGGTCACAGAAGGCCGTCATGGCTTTTTCCAGATCGGTTGCTGCCATTTGGCCTGTGGCAAAGGTCACACGTAGGTCAGGAATGAGGGCAAGGAGCGTATCTTTTACTTCATCAAGATCCTTAAGGCGCGGGCAGACAAAGAACGTTTGGCCGCCGCGCGCACGCTCGCGCAAGATGGCTTCTTTGATCACCACAGGATCAAAGGGCGTCACAAAGGTGCGCACGGGCAAGCGGTCCATGGGCGGGGTCGTAATGAGGCTGAGGGAGCGCATACCCGTCAAGGCCATCTGAAGCGTGCGGGGGATGGGCGTGGCGCTTAGGGTTAAAAGGTGCGTTTGGGGGTTAAGGGATTTAAGTTTTTCCTTTTGCTTTACGCCAAAGTGCTGTTCTTCATCCACAATAAGAAGGCCGAGGTCCTGGAACGTGACCGAACGCGCGAGAAGGGCGTGGGTTGCGATCACCACGTGGACTTTGCCGTTTGCGATGTCTTCCTTGGTTTTTTTAGCGGCAGTGGCACTGACAAAGCGAGAGAGCTGCGCCACTCGAATCCCAAGCCCTTCAAAGCGTTTTTTGAAATTGAGAAAGTGTTGACGCACAAGAAGGGTGGTGGGGGCAATGAGGGCGACTTGCTTACCGGCACTGGCAGCCACGCACGCGGCGCGCAGGGCAATTTCAGTTTTACCAAAACCCACATCACCGCACACGAGGCGGTCCATGGGATGACCAGAAGCCAAGTCCTCGAGGGTTTCGTCAAGGGTGCGCAGCTGATCATCGGTTTCGGCGTGGTCAAAGCGCTGACAAAAGGCTGTGTAAAGGGCTTCGTCCGGCACCAAAGGCTCGCACGTTAAAAGCTCCCTTTTGGCGGCAGTTTCCAACAGGTGTGAGGCAATGGCAAAGAGATCCTTTTTGATTTTTTCTTTGCGTTGGCGCCAGGCATTTGTCCCAAGCTTGTCGAGGGCCGCGGCACTGGCCTCTCCTCCATACCGACAAATGAGGTCCAAGTTTTCCACCGGTAAAAAAAGGCGGTCTTGGCCAGCGTACTCGAGCTGTAAACAGTCGTGGGGTTTGCCGCCCACGGTAATGCTCACAAGCCCTTGATACCGTCCGACCCCGTGATCTTGGTGCACCACAAGGTCGCCTGCCGAAAGGGCGCACGCTTCTTCAATAAAAAGATCCGAGCGTTTCTTGCGGCGCGCGCGCTGGGTCAGCATCTTGCCCATAAGCTGCGAAGCACTCACCACACGGATCTGGTCATCTTCAAAACTTTGGGACACAGGATAAGGCACAAGGCAGGGAACGCTTACATCGACGCGTGTGAAAAAAGGGGGTGTGTCCGCTTCTTCATAAGGGCACTCTAGGGATTTCAGCATTTCTTGAAAGGTCAGGCGCTCTCTTTGGTTTTGCCACGCCAGAAACAAAGTCTTGCTTTGGGCTTTAGCACTTTCAAGGATATGAGAAAGTTGCTTCAGGAGTGTTTCTTGGGGAGAGTGCGCCCACAAAAAGGGTTTGGCGCCAAGAGAGATGACATGATTATGATCGCTTTCAGGAACGTCATATGGATTTGTTTGATAGGTTTCCAAGGCGCGTGCGTGTTCCTCAATCTCCTTTAGGCTTAAAAACAAGCTCTCCACGGGCACTGGGTGGTAAAGTTGCTCTTTGCCGGGGGGTGTATTTTTGCGCGCCTGATAATAATCCTCGATGGCCTCAATGCGCTCCCTTAGACTTAAGGGCACGTCCGCGCCTAAAAAGAGGCGGCTTGGCGCGCCCACCACATCAAAAAGAGTAGGAAGCTCGTCATAAAAGAACGGAAGCCAATGCTCCATACCCCCGTGAGGTCGCCCTTCACTGATATCATTATAAAGGGTATCAAGGGCCTTGGGCACCCCAAAGGCTTCACGGTAGCGCTGCCTGAACCGGCTGATGGTGTCAGGGGACAGCACGACTTCTGTGACGGGCAGAATCTCTATGCTTTTAAGGGTATCTTGGCTGCGCTGGGTCAAGGGATCAAAGGTTTTGATGGTTTCGATCTCCGTGCCGAAACGGTCGATGCGTCGCGGGAGGTCTTCGTGGGCCGGAAAAAGATCCACAAGGCTGCCGCGCACGGCGTACTCGCCGGGCTCCCGCACGGTTTCTACCCGCAGATACCCGGCCGCCGCCAAGACGTGCTCAAGCCGTCCCTCGGGTAGGTTTTCACCAAGCTGCAGGGTGAGGGTCGTCTTAGCAAAAAGGCTTTGGGGCGGCACGCGCTGTAACAGGGCACCGCAGGTGGTGAGCACAAGGAAGGGCCCTTTTGCGTTGTGCAAAGTTTTCAGGGTCGCAAGACGCGTCCCCATGAGGTCTTTGCGCGGTGACACCCGGTCATAGGCAAGGGTATCCCACGCCGGAAAGATCAACAGGGGAAGATCAGGATCGAGGGCGTTCAGCTGCGCGCTCAGCTCATCCAGGCGCTCTTTATGACGCACCACCACAAGAAGGGTTTGCGGGGATTCGTGAAAGAGGCGTGTGATCAGGCACGCTTCCAGGCCTTCTGGCACTTGAGCAAGGGTCCGTGTGCCGGGGGCGTTTTGCCCATGAAAGACGTCCGCAAGCCACATTCCTTTTACCCTTACGATGCACAACTTAGGTTAGGACCAACCTAACGTAGTTTTCGGCGCAAAAGAAGGGGTTTGTCTTAAGAAAAAACCGTTAGAGGGGCCTTTTATCTTGAAAAAAAGTCTGTAAAAGAAGGCCTGTTTCTTTTTCCAAAAGACCGCCGGTGTGGCCTGGTTTATGATGGCAGGTGGGGTGGTCAAAAACGCGGGCACCGTGGGTGAGCCCTCCGCTTTTAGGGTCATAGGCTCCAAAATAAACATGACGGATTCGTGCCCACGCCAGCGCCTGGGCGCACATAGCGCAAGGCTCGAGGGTCACATACAGATCGCAGTCCGTTAAAAATAGTGTTTGAAGGTATTGGGCAGCCTGCCGAAGGGCCAGGATTTCTGCGTGGGCCGTTGGATCACACAGGGTTCTTGTACGGTTGCCAGTTTTGGCGATGACGCGCCCCCCCTGCACAAGGACGCATCCTACTGGCACCTCGTCTAGTCGGGCGGACGCGCGCGCCTCGGCAAGCGCTTCTTCCATGAACAGAAAATGACTCGACAGCGCCACAGAAACTCCGCAAAATGTCATCCATATTCTTCACTTTGGCAAGGTAACACAGATCATGACAAAAAACATACGCCTTGAAAGCGATTCTCTGGGCACCATTGAGGTCGAGCAACACCGGTATTGGGGCGCGCAAACCCAGCGTTCTCTTGAAAATTTTCGTATCGGGGGCGAGCGTATGCCCTTGGCCTTGATCCGAGCCTTTGGCATTCAAAAGCGGGCGGCCGCGTCTGCCAACAAAAAACTAGGAGAGCTTTCTCCAGAGGTGGCTGATCTCATTGTCAAAGTGGCCGACGAAGTCATTGAGGGAAAACTTGATGATCATTTTCCCTTGGTCGTGTGGCAAACGGGATCGGGGACTCAGACCAACATGAACGTGAACGAGGTCATTTCCAACCGCGCCCTTGAGCTGTTGGGCAAGCCCTTGGGTTCAAAGGATCCCATTCATCCCAATGACCATGTGAACCGCAGTCAATCTTCCAACGACTCCTTTCCCACTGCCATGCACATTGCGGCCGCTAAAGAAGTGGCCCATTATCTGGTCCCCAGGCTTCAACGTTTGGTAGAAGCGCTTGCGGTGAAAGAGCGTGCGTTTCAAGATCTCATCAAGGTTGGGCGTACCCATCTTCAGGACGCAACGCCTCTCACCCTTGGTCAAGAGTTTAGCGGATACCGCGCCCAGGTGGCAAACGCCCTTCGCCGGATCGAGCGCGCATTGCCTGATCTTTATGAGCTTGCCCAGGGCGGAACGGCCGTAGGGACAGGAATCAACGCCAAAATTGGGTTTGACACAGCCTTTGCAGCAGAAGTTGCAGCGTTTACAGGACTTCCCTTTGTGACGGCCAGCAACAAGTTTGAAGCCCTTGCCAGCCACGACGCCCTGGTGGGGATGTCGGGCGCCCTTTGCACCTTGGCAACTGCGTTCATGAAAATCGCCAATGATATTAGGCTGTTGGGATCTGGTCCTCGGTGTGGTTTTGGCGAAATCGTCCTCCCTGCCAACGAGCCGGGTTCATCAATTATGCCAGGCAAGGTAAACCCCACCCAGTGTGAGGCCTTGACCATGGTGGCGGCTCAAGTCATGGGCAACCACACAACCATCACGGTGGCAGGGGCAAGCGGCCACTTGGAACTTAACGTCTTTAAGCCTGTTATCATTAACGCCTTTTTACAGTCGGTCAGGCTTCTGGCCGACGGCGCACAGAGCTTTGCCGAGCACTGTGTGGACGGCATCGAAGCGGACGCCGCGCGTCTTCAGGCCCTTGTGGGAGAGTCCCTTATGCTGGTGACAGCGCTTAATCCCCATATTGGATACGATAAGGCCGCAAAAATCGCCAAGACCGCTTTTCAAGAGCGCACAACCTTGAAAGACGCCGGCGTGAAGCTGGGGTATTTGACGGCCGAGGAGTTTGATCGGTGGGTGCGGGTTGAGGAGATGATCACACCGGCGGCGTAAAAAAGATAACAGGAGAGACATTATGGGAAAGATAAGCGTTTTGATGGGGGTTATGTGGGGACTTTGTTGTTGTATGGACGCACAGGCGTCCGTGCCAGAGGCGTCAGGGGCCGCCCTTCCTGTGAATACCGAGAATGTGGACGTGGAAAGCTATCTTAAGCTCAATCCAGATATCGAAGCGGAGGTTAAAACAAGACATTTTGATCCCGAGAAATTTGCCAAACTTCATTTTGTGACCCATGGTCGAGCCGAAGGTCGGCCCTATTTAACCCAAAAAGATCTGGCGCGCCTGCCCGCAGACTTTAACCCCCAGACCTATCTCAACACCCACGCGGACGTAAAGGTGGGTGCGGCAAAACGAGGAAGCGACCTTGAGACCTATGCCAAGTATCATTATCTAAAAGTTGGAATGGCCGAGGGCCTCGCCCACAAAGAGCCTCTCATTTTAAGAGGCGCTTCTGTTCCTGGGCGGCAGGTCATGACAAGCGAAGAAGGACAGGGATAGGACCCTGCGCCCTTGGACAAGGCCGCCGAATATGGCAACACTTTATCCGTTTGATTTGATTATACAACCAAAATAACAAGGGAAGGGAAAGTGGTGTGTTGGATGAAAAACTTGCCATGACAAGACGCGTGACGCTATACTGTTAAGAGTTTTTGTTAGGCGAGATGACGATGAAAAAAAATTTTTCCCTTGGGTTCTTATTGGTTTTTGCAAGTGCTCTTTCCCTAAGTGCGGCGGCCATGGCCACTGATGACGGCGCACCGTCAGGGCCCTCTTCCTCGGAGGCGCCACAAAAGTCCCCCAATCGTCTGGATGCCAAAAGCTATCTAGGCCTTAATACCGACGTGCAACAGGCTGCACAAGAATATAAACTCAAAGAAAAAAAGTTTGCAAAAGATCATTTTTCGCGGCACGGAAAAGATGAAGGTAGGCCTTATTTAACAAAAGAAGAGCTCAGTCGCCTTCCAACAGATTTTGACCCCGCACTCTATCTCAAGCTCCACCCCGATATTGAAGTAGAAGCAAACAAAAATATCGCCGACCCCCTTACCTTTGCAAAATATCACTTCTTAAAATATGGCCGAAGCGAGGGCAGGTCATACAAAGAAGTAGAAAGCCCCTCTGTGCCGACGAGGGGCGGCTCTTCCAGCGAGGTGGACACCCCCCCTAACAAAACAACCAACCCTGTTGCCGCCCCTGGCCTCCAATCAAGTTCAGCCCCGTTGACGGAAGGTCAAGAGACCAAACAAGTCACGCCAGAGCCTGGCCCTTTGACGCTTCCCGCGCCGTCGGAGGCAGGGCAAGGTGATAAGGAGGCCCCCTCCACCCAAGGGCCCACGCAAACGCCAGGCCAAGAACCACTGCCGGAAACCACAAGTGCATCGCCGTCTTTGCCCGGTGATCTTGAACCCGGCGCCTCCCCAGAAGGACCCGAGGGCGCTGCCCCAAGTAACGATGCAAAGAAACCTTTGACGTTTATGACAAAAGAGCGCCCCAAACCTGTTGGAAAAAGAATACCTACGCGACGAGCCAATAACCCGCCTGGTCCTGCGATCAAAGATCCTTTTGAGGCTGCGGGGCCTGAGGTGGTTCCGTCCGAGACGTCTGGTGAGACAGAAACTTCTGAAGACAGTAAGGATGTTGGTGGGAAAAGCGATACGCCAAATCCAAATGCTGTACCGCCAAAGGCCGGCCCACCACCTAAGGGAGGGATGGGATACGGCGTATCATTGGGGGCGTTGACGGCGAGAAAAACTGAATCCCCTCAAGATAAGATGAAATTTGTCAGAGAGAAAATGCCCTTATTAGATACCCTTGATGCAAAAACAAAAAGAGAGGTGGAGGGAAGGATTGCAACACTTTTGCGGGATGTTTTGAAGCCTGGCGACGCAGACTATCAAGAGTTTAGCAAATATCAAACCCAACTTAGGGCGCCAAGTGAGGACATGTCAAAGTCCCTGCCTCCTTCAGGTTTTGGGTTTTTGAAAAAGACACCTTCTACGGCTAAGCCTGCTGGAAGCGCGTCGTCCTCAAGTTCCGCGCCGACCAGGACCGTCAGTCCTAAGGACTCCCCTGAAAGTGCCTTTAAAAGGCTGAACGATTTGTTAGGGCGAGTGCAAGGGGGTATAGCGTCAAAAGCGTACTTGAATGAGAAGCGCACGCCCATCCAAGCTGATCTTCGCAAAGTCAAAGAGGCTTTTGCGGCAGATCCCAAGGCCATGGAGATGGTCGCGAAGGTTGAAAAAGCGATGCAAGAGGCTGAGTCAGAGCAAAACCCAAGTGGGCCGTTTGTGAAGTCCTCTTTTGTTCCAGGATCAACGGATGAGGACAGCTTCCTGACCTCTGCCGCCGCCCTCACAGTTGAGGGACCTGCGGTGCCCGTGGGACGGGTAACGGGGCTCCATGAGGATATTTCTGCGTCATCCATAAGCTAAGACATGAACCATAGCCGTTAAAAGAGGGGTCACGCAGCCCCTCTTTTTTTATGTCGAATATCAAGGCTTGCACTGTTGCCCTGGGGTGCTAGAATGTGCGGTGTCAAAAGAACATGACGGGGAAACACAGATGAACGAGCAAGAACTTCGTAAACGGGTGCGGGCGCTACGAGAATTCTACCAAAGTCTTATTATTTACGGCCTTGTGAATGCGGGCCTTGTGCTGGTGTGGGCCGTGTCGGGCGGAGGGTACTTCTGGCCCATTTGGGTGATGGTCGGCTGGGGACTTGGCCTTGGTGTGTCGGCGCTCTCCTTGGGGCTGCTTCCGCAGCT
>JAJTHL010000035.1 GCA_021298595.1 Alphaproteobacteria bacterium | reverse complement strand
AACGATGGTTGTAGTATTAGTGAAATCGTCGACACTATCAGGTGTTCCAACAAAACAGTCATTAGTGTGAGAAAGGAGCTTGCCGCATTTCCTAAAAAAAATGTAAAACCCTAATTCCTGCCCCCAGCCGCAAACTAGGCCAATATGCTCTTGTCGATCGCTCAGGGAAAAAAGATATCTCGCAACTCCGAAGCCTTCAAGATTGGTTTTTAAAGTTTGAACTTCGCACAATTCCTGGTGTTGCTGAAGTAGCAACCATTGGCGGCATGGTGAAAGAATATCAAATTATTCTCAATCCCTATACTATTCGGGCTTTAGGCTTATCCATTAATGAGCTCGTGGAGAAGGTTAAAGGAGCCAATATGACGGGCGGAGGGTCTGTTCTTGAATTGGCGGAATCAGAATATATTTTACGTACAGATGGATTCATACGTTCCTTGGCAGATGTTGAGCAAGTCCCTGTGGGTCTTAGTAAAAATGGCACTCCCGTTCTTCTGAAAGATATCGCCACGGTTCAACTCGGCCCTCAACAAAGAAGAGGGATTGCGGAATTGAATGGACAAGGTGAGGTGGTAGGCGGCATTATTGTCATGCGCTCTGGCAAGAATGCACTTGAGACGATCCAAGCCGTCAAAAATAAGCTAAATGATTTAAAGAAGGGTCTGCCGGAGGGTGTTGAGATTATTACCACCTATGACCGTTCGGGCGTCATAGAGCGATCTATCAAAAATCTATTCCAAAAGCTCTTTGAAGAATGTTTAATTGTAGCCCTGGTATGTCTAGCTTTCTTACTTCATTTACGCTCTGCCTTTGTGGTGATCCTCACCCTTCCTTTAGGCATTCTAACGGCTTTTATTGTGATGTATTACCAAGGGATTACCGCCAATATTATGTCATTAGGTGGCATTGCTATTGCGATTGGTGCCATGGTTGATGTGGCTATTGTCATGGTTGAGAATATCCATAAACATCTTGAGTCCTGGCACCATAAAAACCCCAAAAAGAAACTAACATCAGCTAATCATTTAAACATTGTCCGTGAAGCAGCAATTCAAGTGGGGTCCCCTCTTTTCTTTAGCTTGCTTATTATTACCATTAGCTTTTTGCCTATTTTTGCGCTTCAAGGACAAGAAGGTCTTTTGTTTTCTCCTTTGGCCTTTACCAAAACCTATGCCATGGCAGCAGCAGCGGGATTATCCATCACACTTGTTCCCGCCTTAATTGTTTTTCTGATTAAAGGAGACCTTCCTTCTGAAGAAAAGAACCCACTCAATCGCTATCTCATAAGCTTCTATCACAAAGCTATCCAGCCTGTGCTTGAATTCCCAAAAACAACATTGGTAACAGCGCTTATTCTCTTATGCATGACATTTTACCCCCTTGTCAAAATTGGTTCTGAGTTTATGCCTCCTTTACAAGAAGGTGATCTATTGTATATGCCGAGCACATTCCCCAGCATTTCCATTGGGAAAGCAAGCCAATTGTTGCAACAAACCGATAAAATGATTGCCAAAGTTCCCGAGGTTAAGAGCGTTTTTGGAAAAATGGGACGAGCCGAAACTTCAACCGACCCAGCCCCTCTTGAAATGCTCGAAACAACCATACAACTGAAAGACCCCTCTGAATGGCGATCGGGCATGACACTGGACAAGTTGATTGCTGAGCTAGATGAGAAGGTAAAAGTTCCAGGATTGGTAAACTTGTGGGTACAACCCATCCGTAATCGCATTGAAATGCTCTCCACAGGTATAAAAGGAGCATTGGGACTTAAAATCACAGGTCAAGAACTAAAAACTATTAATTCTATCAGTCAGGAGATAGAAAGCCTTTTGCGGACGTTGCCTAGTACAAGCTCGGTTTATGCTGAGCGCCTTCAAGGGGGGCGTTATATTGATATTTCTATAAAGCGGGCACAAGCCGCACGCTATGGGTTAAATGTTAGCGACATCCAAGATGTGATTAACGTCGCAATTGGGGGTGAAACCATAACAGAAAGTGTTGAAGGTGTGGAACGGTATCCGATTAATCTTCGCTACCCTTTAGATTGGCGAGATTCTATCGAGAAAATTCGGCAGTTCCCTATATTAACACCCACCAAAGCACTTATCCCATTGGAGGCTGTTACTAACATCCGACTTGTTGATGGCCCAACCATGTTGCGCCTTGAAAATGCCCGCCCTAGCGGGTGGGTTTATATTGATGTTCAAAACCAGGACATTGGTTCTTATATTCGGGAGGCGCAAGGTTTTCTTCACACTCATTTAAAGTTGCCGACTGGTTATTCTTTAACCTGGGCTGGGCAATATGAATCCATGCAACGGGCCAACCAGCGTATGCTGATGATTGTGCCACTGACTCTTTTGAGCATTCTCTTTCTCCTCTATGCGATTTTCCGTCGGTGGGTTGAGCCGCTGCTGATCATGATCACTCTGCCTTTCGCCGTTATTGGAGGATTTTGGTTCGTTTATTTGCTTGGGTATCACTTATCTGTGGCAGTTGACGTTGGGTTCATTGCCCTCTCAGGTATAGCCGCTGAATTTGGTGTGGTACTCCTTATTTACCTTAATATGGCAATTAAGCACTATGAAGAGCAAGGAAAGCTAAAGTCAGATAAAGACTTAAAACACGCCATCATTGAAGGTGCCGTGATGCGCGTGCGGCCAAAATCCATGACCGTTGCTATTATTCTTGCAGGATTGTTCCCCATCATGATTGGCTATGGCACGGGGTCTGACGTCATGAAAAGAATTGCCGCCCCTATGCTTGGCGGTATGATTACGGCTCCGCTCTTTTCTATGTTTGTGGTTCCTGCTGTTTATTTGATCTGGCAAAGATGGAAGAGAGGATTTTAACAATAAAGTGTTTTGGCCATTTTCATTCCAAAATGTACGCTAAGGGATAATTCGACCTACCGCACAAGACCCTTGTTCAACACATATTCACCGTAAAGAACTATGTTGTCTCAACCAACTGGACTTATATGAGGAATCATTTCTAAACATAATGGATCGAGTTCATGCTCTTTTTCCTCAATGACCCTCTTAATTTCTTTGGCTTGCCAATAAATAATACAGGGCATAATAAGCGTTAAACAACTGCAAGTATTTTTCTGCTCATAGAAATCACGTGCATTTATTTTACCACTTTTTCCATAAGCCACATGCCGAGCAAGCTGGTGAATTTGTTCCCCTTTGAGCAAACCTCGGCGTTGGCGTTTGCGAAAGTTTGGGCCCTACTAGAGCGTTAGAGGATTGATCAAGGGGGACGCTGTCTTCAAGAAACATACTCCCTAACACTTCAAGGCAAGAGTCTTAATACAAATTTAATAATGCTTAGATAAAATAAAAGTGTATTATTATAAAATATCTTTCAATGGAGCTTAAAATGAATCTCACCCTCAAAGCAATTACTTTTGGACTCGCGTTATCTCTATCACCGCTATATGCACATGCTGATAATTCCCAAGATTCCCAAAAAGAAAAGCAGGTATCCGACGATAAAAAGACCTCTGAACAAACAGGTAAAGAAGAGCATCAACACTCTATTAACCATGAGGGCAGAGAACCAGGCGCAAAAGGAAAGTACTAACCCCAACATCATCCCCTTCTAAAAAGAAGGGGATCTTTCAGTTATGAGACAGTACTTGTATTATTTAAGAATGATTCTTGTTTTAAAAGAGAAACTGTGCAAAATACCAATTACCGCTTTTATGCATTATTAATCCTACTTACATTAATCCAAATATACTTTTTCTTCTACATAGGATTAGATAGGGACTATCTTTCCTCATAGAAATCAATTTTTATAAGAAAAGCAAGGCATAGTGCGGATCTCAGTTAGGGCGTCAAAATTTTCGCGGCGATGGGCAAAAAACCCCAAGAAACGCCTTGCCCCCTTTTCGAATGGCGCCCGCCCCACCAACAAACAAAAGTGCCCCATCGATCCCATTGCCGACCGCCTGGCCAGCGCGTTTAGCGACGTTTTGTT
>JAJTHL010000011.1 GCA_021298595.1 Alphaproteobacteria bacterium | reverse complement strand
TCAAACGCTTTTTTTCGGCCGAGATCACAAAAAGCTCAAGGGCACGCTCGAGGGTAACCGCAAAGACGTCATCTTCTTTGGTAAGAGACGCAAAGGTGGATCCTCGCTTCACATAGGGCCCAAAGCGTCCAATGGCGGCCGTAATCATCTCGCCTGAGGCGGGATCAGGGCCAATGGTGCGCGGAAGCGCGCCCAAAGACAAAGCGCCTTCAAGGCTTGCTTGATCGGGTGTGACCCCTTTAGGCAGGGACATGCGCTTTGGCTTGGTTTTTCCTTCGGCCTCGCCCCACTGATAATAAAAACCGTATGGCCCCTTGCGTAGGGTGACCGTCAGATTATCTTTGGGATCAACGCCAAGGACTTTTGTCTCAAAGGCGGCGTCTTGGGGGGAGCTTTCCCCGTCCTCACCGTCCGCACCTCCGCCCATTAGCGGCGAGCTGTACGAGCAAGTCGGATAATTAGAGCATCCCACAAAACCCCCAAATTTCCCAAGACGTAAAGACAGATGGCCGTCTTTACAAGACGGGCAAGACCGGGGGTCGCTTCCGTCGGCGCGCTCGGGGAAGATGTAGGGAGCTAGTACCTTTTCAAGCATCTCGAGAACATCTGTGATGCGCAGTTTTTTGGCTTCTTCAATGGCGGCGTCAAAGTCCTTCCAAAAGTCCTCAAGCACGCCCATCCAAGGCCTTGTGTGTTCTGCAATATCATCAAGTTTTTCTTCAAGATCGGCTGTAAAGTCATATTCAACATAGGTTCTGAAGTACTCGGTCAAAAAGGCCGTCAGAAGCCGACCCAATGATTCAGGCACTAAGTATTTTTTCTCAAGGCGCACATAGTGACGATCAAGTAAGGTCGACAGGATCGAGGCATAGGTCGACGGTCTGCCGATCCCAAGCTCTTCAAGTTTTTTCACAAGGCTTGCCTCGGAATACCGGGCAGGGGGCTGTGTAAAATGTTGGTTTGCCAGCATTTCTAGGACGCGCAGCGCGTCTAGTGGAGAGAGAGGAGGCAGCAACCTATCGCCGTCCTCGCCGTCATCCTCGTCATCGCGCCCTTCGGCATAAAGGGTCAAAAAGCCGTCAAAGGCCAAGGTTGAGCCCGTCGCGCGGAAGAGGAACTTTTTGGTTTTTGAGGCAATATCCACACTGACCTGATCCAAAAGAGCGCTTTCCATTTGAGAGGCAACAAACCGCTTCCAAACCAGTTCGTAAAGAGCCAGCTGATCCTTGTCCAAATAAGAAGATAGGGACTGGGGCGTGCGGCGCACGTCGGTGGGGCGAATCGCTTCGTGGGCTTCTTGGGCATTTTTAGATTTTGTTTTGTAGGCGCGCGGGGCTTTGGGCAAATACCGCTCATCATAATTTTTCTCGATGAACGCCCTGACGCCTTGGAGGGCTTCGCCGGCAACGTGCACGCTGTCCGTACGCATATAGGTAATCAGACCCACCGTTTCCCCGCCAAGGGCAATACCCTCATAAAGGCGCTGGGCAATCTGCATGGTTTTTTTCGCGCCAAAACGCAGCTTACGAGACGCCTCTTGCTGCAAAGTCGAGGTAATAAAGGGCGCAGCTGGGTGGCGCTTGACTTGTTTTTTCTCAACACTGTCGACGTGATAGGTCTCGCCGGCGGCCTCGTCCCGGATGCGGTGGGCGTCATCAGCCTTGCTGATATCAAACTTGTCCAGTTTCTTGCCGTCCACATGGATCAGGCGTGCGGGCACTTTTTTGCGCTCGCCCGTCTCAAAGGTGCCTGTGATGCTCCAGTACTCCTGGGTTCTAAAGGCCTCGATTTCGGCTTCGCGGTCGGAGACAAGGCGAAGGGCTACCGACTGGACGCGCCCTGCGGACTTGCTGCCGGGAAGGCGCCGCCATAAAACGGGCGAAAGGGTAAAGCCCACAAGGTAATCAAGGGCGCGCCTTGCGAGGTATGCATCAATAAGGTTCTGGTCAAGATCACGGGGCTTTTGAATGGCCTCTTTAATGGCGCGCTGGGTAATTTCGTTGAAGACGATGCGTTGAACGGGAATGCCTTTCAGGGCTTTTTGTTCTTCGAGTACTTCCCTAATGTGCCAAGAAATGGCTTCTCCCTCGCGGTCAGGGTCGGTTGCGAGGTACAAGGCGTCTGCCCCTTTTAGCGCTTGGGCAATGTCTTTGATGTGGCGCGTTGAATCCTTTGAGATTTCCCAGGTCATGGCAAAGTGCTCGTTTGGCAGCACAGAGCCTTCCTTTGAAGGCAGGTCGCGCACGTGGCCAAAGCTTGCCAAGACTTTATACTCATCCCCTAAGTACTTATTTATGGTTTTAGCCTTAGAGGGCGATTCAACAACAACAACTTTCATGGACGGGTCCTACCGTTTCTTTTTCTCATAGGTCGTTAGAGGGCGTCTTCTAGGCGTAAACACACTTGGTTTCCCGGCACGCGGATCAAACGACCTGCTAATTCCAATTCAAGCAGCAGCAAGCTAAAGCTCGAACTTGAGATGTGACACTCTCGTCTTAATTCGTCAATACAAATCGGCGTGGCGCTTAAAAATGACAAGATTTTCTCTTGCATAAGGACCCGGTCATCCGGGGAAAGAGAGGTGCTTTCTTCAACGCCTTGAGGGCCCTGAGGGGTGTTAGGTAAAGGAAGTTGAAAAGGAACGCTGCCAAGCACGTCGGCAACGTCGCCCGCACGCTGCAGCAAATGGGCCCCGCGCTGGATCAGCTGGTTGGTCCCGCCTGCCCGCGGATCGAGAGGAAAGCCCGGCACTGCAAACACCTCTCGTCCCTGATCCAGGGCAAACTTTGCGGTAATGAGCGAGCCCGAGCGAAGGGCTGCCTCCACCACAATGACGCCGCTTGAAAGGCCTGAAATAAGGCGGTTGCGCCTGGGAAAAAGGCCGCCTTGTGGCTCGGTGCCCAGGGGAGATTCCGTCAGGATAAGCCCTTTTTTGGCGATGGCCCCATGTAAATCTTTATTCTCAGGAGGGTAAATTTTATCGATACCGCCCGCAACACAAGCAATGGTGGCCCGCTCAAGGGCGCCTTCATGGGCGGCTGTGTCAATGCCGCGGGCAAGTCCTGAGACAATCGTGTACCCTTCAGCGCTGAGCTCTGCGCCCAGAATTTTTGCAAACTTTTTGGCGTTCAAAGAAGCGTTCCTGGCGCCGACAATACCAAGGCAGGGGCGCTTTGCAAGGGCCACGTTTCCTTGGTAAATTAAAACGGGTGGGGGATCATGAATGGCGCGCAGAAGACGTGGGTAAAGAGGATCATCAAAGAAAAGAAAGCCAGCGCCCGCCTTAAGAGTCTTTTGGTATTCGTCCCTGACGCTGGCGTCGCTTGCAAGAGCAAGAGGGCGCTTTAGCCCGCCTTGCTGTGCGTGCCCCGCGACGGCGCGAAGGGCTTTTTCGGCCGAGCCGTATCGCCGGATTAATTCAAAAAAGGTGGCAGGCCCCACATGTTCGGTGCGAATTAGGAGCAGAATGGACGCTTTTTCAGGCGTTAGGGAGGGGGCTTGCGCTGCTGGGTCAGGGTTGCTTTCTCGAACCAGATAGGTCAATTTTTGCCTCTTTGCCTTGTGTCAGGCGCTTTAGATTATCCTTGTGCTTCGCAAGCACGAGAAGGGCGATCAAAGAAAACCATATCACAAGGCTGACGCGCGTGCCCAGTAGGTAGCACGAGACAGGCACACTTAAGATCGCGATAAAGGCCGCCAAGGACGAAATTTTAGTCACGGCAAAAACAAGGACCCAGGTGCCAAGGGTGATCAGCCCCACGGGCCACGACAGCATAAAGAGGGATCCCGCGCAGCTGGCAATCCCTTTACCCCCTTTAAAAGAAAGCCAGACGGGAAAAAGATGGCCTAAGATTGCAAAAGTTGCGGCCACCAGCATAACGGGATAGGGGTCCAGGGAGAGGGGTGTCAGCTGCTTTGCAGCGTAAATGGCAAGGGCGGCCTTTAAGGCGTCAAGAAGAAGCGTGAAAAACGCAAGCGCTTTGCGACCCGTGCGCAGGACGTTGGTCGCCCCAATGTTGCCAGAACCCACAGTGCGTAGATCCTCGCCGCCAAAAAGCTTTGTTAAGATGAGGCCATAAGGAACCGATCCTAAAAGATACGCACCCGCCGCCAGCACCGATAAAAATCCAAGGCCGTAGGGCCCAAAGTAAGGCGTGTGAGATCCGCCCCACAATAAAAGAGTGGCGCTTACCAAAAAAAGTGATCCTTTTAAAAGTAAAGACGTCATGGTTACGCGCTTTCTTGGGGGAGGGCCGCGCGGCAGGCGTAAAGGGCCACGGCCGCTGCATTGGACACGTTCAAGGTTGAAAAAGTTTCTGACGTTGGCAGGCGCAAATGAAGATCACAGGTTTTTTTCACAAGGGGTCGCAGGCCCTTGCCTTCGGCACCAAGGACAAGCACCAAGGGGAAGGGAGGTGTTTTTTTTCCAAGGGGATCACCGCGCTCGTCAAGGCCCGCAATCCAGTAGCCTTGTTCTTTTAGGTAATCAAGGGCCCTTGAAAGATTAACCACGCAGATCAGCTGCACATGCTCCAGGGCGCCAGAAGCAGTCTTGGCAAGAAGGGGCAGTTGATCAGGGCTGTGACGGTCTTGCATAATGATGGCTGTGACGCCAAAGGCCGCGGCCGAGCGCACAATGGCGCCCACATTATGGGGGTCTGTCACCTGATCCAAGGCCAGGAGGAGCTGGGGCTTTTTCATTTCACAAAAGGTCTCAAGGGCAACGTCCGGCAAGGGAAGGGCTTCAACGCAGATGCCTTGGTGGACGGCTTGGGGGCCAAACAGATCTAAAAAGACGCGTTTATCCACTTGCTGGCACGCAAGGCTTGGGCGCGCGGCTTTAATTTTTTGCGTATTCTCAGGTGTGAGGGTGAGGGCGCGCACAAGGCGCCGTTGGGGGTTGGACAGGGCGTGCATGACCGCATGGTCGCCGTAAATCCAAAGGGTTTTTTGACTCAAAGAAAAACCTCGTTGTGTGTGTCATTTCTCTCTTATCTATCATAAAATGACGCAACTCCCAATGAGGGTTCTTGAAGGAAGCGCGGTAGCCTTTAAAAACGCTTAGGGTGTTCGAGAAAAAACAAGATGATAACAGAAGGGGTAACAAGGATGAGACATGTATTGCGGTGGTTTGTGTGTTTTGGTTTTTTAGCCACACCCCTATTTGCAACGGCCGAAGATGAAGGAGGAAGGGACGCGCGGACAAGATATTCTGCCCAGATGTACGAGGACGAGGATGCTCACGACGGGTCCAACAAAACTCCTCAAGGGGTCTCCTTGAAGACGTATTTAAGCGCACAGCTTGAATTTTTTGGCCAAGAAAGTCTGCAGCCAGCTTTTAAGACCACCAAAGCCCTTTATCAATTTCTCCTCACAGCGTTAGAGAGCGAGAAAGAGGCGGTTCATGTGTCTACAGAAGCGTTGCGACAAGAAATGGCAGCATTTACACCGGAAAATTTAGAGAAACTGAATAGCTTTCTGCGTAGTGTGGATGCTGAGCTCCCCGTACCGTTTGAGGTTGCTCGCGGATCACAAAAAGCACTGAGCATCAAAACCTGTCTAGATGCCTTGATCGCGAAAGAAGGACCGCAAGTGCAGTCATGTAGAGTCATGACATTTAGTAGTGCTGCCTCCCTTGCCATTCTTTCTAAGAATCGGGACTGTTTAGAGATGCTCTCTTTTCTTAAAGACAAAAATGAATGGACTTTCTTACGGCAGCACGCCTCCCTTGCGCTTCATGAAAAAGGCTTGGAACAGATTGTTAGAAAGGCCGTTTGTAATCCTGAACTGCGGCAGCATCTTGACATCGATGTGGCCTGGGACGTAAGTCTGTCCCGTCTGGTGATGCCAATAAAAGAAAAGATCTCTGATTAAGAATGGAAAATGAAGCCCTTTATTCACCCTTGTCTTGAAGGTAAAAATTTTCTACTCATTATAGGTGACTAATCATAACAGGGAGTCAGAAATGAAAAAATTATATGGATGGGTTTTAGGCGCGAGCCTTTTGGCAGGGCCTGCTTTCGGTACGGCCGAAGATGAGCAAGAAAAGGAAAAGCCTAGGGGGACCACGACCGCAGTTTTGACCTACGATACCATGTATACCCATGTAAGTCGTTTGCCCAACGGTCTTGAGCTTCAAGCCTATTTAAATGGGCAAATCGACTTTTTTGACCAGGACGTGCTTCGTCATGAGTTTGTGGCGACCAAGGCCGTCTATCAGCTTCTTTTAAAAGCCCTTGTGGACGAGGTGGACGCATGGCCTGCGTACGCAGAACAGACCCGCAAAACCCTTGAGGAATTCCGGTCAGCTGGGCTCGCCGCGTCAGGGGAATTCCTCAAGAAAATCGATGATACGTCGCCAGCTGTTACTGAAAACTGCCACGGCGGGCAAGTCTTCGCGCCGCGCAAAAGTGTGTTGCAAGAGCTCACAGAGCAAGCGCCCGCACAAGTTCAAGCCTTCATGGAAAATACAGAGACGCCGGCCTCAGTCCTTGCCATTGCCTCTAAAAGTCGTGATGTGGTGGCCTTGCTTGCTTATTTCAAGGAACTTAAAGAGCTTCAGTTTTTGCGCCAGTATGCCGCCCTTGCGCTCCTTGAGCAAACAACGGCTGAGATTTTGAGTGGCGTTGAAATTAAGCCTGACTTAAGAAAAAATCTAACCATTGCCGTTGGGTGGTCGCGTCTTCTGCCCCTGATGTTCTCGCCAGCGCTTCCCGTGGTTATGGAAGACGAGATTTTGCTCCATGATCCCCTTGTGCAGCTTTACTTGAAGCACTATACCCAGACGCCTAACGACTTTAATTTTGCGGCATGCAGTGGTTTTCTTGCGGCCCTTCAAACCCATACCCAAAAGGCGAATTGGCGCGCCTTTACCGATGGTATGGACACGATTTCTCAAAGGTACACAAAAACAACCTGGGAGGAGTGTCTTTCGGTGTGGGAGCAGGACAAAAATCGATTAGGGGAGCTGCAAAAGGTTTTTCCCGAATTTCAAGAAATTTTTGTCACGCAGGATCTACGTCATACGCTTTATTTTACGACACTTCAATACTATCTTGGGTGGTTTGCCGTGGAATTTCATCAAAGAGCTCTACAAGGAACCTTTCCAAAAGAAGGGTTTATGCTGGCTTATACCGCCTGGCGTGAAGTGACACCAGAGTGTTTTCAAGAAGGCACCTTTCCTCTTGAAATCCCAGAAGAAGCGTGGGAGAAGTTAAAAACTTTTAAACACCTTCCCACAAGGACTTAGGGCACTAATGTTTTCCTATCAACATGTCTATCATGCAGGGTCCCTTGCAGACATCCACAAGCACGCATTTTTGGCGGTGCTTGTGGAAAGTATGACACAAAAGGACCGCCCCGTTAGCTATCTTGAAACCCATAGTGGGCGCGGGCAATACGATGTGTCGTCTCCTGAATCCCTCAAAACGGGAGAGGCGAAAAACGGGATCTTGCGCCTGGTGTCAGAACAAGGCATGCCAAAGGATCATCCCTATTGGCGCGCTGTTGGCGCGCATCAAGAGACATTTGGGGGGGCAAGTTATCCAGGATCTCCTTGGATTGCGCGCTCTCTTTTGCGCGCGCAAGACCAGCTTTATCTCATGGAGTGTCACCCTCAAGAGATTTTGCATCTAAAAAAGAATATGAATAAACCCAATGTGCATATTCATGAGCGCGATGGGTATGAAGGGGTGCTGGCCCTGAGTCCGCCAGAGGCAAGGCGGGGTCTTGTTTTCATTGATCCCACCTATGAAAACAAACATGAATACGAGCAGGTTGTGGCCTTTACTAAGGCCCTCCATGACAAATGGAAAGAGGCGGTTATTTGCGTATGGTATCCTCTTTTAAAGGCAGGCCATCAAGAAAAACTCGCCAACGCTCTTTCACAGCTCCAAACCCAAGTCAGCGTATGGGAGATTTTGTTTCCCCAAAATCTGGTGGGATATGGTCTTTTGGGAAGTGGTCTATTCATTCTCAATATGCCTTACGGGGCCGAGGACGCCCTTCAAAAAACAGACGCGCTTTTGGTGGCGTGGATGAAAAAAACCGCTGCTATAGCGGCTGAGGAGCGTGTGAAAATGGATGAATTTTTTTTCTAAATACAATCAAAACATGTTAAAAAACCCGACATGACACATGCCGGGCTTTTTTTGACATCACGTAGACCTAGTAACCGTCACGCTCAAAACGTTTGCGCAAAAGCTTACGCATGCGTCTGACCGCTTCGGCGCCTTCGCGTTTGCGGCGTTCGCAGGGCTTTTCAAAGTCCCGACGAAGCTTCATTTCACGAAAAACGCCCTCCCTTTGAAGTTTTTTCTTCAAAAGTCGCATGGCCTGTTCTACGTTATTATCTCGTACATAGACTAACACGAGAGATGTCACTCTCCTTTCTAGCTTATGAAGTGGCCTCTCACCAAGAAAGGCCAAGCAAAAAACTATAGCATGATAACAGTAGATGAGGGAAGTAAATCATGACGGTGGAACACTCGCCTGGGCAAGAGCAAGAAGAGATCCTTTGGGCTACCCTTGCCCATGTGCCCTTTGAGGGGTGGACCATGGAGGCGCTCCGGAAAGGGTGTGAGAGTCTTGGATATCCAAAAGAACGCGCCAACTGGCTTTTTGGGGCAACGCCCATGGGTTTGCTGGAAGCCTTTTTTTTGATGATGGACCGTAAAATGCTTCTGGCTTTGGATCAACATGACTTATCCCAAATGAGAGTCAGGGACCGGGTGGCTCTAGGGATTAAATTGCGCCTTGATCTTTTAGAGCCCCATAAGATTGCCGTTGACCGTGCTTTGGTCTTTCTATCCCACCCCACACGCCTTCGTGAAGGGTTATCTTTTGTCGCGCGCACGGTGAGTGAAATTTGGTACGCGGCAGGAGACAATGCCACAGACTTTAATTATTATACAAAGCGGGCTCTTTTGATGGGCGTTTATATGACGACCCTACGGTTTTGGCTGCGTGATACGTCACCCCAGCATGAAGCGACCCACGACTTTTTGGAAACCCGGCTTGATCAGGCCATGCAAATTCCTAAAGTAAAAGAAAAACTAAAGCAAGTCTCAGGAAAACTGAGCAGTTTGTTTAGGTAAAACCTGGAAACGAGTGGCCATGAAAAAAAGCGCCGTCACCGCGATCATGTTAACGCTCACTTGGGGTATATCGGTGAGGGCCGGTGAGGATTCGGTTTTGCTTTTAGCTTTCACCGCCAGCGAAGCAAAGTCCTTTGAAAGCGTGTCAAAAGAGCTTGAGCGCATTAACGTTCCCCACTCTGTTGTGGGTTTGGGAGTGGCCCACGCAATTCTTAAAGATCACCCCCACGCCCTTTCCCTAAAGGTTAAATGTGGGCTTAGGGCACCTGTTCACCGTCCAGAGTGGCCGTCAAAACAGCGCCTGCCAGAGGGTGATCTTTTAAAGCTTTCGGGATGCCTTGATCCCCATGTGACAATGCTTGGCACCTATGCCCGGGTTCAAGCTCAAATCGCCTCGATTTTTCGTAAAAAAGGAAGTTATGTCATTTCCTTTTATGATGATTTTTATAGAGATACTCCTCAAATCATGGTGAAAAGTGCCCTTCCAAGATCCCATGAAATTTTGCTGCCAACGCCGCAACTTTTACCTTTCTTTCAAAAGATCTTTCCGCATATCCAAACCCATGTTACAGGTAGGCCCAATAACGAAACATGGCTTATTGCAAGAAAGCGCGTCAACAAAGTAAATCTTCAAAGAAAAATGATTCCCCCAGGTTTTGTTGGACGTAAAATTTTGTTTTACTTGGGGGGATATGGACGGGACTATAACGACTCCTTTGAAGAACTTGTAAAATTTGTGAAACAAAAACCAGAACTACTCGCCATTTACTCGCCCTATCCGGGGGACAATGGAAAAAGAGAGATGTCGCTGATTCAGATGTATGGTGTAAGCAATTTCATTGCTCTTCCTAAAGAGGTGCCTGTGGAAGAGGCGGTCTATCTTGCGGACCGTATTTTGTGTCATCGCTCCAACACAGGTATTCAGGCGGCTTTTGCAGGGCTTGCTGTGGGGTATTATGATACGAATTTGTATGTCTATCAAAACCCTTTAATTGACAAGGGCATTGTTCCTCATTTGCAAACCCAGCAAGATCTTCATAAGTTTATGGATGAAACCTACGCCCATCCCCGTTATACCCCTGAAGCGCTAAGTCAAAAAATGAATTGGCCGTTGGGAGCCGCGCGCACCATCGCCCTTCGTATAAAAGAGCGTCTAAGGGATCGTCTTCACGCATCCTCCCTTCAAGGGCTTCCGTGGCAAACTCCCGGGATTCTTGATCCATCATCCTAAAAAGGGGCCTAAAATGGCCCCTTTCGAGCTCTTAAGCCACCTGGGTTAAGAGCGATCCCATGATGGATTTTGGAGCATCTTTGTCCGACAGTAGGGGATAATCTTTGCTGTTAAAAAGCTGATAATGCCACCACTCATTAAAGTAAAAGTCCCATCCAGCAGTGCTCATGATGGCAAGAAGCATAAACCGGTTACGTTCGGCCTCAGGCGTCAAGCCCGTGGCTCCGTGATGGGACAGTTCTGTAAAGTCATCAAAAGGTGTTCCCATCTCAAGGTCTTGCCCTGATTTCAGGTCATAAAGTGTTAGGTCAATGGCAACGCCGCGCCCGTGGGGGGAGCCTTTGCGGGGATCGCCCACATACCGGGGATCGGGCACCCGCTCCCACAACAGCCACTGGGCCTCGCTGGGGCGGAAGGCATCAAACAGGTGAAAGCCGTATCCGTGACGCTTGGCGATGGTCAAAGCCTTTTGAAGCTTTTCAGCCGCTTCGTCGTGCAAATAGCAATAGGCATTTTCATAGACGGGTGCTCCCATGAAGTTATCGAAGGTTGCATAGGCAAGAGAGATCTTTAAGGCGTCTTGGGGAAGAATTTCAACAAGTGACATGATTGTTTCCTTTACAAAAACCCACCCTTTCATCTATAGACCCCATAGGAGCCACAAACAAGACTTTCATGCTGACCTTAGCTTTTGAAACCGCAAATTTCGGTGCGTCAGGTGCCCTAATCAAAGATAAACATATTCTTGCCGAGAAAACCTGGACAGAGATCTATGGGCAAGCAAGTTTCCTCGTACCAGCCTTAAAAGCGTTGGTTGAAGAAGCAGGATACACCTTCAAGGACGTGGAAGAAGTGATCACGACCACTGGGCCTGGATCCTTTACAGGGCAGCGCGTGGGGCTTTCCATTGCAAGAACCCTTGAGGTTGCGGGCGGCATGCGCGTTTTAGGGGTGACGTCCTTTGATTGGATCGCCCGCGGCTTTGTGCGCGCGCATCCAAAGACAGATCGGCCTATTTTAGTGACGCTTACCACGGGGCGTTCTGATTTGTTTTTTCAGCTATTTGACAATGAGGGGAAGGCCCTTAAAGATCCAATAAGTCTTTTACCTCAAGCCCTTGGGACGTACGCGCTCCAAGGGTGTCTTATTGTCGGTCAAGAAAGAGCCGCGCTCAAAGAACAAGACTGGCAGGTCTATGAAGGCGTTTGGCAACCACATGCCCGTGATCTTGGGCTTATCCTAAGGCCCCTTAAGACGGCTCTGCATCCTTTTTACTTGCGTCCGGTGGATGCAACGCCTCAGCCATAGCTTTTTCTTTTTTATAACGGAAATACTTCATCGTTAGAACAAGGACGATCAGACCAGCCAGGCAGCTGAAAAAGACTACTTGGTAGTGGTGTAGTTTGGCGAAGGCTTCTTTAATGGTATCGGCAAAAAAGTACCCCAGCATGTATCCAGCGCCGCAGCTTACAACAGCCCAAAAAAAACCCGAGATTATGTTGAGAATGACAAAACGTCTCACCCCAATGCCGCTCGCCCCGATGATGAGCGGACTGATGGTGCGCACACCATAGACAAATCTAAATCCCATGATGAACAGCACATTGTACTTATGCAAAAGCCTAAAGGCTTTTTGTGAAGGCTTATGCAGACTGGGAAATCTGTCAATGATACTTGTGCCATAACGACGACCAATGAAAAAGAATATTTGGTCTGCGCAAACACTGGCAGTGAAGGAAATGGCAACGATTAAGGGAAACGACAGCATGCCCGTGTATGAAAGAAAACCGGCCGATAGAACGACGGACTCGCCCTCAACTAACGATCCCAAAAAAAGAATGAGATATGCATAGAACGGATCAAGCCCGAAAAGAAAGTCTTCCAACGATGGCCCCAAGCGACCTAAACCTGCTTAAGGTTATAAGAGGTTTAGGTGGGGCCTGACAAGGCTCTTTTATGGGGTTTTAGTGGGGGGAGTAGCAAAAACGTCAATACCATCGGGCAAGGTGAGCCGCAGACGCTTAGCTGCCTTGATATTAACATATAGCCGCTCGGCCTGCACTTCTTTCACGGGAATGGTTGAGGCTTTTTCTCCCCGAAGAAGGCGAACCACAAGTTTTCCGGTGGCACGCCCCACATCATATTGATCATTGGCAAGGGCAGCAAGGGCACCCCGCTTCACCGAATCAGGGTCACTTGTAAAAACAGGTACATCGTAGGTGTTACTGGTAACAAGTACAGACTCAAGAGCTGATATGACCGTATTATCGTTCATCAAAAGAATGGCTTGCACTTTGCCCATGAGTGCTTTGGTCGCACTTGTTACATCGGACGAGCGGGAAATGGTTTTCTCGACGATCTCAAGGCCAAGTTTGGCGGCCTCTTTTTTAAGAAGGCCTAGCTGAAACACGTTGTTGGCCTCGCCTGGATTGTAAACCGTGCCGACCGCCTTGACATCTGGCACGACGTCTTTAATCAGGGCAAGCTGGCGCGCGCAAGGCGGCAGATCCGTGGTGCCAGTGATATTGCCCCCTGTGGTTTCAAGGGACTGGACAAGCTTTGCGGACACAGGATCTGTGACGGCGCCGAAGACAATGGGAATCCCGGCGTCCCTAGAGGCTGTGAGGGCCGTCTGGGCAGAAGGCGTTGAGATTGCGACGATCACCGTGGGGGCAAGGGCGACGAACTTTTGGGCAATTTGCGTGGCAAGGGCGGGATTTCCTTGGGCGTTATCATAGACCAGGGACACACTTTCTTTGTCCGTGTAACCAGCGGCCGCCAGTTCGTCCACAATACCTTGGCGAATGGCATCAAGGGAGGGGTGCTGGACGATTTGGGTCAACGCCACAAGGGGCTGGGGGGTCGCGTTGGCGGGCGTTAAAGCACACAGAGTCCCAATAGATAGGGGGGTGAGAAACTTTTTAAAGGTTCGAAAAAACACGGCATAACTCCTTATTAAAAAAACGGTACAAAAAGGGGATCTGGAAAGAAAGACGCCATCGCCACCATCGACCGATTTGTTCATAAGGAGCTGCAAAGGAATAAGAGGTCACCAAGGGCGTATGTGAATTTGTGTGCACCGTGGCTCTCCTTTCCTTTTGTCACTTGAAACACTTCCTTAATATGTTGGGGTACCTTGTGAAAGTCAAGGAGATTTGAAAGGATAGATTCGTGTTGCTGAAAGGCGAAGAGGTCTCTTTTCTCAAAAAAACCTTGAGTTTTGAGACAAACACAGGCATGTCAAGGGGAGATGTTTTTGTGTAAAGGCCTCCATGCTACGACGATTATATAACTGGATCATGCAATTTGCCGGCAGGCCCAGCGCTCCTTGGGTTTTGGCGGCGGTGTCCTTTGCTGAAAGCTCGTTTTTTCCCTTACCTCCTGATCCCCTGTATATTGCTATGCTGGTGGCTGACCGTAAATCCGTGTGGCGTCTTGCGATCTTATGCACGGTTTCTTCTGTTGTGGGAGGGGTTTTAGGTTATTATATCGGGTACGCTTTATTCGAAGGTGTTGGCGGGTGGATCATAGAAACTTACGGCATGGAAGATGCCTTCGTGAAATTTCAAAATGATTTCAAAAGATGGGGGTTTTGGCTCATCGCCCTTAAGGGCCTTACCCCCATTCCTTACAAGCTTGTGACCATCGCCAGTGGTGTTGCAAGACTTGACATGAGCACCTTTATCACGGCCTCAATTTTGGCCAGAGGCTTTAGATTTTTCTCCCTCGGGGCCCTTATGTATCATTTCGGAGATGATATCAGAGCCCAGCTTGATAAAAACCTCGGGATCATAACCATAACAGGCCTTGTTGCCTTGGCTTTAGGATTTGTCATTTTCAAGTATATGACGCAGATAGGGACATTTTTCTCCTCCCTCTTTTAAAAAAAGCGTGATAGCGTCAAAGGACTATGACGCGACGAAAAGGCTGAAAAATGTTTCTCTTCAAGGACAGAACACCTTTTTATTTGCTCCTGCTTGCCATAGGGGCCGCCCTTATTTTTGCGTACGGCGCGGAGCATTTTTTTGCCTTGCGCCCCTGTGCCTTGTGCCTTTATCAGCGCTACGTCTTGATGTTGGGGGGGGCTGTGTGCCTGCTGTTTCTCGTGCTGCCAGACACAGCGCTTTTGAAAAGAATGGGTCTTTGGGCCATTTTGGGTCTTATGGTATTCAATAGTAGCATTGCATGCTACCAAGTGCTTGTGGAGCAAAAAATTGTTGAAGCCCCAAAAGTCTGCCGTCTTAAGTCAAAACCCAAAACCATTGAGGATTTTCTGGCCCAGTCCCAACAAGTGGCGGTGCCCTGCGATCAACCCCAAGGAACCTTTTTGGGGCTGACCATGGCCGTCTATAGTCTCTTTTTTTATTTGGGCCTTGGGGGGTATACTGGATTTGGCCTTTATCTGACTCGTTCAAGGAGCTTTAATGGACATACTTCCCTTACCGGGCGACCTTAGTATCGAAGAAAAACTCGAGCGCCTCATTCGCGTGAACCACGCGGGAGAGTACGGGGCGCTGCGCATTTACGCGGGTCAGTTGGCCGTCCTGAAAGGCACCTCTTGCGAAGCGATTTTGCAAGAAATGCTCGCTCAAGAAAAGGTTCATTTTACTTATTTTGACGACGAAATGAAAAAAAGGCGTGTGCGCCCCACACTTCTGTCTCCCCTATGGCATGGTCTTGGTTTTGCCTTGGGGGCGCTGACGGCCCGCCTTGGAGAAAAGGCCGCCATGGCCTGCACCGTTGCGGTGGAAGACGCCATTGACGACCATTACCGCGCCCAAGAAGAAATGCTTGAAGGAGTCCCACAAGAGTCTGAGTTAAAAGAAAAAATCACGCAGTTCAGAATAGAAGAACAAGAACATAAAGAGATTGGTCTCACCCACGGAGCCGAGCAAACACCCGGCTATCGTCTTGTTTATGGAGCGATTAAAAATGCTTCACGGGCTGCTATTTGGCTTTCTTCTAGACTCTAAGATGGTTATACTGCCATAAAAGAGATATTCTTTAAGATAATATAAAAAGGGAGAATAATAATGAGCCACCACATCACATTGATTTCAGGTGACGGTATTGGGCCTGAAGTCGTTGGCGCGACGCGGACCCTCATTGACGCGACGGGCGTTAAGATCGATTGGGAGGTGTGTGAGGCAGGAAAAGAGGTCTTTAAAAAAGGGATCACCTCGGGCGTTCCCCAAGAAACCATTGAGTCCATTAAGCGCACGCGTCTTGTCTTAAAGGGCCCCCTCGAGACGCCCGTGGGGTTTGGTGAAAAAAGCGCGAACGTGACCCTGCGTAAACTTTTTGAGACCTATGCCAATATTCGGCCCATTAAAGAGTTTCCCAATGTGGATACGCCTTACCGGGGTAAAGGCATCGACTTTGTGATCATCCGTGAAAACGTCGAGGATCTCTATGCCGGGATCGAATATCTTTCAACGCCGGGTGTGGCCAAGTGTTTGAAACTCATTTCGCGCAAAGGATGCGAGAAAATCGTGCGCCTTGCCTTTGAGTTTGTGCGTTCCGAAGGGCGTAAATCCCTTCACTGCGCCACCAAAGCGAACATCATGAAATTTTCCGAAGGAATGCTCAAGAAAACCTTCGAAGAAATCGCCCCTGAATACCCAGACATCGAGGCCCATCACATTATTGTTGACAACTGTGCCCACCAGCTTGTGCGTTTTCCTGAGAAGTTCGAGGCCATTGTCACGACCAACATGAACGGGGATATCCTCAGTGATCTTGGATCCGGCCTAATTGGGGGGCTTGGGCTGGCACCTGGGGCCAACATCGGCGACGGCATTGCGATTTTCGAGGCAGTACACGGCTCTGCCCCCAAGTATGCAGGTCAAAACACCATTAACCCTGCTGCCGTTTTGTTTTCGGGTGTGATGATGCTGCGTCATCTGGGCGAATTTGAGGCGGCGCGCACCATCGAACAAGCGGTGTTGGCGACCCTTGAGTCTGGCGTGATGCCCCAAGATATTGCGGGTGACCGCGCGGCGGCGTCTACCACAGGCTTTACAGAAGCCATCTTGAAAAACTTCGGTAAAACCTCCCGCGCCTGGAAAGAGCGTGATTACCGCTCCATTAAGATGCCAAAAGTTGACAAAAGGCCTGACCTTGTGCCTTGCAAAGAAATGAACGTCGTGGGTGTGGATGTGTTCCTTGACTCACCGCTTTTTGGGGAAGACCTTGGCCGGTCCCTTACGCGCCTTGTGGAAAAGTCCCCCTTTGAGCTTAAGATGATTTCCAACCGCGGCGTGCAGATTTATCCGTCTGCCGGTACGTCTCCTGACGTTGTGGATTTGTGGTCTTGCCGCTTTGTGGGACGTTCAGGAAACGTGTCCCATGAAGAGGTGCGCACGCTTTTGGCAACCCTTGAAAAAGAACACCGCTGGGTGAACCTTGAGCTCCTTCAAATCTTTGATGGTAAAGAAGCCTTTTCCAAGGCCCAAGGAGAAAACCAAACAGCAGCACCCCAAAAGGCGGCTGTAAACGCCTAAGCTTTATCCTTATGTCTAAAAAGGCGCCACAAGTTGGCGCCTTTTTTGTGCGTGAAAAGCTGAACGAAGAAAAAGATCGCTTACTTTCCATCAAACATGTACGGCGCGTACTGCTCAAGAAACCCACACCGGGGGCACCGACACGTGATGACACACAGATACTCTTTGTTAATGAGAGAAAGGCCAAAAAGTCCTGCCTTGGCGCGCCCTTTGAACCATCTTTGTGGCATGGGTGCTTGTCCGACATCAGGCACATAGCCAACGTCCATGGGGCTTTGGGGGCATTTGGGACAATGCGGTTTTTCATCATTGACCAAAGCATGAGCCTTTTGAAGATGTTTTTCTTCGCTAACGCGAAAGAACTTTAATTTTAACATGAGTGTTTCCTTTGAGAGGGATTACATGGTGACATTTTTCTATAAAAAAGTAATTTTTGTGTAAAAAAAATCTTAATCACACTAGGGTCTTTTAGCGTTAAATGGCCTTGACTTCAAAGAAGGTATTCTCTAGACAAGATAGGTGTTGCCCAGGTGGCGGAATTGGTAGACGCGCTAGGTTCAGGTCCTAGTGAGCTTCGGCTCGTGGAAGTTCGAGTCTTCTCTTGGGCACCAACACGCCAAAAATTAGGGAGGTCGACTATGTCGCCTGAGATTCACTTACACGACGAAGATTTGCCAAAAGATTTGGTGCTGGGCCCCATCGTGGCCATTGATACCGAAGCCATGGGGCTTAATCCCCACCGCGACCGACTTTGTCTTGTGCAGCTCTCCCAAGGGGACGGCATATGTCATTTAGTCAAGATTAAACCTGGACAGAAAAGAGCGCCGCGCTTAGAGGCCCTTTTGAAAGATGCCAACATTTTAAAACTCTTTCATTTTGCAAGATTTGATGTGGCGATTCTTCAGCACACCTTTAATCTGCGCTGTGCCCCCATTTATTGCACAAAGATTGCCTCTAAACTTGTACGCACTTTCATCGACCGGCATGGCCTAAAGGATCTCTGCCGCGACCTTTTGGGTGTGGATATCTCTAAGACCCAGCAAAGCTCTGACTGGGGGGCAGAAGTCTACACGCCCGAGCAAAAGCTTTACGCCGCCACCGACGTTTTGCACCTGCACGCGCTTAAAGAAAAACTTGACGCGCTGCTTGCACGGGAAGGGCGAACAGAACTTGCAAAGGCCTGCTGGGACTTTATCCCCTACTGCGCGGACATCGATCTTTTGGGATATGAAGAACTTAAAGTCCTTGCGCATTAGGTATAGTTTGTGTCAAAAAGTAAAATTATTTCAAGCTAGCACATTGTTCTTGAGGGGTTTTTACGCAAGAGGTCTGTTGTTTTCTTTCAAATGAGAGTAGAATACGTCAGCGTATTTTAGGTAAACCATTAAGGGACACACGTGCACGGATTGGATGAAGGTCTTCTGCAGGAATACCTGCCTATCTTTATTTTTATTTTCGTGGCCATTGCGTTTTCGGCCCTTCTTATCTTTTTAGGCTGGTTCAGGGGCCCTAAAAAGCCTGATCCTGAAAAACTTTCTCCTTACGAATGCGGGTTCGAGCCCTTTGAAGCGCCGCGCCGCCGCTTTGACGTGCGTTTTTACTTGGTGGCGATTCTCTTTATTATTTTCGATCTTGAAGTCGCTTTTCTTTTTCCTTGGTCGGTATCGCTGTCCGAGGTCGGGGTCTTTGGTTTTTGGTCCGTGATGGTGTTTTTGGGCATCCTGACCGTGGGCTTTATCTATGAATGGAAGAAGGGGGCCTTAGATTGGGAATAGAGGAACTTGCGCGTCAAACGACGCTGCCCACGGGGTTTAGCGAAGACGATTTGGCCAAGTCCATGTACGAGGGGGCCGAAAATCGGGGCTATTTGCTGGGTCAGGTGGATCAGGTGGTCGCTTGGGCTAGGAGCGGATCACTGTGGCCCATGACCTTTGGTCTTGCGTGCTGCGCCGTTGAGATGATGCACACCGCCGCCAGTCGGTATGACCTTGACCGGGTTGGTGTCGTCTTCAGGCCAAGCCCTCGTCAGTCGGACCTCATGATTGTGGCGGGTACCTTGACCAATAAAATGGCAGGAGCCCTTCGCAAAGTTTACGATCAAATGGCAGAGCCTAGATGGGTCTTGTCCATGGGTTCCTGCGCCAATGGGGGCGGCTATTATCACTATTCCTATTCCGTTGTGCGTGGGTGTGACCGTATTGTGCCGGTGGATGTGTACGTGCCAGGATGTCCGCCCACAGCAGAGGCACTTTTGTACGGCATCACGCAATTGCAACGCAAAATCCGCCAGCCAAAACACTTTGTGATTGGATAACCTATGAAGACGAAAACACTTCACGATTTTGAGTCCACCATTCGTCTCGGGATTAGGGGTTCTCTTATCCAAAGCGATATCCATTTGGGCGAGCTTTGCTTGCGCGTGAACGCAAGCGACATTGTCGAGGTGCTTTTATACCTGCGAGACCAATCATCCCTTGCCTTTCGCCAGCTTATTGATCTGTGCGGCGTTGATTATCCGGGCCGTGAAAAGCGCTTTGAGGTTGTGTATCATCTTCTCAGTCACCGTCATAACAAGCGCGTGCGCGTCAAGGTAGAGGTCGGCGAGCAAGAGTGCGTCCCGTCGGTGTGTACCGTTTTCAAGGCGGCTAACTGGTTCGAGCGTGAGGCGTGGGATCTCGTGGGTATTCCTTTTGAAGGGCATCCTGATATGCGCCGCATTCTGACGGATTACGGGTTTGAAGGGCATCCCCTTCGTAAAGATTTTCCGGTCATGGGTTACAGCGAGCTTCGCTATGACGTTGTCGAAGGGCGCGTTGTGTACGGACCTGTGGATTTGCCCCAGGCGTATCGGTCCTTTGACTTCCTCAGCCCTTGGGACGGCATGACACCTGCGGCTCCTGTGCTTCCGGGTGATGAAAAAGCAACGAGGGAGCTCTAGCCATGGCGAAGTCCTCATCCAATCTTCACACCATTAACTTTGGTCCCCAGCACCCGGCTGCCCACGGGGTCTTGCGTCTTGTCCTTGACCTTGACGGCGAGGTAGTCGAGCGCGCCGACCCCCATATTGGCCTTTTGCACCGCGGCACTGAAAAGCTGATTGAGGAAAAAACCTATCTTCAAGCACTTCCCTATTTTGACCGCCTCGACTATGTGGCGCCTATGTGCCAAGAGCATGCCTTTGCCCTTGCCGTCGAAAAGCTTTTAGGCCTTGATGTGCCCTTGCGCGGGCAATATTTGCGCGTTCTGTTTGCCGAGCTTTCGCGCATCATGAACCATATCTTGAACCTGACGACCTACGCCCTGGACGTAGGCGCCATGACGCCGCTTTTGTGGGGGTTCGAGGACCGGGAAAAAATCATGGTCTTTTGCGAGCGTGCGTGCGGGGCGCGTCTTCATGCCAACTACTTCCGCCCGGGCGGCGTGTCCCAGGACGTACCGGACGGTCTACTGGAGGATATCGCGCGTTTTATCCAAGAATATCCCAAGGCCATTGATGACATGGAAGGGCTTTTGACTGACAACCGCATCTTTAAGCAGCGTACGGTGGATATCGGGGTTGTGAGTAAAGATCAAGCGTTGGAATGGGGCTTTTCGGGTCCCATGCTGCGCGCGTCCGGCATTGCTTGGGACTTGCGGCGCAATCAACCCTATGACGTTTACGCGGACCTTGATTTCCAAGTGCCCATTGGTAAAAACGGGGACTGTTATGACCGGTATCTTGTGCGCGTAGAAGAGCTCCGCCAATCGGTGCGCCTCATCGAGCAGTGTTTGGAAAAGATGCCCCAAGGGCCCGTCATGACGGAAAATCCAAAGGTTGCCCCTCCATCGCGTTCGGATATGAAGCACTCCATGGAAGCACTGATTCACCATTTCAAATTGTATACGGAAGGCTATCACGTGCCGGCAGGCGAAACCTATACAGCCGTCGAAGCACCTAAGGGCGAGTTCGGCGTGTATCTTGTGTCTGATGGCACCAACAAGCCTTATCGCTGTAAAATACGCGCACCCGGTTTTGCGTTCCTTCAAGGGCTAGACTTTATGGCAAAGAAGCACATGCTTGCCGATATTCCTGCCTTGATTGGATCCATGGATATTGTTTTTGGAGAGATAGATCGATGAAGCGTCATCTTAGATCATCGGGTGCGGCCTTTGTGTTTGCGCCGGACAAACAAGCGTCCTTTGAGGAGGCGATCAAGCGTTATCCCGAAGGCCGACAAAAAAGCGCGGTGATGGCGGGTCTTCACCTTGCCCAAGAGCAGCAAGGCTGGATCAGTGAAGAAGTCGTCGATACCATTGCGGCGCGCCTGGAGATGCCGGCCCTTCGTGTGTGGGAAGTCGCAAGTTTTTACACCATGTATAACCTTGAGCCCAAAGGGACCTATCACTTGCAGGTTTGTACCACAACGCCGTGTTGGCTTCGCGGCAGTGATGAGGTGTTAAAGGCCTGTCACGCCAAGGCTAAGGCGCACGGCGCCAGTGTCTTTAGCGTTACGGAAGTGGAATGCCTGGGGGGATGTGTGAACGCCCCCCTCGTTCAAATCAATAACGATTTTTACGAGGACTTGACGGGCGAGACGACGGCCACACTTCTTGACCAACTTGCGGCAGGAAAAAGCGTAAAGGCCGGCTCCATGACGGGGCGCTGCGGGTCAGCTCCCCAAGGATATGAAGGTGAAAAAGCGGGAGGGGATCATGCTTAAAGATCAAGACCGCATTTTTACAAACCTTTATGGGGACAAATCTTGGCGTCTTGACGGTGCGCTTGCCCGGGGTGATTGGGCTGGTACTAAGGATCTTATTGAAAGAGGGCGCGAACAGGTCATCCAGGAAATGATGGATTCGGGTCTTCGGGGACGCGGAGGGGCAGGGTTTCCCACGGGACGCAAATGGTCCTTTATGCCAAAGCCCGGCAAATTTCCCCATTATTTGGTCGTGAACGCCGACGAAAGCGAGCCTGGTACCTGTAAGGACCGGGACATTCTTCGTTTCGAACCCCATAAGCTCATTGAAGGCGCTCTTATTGCCGGATTCGCGATCCATGCCCATACGGGGTACATTTATATTCGTGGCGAGTTTTATCAAGAAGCCCTTCACCTAGAAGAGGCCATCAAAGAAGCCTATGTCAAAGGCCTTTTAGGGAAAAACGCTGCCGGTTCTGGATGGGATTTTGATCTTTATGTGCACCGCGGGGCAGGCGCGTATATTTGCGGCGAAGAAACGGCGCAGCTCTCAAGCATTGAGGGCGGAAAAGGGCTTCCTCGCTTGAAGCCACCTTTTCCCGCCATTTCCGGTCTTTATGGATGCCCTACCATTATTAACAACGTGGAAAGTCTTGCTGTGGTTCCGACCATCCTGAGGCGCGGGGCCGCCTGGTTTGCAGGGCTTGGCGTGAAAGATTCGGCCGGCACCAAAGTCTTTTGTATTTCGGGCCACGTGAACAAACCGTGCAACGTGGAAGAAGAACTTGGCATTCCTTTGAAAACCCTCATTGAAACCCATGCGGGCGGCGTGAGAGGCGGCTGGGATAATCTTTTGGCCATTATTCCTGGCGGATCGTCTGTGCCCCTTTTACCCAAAGAGATTTGCGACACCGTCACCATGGACTTTACGAGTCTGAGCGCTGTGAAAAGCGGTCTTGGTACTGCGGCTGTGATTGTGATGGATAAGTCGACGGACATTGTCTATGCCATTGCGCGCCTTTCAAAGTTTTATATGCACGAAAGTTGCGGCCAATGTACACCGTGCCGGGAAGGGACGGGGTGGATGTGGCGTCTTTTGATGCGCCTTGCCAAGGGAGAGGGGACCCTTGCGGACATTGATAAGCTTGAAGATATTTCTTACCAAATTGAAGGGCGTACCATTTGCGCCCTGGGAGATGCGGCGGCCTGGCCCGTGCAAGGGCTTTTACGGCACTTCCGTCACGAGCTTGTGCGCCGCGTGAAAAAGGCGGCCTAGGGGGAAAAAGGGAAAACCATGGTCAAAATTACTTTTGATGATCAAGAGATCGATGTCCCGGCTGGCATGACGGTGTTGCAGGCAGCGCGTCTGGCCGACGTCGAGATTCCTGTTTTTTGCTATCACGAGCGCCTTGAGATTGCTGGTAACTGCCGCATGTGCCTTGTGGAGATGCAAGGGGCGCCCAAGCCCATCGCCAGCTGCGCCATGCCTGTGAATGACGGGATGATCATCCGCACAAAGACCCCCATGGTGGACAAAGCCCGCAAAGGTGTTCTTGAATTTCTTTTGGCAAACCACCCTTTGGATTGTCCCATCTGCGACCAAGGCGGCGAGTGTGATCTCCAAGACATCACCATGGGCTATGGTTGCGGGACAAGCCGCTTTGAAGAAGACAAGCGCGCGGTGCCCCCAAAGCATCTAGGTCCTCTTGTGAAAACCGAGATGAACCGCTGCATTCATTGTACCCGGTGCGTGCGTTTTCTGGAGGACGTTGCGGGCGTGCCCGAGCTTGGCGTGGCGGGAAGAGGCGAAAACGCCGAAATTCAAAGCTATCTAGATCAGGCCCTGACGTCCGAGCTTTCGGGCAATATTGTGGATTTGTGTCCTGTGGGGGCGCTGACCTCACGGCCCTATGCCTTTAAAGGGCGCCCGTGGGAGCTAACTAAAACCGAATCCATCGACGTCATGGACGCCCTGGGGAGCGCCATTCGCGTGGACTGCGCTTACGGCGCCGTTCAGCGTATTTTGCCGCGTCTGAATGAAGACATTAACGAGGAATGGCTGTCTGACAAATCACGCCATGCCTGTGACGGGCTGAAGGTCCAGCGTCTTGATACGCCTTATATTCGGGGCGCACAGGGGCGCCTTCAACCAGCCTCTTGGGATGACGCCCTTGAGCTTGTGGCATCGCGCCTCAAAACAACGCCTGCTAAAAAAATAGCCGCCCTGGCAGGAGATCTTGTGGAAGTGGACGCCCAGGTCGCGCTTCTCGATCTCATGCGTGGGATTGGCGTTGCTCATACCGATTGTCGGCAGGACGGCGCGGCCCTTGATCCACGCTACCGCGCGGGCTACATTTTTAACTCGACCCTGGCGGGTGTGGACGCCGCGACCGAGTGTTTGATTATTGGCGCAAACGTGCGTGAAGACGCGCCCCTTTTGGCGGCCCGCCTTCGCAAGCGCTACGGCACGGGCGAGCTTCGGGTGTCGTATCTTGGTGCCCCTCTGCCGACGCACCGCGATTTTACCTTTCCCGTTGAGCGCCTTGGGGATGATCCCGCTTTCTTGGACATGCTTTTGGGCGGCAAGCATCCGCTTTTTGAACGCCTTAAAAAGGCCGAACGCGCCATGATCATTGTGGGACAAGACGCGCTGATCCGCCGTGACGGCGGGGCGATTCTGGGGCGCGCGCGCCGCCTTGCCGAGCGATGTGATCTAGTGACAGAAGACTGGAACGGTTTTAATGTGCTGCATAAAGCGGCTGGACGGGTTGGCGGACTGGATGTGGGGTTTGTGCCGGGTAAAGAAGGCCGTACGACCAAGGAGATTTTAGAGGCTGCCGCCCGAAAAGAGCTGGACGTTGTTTATCTGCTTGGCGCCGATGAAATTGAAACAAGCGCCCTTCAAAATACCTTTGTTATTTATCAAGGGCATCATGGGGACAAAAGCGCCCATGTGGCCGATGTCGTTTTGCCGGGCCTTGCCTATACCGAAAAAGACGCCCACTTTGTGAACACCGAAGGGCGCGTGCAAAAAACGCAACTCGCCCTCAAAGGACCCGGTGAGGCGCGCGAAGATTGGCGCATTGTTGCGGATCTTGCAAAGCGCATGGACATTCCCCTTGGGTATGAAAACGCCAAAGAGCTACACGAGCGGTTAGTGCGAGCAAACCCAGCCTTTGTAAAGGGGCATGATCTGGGACCTCAGCCGTGGGGTGCCTTTGGAGATGAGCAAGCACCTTTGGACAAAGACGCCTTTGTTTGTGACGAGACGCCCTCGTATTTATCAAATCCCGTAACCCGAGCGTCCGAGACCATGGCGGCAGTCATGGCAGCCCTCAAGACGCCGTGCACAGGAAAAGGAGGCTGCGCCCATGGTTGATGAACTGCTTTCCTACGCCTTGCCCCTTCTCAAGCTTTTGGCGTATATGATCCTCATCATTCTGCCTCTTGTGTTGTCCGTTGCGTACCTGACCTTTGCTGAGCGTAAGGTCATTGGGTACATGCAGCTGCGTAAAGGGCCTAACGTTGTGGGGCCCTTTGGTTTGTTGCAGCCCATTGCTGACGCCCTCAAGCTTCTTCATAAAGAAGTGATTATCCCGACCCAGGCAAGTCCTCTTCTTTTCTTAACGGCACCCCTTTTGACCTTTGCCCTTAGCCTGATGGCGTGGGCAGTTATTCCCTTTAGCGAAGGCATGGTCCTTGCCAACATCAATGTGGGCATTTTATACCTTTTTGCGATTTCGTCCCTGGGGGTCTACGGTATTATCATTGCTGGGTGGGCCAGTAACTCGAAATATGCGTTTTTAGGTGGGCTCCGGTCGGCGGCGCAAATGGTGTCCTACGAGGTTTCCATCGGTTTTGTCATCGTGACGGTGCTCATGTGTGCGGGATCCTTAAATCTGTCGGATATCGTGAACGCGCAAAAAACCGTTTGGTTTGCCGTCCCCTTATTCCCCATGTTTGTGGTGTTTTTTATCTCGGCCCTTGCTGAGACCAACCGCTCTCCCTTTGACTTGCCCGAGGCCGAAGCCGAGCTTGTATCGGGTTATAACGTCGAATACTCATCTATGCCCTTTGCCCTATTCTTTTTGGGTGAATACGCCAACATGATTTTGATGAGCGCCATGACGACAATCCTCTTTTTAGGAGGATGGCTTCCCCCCCTTGCCGTCAAGCCCTTTACCTTGATTCCTGGCTTTGTATGGTTTGCTCTTAAAATTGCTTTTGTGCTGTTCTTGTTTTTGTGGGTGCGTGCAACCTTGCCGCGTTACCGCTATGACCAACTCATGCGCCTTGGCTGGAAGGTCTTTTTGCCCTTTTCCTTGGGTTGGGTTGTGCTAACGGCGGCGGTATTAGTGTTTTTTGACTTGGCGCCGTAGGGGAGAGATTTATGCAAAAACTTTGGCTTCATTTATCCGCCTTTGGCCTTAAGGAAATTTTGTCGGGCCTTGCCCTAACCTTAAAGTACTTCTTCAAGCCTAAGATTACTTTGAACTATCCCTATGAAAAGGGACCACTGAGTCCCCGATTTCGGGGTGAGCATGCGCTGCGCCGCTATGCCAGCGGCGAAGAACGCTGCATTTCGTGCAAGCTATGTGAGGCGGTGTGCCCTGCCCAGGCCATTACCATCGAAGGGGGCGTGCGCAGTGACAGCAGCAGGCGTACGGTGCAGTATGATATTGATATGACGAAGTGTATCTATTGTGGTCTGTGCCAAGAGGCGTGCCCCGTGGACGCCATTGTGGAGGGACCAAACTTTGAATACTCGACCTTTACAAGGGAAGAGCTTTTCTATGACAAGGAAAAGCTGTTGGATAACGGCGACAGGTGGGAGCCGATCTTGGCGGAAAATATTCAAACAGACCAATCCTTTCGTTAAAAGGATGGTATGAACACAAGGGGACTGGTATAGTATGTTCAGCTTTTTAGTAAAATTTAGCCAATGATTTTAGGGCTCGCGTTTTATCTCTTTGCAACGCTTTTGCTCCTGGCAAGCCTCGGCGTGATCCTTGCGCGCAACCCAGTGCATGGGGTGCTTTCTTTGATTGTCGCCTTTTTTAATGCGGCCGCTCTCTTTGTCCTTTTGGGCGCGGAATTTTTAGCCATGCTCCTTGTGATTGTTTACGTGGGGGCGGTCGCTGTTCTTTTCCTTTTCGTGGTGATGATGCTTGATATCGAGCCCGGCAAGCCCAAGCGCGTGGCGGGCAGGGCAAAGCACATCATGCGCGGGGTGGGGGCTCTCGGTTATTATCTGGCCGTTTTTGTGCCTTTGTGGCTCGGCAGTTACGCGCTCATTTCCTGGGTGCCAAGTCTTCTGTCCCCTGATTGGTCCTTGTGGCAAGAAGGATTGCCCCTTGTGGGCACGTTTATCCTTCACAAAGGAGACGTATCTTCCCTTGCTTTGACAGCCTCAGGCGCGCTTTTGGTGGTTTGCCTTCTTTTGGCAGCCCCCCTTGCCCGGCGTTGGAGCGGGGTTTCTGGAGTCGCGGCTTTTATCGAGCTTCTAGAATATTTACCCCTTTCATGGATGGTGGGACTTCTTATAGTAGGCGAACTTCTTTTCTTCTCGGGTGCTTGGTATTCGTCAAGTTTTGCGGCGCAAAGTGTGAATGCTCCTCTTCCCCCGACAGATCTTGTGGGCAATACTCAGGCGCTGGCCTCTCTTTTATACCGCTATTATGTTTACGTGTTCCAAGCGTGTGGTCTTGTGCTGTTGGTTGCCATGATGGGGGCCATTGTTTTGACTTTGCGCAAGAAAACGACCCTGCGCCGGCAAAATATCCTCGAGCAAGTCACGCGCAACCCCAAAGACTGTGTCACACTTGTCACCATCCCAGTGGGAGAAGGGGTTAAAGATGTTTGAGATCACCCTGAACCATTATTTAATTGTGGCAGCCCTTGTCTTTAGCATAGGGGGTGCGGGTCTTCTTGTGGGGCGGCGCAACCTGATTGCCCTTCTTATGTCCATCGAGCTTATGCTACTGGGCGTCAACATTAACATGGTGGCCTTTTCTGCTTATTTGAAGGATCTCGTGGGGCAGCTCTTTACGCTGTTTATTTTGACCATTGCTGCGGCCGAGGCGGCCATTGGGCTTGCCATTTTGGTGGTCTATCAACGTCAACGTCAGACCATCGATGTGGATGACGTCAGCCGGATGAAAGGATAACCCCATGGCCCTTGTTGCGGTTTTTGCCCCCCTGATCGGCTTTCTGCTTGTGAGCTTCTTTGGTAGGTATTTGGGGGATAAGACAAGCGCGATTCTGACAACCGCCCTTACGGGGACGGCGTGTGTATGCGCGTGGCTTTTGTTTCCTGGGGTTGCCTTTGAAAGCCAGATCCATGACATTACGCTGCTGCGTTGGATTGATGTGGGGTCCTTTCAAGTGAACTGGGGGATCTATCTTGATACGCTGTGTCTTGTGATGGTCTGTGTTGTGACGACGGTTTCTTCCATCGTGCACCTTTATTCCATCGGGTATATGGAGCATGACAAGGGCCTTGCGCGCTTTATGTCATACCTAAGCCTGTTTACCTTTATGATGCTCATGCTTGTGACATCACAAAACCTGATACAGGTATTTTTTGGTTGGGAAGGGGTGGGGCTTGCGTCCTACCTTTTGATTGGGTTTTGGTATCACAAGCCGTCTGCCAGTGCCGCCGCCATCAAGGCCTTTGTTGTTAACCGTGTGGGGGACTTGGGGCTTGTGCTTGGAATTGGTCTTTTGTACGGCCTTTACGGCACCTTAGATATTAAAACTCTTTTGTCTTTGTGCACCCAGTATCCCCATGACACCCTTTCCTTTGCAGGGATGTCCGTAAATGCCCTTGAGGTTGCGGCAATTCTTCTGTTTGTGGGCGCCATGGGAAAATCAGCGCAGTTGGGGCTTCACACTTGGCTGCCTGACGCCATGGAAGGACCCACCCCTGTGTCAGCTCTTATTCACGCGGCGACCATGGTCACGGCGGGTGTCTTTTTGCTCGCGCGGCTGTCGCCTTTGTACGAGCTTGCGCCCCATGCACGTACCCTTGTGACGGTGGTGGGGGCCACCACCGCCTTTTTTGCAGGCACCGTGGCGCTAACCCAAAACGACATCAAACGCGTCATTGCGTACTCAACGTGCAGTCAACTGGGGTACATGTTTTTTGCGGCCGGCGTGTCGGCGTACGGTGTGTCGATCTTTCACCTTGTGACCCACGCCTTTTTCAAAGCCTTGTTGTTCTTGGGCGCCGGAGCCGTGATCCACGCGCTTTCGGACGAGCAAGACTTGCGTAAAATGGGCGGCATTTGGCGCGCCGTCCCTGTCAGCTGCACCATGATGTGGATTGGCAGCCTTGCCCTTGCCGGGATTCCTTTCTTTGCGGGTTATTATTCCAAGGACGCTATTTTAGCGGCTGCCTGGCATGCGGACAGTGCGGCCGGTCACTATGCCTTTTGGATGGGCATTGGCGCCGCCTTTTTGACGGCGTTTTATTCATGGCGTCTTTTGTACCTTGCCTTCGCCGGAAAACCTCGCGCGGATGAAAAGGTCATGGGGCATCTCCATGAGCCTGGATTTACCATGCTGATCCCGCTCTTGCTCCTTAGTATCGGCGCGCTATTTTCAGGGTATCTTGGGAATCCGTTTGTGGGTGATAAGGCCTTTTGGTCAGGCGCCCTTGTCGTGACAGAAGAGGGACATCTGCCGGGGCTTCTTCATTATTTGCCGACCTTGGCGGGGGGAAGCGGTATTGTGCTTGCGACCTATTTCTATCTCAAAGCCCAAGGGGTCATTGATCATATTGCCCAGCGGTTCCAAGGGCTTTATCAATTTCTTCTTAACAAATGGTACTTTGACGAATTGTACGAGATTGTTTTTGTCAAAAGTGCCAAAGCCCTTGGTCTTTTCTTTTGGCAAAAAGGCGATCAAAAAACCATTGATGGTTATGGCCCCGATGGGATTGCCAGGTGGTCCCTTGCGGTCGCCGCGCGCGCCAGTGAGTTTCAAACGGGTTATCTTACCCACTATGTTTTTGTGATGTTGCTGGCTGTGGGAATCACGGTTGGTGCGCTTCTTTTCTGGCAAGGAGGCTAGTGTGGGCGACCTTCCCTTATTATCCCTTGTTATTTTCCTGCCCCTTGTAGGGGCGCTTGTGGTGCTGCTCATCAGGGGGCCCGAAGACATCATGTCCCGCAACGCGTGGGCGGTGGGACTTTTATCAAGCGGGGCAACCTTTATCTTAAGTCTTGTGCTGCTTGCGCACTTTGATCACAAGGTCACGACCTATCAACTGCTGGAAAGCTATGCGTGGCTTCCAGGTCTTGGCATCTACTATCAAGTGGGTCTTGACGGTATTTCCTTGCCCCTTGTGTTGCTCACAACCCTCTTGGTGCCCATAGCGCTCCTTGTCAGTTGGGCCAGCATTAAAAAGAAAGTCAGAACCTACGTTATCGCGTTTCTCCTTCTGGAGACCATGATGCTTGGGTCCTTTTGCGCCCTTGATTTGCTCCTTTTCTATATTTTCTTTGAAGGGGTTCTTATCCCCATGTTCCTGATTGTGGGCATTTGGGGGGGGGATAGACGTGTTTACGCAGCGCTTAAGTTTTTCCTTTACACGCTCCTTGGGTCCGTCTTGATGCTGGTTGCGATCATCTACATCTATCGTCAGGTGGGGGCCACAGAATTGCAGCAGGTTGAGGCGTACCGCTTTGCACGGGACGCGCAGCTTTGGCTGTGGCTTGCGTTCTTTGCGTCCTTTGCCGTGAAGATGCCCATGTGGCCTGTGCATACGTGGCTTCCTGACGCCCATGTCGAAGCCCCGACAGCGGGTTCTGTGCTTTTGGCTGGCGTCATGCTAAAGATGGGTGCGTACGGGTTTATGCGTTTTTCACTGCCCCTGTTTCCCCAGGCGTCCACCTATTTTGCGCCGGCCGTTTTTGCCCTCAGCGTCATCGCCGTCGTCTACACGTCTTTGACGGCCCTTGTGCAAAAAGACATGAAAAAACTCATCGCGTATTCTTCTGTGGCCCACATGGGATTTGTCACGTGCGGCCTTTTTACTTTTTCCTTAGAAGGCGCGCAGGGCGCGTACTATCAAGTCATCAGTCACGGCTTTGTGTCCGCCGCCCTGTTCCTGTGTGTGGGTGTGCTTTATGACCGTCTTCATACTCGTGATATCGGTGCCTACGGGGGCATTGCAAAGCTCATGCCCCTGTATGCGACGGTTTTCCTCATTTTTACCCTGGGCAGCGTTGGCCTTCCAGGAACTAGCGGCTTCGTGGGAGAGGTCTTGGTGTTGGTCGCGGCCTTCCAGGTCAAAGGCCTTCTGGCCTTTGGGATGGGTCTTGGCGTGATCTTGGGCGCTGCCTACGGCTTGTGGCTTTATGGGCGCGTGGTCCTTGGTCCTCTGGAAAAGGAGTCTCTTAAAAAGCTTCTTGATTTGACCTGGGTTGAAAAGGCCGCTCTTTATCCTTTGGTGGTACTAACCCTCTTTTTCGGTGTGTATCCCACCCCCCTCTTGAAAATGAGTGAGGGTGCCATCAAAGAGATGCTGGCCCCCTACGTACAAGGACATGCACACGAACAAGCGCCGCACACACTTGCGGTACCGATGAGGACACATGACATTATTGGGTGATTTCATACCGGGGCTACCGGAAATTTTCTTGGCGTTTGCGGGGCTTGTGCTGTTGCTTTGGGGGGTCTTTGCACCCAAGGCGGCAAAGCACATGCCCGAAGCTGTTATGGGTGCTTTTTTGCTGACCATGTTACTTATTTTGTGCCTGCCGACCGACCAAGAGCAAATGGCATTTTACGGCCTGTTTCTAAGTAGCGGTTATACGCAGTTTGCCAAACTATTGCTTTTGGGGGCCTGCTTTTCTGTGTTCCTCATGAGCTATGGTCAGCTTCACAAAGAAGATGTGACCGACTATGAATACGGTCTTTTGATGCTGTTTTCGGCCCTTGGCATGATGGTCATGGTGTCGGCCAATGATCTCATTGCCCTTTTTGTGGGGCTTGAGCTTCAAAGCTTACCCCTTTACGTCATGATTGCCATGCAAAAGGACCGCCCCTTGGCAAGCGAAGCCTCCCTTAAGTACTTTATCCTCGGAAGCCTTGCGACCGCATTTATTCTTTATGGATCAAGTCTTGTGTACGGCTATACGGGCACAACCCAGTATGCAAGCCTTGCCCAAGCGTTGTCCACCCAAGAAGAGGTCGTCGCGCCGTTTCTTTATGTGGGACTTGTATTCTTAGGACTTGGTCTTGCCTTTAAAATGTCCCTGGCCCCCCTTCACATGTGGACGCCCGACGTCTATCAAGGAAGCCCGACCCCGGTGACAGCGTTTCTGGCCGCCGCCCCCAAAGCCGCCGCTGTTTTTCTTTTGGTGCGCGTCCTTCACGAGATTTTCTCGGATCAGATGGCCGTGTGGCAAGCCCTTTTGATGGGGCTCAGTGTTCTGTCCATGCTGTTTGGGGCGTTCGGGGCCCTTTATCAAACGGATATCAAGCGCCTTTTGGCCTACAGCTCCATTGCCCACATGGGCTTTATTACCTTGGGACTTGTGAGCGGGACCTTTGGCGGCGTCAAGAGCATTTTTGTGTACGCAGCCATTTACCTTGTGATGGTCATTGGCGCGTTTGCGTGCGTTCTATCGCTTCGTCGTCACGGGAAACTCATTGAGAAAACTGATGACTTGGCAGGCCTTTCCAAAGAGATGCCCCTTGTGGCGGGTGCTTTTACGGTCAGCCTTTTTTCCATGGCCGGCATTCCGCCCCTTGCAGGCTTTATGGCAAAACTGAGTGTTTTTCTGTCTGTGGTGGAAGCCGGATTTTATCTTTTAGCCGTGGTGGGTGTGGTTGCAAGTGTCATCACGGCTGCCTATTACCTTAAGGTTATCAAGGTCATGTACTTTGATCCATCGCCCCACGCCCAGGACGGAATGACCCTTGATCCAAGGCAAAGTAAACCCACAACCCTGATCATGGTGACAGCGCTTCTTTTGATGGTCACGTATCTGTTTTATCCTGACGTCCTGATGGAACCTGCCCACCGCGCGGCGCAGGCGCTCTTTTATCGGACTTAAGAGAGCGCCCATGTCCCGGTGGTACGTCGTGGAAAAAGAGGTTGTCACCTCGACCATGGATGAGATCAAACCGCTTCTTGGAGATCATAATTTTATTGCTTTGCAAGCTCACATACAAACTCAAGGAAGAGGGCGCAGAGGGCGCGTTTGGGAATCGGAAGATGGAAACCTCTATCTCTCGCCAGGATGTAGGGTGCCAGAGAGACTCATAGCTCACCTACCCGAGTGGGCTTTTGGCGTGGGGATTGCTTTGACGCGCACCCTGAAACTCTATCTTCCCTCAGACCTTTGTCATCTAAAATGGCCCAACGATCTCCTCTATAATGGTCAAAAACTGGCGGGACTTTTGGTGGAAAGCTATACAGATCCGCGTACAGACCAGATGTGGGCTATTGCAGGCGTCGGCCTGAATGTAGAAGCAAGACCAACTTTTTTAGAAACCAAAACGGTTTGTCTTGCGGATATTTTAGATCCGTGTCCGTCTCTTGCGGATCTTCGTGACACATTTCTTGTTAATTTGAGTGAGACTTACGATGTATGGGTTCAAAAAGGCTTTTCAGCGCTGCGTCCCCAGTGGCTTTCCCTTGCGCACCCTCCTGGAACCCCCCTTGTGGTTAGGCAAGGAACTGAAGAGATATATGGATCGTTTGTGGACCTTGATCTTCAGGGCAGGCTCTTGCTAAAGAAGAGGGATGGAACGGATCTTATTATGACAGCAGCAGACGTCTTTTTAGAACCAAAAGGAGAAACACCATGATTTTGGTTGCTGATATTGGAAATACCAATGTCTGTGTGGCGCTTTTTGAAAAGAACGCGCTCCTTCATGTGTGGCGTTTTGCAAGCCTGCGCCAACGCCCTGCCGATGAATGGCAGCTCTTATTATCCCAAGCCCTTCAAGCCATTGGACAATCCTTCGAGCGTTTAGAAGCCTTTGTGGTTTGCTCCGTCGTCCCAGAAATATCCGAAGCCTTTACGTGCGTAGGTGAACGCAATTTCAAAGACCGCTTTTTGATGTTGGGCACAGGAGCCTCTCCCTTTCCCAACAAGGCGCTTATTGATCATCCGGGTGAAGAGGGCGCTGATCTGATGGTCAATGCTTACGCCGCCCATACGCTTTACGGACCGGGCCCAGTTTTTGTCGTGGATTTTGGGACGGCAACCACCGTGACAAAGGTTGATGACCAAGGAAATTTTTGCGGTGTTGCCATTGCACCAGGAATGAATTTGTCCGCAGACGCCCTTTTCAAAGCGGCGGCGGGTCTTCCTCGTTTATCCCTTAAAAAACCAACCAAGGTTGTGGGGACAAATACCGTTGATTCCGTTCGCTCAGGACTCTTTTGGGGCTATGTCAGCCTTGTGGAAGGACTTCTCACCCGCGCTCAACGCGAATCAGGATTCCAGCGCCCTGTCAAAGTTATCGCAACAGGCGGAATGGGACACCTGTTTGCCCATGAAATTCCCATGATTGAGATGTATGATCCCGATTTGACGTTGAAGGGATTAAAAGTGATTTACGCTTATCTATGCGAGAAAGGATTAATTAAGTTTTATGAGGAACAATACAAAGCAGTATAACCCCGAAGAGTTACTCTTTTTACCCTTAGGGGGGGCTGGCGAGATTGGGATGAATCTCAATCTTTACGGCTATGGTGGTAAATGGCTCATGGTCGATTTGGGCGTGACGTTTACCCAAGATTTAGGCCTTGAAGTCTTGATGCCTGATCCGGCCTTTATCGTCGAAAATAAAAAGGATTTGGTGGGTCTTGTCCTGACCCATGCCCACGAGGATCACATTGGGGCAGTGCCGTACTTATGGACCCGCCTAAGATGTCCGATCTATGCAACCCCTTTTACAGCCGCCCTTGTACGCGCAAAACTCAAAGAGGCTGGTATTTTAAAAGAGGTCACCCTGCACGAAATTCCCTTAGGCGGCTCTTTTGAGCTGGGTCCTTTTTCCCTCCAATATATTTCCTTAACCCATTCGATCCCCGAGCCCAACGCCCTTGTGATTAAGACGGGAGCGGGTGTTGTTGTGCACACAGGTGATTGGAAGATCGACGAAGATCCTTTGATAGGGCAAAGGACAGACGTTGCTGCCCTTCAAAAGCTTGGCGATGAAGGGGTGCTGGCCCTTGTGTGCGATTCAACCAACGTCTTTGAAAAAGGGCATACAGGATCCGAAGCCGAAGTACGCAAGCATATGATCCCTCTGATTAAAAAGCAAAAAGGCCGTGTGGTTGTGGCGTGTTTTGCCAGCAACGTGGCGCGCCTTGCCACCGCCTTTGAGGCGGCCGCCCAAACAGGGCGCCGCGTGGCTCTTGTGGGCAGATCTTTGCACCGCATGCTAGAGGCGGCGCGCGCGTGTGGTTACATCAAAACGGACCTTCTTCTAAAAGAAGAAGAGGTGAAAAGCATTCCGCGCGATGAGCTCCTTTTAGTATGTACAGGGTCCCAGGGAGAGCCAAGAGCAGCTCTTGCACGCATCGCAGCGCGTCAACACCCTCACGTAAAATTGGAAGAAGGAGATACGGTTATTTTTTCCTCAAGGCGTATTCCTGGTAACGAAGGGCAAATAAAAAGTGTCCAAGAAGCCTTGACCCAGCGGGATATTATTTTGATAACCGATAGGGATGCACACATTCACGTGTCAGGACATCCGTCTCGCGGCGATTTGAAAGACATGTACACCTGGGTGCGTCCCCAAATTTTGATTCCTGTGCATGGCGAAAATACTCACATGCGCGAGCAAGCCAAATTTGGTCTAAAATGTGGGATTCCCCAAGCCCTTGTGCCACGAAACGGTGATATTTTGGCAGTAAACGCCGAGCGTGCGGGCGTTGTAGACGAAGTGACCTGGGGTCGCCTTGCCCTTGACGGGATGGAACTTGTGCCCAACACAGGTCCCATGGTGAAAGAGCGTCAAAAACTTGCAAGTGCGGGCGTTGTCAGTATCAGTGTGCGCCTTGTGAAAGGACGCCTTAAAGAGCCTCCTCAAATAAGCCTTTTAGGTGTTGTGGAGCGAGAGGTCGAAGCGCGCGTAAGGCAAGAAATTCTTGATAACTTAGAGATGCTTGTGGATGTCACACCCACTGAGAAGCTTACCAACGAGGCCACCCTGAAAGAGCTCATTAGTGTGACGGTGCGCCGGGCTCTTCAAGCCTTTAAGGGTAAGAAACCACTTGTAATGTCTCATATATTTTTTTCATAATAGAGGAAAAATACAACGGAGCATAAGAGATGAAAAAAAGGTGGCAAAGAGGGGGGCTTTTGGTTCTGGCGTGCATGCTGGGGCTAGGGGCCGGGCACGCCGACGTGCTTCCCCCTTACTTTGCCCATATGACCCTTGAAAGCGGCGCTAAACTTCGGATCGCCAGCTGGAAAGGGGCTCCCCTCAAACATCGTCAAACGACCATCGTCTTTATGCAGGGCAGGGCGTCCTTTGTGGAAAAAAACAAGGAAGTCATGGAAAGCCTTGCAAAGCTTGGCTTTGATGTCGAAACTTTTGACTGGATTGGTCAAGGCGGCTCCACGCGTCTCATCGCCAATTCTCAAAAGGGTTATATAGATGATTTTTATACGTATCTAACAAGCTTCCACGAGTATATGCAGCGCCATGTCAAGCCCAGGGCCTCCTCAAAAGTGGTTCTTTTAGGCGTTTCAATGGGCGGGCATTTGGCTCTTCGTTATGTGAAAGAACACCCTGGTATGGTGGACGGCGTTATTTTGGTATCCCCCATGATCGATGTCGTGACAAAGCCCTATCCTAAGGTTGTGGCAAGATTCTTAAGCGCTTTTGCCCATTATATGGGGGCTGGGAAAATGTACGCTTTTGGGTACGGGGACTATGATCCTAAAAAAGCTGTCTTTACCCTCAACAAGGAAACTCAAGATCCCAAGAGATTCGACCAAATGCAACAAACCATGAGGGCTCATCCCCACTTTGTAACGGGGGGGCCCACCTTTGGATGGGTCTACGCAGCATACGAGTCTATGGATAAAACAAATAACCCGGCATATCTTGCAACCATTAAAGAGCCTATGCTTTTTATTTCGGCCGGTCTTGATCGTGTGGTGGACACCCAGCGCGACCGCGAAACTTGTGCACTGATTCCCCACTGTCGATATAAACTTTACCCCAAGGCTTTTCATAATATCCCCTTAGAGACTGACGAAATCAGAGATCTCTTTTTGGCCCACGTGGATACTTTTGCGAAATCAGTGGAAGAAGGGCTTTCCTAAAAAAGGATAAAGATATGTCACTATTATCCGATATTGTGGTGTTTTTTTGTTTGTGGTGGATTGTGCTTTTTGCGGTGCTTCCTTGGGGCGCTGAGGCGGATCCGAACCCAGAAGTGGGCCACGCAAGAAGCGCCCCCCTTCAACCGCGCCTTGCGTTTAAATTTATGATGACCACCATCATCGCAATAGTCCTGTGGGCCATCACCCATGTGATAATGACCCATTACGTCTATGGGTGACTAAAATAAGCATAGGCGTGGATGCCTTACGGCCTCCACGCTGTGAGATGCCTCATTTATCGGTAGCGCCGCCCCTCCACTGGACCGCCCCAAGTGCGATAGTGTTCTTCTGCTTTTTTTACCAGCGTCTCGTAATCCATGGTTCCCCCGCTTTCTTCGTCAAATTGCTCAGCGATATCAGGGTGGAGGGCAAGATAAAGGGCGGCGTCAAAATCTTCTGGCACGACAAAGGGGAAGCCCGTCGGGGCAATCTTTTCAACGCCGTTGTAACTGTAGGGGCGTTTTTCCATAAACCCCCTCGTCAAGTAATGCAGCCGAGCTTCACGTCTTGTTGCTAGGTAGTCTTTCCTAGCCATATGCTCTTTTAGGTCGCGGTGAAGCGCCACATACATCAACAGATTGCTCCAAAAGTCACCAGGCGTCTCAAGAATGTAGCGTCTTCCTTCTTCTTTGAAACCAAAGTAACGATAGTGCCATTTTGCAAACGTATGGGCATCGATGCCTTGACGGTCTGCTGCCTCTTGAACATCTGGATTGAGGTGCAGATAAGTTTGCGGAAAGAACATATCGGGCAACGTGACGATATCAGGTCGGTGTTTCGTATTGCTGATCATAAACGTGCGTTTCTCCTTCCTGCCGCTGGTCTCAAAATGTCTTGCGGCGGCGTCAAGGGCCCCTTTTAGTGTCGACTCTCTTCCGAAAACGTCTTGCAAATCGTTGTTAAAGGCCAAATAAACGGCGGCATTTAAAGTGTCTTCAGTGCCAAGGGAAAGGTCACCGTCGCCTTGACTAAGGTACACGCGCCTTGAGTCTCCCACGGCAAAGTTACTTAGGTGCCACTCGGCTTTAGCCAGAGCCTCTTGAAAGGGCAGATTTGCCCACAAAGCCATCAGGTCTGGATTCAAAGCAAGATACCCCATGGGCGTGGTGCGTCTTGGGGCAGGGATAAGGTCAACCGGTGTGTGATCTCCAAACTCCCACTGGTCTTGGGTCGCGACCTCAAATCGGTGCCACGCATCAAGTTGTCCTTCGGCAATTAGTTTGTCTTCAATGTCCCGCAGCCAGGGGATATTCTTCGCCGTGGGGCTGTAATGCCCTCCACCACCCATGGGATTAGTATCAGAATCATCTGTCCTGGCCATGGCACCAATTAGGGCGTACCCGCCGCTTTTAAGACGGACGTAACAAGCTGATCCGCTATCCCCGCCAATTGGCAGCATTAACGTGGGGTCTGGGTTATGATAATCGTGGGTGACCCTAAGTGCGGCAGAGCCATAATTAAAATCAAAATTTTCTTCCCAGTTTTCACCTGTTGGCTTCGGTGTAAAGTAATAGTTAGACAGTCTGACTTTGCCGTAGAGCGATGAAAAATCAGTATTGCTATATGTTTGGTGAAAATTTCCCAGCCGGATGAAGGGGGACTGACTGAGGGTATGGGCAAAAAGCGGCTGATCAGGCGAGGGCAGGGCCTGATCATAGTCAAGGTCGCCCAAAGGACAAGCCACAGGGCCGCCGTCTGGACGCGTGACCTCCTCTTTTAAAAGAAAGACTGTGATATCGTGGGACAGGCCTTTGAACATGTCATCAGAATGCACGTCAGCGTGTTCGATGGCCCG
>JAJTHL010000026.1 GCA_021298595.1 Alphaproteobacteria bacterium | reverse complement strand
TTAGCGCCCTTGTGAGCGCCGATGACGCGGGCAAGACCGCGAGCCACGCCTAAAGTGCAAACCAAGGCTTAGCGGGTGCGAAGGCTGACATCTATGAAGGCTTTGCCAACGTGCCTGTGACAGCTGGTCACTACTATAACGCCGGTGTTGAAGGCTATAACGGTCTTTACAACATGGGCCACGCCGTGGTCGCCGGTGCCAAGGGCACCTACGCCGGCCTCCAATATGTGGGCGGCGCCCTCTACGGTGTGTATGACTACTTTGCAGCGCCTAAGGCAGTGCCTTCCACAGCGCCAGTTGTAGACGTAGAAGCACCTGCCGAAAATGGCGGCGGCGAAGGATAACCCCACCCCTTTCCTCCCCAAAAGCCCTTTGAGATCCCTCAAAGGGCTTTTTCTTTTTGAAAGGAATCAATGGTTACAAAGCGCGCCTGGCGCCAAGAGCGGTTGAGAGGGTACCGTCATCAAGGTAATCGAGCTCTCCACCCACGGGGACCCCGTGGGCGAGTGCTGTGATCATGAGGTCAGGGCGGCTTTCTTGCAAGTGACGGTGAAGGTAATGGGCCGTTGTTTGTCCTTCGACGGTGGCGTTGAGCGCCAGAACGATTTCTTTAAGCTCTGCTGATGTCCGCACGCGCTCGAGCAGAAGAGGGATGCCAAGCTCGTCAGGACCGATGCCGGCAAGGGCTGACAGATGCCCGCCCAAAACGAAATACCGCCCCCGGTAAGAGGCACTGCGCTCCAGCGCCCAAAGATCTGCCACATCCTCCACAAGACACAGAAGGCTCTCATCGCGCTGGGTGCTGGTGCAAAGGCTGCAAGGCGAAACGGTATCAAGATTGCGGCACTGGGGGCATGTTTGAATACTGTCGGCGGCTTGTTGGAGGGCGGCCGTTAGGGGCAGGAGGGCTTGTTCTTTGTGTTTGATTAGATGGAGTGCTGCGCGCCGACCCGAGCGGGGCCCAAGACCCGGCAGGCGTGACAAGAGCCGGATGAGTTTTAAAAGTTCTTCGCTTTGCATGAGGGCTCTCTCAAGGGGGTATGACACCCCCCTTATTAAAGAAGGTTAAAAGGGAAGACCAAGCCCTGCTGGCAGATTCATGCCACTGGTGAGTTTGCCCATTTCCTCTGCGGCTTTGGCGTCTGCCTTGGTGCGCGCATCATTGATGGCGGCCACAATCAGGTCCTCGAGTACTTCTACCTCTTGAGGATCTAGAAGACTTGGGTCAATTTTCAAGCCTTTGAGTTCACCGCGACAAGTCGCCACAACGCTGACAAGGCCGCCACCTGCTTTGCCTTCCACGGTCATTTGCCCCAAAGACTCTTGTAGTTGGTTCATCTTTGCTTGCATTTGTTGGGCTTGCTTCATGATATTACCGATGTTCTTCATGGTTATGCTCCTTTTTTCATCATAATGGGGGCGCCGTCAAAACTGTCTATGCGCGCAAGGGGGAAGGTGTCAAGGGTGGCCTTGACCAGGGGATCGTCGAGGGCCTTTTCCAAAAGACGCTCGCGGTTTTCTTCTTGGATTTGAGCAAGGGAGGCGGTACCATTTTCGTCCTTGATCTCGATTTGCCAAGGGGCGCCCGTCCATTCTTCTAGATTTGCCCGCAGTTTGCTTGCTAAAAGACGCGGGGCATTGGGGCCCGGATTAAAGAAAAGCCGCCCTTTTTCATAGGAAATGGGTCGCACGTCACAACGCACATGCTCGCCAAGGGCGATGTCCTTTGAGGTGACAAGGCTCACAAGGTCCTCAAAGGATTCTGGCATGGGCGCACCCGCAGGTGCTGGGGCGGCTTCCTTTAATGACGGCGGGATAAACTCTGGGGGGGCTGCTTGCGGTAGGGGCGCCTTGGGCGCTCCTAGGGCTGGGGTAGGCATGTCGCTCTGCAAGGGATCTTGCTGCAGGCTGTCAATAAGTTCTGCTGGTGTTGGCAGGGCCGCCACGTGGGCCAGGCGAATGAGGACCATCTCGCACGCATGCTGGGTTTGCGGCGCGCTTTTAGCTTCTTGATAGCCCTTGAGCAGAATTTGCCAGAACCGCGCAAGAATAGGTACAGAAAGAGAACTAGAAAGGGCAATGCCTTGGGTGCGCTCTTCCTCGCGGCAGAGGGTTTTTTCCGCAAGGGCCGGCGCGCTTTTTAAAAGGCTTAACCAGTGCGTCAGCGAGAGAAGCTCTGACAAAATTTCAAGGGGTGCCACGCCCGAGGCGAAAAGTTCTTGAAAAAGGGTAAGGGCGTCTGCGGGTTGTCCTGCAACCAAAAGCTGAAAAAGCGCCATCATTTGGGTGCGGTCGGCAAGGTGCAGCATGCGCCTGACGGCGTCCACGTTAAGGCCCTGGGGGCACACATGAAGGGCTTGATCCAAAAGGGAAAGGCCGTCTCTGGCTGATCCGTCTGCGGCTCTGGCAATCAGCTGCAGGGCGTCGGGGTCAACGGCAATCTTTTCCTTTTCAAGGATGGTGGCAAAGTGCGCGGCCAAGGTAGATTCGTTAATGCGGCGCAAATCAAAGCGCATACAGCGCGATAAAATGGTTTCAGGGACTTTATGAATTTCTGTGGTGGCAAAGATGAACTTTAGGTGGGCAGGCGGCTCTTCCAAGGTTTTTAAAAGTGCGTTAAAGGCGCTTTTGGAAAGCATATGCACTTCGTCAATAATATAAACTTTATAGGTGGCTTGAAGGGGTTTATACCGGCCCGCCTCGATGAGCTCGCGCACGTCATCCACACCCGTATGACTGGCCGCGTCCATCTCAATCACGTCAAGATCCCGCTCTTGACGGCTAGAGACGCAGGCCGGACATGTGCCGCAGGCTGACATAAAAGCCGATCGTTCTGTCTGAGGGCTTAGGCAGTTAAGGGCGCGCGCCACAAGCCGTGCCGTCGTGGTTTTGCCAACGCCCCGTGTTCCCGTCAGTATAAGGGCGTGGGGAAAGCGATTATGGGAAAGGGCGTGGGATAAAACGCGCACAAGTCCTTCTTGCCCCACCAAATCTTCAAAGGTTTGGGGGCGATATTTCCTGGCAAGCACACAGTAAGAAGAAGGCGTTTGATCGCTCACGATCTCAAACTTTAATGTCAGTCCTCCTTTGGAGATAGCATACTTGGGGGGGGAATCCTAGCTGATTTGACGCGCGCGTAGCGGCTCTCCTCGACCTCTTTACCAATTGGTAAGCTTAGGCAGAGGGATTCTTAAGGGCTGTGCGTTAGTCTAGCAAAGGTGGCCTTGATCTGATGGGGAGGAAAGAATGAAACTCAAAACTCTTTTAAGAAGAAAACTTCAACTTGTTGTGGGATGGGTCAAGCATTTTTTCTACGGCGCGGTGGTATTAGACGCGCCGTTAAAGGGGCGCCTGATGGCGGTGTCTTTGCTGCGCGAGCCCATACGAATTACCCGCACAAAGCGCTTGTAATTTTTTTTCTTTGCCTTCGAGCGATGCTTTGAGATATTTTGCCGAAATATAGAAGTACTTCGACTCTTGTCGTGTCAGAGATCAATGGGTTTGGGCATCTCATTTCAACAAAAAATGGATTATCCCCTTGCTTAAGTCACAAGAATACGCTTCCATATGTGAAAAAAAGGAGGGGGCATGTTTAAGATTATCCATCCTAAAAACAAAGAGTTATACCGGTTGGAGTTGATGCAGTTTTTGGAAAAAAGACAAAAAGATGCTCTCCCTGCGGACAACCTTGTATACGACCATCAAGCATCGGTATATGTCACGTGTCGGGACGTCCACTGCTCACGCGGAGGAAGTTTGCGCCTCAATCCCATGAACACGCCAAACCTTGTGAGCGACGCTCTAAAAGATGCTGTCAAGACGTACGAACAGCCCTCCATTTGGGAATGCAGCGCCCTGTCATTATGCGAGAGCGTTTTCCTTGGTGAAAAAAAGAGGGTGACGCTTACCCAAAAGGTCTGTCTCTGTTATGACCATATTGCCGAGGGTTTGCAGGCGACATGTGAGTACTTTCAAATCTCATTAATCGTTTTTTATCACCTCGCAACACATCTAGACACCTTGACGCGCAAGGGCGGGGTGACGTTTCTTAGAAAAATTCCTGTGGGTAAAGACGATTTGGTCCTTGGACTTTTTCAACCCAATACGATTTATTAAAAAAGACCCTTATGACTGAGCGCGTTTCACACAGCGCTGCCAAAACTCACCTATCTCAGTTTCATCAACGGCGGGTGCTTCTAAATCTTCTGATCCTTTATAGTGAACCCCAATGAAAAGAGGAGGTTTTTTTGGAAAAACCTTGTTTCTCGCTGAGAGGGTTTTTGCCATGGGGTCGAGGTTTTCTTTTTTATCGTCAACCAAGACAATAACAGTGGGTCTCACACGAAACGCATACTCTAAAAATGCCAGAAGAGTGTCCACCTTTTCATAGGGGCCTCGTTCTCCATTATTTACAAGAATTCCTTTGTAGTAGGTGGGGAAGTGCCCCCGATAAGCAACAGACAAAACCTGAGAAAGATCGAAATGATCCTTTTCTTTGAAGTGCCAGCCTCTTTCAAAGTCAATATTGAATCCCTTGAGGGTATGGTAGGTTTGCTGTTCTAGGGGGGTGTCTGCCGCTCGAAGGGGGCCTACGAGGCGGCTTGTCAACGCTAAACAAAGAATGCCTTGGTCTTGAAGGTCTTTAATGAGGGTTGGAAAAGCTGAATCAGTGAGTTTTTGAGGCATGTACGCTGTAGCCGAGAGTGTTTCGTCACGTGCCAAAGGCGTTAAAGACTTCATAAAGTTTTTAAAAACAACAGAATGTTTTTTCAAGTTTGTATAGTGAATCGCTGGATGGTCTGTTTGAGTCAGGGTCATGTCAATGTCAAAAAGGACAAGGATTTTTTGAGGCCTGTGGGACTGCAAAAGCGGTGAGAGAATGCGATGTATATCAAGGGCTGTGCGGGCTTCTTGGTGAAGTGCTTTCGCGCCTACCATGGGTGAGAGCCCCGTCAAAGATAAAAAGGCAAGAAAGAGTTTTTTCATGATCTGAGGGCTCACAAGAACTGCAAGAAACACTTATGAGAAAAATGAAAGAATGTCAAGAAAAGCGAGGGTTGAAACTAGTACAAAAAGTTATAAACCATTTTTCCACCAAGGCCTATGAGAAGAAGCCCAATGATATACTTTAACTTTTCCGAGGTCAGGCGCGCTGCGAAAGCGCTGCCTAAATAGGCACAAGGGAGGGAACCTAAAAGGAGCAATCCAAGGACTTTCACGTCGGTGTGGCCAAGGCCTGCATAGACAAGGCCCACAAAAAAAGCGATGGGAATGGCATGTACTGTGTCGGTTGCGACGAGTCTTAAGGGGGTCATGCGTAATGGATAAAGACCGCGTAGCATCACGGCGCCCAAAGTGCCGGCGCCTATGGAGGTTAGCGCAACAATGCCTCCCAAAACTCCTCCGCACAGGATGGTCAACATTCTGCGACCTTTTTGAAGAGACCCAGGCTGGCTGAGCCGCTCCGTGACACGATGATCTTGAATTTTTTTAGCAAAGAGCAGACTAATCCCAGAAAAGCACACAAGAGTGCCCACAATAGGAACAAGATAAGAGCCACCTTTGCTAATAAGCCCCCCAGAAACAAGCAATACGACAACAGAGCAAGCGGGTAAGCTTCCCATCCATAAACGTTTTAGGACTTTGGTATCGACGTGCTGCCCCTTAAAGTGGGAGTACCCTGACGCAATTTTAGTCAAAGAAGCAAAAAGAAGATCTGTTGCGATGGCGGTAGCAAGATCAAGACCAAAGACCATTAAGAGAAGAGGGGTCATGAGAGCGCCGCCGCCCACTCCGGTGAGGCCCACAAGAAAACCCACAAAAGCGCCTGCAATAGGAAGAAAATGAACGTCCAGAGTCATGGTCTATGAGGTAGGGGAGGAAGGGTGAAAAGTATGTGAGGGTCTTTGCATGGCCAGTAATTGTTCATAGGAAAGGCTTGCCCCGACGAAGGATGGATTGAGCGGTGAAGGGTGTCCGTATGAAAGGCGCCTGCCGTCTTTGGTAAAAACGTAACCACCCGCTCCCTCTAAAATAGCCTGGCCGGCTGCTGTGTCCCACTGAGACGTGGTGGCAAACCTTGGATAGATGTCGGCTTTTCCTTCGGCGATGGCACAAAACTTAAGGGATGAGCCCATTTTAACGGCCGTGTGCTGCTCAAAGCCGTCAACAAAACCCTGTGTCTCTTGATTTAAATGGCTTTGGCTTACAACAAGCCGAACGGGAGAAGCGATGGGGCAAGTTGCGATCCTGGAAGTGCCTTTGGGGGTGGCTTTCCAGGCGCCCCAAGCCTTTGCCCCCCAATACAAAGTGCCATGGGTCGGCGCATAAATAATGCCCAAAACTGGGAAATGATTCTCGATGAGTGCTATATTCACAGTGAACATGCCATTTCGGCTAAGGAATTCTTTGGTGCCGTCTAAGGGGTCCACAAGCCAGAAGCGTTGCGTTTGCTCCAAGGTTTCAAGATTGACGGTTTTTTCCTCACACACAATGGGAATATCGGGGGTATGGCGAGTCAACCCTTCCCAGATAAGGGTGTGTGCGGCAAGATCCGCGCGCGTTAAAGGAGAGGCGTCATCCTTGTGAACAACTTCTTGGGCGGGCTCCTTGTAGATCTCCATAATGATTTTTCCGGCTTCTTGTGCCAGACCTAGTAACGGATGCCAGAAAGGTTTTTGTCGCAATGTATCTTCCACGAGATCTTTTTCTGTAATTTTCTTGAAAAATTAATTTGTGCTCACTATAAACAAATGGCGTTTACATGTCACGACAAAAATAGGTTTCTTTATGACGGCAAAATATCCGTTTTTCTCTCAACGCTTTGATGCACAATCCCGTCCCCTTCCTTGGGATACCGAGGCTGTGTGTGAAGCCATGTTTCAAGAGGTGACGCCTGCCACAAGGCGTGCAGCCGAACGTCTTATCGAAAAATCTGCCTTGTTACCAACGCTCTTGACTTTGGATAACGTGCGCGACGAGACGGGAGACCCCTTAAAAGTAAGCGTGCAAGAGAGTCTTATGGACGAAGCAAAAAAAAAGCGCGTTTTATCCCTGTTTCTACAGACGAGCCGTACTAAAGATGGTCAAACCCTTCTGCTGGCAACGGACGCCCGTCAGGCAAGAAAATGGCTTTTTTTGAAGGCGTCGCCCAGCCTCAAAGAGCTTTATGAGGCCCTAGGGGTGCTTTCACGCTATATGAAAAAGAATTTATTGATCTGGCCCCACAGGGATCTGGTCGAGCTTGTGCGACTTTTGGTCCAAGAAAAGAGTGGTGGCGATTTGACGTACGACGACGGGAGAACTGTGGGTTTTGCCCTTGCGGCGTACGGCCCAGGTCGGTCTGTGACCCGCTCCATGGACATCCAACAGGAGGCGAAGAGAAATGTCACATCTGCACCGTCCAACGTCTTGTCTCATCTAGATCTCTTAGAGGCTCAAAGTATCCACATCATGAGAGAAGTGATGGCAGAAGCGCGCAATCCTGTGATGTTGTACTCCGTCGGAAAAGACAGCGCGGTGATGTTGCATTTGGCCAGGAAAGCTTTTTATCCAGCCCCCCCGCCGTTTCCTCTGCTTCATGTGGATACAAGATGGAAATTCCAAGAAATGTATAGATTCAGGGACCAAATGGCGACCCTTGCTGGCATGGATCTTATTATCCACATCAATCCCGAAGGGGTAGAAAAAGGGATTAACCCCTTTGATCATGGCAGTGCCCTTCACACGGACATCATGAAAACCCAGGGATTGAAGCAGGCACTGGACCAATACGGTTTTGACGCTGCCTTTGGGGGGGCTAGGCGTGATGAAGAAAAAAGCCGCGCCAAAGAGCGGGTGTTTTCCTTTCGCACCAAAACCCATCATTGGGATCCTAAAAACCAACGACCAGAGCTTTGGGATTTATACAACGGACGCAAACACGAAGGCGAAAGTATGCGCGTCTTTCCTTTGTCAAACTGGACGGAACTTGATATCTGGCAGTATATCTACCGCGAAAAAATTCCCATCGTTCCCCTTTATTTTGCTGCTGTGCGTCCAGTCGTTGCCCGCCAAGGGGCGCTCATTATGGTGGATGACAATCGTTTCCAGATGATGCCGGGCGACGCCATCATGTTGAAAAAAGTGAGGTTTAGGACCCTTGGGTGTTACCCCTTAACGGGGGCCATTGAATCCGAGGCAAGTTCCTTAGAGGATATCATCCTTGAATTGCTTGCGGCTAAAACCAGCGAGCGTCAAGGAAGACTTATTGATTCGGACTCGGCCGCATCCATGGAAAAGAAAAAGCAAGAGGGATATTTTTAAATGGGTAGGAAACCAGTCACTTTAGCAAGAGAATTACAAGAAAGCGCGGCGAAGGTGGACGCTTTTTTTGAGCGAGAAAGCCATTTGGATTTGTTGCGCTTTATCACGTGTGGCAGCGTGGATGACGGCAAAAGTACCTTAATTGGTCGTCTTCTGTACGAATCGCAAATGATTTTTGATGACCAGATGGCATCCCTTGAAAAGGAATCAAAAAAACAGGGAACCCAAGGCGATCAGATAGATTTTGCGCTTCTGGTGGACGGTCTTGCGGCCGAGCGAGAGCAAGGGATTACCATTGACGTCGCCTACCGCTTTTTTGCCACAAATAAACGCAAATTCATCGTGGCGGATACACCAGGACACGAGCAATACACGCGTAACATGGTGACGGGGGCGTCCACGGCAGACGTTGCCCTTTTGCTGGTAGACGCACGGGCCGGTCTGATGCCCCAAACAAAACGCCACGCTTATCTCGTGTCAATGATGGGCATCAAACATGTCCTCCTTGTGGTCAATAAAATGGACTTGGTTGATCATAAGGAGGAAGTATTCCGGCGCATCGAAGAAGACTTTAGGGTGCTTTCTAAAGAAATGAAGTTTGACGCGCCCCTTGCCATGCCGTTGTCGGCGTTAAAAGGCGAGAATATTATGAAAAGGTCGCCGTATCTGGGGTGGTACAAAGGGCCAACCTTGATGGGATACTTGGAAACGGTGCCCGTTCAAGACGCTCACACGGACAAAGAAGAAGCCATTTTTCCTGTCCAGTGGGTCAGTCGCCCCAGTGAAGCCTTTAGGGGCTATGCTGGCACCCTTGCCCAAGGGCGCTTGAGGGTCGGAGATGAGATCCGTGCAACTTCCTCGGGACAAACCGCGCGCATCCAAAGCCTTGTGACCATGGATGGCCTCCTTGAGAGTGCCTGGGCACGCCAGGCGATCACCCTCACCTTAGACCGTGAGATTGAAGCGGCGCGCGGCGAAGTCTTTTCCCTTGCCAAGGCACCTCTTTCAATGACGGATCAATTTGAAGCCACCCTTGTCTGGATGATCGAGCCCACAGGCCTTGTGGGACGAAGCTATGATCTTAAGCTCGCCACGCAAACGGTGCCAGCCTCCCTCACGTCCATCAAACACCAGATTGATATTCAAACATTTCAAAAGAAACCATGCAAAGGGCTTCATCTTAATGATATTGCGGTGTGCGTGATTGCAACTCAGCGCCCCATTGTCTATGCACCCTTTGAGGATTCTAAGACCCTGGGAGGCTTTATCCTCATTGACCGGATGACCCATGCAACGGTTGCGGCAGGCGTGATTCGTCACACCATGAGGCGCGCTCAAAATGTCCATACCCAGCCCCTAACAATTACGAGGGGAGAGCGTGAAAAGCTTAATGCCCACAAGGGCCGCGTGATTTGGTTTACGGGTCTTTCGGGATCTGGCAAGTCGACCTATGCCAACGCCCTAGAAATCGCCTTGCACAGCGACGGATACAGGACATATCTTTTGGATGGGGACAATGTGCGCCATGGCCTTAGCAAAGATCTTGGCTTTAGCGAAGAGGACCGGGTTGAAAACATTCGCCGTGTGGCGGAAGTGGCAAAGCTTATGCTGGATGCGGGGCTTGTGGTCATTGCGTCGTTTATTTCGCCCTTTGCCAGGGACCGTCAAAGGGTGCGAGAGCTTGTGGGCGACGATCATTTTGTCGAAGTTTATGTGGCCACGCCCCTTGAAGTGTGCGAGGCGCGTGATCCAAAAGGACTTTACGGCCAAGCACGAAAGGGGCTTATCCCGAATTTCTCAGGCATCAACAGCCCTTACGAAGCACCAGTGGCGCCCGATGTGCTGCTTCAGTACCCCATGACCATCGAAGAAGGGGTGTCGCTCGTTCAGGAAAAACTAAAGGATTTAAGATCTGTTTAAAGGAAGTGGTGGTAGCGGAGGAGGGACTTGAACCCCCGACACGCGGATTATGATTCCGCTGCTCTAACCAGCTGAGCTACTCCGCCACAAGATGTGCTACCTATAAAATGGGATCACTTTTGTGTCAAGAAGTTTTGGGCGCATGCCCCGAGAAAAGACGGCCCGTTCGCACAACACGCGCTTGATTGATTCAAGTCTCATATATTTATGCGATCTACAAAAATAAGGGATGTGTTGGAAAGTAATCTGCGAAGGTATTTAAGACGAACCCTTTGCGGGAATTTTTGTTCCAGGGCTTCTCAACACAAGGGGCCCATGGGTGCATTGATCCTAGGATTAAAGAGCTTTTAAAGGCCACTTTGACTAAGAGGTCGCAGACAAAATGGCCTTTAAAAGCGTGGGTAAAAGTATTAATTAATTGTAGCGTCGGTTTTCTTTTGCACCACGAAACACAAAGTGCCTACGGGCAAAGGCATTTTTGTCCCGGGATGACATGCCTACAACAACCTGGAGAACATCTGGGTTCAAAGCAAAGTACTGATCGATATCGAAATCAACGGGTACGCCGTATGACCTGCCTTCCGTCATGCCATGTTTTGCATAATGCACTTTGGCAAAAGCGCGCGCCTCATTGCGAGACATCCCATTTTTGGCCACATGTTGTGCCAGGTCTGGATGAAGGTCAAGGTAAATGCTGGGGTCAAAATGGGGGGGAAGCTTGTAAAGGCGTCCTTCTGCCTTTCCGTTGAAATGGAAATGTTTCCTTGCCTCCATGGCCTGTGCTTTAGGGGAAAGCCCTGAAAAAGCCTTTTCTACATCCTGATTTAAAGCAAAGTAGATTTTGTAATTAAAGCTGTCCGGGATACCGTAGGATCTTTTTTCCTGAGCCCCATGTTTGGCATAGTGAAGTTGAGCATAGGCGTTAGCAGCTTTTTGGGAGAGCCCCGTGGTGGCGGCCTTCACGTCAGGGTGGAGGTCTAGATAGACGCTAGGTTCAAAGTTCTTAGGGAGGGAAAAATCACGATTTTCGAGCCTGCCGTGGGTGCGATAGTGGTTAGAAAGTACGCCGTCAACCTTAGAAGGATTTTGTCCTTGGGTTAGGACCGCTAAGTCAGGGTTGATGTTCAGGTACGTCTCGGGGGAAAACCCGCGAGGTAGGCGGGTGGCTGCAACGCGGTTTTTAAAGTCCCCAAGTCTGTCCACAATGGACCCAAAATAAAACGCGCTAAAACGAATGGGCACGCCAGTTCGGGTGATGAGTTCGATGGTGCTTCCGTGTTTTGTCATTGCTGGCGAAACGGCAGCGGGCAAGTTATGAGTTGCATCATGATGCCACAGCGTGTTGTACGTGCAGGGCTGTCCTGTCTTTTTGTGAATAATGGTGGGTGCAATCTTTTCCCAATGCGCGCGGATCACTTCCGCCTTGCGGGTGATTTCACTCACAGAAATGGCGGTATAACGGTCCATTTCCTTCCAAGCTCCTCCAAGCGCTGGGTTGGCGATGGCATTTTGTACAGCTGTTGTAAGGTCGTTACAGCCCAAGGTATCATCGGCAACCACTGCAAAAGCGCGCCCAAACTTACGAGAGTAAAGAACAGGCTCGCTACCTGATACGTTCACAACACCGCCGGTTTCTTCCAAGGTTTCACGTTTTATGGTGCCAATAATGTTACTATCTTTTAATTCGGCACCGCCCGCAGGCAAAGACCAGTATCCTAAGTTTTTTTCGTGTCCCACTAAAAGACATAAGTCTTCGCCGCGCCCATCGGGATGATCTTCAAAATAACTCTTGAGCAAAAGGGCGCCGCCGCCCTTTACGGGTTTTTGCAGATCGTTATTCAGATAGAAAGTCGCATTTTGGCTGGCAAAAATACTTTGCGCAGAAAGAAGTAAAAGAGCGGCAGAGATAAAACGTTTGTTCATGTTGATCCCAACATAATGTGTTATTGCATTTTATATAGGTAATTTTTGTTTTTTTGTCAAATAAAGTTCTGCGTTTTTCTCGAAAGGATGGTTTTTGTTTTTTGAATGCTGATTGTTACCTTATTTAAGGCAAAGATCGCTTTAGATTAAAAAATGAAAGAGACATTCCGGGGTTTACAAAGGCGTGATACCATCGCATAACATCACAGGGTTATGAAAGATGGAGTAGGGCGCACCGTGCAAAAAGCAGCAGTATGGCAAGCTAAAATCGCAAAAAGTTGGGCTTTGATCGCCGCGCTCATGACGCAAGGCATGGGCAGGTCGCGCACCGTTTTATCCTTGATTGAAAAGCGTCACGGCATTTTTGCACATGATCTTTTGATTGCCGCCGTCTCTGTGCCCCTTGCCGTTTGGATGCGCACAGGCAGCCTTGACGGAGCCCTCTTAAAGCATAGCCTTATCTATACCCTTGTGAGTGCCTCCATTTTTTTATGGCTGCAACTTTACCGTAGCGTGTGGCACTATTTTTCACTTCACGAGTTTGTGGCGGTGTGTCTTGCGGCCATTTACAGTTGCGGCATATATTTTCCTTTGATGGTGCTCATGGGAAAAAATAGCCCCTGGCCACGATCCACCATCTTTGTTTTGTGGGCCGTGACAACCTTTCTTTTATGTTTGGCGCGGATCACCGTCAAGTTTCTTCGCAGTCGTTGGCTGGATGGAGGGGTGCACACCTACGCCAGCACCCCGGAAACGCGCCTTCTTCTCCTAGGCAATGCCAAAGCTATTCAAACGGCTCTTCAGGTGTTGGGGCAAATACCAGGCAAGCCTTACCAGGTCCTGGGATGTCTTGATACCCCCAGTAGCGCCCTAAGGCATCTCGACGGCATTCGGGTGCTTGGTACCATGGCAAGCGCGGCAAGTGTTGTGGAGCAGCTGAATCTCGAGGGGCGTCATCCCCACCACGTGGTCCTCCTTGATCCCATTACAGAGTCCGCCCAGGCACTTCTTCAGCTGACAAAAGCCCTTCACCCCTTAGGGGTGTGCCTGTCGCACATCGATCATCTGGAAAAAGGTCATCCAACCGTGACGCCCTTTGTCTTGGAAGAGCTTCTGAGGCGCTCGGTCTCCCATCCGAAAAAAGCGCCGTCCCCCCTTCGAGGGAAAGAAGTTCTTTTGGTGCATGCAGGACAACCTTTGATGCGGGCTGTGGCCAGTTACCTCACTCAAGAGGTGGACGTGCGCGGTCTGACCTTGTGTGATCTGAGTGAAACGCTCTTGTGGGAAGTCCAGCACGACCTGCCAGCCCTTGACCGTCCCATTCAGACGCATCTACTCCTTTCCCGTGATCAAGACAGCTTTGAGGATGTCATGATCCAGGCTAAACCTGCCTTTATTATGGCGACGCCTTCTTTGAGTCACGCAAGCTTTGTGGACAAACATTTATCCCAAGCCTATACCCTTTTGATGAAAGAGGTCGAACACCTCATCGCGACCGCTAAAAAGCAAGAAAATGCCAAGCTGGTGTATGTTTTGCCAGGCGAGCCCGGTCCCGCAACCACACAGATCGGGGCGCTTTATAATCTTGTTGAGGCTTTTATGCTGGCCCAAGACGTGACGGTCATCAGGACAGGATATATTTTCGAAGATGAGGATTCCCTTCCCTCGCGCATCGAGGCAGCCCTTGACACGCCGGGCAGTCTTGTGGACATTCCAGAATCCTTGACCCTTTACCGGTCACTTTCTTTGGAAATGTTGGGCGAGCGGCTGATGGGGGCTCTGGCTGGGCTTGTCAAAAACCCCTTGGAACCTGGGGAAGGGCTTTGGCTTGTGCCTGATCTGGTGGTCTCGCCCGAAGAGCTTGTGGTGCATATTCAGTCCCTGTCGCCCCACGATGTGCCAGCACCCGCCCTCAGGCGCGTGCCTGTTGGGCATCCCTTTTTAGGGGCTTCCTTTGAGGTGATCCACGCGCCCCTTTCGAAAACGGCGGTGTCATCGAGGTACAGCCTTGTCTTACACGGAAAACTCGATGTGACCTCTGTGGTGCAAACGCTTAAAACTCTTGCCGCAGCCCACGATGACAAAGGCATCAGGGCCGCCCTTCGGGGGGTGTAATGACAAAACGATTTATTGCCCCCAAGGCCCCCAGGTGGGCCCTTAGGGGGCAAGGCAAATCGCCCTTATCTGAACTCACGGCCTTCTGCCATGCCGTGATTTATAAAATGTTGTTGGGCAAAAGCCTGTTGCTGGGCAGGTGGCATATTGACGGCTAGTTGGCCGATATCGGGATTTAGCTGAAAATATCTCTGGGGATTAATTAAGTAAGGCCGGTTTTCATGGACGCCGAAGCGTCTGTAGTAATTTTCTGCAAACACTTCCCTGTTCAAAGGTGTCATATGCGCGGTCATTTGGTCAACATCGGGGTTAAGGAGCAAGAAAACCTGCGCATTGAAATTATGGGGCAGGGGAGCTGGCGCCACCACAGGAGCGGGTATCATGGGGGCGGGTGGTGGAACATGCCCTGTTGCCTGCAAGGCGCTTACTGCCATAAAGCTCGATAAAGGAACCATTGTGTATTTCATGATCATCTCCGCGTCTGTTTCGTTAAGTAGGGCTAATTAATGATCTTATCACCTAAATATTTCGCGAGTATTAATTAAGTCATTGAAATAACTTTTCTGCATATTGCTGAATACTTTAGGGAATCATGTGACTTAGGTTTACTCTAGTTTGATTTGACGTCATGTTCCATGTGAGAGAATGAAATTTTCTTTAGAGGTCTTTGCCCAAAACAGGTGTGGTCTTAAGCTCTTCATGTGTGCCCCAGGGAAAAATGGATAAGCTTATGACAATAAAAGCATCAGAGCGCATTTTCGAGGCATAGCGGCTTGGATGATTTATATAAAGGATCAAGCGTCTTTTGCGGGGGCCGGTGTTACGTGAGACAAGAGATAGCGAAGGTTTTTTATGAATCTTGTACGAAAAGAGTGCAAGTTAGCCAAGTCGTTTTGATTTTTTGGATTCGCTTTTTAAAAAAGTGGCCATTGAGTGAAAAGGTCGTGACAAGAAGGGGAAGGTAAGCTATGGGATAGCCTAAAAGAACATAACATGTTTATGATAAAAAACTTTTATTGTAACGTAACCAGGGAGAGAAAAATGACGGATATTACCCTTGGCGTTTACCGCCATTACAAAGGAAAACTCTATCAGGTCTTGGGAATCTCAAGGCATTCCGAGACCCTGGAGCCCCACGTGGTTTATCAAGCGCTTTACGCGGATTACGGTCTGTGGGTCAGGCCTCGTGGTCTTTTTACCAGTATGGTGGAAACAGAGGACGGGGCCGTGCCACGCTTTTCCTATGTGGGGCCATCGGTCGCCGCCATGCCCGTTTTAGACGAGGCAAGTTGAGCTACGCGTTTTTGGGTGTGAGTGAGCTTGCCCCACACCTGTCCCTGAACTATGGTCCTGCCGTCCTCAATCAAAGGAGGATAATTATTTTGCCCACAAAAGAAAATCGGTTGAGCGTCGTCATGAAAGTTGCAGCCCTTTTTGGTGTCATCTTTTGTTGTATGGCGCCCTTAAAAAGTACGCACGCCGTTGAAGACGAGCAAAACACGGCCACGCGTCTGAGAGGACTTATCCAAAGCACCCAGCTGAGCGACAAAGACGTCTTGGACGCCGTGCTTGAAGGGCTCAAGGCACGTCCAGACAACAGGGCTTTAAGAGAAGCCCTCATCGTGCAGCTTGCCAACGGGGCAAAGATTGCCATGTACGGACGGCAAATCAATGATACCCTTTCGTCTTTGTCTGGGCGCCGGAAATACGATCTGCATCCTTATGGTAAAACTGGATCCGGGGCAAACGTGCTTCCTGTTTATACCGATGAAGCGGGAAAAACCTTTGTGCTGCTTGCACGTAAATTTGCAGTGCATAAAGATCCCTCAAAGGGGCTTGCGGCGCAGTACATCCTGCCAGGCGGGTATATGGCGCCCCACGTACTGGAGGGAGGAGAGGTCCAAGAGGCCCTGAGCGCAGAAGAAAAAGACGCTGCTGAAGAAGCGATTCTCTTGGGCAAAAAAGGCTATAAAAACACAAAAAAGAAGTCTCTTGACGTAAACCTTGTCAAAAAAGAAGCCGCTTTTGACGCGACCCTCGAGGACGCTGTCATCCGTGAGCTTCGCGAAGAGGCAAATCTTGTGTGGGACAAAAATCAGGGCCTGCCCCGACTTCCAAGTCTTGGTAGCCGATACGGTGTAACCAACGTGAAAAACCTGCGCACCATTGTGGGTAATTATTTTTTTGATTTTGGTAAGCTTAAGAAGGCGCCAAACGCAAAAGCGGGAAGCGATATTGCAGAAGTCATCTGGGTGCCCCTTGATCACCTCCGCAAGATCAAAGGGATCGCCCCACAACAAGCTGACAGTAAGGAAAGTCGCTATCTCGTGGTGCTTCAAGACGGCACGCGCGTTCTTCTTCGGGATTACCACGGTGAAGTGATTGAAACATTTGCAAAAGAAAAAGGGCTGAGCCTTTTATCAGCCTCGTAACACTACAACCTAAGGGCGATCACGCTGCGGCTGCGGATCGCCCTCTTTGTTGAGTCTCAAGTAAGTTTTTTTCCATTTATCTTCAATTTTGTGCTAGGCATACACACATTAAAAGGAAAATAGAAAAGTAAGGTTTAAGAGTGAATTTTTTTTAAAAAAAATGTGTCCTTCTGGCAGCAGCTATAATTGTAACAGGCTGTGCCCACGATGAAAAAGTACGTCAGCAAATGCACCATCAACTTCAGGTGTCAGGGTTTGAGCTACCTGAAAAAGCCCAAGCAGACAAAGGGCTTGTCTATGTGATCTACCATGCTTCATCCTCCAGCATTCCAAGCAAGCTAGATCTTTTGTTTTCTCCCATGGACAAAGATGTATATGAACAGCAGAAAAGTGGTGCCACCACGCTTTTGAAAATGTTTACCTTGGATCTTTTAGGCGGGCATGAGTCTAAGGCTTTAAAGCGCTTTGCCGCAATGGCGCCTGCGCACTATACAACGCTTGAGCTCACACCTGGTCATTATGAGTTTAAATGTCAAATCTCTGTGCCTGCGAGCATAGGGTGTGAACCTGCCCCGACGCTTATGGCGATTGAACAAGGAAAAACCTATTTCTTAATCGCCCAACGTGTTGATTACCAAGTGCCAACAGGGACTCCTGCTGGTGATATGATGGTCAAGAAAATGGTGATTCGCCACGAAGAAGACACCCTCAAGGGCCAACATGCGTTAGCAAGTAATTTTAATAAATATGTGCATAGACCTGTGTCTTCTTCGATGCCAGCATCTGGCAGTGGGCGCGGAAAAGAATAAGGATCCTTCAAATGAAACAGATAATGAAAGCACTTTTGTGCACGGTTTTAGCGTTTTCTCTTACGGGGTGCTCCCATGAAGGGAGTATGGAGCAGCTCATGACAAAGCACCTAGAAGGCTTTCACTTGCCAGAGCATCCGCAATCAGGAAAAGGTCTTGTTTATGTCATTTACGATAGAGGACTCTATCTTTATGACAAGGGATTTTATGTTAAAACTACAACGACTCTTCCTCAGAAAGTGAACTTTTCCTATGTGGCGGTCGACAAAGGCAATTATGACGTTAACACCAGCAGTATGACGACTATGGCCAGAGTGTTCACGTTTGGTCTTGTGGAAAAAGATGAAGAACCCGGCAAAAAAACGTTTACAACCCTCGCGCCTGGTCAGTATGTGACTCTTTCCTTAGAGCCTGGATATTATGAAATGGCCTATCAGGTTATGGTTCCTTCGGATATGGGCTTGAATCCTCGTCCGACACTGGTTCATGTGGAAGCAGGAAAAATATCCTATGTGGCGTTGCAGCATGTGACAGGTGTCGAGCGATATGTAAACAATCTTTACCTGCGCCACGTTGACAGAAAACTTAAAGGTCCTTATGCCTTGTCTCATAACTTTGATAAACAGCCTGATATTTTGATAAAGTAAAAACCCAAAACCCTCCGGCGTCTTGAAAATAAGATTGCAAGACGTTGGAGGTGTCGTGAAAATAAAAAAATAGGCTTTCTTTTTTAAGTGGCGTAAAATCACAAAGGTTTTACAGGTGATTTTTTGATGAAAGCTATTTTGCTATGCATGGCGATTTTGGTTGCGATCCCCGTTTTCGCAAGCGCAGATGATCAAGACGCTGTTCCTAAGAAAATTGTTGCCCTGACACCTGATCTCTCAAAAAGAATCCTTGAAGAAGAAATCGTCTGTTTTCAAGACCGGGTCAATTACGGCCTGACGTGCAAAGAGGTTCATGCTCTTTTTGAGGCGCATAAACAGACGCAAGCAGCAATCTATCTGCCCCCCATGAAACGTTGACGAACCGTCTGTGTAAGTTATTTTTTTAGGTGCCGATAAGTACCGTTTTATAACGATCGCGCAGCTGCAGCATTTTATGAAAGTACCCTATGAAGATCCCGATTATCCTTGTTCGTGGGTCTTTAAAGCTGGTCCAACATGGTTTCAGCTCATCGATGATCACGGTGTTACTTTAAACCAACAGATTCAAGAGACCCCAGAAGCGCTGCCTCCTCCGTGCCTAGACAAATTAAACCAAGAAGCGGTTGTGACCTTTGAAAAAGAGCACAATTTTAATGATTGGATTGATGTCTTCGGTGCCGATACGCCTTATTTTGACAGATTCACACCGTATTTGAAGCATTTTATATCTCATAAAGCCTTGTGGGAAGAGGGAGCTTGTGTGTGGAGAGCGCCCCTTCTTATTCATACGTTTTCTCCTCAAAAGGGTCTTGATCTGAGACTTCTAAGTACAGAAAGTATGACAGAAAATCTTACTTATCTCAGCCGGTCTTTTGCGGGCGTGACCCTCCACGATTTTTGGATGCGCCCCCTTGAGGGGTATGTCCCCCATGCCCCTGCGGCGGCGCAAGGATAAGGATGATTTCACCCTTGACCTTGCCAAAGAAAGGTCTATGGTAGGCGGTGCTGAGGTGGCCCCATAAGGGCCTGAAAAGGGAACACGGCGCAGCGCTACGCTGTCAATCGTGACTATACCCGTAACTGTAGACGCCGAGTCTTTTTTAAGTGCCCCGCACGCCCACTGGATCTTTCTGGGAAGGGTAAAAAAGATGATAACGCGTGAGTCAGGAGACCTGCCCGGCAGCCACACTTTTTGCTGCGGGTGACAGAAAAAAGGCCTTTTGGTTGGTGGCGTGTAGACAGCCCCTAACCAACGAGGATCTCGGTGCGTTTTTATCATTTTATTGCGGCGCTTTTGGGCGTGGCGATCTCTGACAGCTTTGCAAAAGAAGTTGTGCTGGCCCCCGTCAAAGTGAGATCCTCCCCGCTTAAAGAGCGTTTGACACCCCGAAAAACGGCCCCTCAAATGGAGCGCCGTCAAGAAAGAGTCTTGTCTCAGGCCCTTCGAAGCGAAACCTCTTTGAACATTATTTCCCAAGGGGGGGACCATGAAAATACCTTTGCTTTTTTTAGAGGGGCCCCGTCGCAGCTGACAACCGTAATGCGTGACGGTGTTGTCTTGAATACGCAAACGGAGCTTGGTCGCTCGAGTTTTGCGGATTTGACAACTCAAGATTTAGAGGAAGTCGAGCTCACACCTGGCCCTTCATCCCAGACAAGTTCCCACGCCATGGGCGGCACCATTGCCCTTCGCACCCGCCAAGGAAAAGGGGCGCCCTCTAGCTTGACCCAGCTCGAGCGGGGCTCTCTTCGCAGCACGCAGTTTTATGAAACGGTTCAGGGCGCAACCGATAAAGCAGATTTTTTTCTGTCGGGAACCCTTAAAAAAACGGGTCTTGGCACGCGCCGTAACCACCTGTGGGGGAACCGTGTGGCCGACGAGGATTATCTAAAGCGTCTCACGGCCAATGTGGGTGTGCACTTGACGCCCCAGCTCACCCTGCGCGTGATTGGTCAGCTCTCCCACAGCGATTTTGCCGTAAACAATAATATGGGCGCTTTTCCTGAGGGGATCGGTGATACCTCGACCATTTTCCAGGGCCGAAGCCTTGTGCGCCTGACCCACACCCGTGACGCAGGGCGAAGCCGAACCCTCACCTTGCACCAGGCGCGCCTTGATAACCGCTTTTTGACCACTAGCGTTTTTTTTTCCCGCTCTGATATGGTGGGGGTGACCTATAAAGAAGCCTTTGCCCTTGCAAAAGCCTGGGACGCGTGGGTTGCGTACGACGGGCTTCAAGATCAGTTGACCCAAGGAAAAGATGCCATCCTGAAAAAACGCGAGCGCGTACATACGCCGACCCTGGGGGCGCGTTACGGCGGTGATAGGCTGTGCGTGAGCGCCGAAGGAAAAGCGTACTGGGCAGAAAAAGGAAAACCCGAGTGGAGCTACGCCCTTGAGGCGCAAACACCTCTCACTCCCCGCACCCTTGGTTTTGTGCGTCAGGGCAGGGGGATCAAGCGGCCGCTCCTTTTAGACCGGTTTGGCAGTGCAGCGTTGTTTCAGGTGGCGAACCCCGCCCTCAAAGCCCAAACCAGCACGTCCATCGAGCTGGGCGTCAAGCACGCCGTTGACGCCGCCGGGCGCATGGAGATGCAGGCAAGCGTCTTTTACACGCTTCTGCGCGATTTGTTGCAGGTCGCCCAAGTGGCGCCCATGACCTATCAAAGCCGTAACCAAGGAAAGCGGTATATTAGCGGCTTAGAGCTTGCGGCGCGCGCCAAGCCAACGGCCGCGTGCCAGTTTAACCTTTCCTATACCTACACAAAGCCGCGCACAGGCGCGGGCCAAGATACACCAACCCTCATCGCCCATCACCAGGTAGGACTTGAGGGCGTTTATCAGACGTCACCCGCCTGGTCTTTTTTTTCAAGTGCGCTTTGGCGAAGTTCTCAAAAAGATTACAATTTTGCCCTTTATCCCAAGGCGCCCGTGACGCTTCGCGCGTACGCCCTTGTACGGGCAGGTGTCACCTATGAAGGGGTTGAAAAGATGAAAATCTTTGGCAGAATTGAAAACGTCTTAAATAAAAAGTACGAAACAAGCTATGGTTACGGGGCACGAGGGACAACGGTGATGGTGGGGGCAAGCTATTGTCTATAGCGCGCAAAGAGTGGCTGTGCGGCATGATGGGCGCGCTTGCCTGCCACGGTGTGTGGGCAGCCTTCTTTTTGTGGGAGGAAGCGCCGCGCGCACGCCCAAGCAAGGTCCCGTCCACTATTTCAATCGTTTTAGAAAATGACATCCTCGCGTCTTCTGGGGCTTCCCCCTTTACCTCCCGCAGTGCTGCGCGCCAGAATCATCAAACAAAAGACGGCGCTCCCATGACCGTTGCGGCGCGTCCCACGAAACTCCTCACCCCGTCTAAGGGAAGATCTGAGATAAAACAACCTCGAAAGAAAGCGCCGTCACAGTCCTTGCCACCCTCCCTTGCGATGGCCTCCCACAGCGCCTCGACTTCTGCGATCTGTCCGCCAAGGCAAGAAGAGGCGGTACTCCCCCAAGACAGGGACGTGCAACCCCTTGTGGCGCCCCCGCCACACTATCCAGAAGAGGCCCGGCGGCTCGGCGAGCAGGAAACCGTCCTTGTGCGCGTCCGTGTGAGCGAGACAGGCCAGGTGTCCCGTGTGGATCTCGTCAAAGGCACCCATCGCTCTCTGATCCAAGCCGCCCTTAGGGTTGTTCGTACTTGGCTTTTTCCTGTTCAAAGAAAAGGTAAGTATAGCGTTCTTGTGCCGATCTCTTTTTCTTTAAACAGAGAAGAAGAAAGTCTTTAATTATATATTGCATGATTTCTTTTGTTACATTGAAGATCCTAAAAAAAGATAACCAAGGGACTTCAAAGTCAGGAGAATAGACATGCTTTTTTGGCTGTTTAGTTTTGTTGAATTACTCAAAAGAGGTTGTGAAAAGATATGGAGCTGCTTAAAAAGAAAGTCTGTCGAGCTTCGTAAATATGTTTGGGAGCATATAGGCCCTTTGGGTCTTTTGATGCTCTTTTCAGGAGTTTCGGTCAGGTTTTTTTACAAGCTTATTTGTTTTACGGATTGGTTTAATGTCTCGTTGATTAAAATAGCAGAAAATCCTGACCCCCAAGTTCTCTTCGTTTTCTTATGGATCTTTTTAACCGGAATGCCTCTCTTTACCTATCTATCGCTCAGCCTAAAACATGATCCCTCAAGGTCTTTTGAAGGAATGTGCGACACGACTAAAAAGATTGTGCATGTTAAAAAGGCTATGGCGAGTACAGTAGCTGGTATCGTTCCTGCATGTGTTCTGTATATTCTAGGGTATATGTTTTTCAAAAAAGATCCCATTGGCTATGTCGCCCTAGGCGTCATTGGCGTTATTGCGTTGGTGTTTGTCAACACAAGGTGCGCGAGTACCCAAGAAAACCAACGCAGAGCAAGGACTTTTTTTCTTTTGACAGTGGGCGATGTCATGCTGACGTTAGGTGGTATGTGGGCGATGACGTGCGCGGAATCTCAAAAAGATTATGCGTTTCACTTTCCCTAGTGCTCTCATTGCAAGCGCTTGTTTTTTATCATATACGGTCATGTGACACGCTCTTTGGAAATCCTGCCGGGTATTCCTGATAATTCAAAAGTTGAGCGTGTTCTTTCTAAGTGGAAATGTTTGGAGTTTATTTTTTTTATTTTTGCTCTGATTGGTATGGGGCTTTATCATGCACAATCAAATTTGGTTCAAGTTATAAAAAGAATACCAATATGGGAAAACCATGACTTTACGGATAGGATGATATTGCTCGTCTTTCAGGTGCTTGTGATTGTTATACATGGTGGCGTTATTCTTGTGACGAAAAGATTGGCTCTTGGGCTATCACAAGCTGAACTTCTAGGAAAGGAGTTAGAGTTTCAAGCATCACAGGGTCGTGCGATGTACCTAAAAAACACAAAGGCACGCGTTTGCGCCGTCATGCTGGACTCCAAAATACGGTGGAAGAAAAGCGTCAAAAAAGTCCAGATCTATAGAAAACTTGCAGACGGTCCACATGTGGACTGGAATCCCTTAGGAAACATGCAAAAAACATAAAAAGGAAAGTTGACGTATGGGGCTAGTAATATCCTCCTTAGTAAGAATAGTGGACAGTATAAAACAAGGAATCTTATTTTCAGGAAGGAATGGTTTTTTTGGTGAACGACAATTCTTCTTGTGGTTATATCTATGCTTGTTCCGCTTTAAATTTTTCGCTCTACGGTACAAGAAAAGTTGGAGAGACAGAAATTATCTGTAGGATGATAGATAATGCTCGTTGTCACAAAAAAATCTTGTCTTTAAGAGTCGATTGCGTTCTACTACCGCGTGTTTAATTTCATGTAGGGATAAAGAGTATGGCGCAGTTTCCCGTGGTGTTGGATGACCCAATGCCCACTAAATGGCAACTAGTGGGGCGCAGTATTGAAGAGGGATACGCAGTTTTTTCGCGACCCCCTGCAGTGTTTTTAAAAGCGCTTGGGCATCTTTTTGTGTTTTTGCTAGGCATCGAGCTATGGCGACACTATCTTCCGATGCCTCTTTATGAAGACTTATATGCTGGTACAGATGAACCTCCTTTATTGGCACAAAGTCTTGTGGGCATTCTTGCCTTCTATCCTTTTTTGATGGTGGTTGTGCGTTTGATGAGCAAGGGCCAGGCAGCGTCAAATCTTTTCAGTTACTACGGAGATAAAACCCTGTGGCGGGTCATCTTGACAGATCTCTTTATCTATAGCGTTCTGGCGGTTGTGCTTTTTGCTCTCTCGTTTCCGGTTGTTATGACGGTTGAATTACGTCCTGACTTAATTGTAAATTCCTTATTTTGGGCAGTTGTGAGCTTATTAGCGTTACTTGCATTTGGCTGTATGCATGTTTTTGTTAGACTGATGCTGATGGACATCCACGTGGCACACGGTCATCCCATGGCGTTTAGGATGATTTTTAAAGCCATGAAAGGGAAAACACTTCCGCTTTTTATCCTTTTGATTGCCGTGTGCCTGCCCGGGGCTGGTGTGGATATGGTTGAGCGCTCTTTGTTTAACACGCCTGCCATTGGGTCAGTTTTGACGTCACACAGCGCCCTCGAAATTTTTGTCAGGACAGTTTTTCACTTTCTCGCCTACGCATTTTACGCGGTGATGTGGGCTGGTTTCATTTTCTTCTATCGTCACGTGGTGGCAGGGGCCACGTTGCCAGAAGAAACGCCCGCCTCAGTATAGCCCTTTGTCAAGCAAGCCCTTTTCAGGAGGGGCTTGTGACGCTTCTTGAAAACATACTTCTTGCCCAAATTTATTTTTTAGTAGCTTTTTATTGATAAACTAAAAATCACTGTAATTATTAGTTTCTCTGATTGTAATGAATGTTAAATATTTAATGAGGTATAATAATTAGGAGATTTCTATTCTTGGAGGATAAAATGGGTGATGGCGTAATCACAAAAGGGCATCCAGCACCTCCCCGTGTGTGGGCAAGTGTTGGGGTCGGGCTTAAATTCCTTTTTGCACCAACGAGCTATTATCTAAGGCTGATCTTGGTTTTGGGGTTGTTTTTTGTTGCTTCTGCACTGGTGTGCGCTTATATAAATCCCACTTGGGGAATTTTGACAGGTATCCTTGGCCTCTTTTTGTGGGGCGGGTTTAACGCGCGCCTGGTGCGTCATGTGACCCTTGGCGAAACGAAGGTAAATAGCGCGGGGCCTTTGGTGCGGGGCTATTTCTGGCTTTCCATCGTCGCAGACATTGTACAAGCTGTTTTGGCTTATTTAGCAATGATTCCAGGATTCCTCATTTTAATGGTTGCTGGCAGCGCGTTGGGATATGCCTTTGCACAACCTTCCCTTGATGCGTTTGTCGCCTCTAACCCTGAGCTGAACGGTCTTGCAGTTTTGTTTTTTTTGGGATCCTTTCTTTTGATTTTAGTCCCATGCTATTTTGTGGCCCTTCGCACCCTTTTTTTATCGACCCACGTAACCTCAGAGCGCGGTTTTGATATTGAAACAGCGTATAAAATCACAAAAGGAAAAGTTTGGCGACTTTTGGGGCTTTTCTTTATGATGCGGGTTATGATCCCTGTTTTGGTTTTGGGGGTGTTTGCCTTGTTGGTCAGTATGGGAGTAGGCGCGTCTTTAAGCCTTTTGCTTCAACAAGGAGTACCCCTTGACCAGCAATTGCCCCACATGGGTATCCCCGCCATATCGTACGTGATTCATCTATTTATTTTTGCTTTGGTTTTAGTGCACGGAACATGGGTGGTCGCAGGGGCACATTATTATCAAGGGCTTTATGACGTGTGGGCGGTCCCCAAAGACGTGACCTCGCAAGCGGATTCAATGGCTTAGGATATCTAAAATGCGGTAGAAGCTTGCTCCAAGGGTTGTGTGCAGATGATCTCAATCTGTCCGTCACCTTGACAAGCTTGGGGTACCCAGGGATCAGCTTACTGTTCAAGGGCACTACATGGGGGTGGGAACAAAACAAAAGATTGGTTCGCCCCCGTACCCTAGCGCCAACGCTGTTAAGAAATCCGATGTCCGCGATCGGTGTAGCCCACCCTTGTATGGTGCTTTATGACCCTTTGTTGTGGGGGAACAAAACAAGGCCCCCCAAATCTTGTCTGGGGGCATAATCTAATGAACTAAAGCAGAAGGGAAACAGCTTTTTTTGAGGGCGTTACAAGCGTATCACCGCGACTAAGCTCTTGTTTGTCCGGTACCGCGCACACACCATTTATAACTTGTAAGGGCCTCAAGACCCATGGGTCCTCGGGCATGAAGCTTTTGGGTGCTGATGCCGATCTCAGCACCAAGACCAAACTGCGCGCCGTCCGTGAAGGCGGTGGAAGCATTAACATAAAGAGCGGCCGCGTCAATTTCACGCAAAAACCGCTCGGCCGCCTTGTTATCTTGGGTCACGATGGCTTCGCTGTGACCTGAGCTAAACTGCGTCATGTGTGAGAGGGCTTCACCCAGATGATCAACGATTTTAATCGCGAGTTTGGGGGACAGAAATTCACGACCAAAATCTTCGCTGGTTGCCTTGTGGCACAAGTGTGCGGGATAAGAGCCTGCAAGAGCACCGTACGCACGATCGTCGGCAAAGAGTTCAACGTTTTGCCTCGCAAGGTCCTTGGTTAAAAAAATAATGTTTTGTAAATGGCTCTTGTGTACCAGAAGGCAATCGAGGGCATTACAGACACTGGTGCGTCTTGTCTTGGCATTGGTGAGGATGTCTTTGGCCATGACAAGGTCTGCGCTTTCATCAATATAAGTATGAACTACACCTGCGCCCGTTTCGATAATCGGCACCCTTGCGGTTGTGCGCACAAAATCAATGAGGGACTTACTGCCGCGGGGGATGCAGACATCCACAAGGCCGACGGCTTGTAAAAGCTCACCGGTTGCCTGTCTTGTTGCGGGCAAAAGCGTTGCCGCACTTTTGGGCAATTTGTGATGGTCAAGGGTATCGTGAATTAACCGCATAAGCGCCTTATTGGTGTGATCCGCTTCCTTTCCACCTTTGAGGACGGCGACGTTTCCACTTTTAAAACAGAGGGAAAAAACATCCACGGTGACATTCGGACGTGCTTCATAGATCATTCCTACAACGCCGAGAGGGACGCTTACACGCGTTATCTCAAGGCCGTTAGGACGCGTAGTTTGAAAAAGCGTTTGGCCAAGGGGGGAGGGCAGGCCTGCAACGGTGCGTGCCTCAACGGCCATCCCTTGCAGTCTCTCAGGGGTCAAAAGAAGCCGGTCATACATAGGGTCATTTTTGGGCATTTGGGCCAAATCTTTTTGATTTGCCTCAATCACATCAGGCGTCTTTTCCACAAGCAAACGTGCCACATCTTCTAGCACATGGTTGCGGGTCACGTCCGACAAGCATGCAAGGGCAGGGGCGGCTTTTTTGGCGTTTATCAGCTCACTCATGATGGTCATAAAAGTTTTCCTTCAAAAAATATGTAAGTGATCATAGTGAATGAACGCAGGTTTTTTCTGCGCGCCAAGATACTCTTGAAGCTTAAGGGTATCATAGCGGGCAAGGCCGACCCCAACCCGCTGGCCTTGGGGGCCCATCACATCCACAATATCACCCTTTTCAAAGTGCCCCGCAAAGGATTCAATCCCTATGGGCAGGATGCTTAAAATTCTTTTGTTGTCTTGAAAAGCGTCATAAAGGCACTGATTGATCACGATTTTTCCACCTTTTCGGTCCTGGGAATAGGCGATCCACTTTTTGATATTTGAGGTCTTTTTGTGGGCAAGAATTGTGGTCCCAAGGCGTTCACCCGACACAAGGCGCAAGAGAGTGTCTGCATGATGTAAACACGCAATCTGGGTTGTAATGCCAAGACGCGACATTTTTTTTGCCGTGGAAAGCTTGCTGATCATACCACCTCGTCCATGGGTGCTTTTACTTGTGCCAATGTTGGGCCATCCTTCTTCGGGATTAATGAGAGGAATGAGTTTTGCCCCAGGGTCTTGGGGGTTTGCGTCATACACACCTTCTACGTTGCTTAAAATAATTAATCGGTCCGCATCCGTTTGCGCGGCGATGAGGCCTGCGAGTTCATCATTGTCTGTGAACATAAGCTCTTCTACGGCGACCGAGTCATTCTCGTTCACAATGGGCATAACGGCTTTTTGTTTTAAGACTTCTTCAAGGACCCGGGCAATATTAAGGTAGTGTTTTCTTGTGTAAAAATCTTGCTTTGTTAATAGAAGCTGTGACGTCAAAAGCTGATAATTCTTAAAAAGTTCGGCGTATAAATGAATTAATTCATGTTGGCCCAAGGAAGCAAGGACTTGTTTTTCTGCAAGCTTGATCCCGTATTCCTTTCCCATGGTTTGCCGCGCAAGACCGCGCCCGAATCCCACAGCCCCAGAGCTGACAAGTATAATCTGGTGGTTTTCTTTGACAAGGGTTGCCAGCTGTTGGACGAGCGTTTCAAGCGTCTTTATAAGAGGAGTGCCTTCGTTAGAAAGAATACTTTGAGTGCCAATTTTGACAACAATTTTCATGGGTATGATCACAATAAACAGATGGTATTTATTTAGGTGAACGGTCCGTTTTGTCAAGCAGCTTTAACGCAATGGGCGCATTTAGTCTTAAGAAAAACGATTATTGGTGAGGAATTGAAAAACCCGCGGATTTTTTTGTCGAACAACGTCAATGTTACGCGCCACATCTATGCAAAAGGGATGGAGGGTTGTCTCTTCGTAAACAGCTTCTCCGATGAGGGTGATGTCAAGCCCCACAACCAATTTCAGGATGCGGATAAGATACATATCAAAACTTCCGATGACGTAGGAAGTTTGACTCTCATAGCAAACATCGAACAGGCTTTGAATGAGATAAAGAAGTTGCGGTGGATGGCTGGCCGGTGCCATGTATGAGGGTTTTTTTTTGAAAAAATCATCCATGGCGATCACCGCGCTTTGGGAGAGCATGAATCTCGATATTTCAAGACATGACGCTGGATTTATTTCAGCCACAAGTTGGGCAAGGCTTGGAGATTTTTCTGTGCTAGGAAAGTGCTCATGCCCACGGTAATGAATAGGGCGCACAAATCTCATGCCGCCAATGACAAGATTGAGGGGCAAAAAGTAGGTCAGGAAATGGATGGCGGTATCGTCGTAGCTATCTTTAATATAGGGCTTATCTTCTTCAAGGGAATCGTGCAGGATATGGAGGTCTTTTGCAAAAGCATCTTGACGAACGTGGTAGAAAATTTCTTTTTCTTTGTCTGTGGTTGCTTGGACCGTTTTAAAAAAGGAATCTCGACGCTCAAAGAAATGCTCGGTATAACCTGCATCAGCATAAAGGCGTCTTTCTCTCTCGTAATTAAGATTATTGTTCATAACCCAAAACCCCTGTCACTGTAAAATCTCATAAAAGTGCGTTCATTTTTCTTCAAGAGCGTCATAAACAACTCTTGGTTCAGCCAGGTCATTAGCCTTCTCATGATAAAGGATTTTTTAAATCGTGATTCGGGGCATAATTTTGTATAGGAAGAACGGTTTGTATGGGGGCATGAAAGAAAATGAAGCAATTTTTCATCTTCGAGCTGACCTTGAGAGAATTCCCTGAATTTGCGATCAAGAAAATACATGCCTTGTCCCCCATGTTTCACAGCTTTGAGATTTTTTTTCTAAATAAAAATAAAATGACTAGTCTCATTCTTAAATTTTAAGGGATGGGATGTTAATTTTTTGTCAATTTTGTGTATTTTTGTGTTTTGGAAAACTTCAAAAAAAGTCGTTACCGATTACTATATTGCTCTTATCATGGTTGTGCACAGTGTGAGGGATCCTTTTTGATTTATATTCGCGAAATCTCCCCCTTCCACCAAAAGAGGGAAACTCCTGAAGGTGCCCTATCTCTGGAGTGCACGACGCTGGAGAGGTTTCATGCTCTCAAACTATTTTTCTTGTAATCTTTAGAAAAATTTTACGGAAATATATCAAAATTACCTAGGATTGTCCCATAATAAGGAAAAATCAGGCGTGAAAAAATCTAGAGTAATCCTATTGTCTCTCACTCTGTTGGTAGGGGTAGGGGCGGGTGCCTTCTTTTTTTGGGAAAAGAAAGAGGAACAAAAAAAACCTCATATCACGCTCTATGGAAATGTGGACATTAGGCAGGTCAATCTGGGATTTCGCGTGTTCGGACGCGTTAAAACGTTGAATTTCGAGGAGGGTGATCGCATTACAGAAGGGCAAACTGTGGCGATTCTCGATAAAGTGCCGTATCAAAACAAAGTGGATTCTGCACGTGCAGATCTTGCTCAAAAGAAAACGGCTTACCGAAATGCGATGCATACCAGCGAGCGTAAGAAAAAGCTTCTCTCTTCTAAATTTGCGTCTTTAGAAGATTATGAAAATGCCCAAGCCGCAACAGATGAAGCCTTTTCAGAGATACAAAGCGCTGAAGCGGCACTGGAAACAACGCTCACAGAGTTAAAAGATACAGAGATTTTTGCACCAGCCAGCGGCAAAATTTTAAGTCGTGTGACCGAGGCTGGCAGCATTGTGAATGCGGGGGACACTGTTTATATCTTATCTTTGGACGAGCCCATGTGGGCAAGGGCCTATATTTCTGAAGAAGATTTAGGCCGCGTTTCTTTAGGCATGAAAGCACAGATTTTTACGGACGCGCGTCCCCAAAGCCCCTATGACGGCCAGGTGGGCTTTATCTCACCCGTGGCAGAGTTCACGCCCAAGAATGTTGAGACGCCCGAGCTTCGCACAAAACTTGTGTACCGGGTGCGCGTGATTGTGACAAACCCTGATGAATACTTGCGCCAAGGCATGCCCGTTACCGTTCAATTAAAGGTGGCTGCCTAATGTCGACTGAGGGCATTGTCATTGACGGGCTGCTCAAACGGTTTGAGGGGCAAGAAAAACCAGCACTCAATCAGATCAGGGCGCTCATTCATCCAGGGCGCATCACAGGCGTGGTGGGCCCGGACGGCGCCGGTAAAACAACGCTTCTTCGTACCATGGCGGGGCTGTTGAAACCCACCGAAGGGGGCGTCACAGTGGGCGGTCTTAACGCCCTCTTGGACGCCCCTCTTATCCATCAAAACTTGGGATACATGCCTCAAAAATTTGGTCTTTACGAGGATTTGACAGTTCTTGAAAACTTGACCCTTTATGCCAAACTTAAGGATGTGCGGCGACGGGACATGCAGGCGGTCTTTGAAAAACTTTTGACTTTTACAAAACTTGGCCCCTTTCAAGACCGGTTGGCCGGCAAACTGTCGGGCGGGATGAAACAAAAACTAGGGCTTGCGTGTACCCTTCTCAAAGAACCCAAAGTACTCCTTCTGGACGAGCCTAGTGTGGGCGTTGACCCCATTTCCAGGCGGGATTTATGGGCCCTTGTGAAAGAGTTTTTAGGGGGCGGCACAACCGTCGTGTGGAGCACGGCCTATTTGGATGAGGCAGCCCTTTGTGATGACGTGCTTGTCTTGAATGAGGGTGATCTTTTGTTCACGGGGACGCCCGGGGCTCTGACAAAGCGCCTTGAGGGGCGTGTTTTTCAAGCGGTCCACCCTTCTCAGGATAAAAGGTCTCTTTTGCTTCACTTTTTAAAAAACGAGAATGTCGTGGACGGCCTGATTCAAGGGGACGGCGTGCGCCTTGTTTTGAAGAAGGGGGCCACAACAGACCTTTTAACAACCGACGCTCCCATGACGTGGGAAAGTGTGACACCTACCTTTGAAGACGGGTTTATTGACTTGCTGGGGGGGATCACCGAGCGCGAATCCGAGCTTGCAGCCCTTGTGGATACCATGGAGCGCCATGAAGGGGAGGTCATTAAGGTCGAACATATTGTTAAAGAGTTTGGCGATTTCAAGGCCGTGGGCGGTATTAGTTTTGGCATTAAGCAAGGCGAGATCTTTGGGTTTTTGGGACCAAATGGCGCTGGGAAATCCACGACCTTTAAAATGCTCTGCGGCCTGTTAACGCCCACCCAAGGAAAAGCCCTAGTGCTGGGGAATAACCTTCGGCAAGCCGATCAACTGGCCAAGCGCCGCATTGGGTATATGGCCCAAAAGTTCTCCCTTTACGGAAACTTGACGGTTTCCCACAACCTTTCATTTTTTTCAGGAATTTACGGACTTTCTGGCAAAGAGCAAACCCGTGAAATTGACTCGATGATTGAGACCTTTAACCTTAGGCAGTATTTGAATGAGCCAGCAGACTCACTGCCCCTGGGTTATAAACAGCGCCTAGCACTGGCGTGCTCCGTCATGCACAGGCCCTCCATTTTGTTTTTGGACGAGCCAACGTCTGGGGTTGATCCATTGACGCGCCGGGAATTTTGGATGCACATCAACGGGATGGTTCAAAAAGGTGTGACAGTGATGGTCACAACCCACTTTATTGAAGAAGCCGAATACTGTGACCGCGCGTGCCTTATTTATCGGGGTCTCATGATTGCCCTTGGCACGCCCGACGACCTTAAACAAAAAGCCAGACAAGAAGGAGCGCCGCTTCCCAGCCTTGAAGAAACCTTTATTGCGTTGATACAAGACCATGATAGTAAAAATCCCCTCGTTCATTAGGTGCCCCTTAAGGCGCGTCACGGCCCTTATCGTAAAAGAGTTCTATCAAATCGTGCGCGACCCCAGCAGTGTGCTCATTGCCTTTATCTTGCCGCTTATTTTGATTTTTCTTTTTGGTTATGCCATTTCCCTCGATACGCGGCACACCAAAATCGGGATTGTCCTTGAAACCACAAACCCCGATATGATGGACTTTGCGGCGTCTTTTCGGCACTCGCCCTATTTTGACGCCGTGATAGATACGGACCGTCACATCCTTGAAGAGATGTTGGTGGCAGGGCGTGTGCGTGCCATGATCGTGCTTCCCCTTGCCTTTGACCGAGAGGAAGCACAGCGCTCGCGCGTGGCACCCATTCAAGTCATTACTGACGCAAGCGAACCCAATACCGCGAACCTTTTGGCCAACTACATTCAAGCCGCTTGGCAAACGTGGAATATCCAAAAGCTAAAAAGCAGCGGTGAAGAATACAAACCGCCCATTCAGGTCATTGACCGCGTTTGGTATAACCCCGCCAGCATTAGCCGGTTCTTTTTGTTGCCGGGTTCCATGGCCATTATCATGACCATTGTAGGGACACTTCTCACAGCCCTTGTGGTTGCCCGCGAGTGGGAGCGCGGCACCATGGAGGCCCTCATGTCCACACCCATCACAATTGTCGAGATTATTCTTGGCAAGCTTGTGCCTTATTTTGTCTTGGGCCTTGGGGCCATGAGTGTGTGCGTGCTTTTTTCTGTTGTGATTTTTGATGTGCCCTTTAGGGGATCAATCCTACTTCTTTTAGGGATGTCGGGTCTTTTTCTGTACGCCGCCCTCAGCCTTGGCCTTTTAATTTCAACCATTAGTAGGAGCCAGTTTGTGGCGTCCCAAGCGTCCCTGTACTCAGCGTTTTTGCCGGCCTTTTTGCTGTCTGGTTTTTTGTTTGAAATCAAAAGCATGCCGACCGTTATACAAGGGCTTACCTATGTTTTGCCGGCGCGCTATTTCGTGAATACCCTGCAAACTCTTTTTCTGGCTGGAGACGTAACAAAGCTCATCATCGTGGACGCAGTGGGGATTTTTTCCATTGGCAGCGTTTTTGTCTTTGTGATTTTGAAAAAAACAAGAAAGAGGCTCGATTAATGTTTGCTCAGATTCGCGCCCTTGTGATCAAAGAGTTCCTTGCCGTTTGGCGCGATAAGCGCAGCCGTAGCGTCTTGATTTTACCGCCCTTGGTACAGCTTTTGATCTTTTCCTTTGCTGTGACGTTGGAGGTCAGCAATATCTCTGTTGGTTTCTATAATCAAGACCAAGGTCAAGCAAGCCATGAGGTGATTCAACGCATTAAAGGCTCTCCAAGGTTCACAAACTACGTGTTTTTAGAAAAAGACGCCGACGTTACCAAAGCCATTGAAGAGCAAGAAGTCCTGTTAGTTGTTCAAATCCCTGCGGACTTTTCAAGAAACATCAGCCAAGGCGAGTCAGGTAAGTTGCAGCTTCTTCTTGATGGGAGGCGCTCTAACGCGTCGTCCATTGCGTCTGGCTATATCAATGACATTGTGCGGGTCTATAACGAAGAACTTGCCAAGGCTGCTAAGCGTAAGCTTGCGACCTCGACCCTCGTGACGCGGCACTGGTTTAATCCCAATCTTGAATATAAGTGGTATACGGTCCCGTCCCTGATCGCCGTCTTGTCCATGGTCATTGCCCTTGTGCTGACGTCGTTGTCGGTCGCGCGCGAGCGTGAGATGGGCACCTTTGAGCAGCTCCTTGTCTCGCCTGTCTCACCGCGTCAGATCCTAATTGGTAAAACCATTCCAGCTCTTCTTTTGTCCCTTGCAGAAAGCACCGTCATTTTGTTTTTATCGATCTATGCTTTCGGCATCAAGTTCCAGGGATCAGTCCTTTGGCTCTATGCCAGCATGCTGGTGTTTTTGCTGGCCGTTGTGGGGATCGGTCTTTTCATCTCGTCCCTTTGTAAAACCCAACAGCAAGCGGTTCTGGGGACATTTGTCTTTATGGTGCCGTCTGTGAACCTGTCGGGCTTTGCAACGCCCGTTGAGAACATGCCCCATTGGCTGCAACATGTGAGTGATCTAATACCGCTCAAGCATTTTCTTATTGTTGTCAAAGGGCTTTTTTTGAAAAATGTGCCCTTTGATGTCGTGTTTGCCAATACATGGCCCAACATGCTCATCGCGCTTTTTACCCTTTCCATGGCGGGGTGGCTTTTTCGCCGACGCATGGAGTAAATGAGACGTTTTCTTATGATCCAAAAACGTCTATCCTCTTTTAAAGAAGATAAAAAAGGGGCGCCTGTGACATAGGGCAAGGCAACGCTTCCCAAAACAGGAGAGAGAGCGTGGACGAAAGTGATGATCTTCAATTTGATGTGGTAATCGTGGGAGCAGGGCCGTCGGGCCTGTCGTGCGCCATTCGCATCAAGCAACTGTGGCCAGAGTGTTCGGTTTGTATCCTTGAAAAAGGGGCGGAGGTGGGAGCGCATATTCTATCAGGCGCTGTGTTAGAGCCCCGCGCCCTGAATGAACTGATTCCCGATTGGCAGGCCAAAGACGCGCCCCTTCACACACCGGTTACCCAGGACCAATTTGTGTTTTTAACAAAAGACAAAGCGTTTACGTTGCCAACACCACCCCAAATGCATAACACGGGGAACTACATCATCAGCCTTGGCAATTTCTGTCGTTGGCTTGGGGGCGAGGCAGAGAGCCTGGGTGTGGAGATCTATCCCGGCTTTGCGGTGGCAAAGCCCCTTTACGGGGAAGACGGCGCCGTTGTGGGGGTTGCCACAACACCCATGGGGCTTGATAAAGAAGGACGTGAAAAGCCAGGCTTTTCGCCAGCCGTTAATATCTATGCAAAACACGTCGTTTTTGCCGAAGGGTGCCGCGGATCCGTGGCAGAGTCCCTTTTTGAGTGGTTTGGCTTAAAAAAAGAGGCAGAGCCTCAAACCTACGGCCTTGGTCTTAAAGAGCTGTGGGAAGTGGATCCAGCCCACCATCATCCTGGAAAAGTCCTTCACACCATTGGGTGGCCCCTGGATACAAAGACCTATGGCGGATCCTTTTTGTACCATTTAGAGAACAATCAAGTGGCCGTTGGGTTTGTCGTGGGTCTTGATTATGAAAATCCCTATCTTAGCCCCTTTGAAGAGTTTCAGCGCTTTAAGCAGCATCCTTTGGTAAGGCCTCTCTTAGAAAAAGGCAGGCGCGTATCATATGGGGCCAGAGCCCTGAACGAAGGCGGGTTCCAGTCTATTCCAGAACTATCCTTTCCGGGCGGCTCCATCGTTGGGTGCAGTGCGGGCTTTCTAAATGTGCCGAAAATCAAGGGCACCCACACGGCCATGAAATCTGGGATGATTGCGGCTGAGGTGCTGTGCGCCGCCCTTCAAAAGGGGGAGCCCCCCGAAAAGGGCGTGCTTGATCGTCGGATTCGTGAAAGCTGGGTCGGGGACGAACTTTTTGCAGTGCGTAACATCAGACCAGGCTTTCACAAGTGGGGTCTTTGGGGCGGACTTCTTAATGCGGGCCTCGAGACCTATATTTTAAAAGGAAAAGCGCCCTGGACCTTATCTCACGCCAAAGATCACGAAAGCTTGATGCTTGCTAAGGACGCCGCGCCCATTGAGTATCCCAAGCCAGACGGGGTTGTGTCTTTTGATCGTCTGTCCAGCGTGTTTCTGTCCAACACAAACCATGAAGAAAATCAGCCGTGCCATTTGACGCTCAAGGACAAGGATCTTCCCGTTGCCCATAACCTTGCGCTCTACGCCGCACCCGAGCAGCGCTATTGCCCTGCTGGCGTTTACGAAATTGTGGATGAAGAAAAAGGGCCGCGTCTTCAGATCAACGCCCAAAACTGCGTGCACTGCAAGACCTGTGATATCAAAGACCCTACTCAGAATATTGTCTGGACAACGCCAGAAGGTGGCGGCGGGCCGACTTATCCTAATATGTAAGGCGAGCGCTTTTCAAAGGCAGCGTGGGCGTGAGAACATAAACGCTGCAAAAGGGGTGTCCCTTTTGCAGCTTTAGTGATGGGTACTTACCAGCCGAACTCACGTGGTCCATAAGTTTCAACTGTTCGTGGCGCATAGCCACGGCGCATCACAAACCCAGTTTGTGCATAGTGCATGGCGTTTTCAAGACTCTCTTCTGCAAGCAAGGCAAAGGTGGCCCGTTGGTCTTGATTCTGCAGGCGTGCCATGTGCATCACAAGATTGGGAAGATAATGCGCGTAAGCCTTGGTGATCTCAGGTGTGAGCAAAGCAATAATTTGAGCGCGCTCTTCCTGGTTTGGCAAGGTTGCAAGCGTTGCAATCAAGTTCTGCGCCTCTACGTTGTCAATGTGGGCAAGAATCTCTGATGTCAAAAGACTGGCCACTTGAATCCGCACGTCCTCATCCTCTATCTGAGCAAGACCTTGGGCGATCCCTTCAAGATGTGTGGCATGGTGTGGTTGAAGAATTGAAAAGATACACATACGCGTGATTTCATCTTCGATTTTTGTCAAAGCCGGGTGTGTGATGGAAATTTGCGGTTGCTCTTCTTCATAGCTTGTGGCGAAGATCTGGGAAGAAGTCACAGAGCACAACATCAGTGCTGTAAAAGTTAAATATGTTTTTTTCATGAGGTATTCCTTTCAGTGTGAGTTGAGTATAAATATCATAGAGATTAAAAATTTTAAAGATTATTTTTTTGCCAAATTTGAAGGGCAGTTTGTCACTTTTTGCGTCGCGCCTAACCCTGCGGCTGGCACAGGGTGATCCATGCCTCTTCTGACAAAATGGTTATCCCCAGACGCTCGGCCTCTTTTGCCTTTTTTCCTGCATCTTTGCCGACAATGACATAGTCTGTTTTAGCGGACACAGAGCCTGCTACATTGGCCCCTAGCCCTTCAGCCTGGGCTTTGGCTTCGCGCCTGCTAAGGCGCTCTAAGGTGCCTGTAAACACAACGGTCTTTCCGGTTATGGGGGACCCACTCGCTTTGAGGGGATCAGCCTCCACAAAGACGGTCCCCCCTTCTTGGGCCACAAGAGCCCTTAACACATCTTGATTATGGGGCTCGACAAAAAAGGCATGTAGCTCCTCGGCGGCAGTAAGCCCCAGACCATCTATACTGATGAGATCTTGAAGAGTTTGATTGTTTTCTTCAAGGTTCAGGGCTGACATGGCGGCCCGCCACATCTCATAGGTATGGTAATGTTTTGACAAAATCTTGGCCGTTTTTTCTCCGATTTTGGGGATACCAAGGGCGTAAATAAAACGAGACAAAGAAATTTGCCGTCTTTGGTTTAAAGCATCAAAGAGGTTCCTTGCAGACTGTGGACCCCATCCATTCCACGACTCAATGGGGGGGGAGAGAAAGCGGTTTCGCTCTTCCAATGTAAAAAGGTCCGCAGGGGTGCGCACAAGGCCTTTTTCATAAAAAAGTTCAAGATGCTTGATGGAGAGTCCGTCAATGTCAAAGGCTGCCTTTGAGACAAAGTGACGTAGGCGAAGGGTTGCTTGGGCATCGCACACAAGCCCGCCCGTGCAACGAATAGCGGCTTCGCCCGGAAGTCGCTCAAGATGACTGGCGCAAATGGGGCATATGCTTGGAAAAACAAAAGGATCTCCACGCGGTCTTTCTGAGGGGACGACACCCAAAACCTGGGGAATCACGTCTCCGGCGCGTTGGATTAGCACTGTGTCTCCTTCTCGTATATCTTTGCGCACAATCTCGTCGTGATTATGAAGGGTTGCCCTTGAAACCACTACGCCCCCAAGGGTAAGAGGAGCCAGTTCTGCCACGGGGGTGACAACGCCGGTACGCCCCACTTGGAGGGTGATTTTTCTCAAAACCGTTTGCCCTTTTTGAGCCGAAAATTTATGCGCGAGGGCAAAGCGAGGCGCTCTTGCCGCAGTACCCAGGCGACTTTGAAGGGCAAGATCATTGATTTTATACACAACGCCGTCAATATCGTATCCAAGGGCCGAGCGCTCTTGCTCTAGTTTTTTATAAAAAGCAATCACCTCGTCCTTCGAGGTGCATAAAATGTTCAAGGGATTAAGGGGAAGCCCCCACTGAGCAAGGCGCGCAAGGACGTCCCAGTGGGTTTTGCATCCATCAAGGGGAAGGGATGTGCCATAAGCAAAGAATTTTAACGGTCTCTTGGCGGTGACAGAAGGATCGAGTTGACGTAAGGATCCGGCAGCCGCATTGCGGGGATTGGCAAAAAGACGTGCCCCCAAGGCTTCTTGTTCCTGGTTTAAACGAACAAAGTCATCATGGGATAGATAAACTTCCCCGCGTATCTCAATGCGCCCTGGAAGGTGGGGCCCTAAAAGGGTTTGAGGAATGAAAGGGATCGTTTTAATGCCTGCCGTTACGTCTTCTCCAGTTTCGCCGTCTCCGCGCGTCGAGGCCGTTAAAAGGCCCCCATTCTCAAAAACAAGGGCGCAAGAAAGGCCGTCTATCTTGGGTTCAGCCACCAAAGGAAAAAACGTTTCTTCGCTCATTCCCAAAAAGCGCGCAGCTTTTTTAAAATAGTCCCAGACGTCGTCTAGGGAAAAGGCGTTCTCAAGGGACAACATCGGCGCGTCGTGGGTGATTTTAGCAAAGCCCTTCTTTGAGGGGGACACGCCCACTTTTTGTGTGGGGCTATCCCTCGTTTGCAGAACCGGAAATCTCTGCTCCAGGGCTTCCAAACGCTTACGCAAGAGGTCGTAAGCCTCATCACTGATGGTGGGCGCATCGAGGGTATAATATGCCTCATCGTGCACAGCAATCTCGTGCGCTAGGCGTTGCCACTGAGATTTTGCGTCTTCTAAGCTAAGATCATCACTGTCTTGGTGGGGCTGCGTCATGGCGTTCCTTCCGCTTAAAGGGCTTTTTGTAGAAGTGCGTCGGCAACTGAGCGTGCGGCGTCCTCGACCGCATCACCAGAAAGCATCCGGGCAATTTCTTCTCGTCTCTCGGCGTCTGACAAAAGGGCGACGCGTGTTGTTGTTACATTGCCATTAACTTGTTTTGAGACGACAAAATGGCTTGTGGCAAAAGCGGCCACTTGGGGGGCGTGTGTGACAGTGAGGACCTGGGTTTCATGGGCCAGGCGGCTTAGACGCTCACCGATGGCGTGGGCAACAGCCCCCCCAACCCCTGCATCGATTTCATCAAAGACCATCAAATTCAACGAGGATACACTGCTAAAAGCGACTTTTAAGGCGAGCAAAAAACGTGAGCGTTCACCGCCAGAGGCAATTTTAGAAAGAGGGCCCATGGGAAGGCCTGGATTTGTTTGAATCAAAAACTCTGCATGGTCCCAGCCTGTTTTGTCCCAGCTTCCTTCATCCTTTTGAGTAAGAGCGATCTCAAATCGAGCTTTTTCAAGTTTCAAAGGCGCAAGCTCAGCCCTCACAGCGCGGGTCAAGCGCTCTGAGACATGGTTGCGGGCCTCAGACATGGACGCTGCTTCTTTTTCATAGGCGGCCTTTGTCTGTGAACACTTTTTTTCTAAAAGGGTCAGATCATCTTCTCCTTGCGTCAGGCTTGCGACTTGTTGTTTTGTTGTTTCGAAAAATTCTAAAAGTGCCCCGACAGGGATATGATATTTGCGCGCCGCACTTCTCAGGGCCCCCAGACGGGCTTCAACTTCTTCCAAGCGCTCAGGCCCTGCGTTTTGACCACGCAGATGATGGGCCAAGGACTCTGCCAGGTCATCAAGGTCAAGGCGAATGCTCTCCATGCGCCGCTTCAGTTCCTCGAAACTGTCATGCTCCCCAACAGCAACTCTCATCAGGTGTTTGCTTGCATCTGTCACAAGGGTCAGCGCGCCTTTGTCCCCTGCAAGGCATATATGAGCGCGTTCTAGCGCTTCTTGGTACTTTGCTCCGTTCACAAGCAGCGCGCGCTCTTGGCAAAGAATTTCTTCTTCTTTTTCCTTGGGGGAAAGGGCGTCAAGTTCTTGGAGGGTATATCTCAAAAACGCCTCGTTTTCTCGGGCTTTTTGTAACCGCCCTTGAGCCGTGAGCAAGGCGTCTTTTGCCTCTTGCCAACCATTATACGCCTCTTCCAAGGCGGGAAGACGCTTTTGAAGGGACGGATCTCGATCAATGAAAGACCGATGGGCAGCTGGGGATAAAAGACTGTCAAACTGTCCATGGATCTCAAGCAAAAGGGCGCCGAGGGTCTTTAAAAAAGTCAGGCTTACCAGTTGGTCATTGACGTAAGCTCTTGAGCGCCCATCCGTTGTGAGGGTGCGTCTTAGCATAAGCACGCCATCCTCGCACGGAATGTCATGGGCCTCAAGGAGAGCGAGTGCAGCCGGGGAAGTTGCCCGGAATAGCGCTGTGATTACGGCTTGCTGAGCGCCGGGCCGAACGAACGAAACGGCACCTCGTTCCCCAAGAACGAGGCCAAGGGAATCTAAAAGGATTGACTTACCTGCCCCGGTTTCGCCTGTTAAAACGCTCAGACCTTTTGAAAAGGACAGCTCAAGATGATCAATCAAAAGGACATTTTGAATAGAAAGCGTCTCGAGCATGAGCTACATCCTTTTACTGTCGATATCACGCACCTGTCTCAACGGGATGGGGAGCAGGAATTTCTTTTCCCTCTTGATCAAGGATTGTTTTGGCGGCCTTTTCTTTTTCTACAGGGGTAGAGCGTCCATGCCACGGATTCACGTGATCAAGCCAGTGTTTGCCCTCATCTTTTTGTGCTTCGGTGCGAAAATCCTGGCCTTCTAGCAAGTAATAAGTATCAGCGTACCAGGTACTTCCAGGAAAGTTATATCCCAAGTAAGCCGCCACCTTGCGGGCCTCCTGAGGAAGACCCATGGCAACATAACACTCCACAAGTCTATGCAGAGCTTCTTCGATATGAGCAGTTGTTTGATACTGCTCTACAACGTATTTGAAGCGATTGACAGCTGCCAAATAATTCTTTTTTACAAGGTAATAGCGGCCAACGGACATCTCTTTTGCGGCAAGGTTGTCACGCAGGAGGTCGATTTTGAATTTTGCATCTCTTGTATATTTTGACTCTGGAAAGCGTCGAATCAGTTCGTTAAAGACATCGAGGCCTTCTTGGGTGATCTTTTGATCACGTTCCATGGGAGAGAGTCGTTCATAATAGCACAGGCCTTGGAGATAAAGGGCGTAAGGGGCGTCCTTATGGGCAGGGTGCAACTGCAAAAAAGTTTCTAAGGAATCAAGGGCATCCTCGTATTTTTGGTCGAGGTAGTAGGCGTAGGCAGACATGAGTTGTGCTTGGGGCGCCCAGTCAGAGTAGGGATGCTGGCGCTCTACTTCGGAAAAAAGTTTTGCTGCTTCAAAGTTGTCTCCCTTTAGGAGGGCAGCACGGCCTTGATTGTACAAATCTTCCATGGGTCGTTCGGAGTAGGGAGTTTCCTTGTTGCATGCGCTTAAGATACATACGCATGCACCTAATATGATATTTGTCAAAAGTTGTTTTTTGCTCAAAGCTGATCCCACAGGCATTCCCTCACTGGTTGACTCATGTTCTTGCATAACGTTCTTTTGAAAAAAAGCCAAGAGACAACCGCACAAAAGGACTTGTTTCCTCTGGACTGGACCTCGTGGGGTTGACCCATGGTCAGAAAAGGAGTGAAGGGTTGGAAGAGGCGTGTCCAGTCGTGAGAAATCTTCTCTAAAAACACGCAGAAAACGCTGTTGTATTCGGGAGAAACATGCCAAAATGTCACTTTTAGCAAGAAGGTTTGTCTATTTTTGTTGATTGCGCCGTCATAAGTTTGCTAGGATCCGTTTTCGTGTTGTAGCAAGAATGGAGGGAAAGGTACATGGAATCAATCCGTGCCCTAAAAAACGACCTATCCCGAGCCTTTGAGAAAATTTCATCCATGGAGAAATACAGCTACCGTTATTGGCGGGTGCGTATCCTTTATTCCTCGATTATTGGGTATGCCGCCTTCTATTTGGTGCGTCAGAACTTTTCCATGGCCATGCCAAAATTATCAGAAGAGTTTGGATATACAAAAACAGATCTTGGGTGGATGATTACCTGCGCCTCTATTATTTATGGTGTGGGGAAGTTTATTAACGGCTACCTCAGCGATCGGTCGGATGCACGCTATTTCATGACCATAGGCCTTTTAGGATCCGCCATTGTCAGCTGCTTCATTGGGTTGACTAGTGGCGTGATCATGCTTGGTATTTTGTGGATTGTGAACAACTGGTTTCAATCCATGGGATGGCCGCCTGCCGCTCGGATGCTGACCCACTGGTTTAGCCCCAAAGAAATTGGCACGAAATGGGCGCTTTGGGCGTCGGCTCACCAAATAGGCGCGACCATTGTTTCTGTGGGCGCGCCCTATCTTATTTTCCATTTTGGTTGGCGCGCTGCCTTTTTTGTACCGGCAATGGTAACGTTTTTTATTGCAATTTTATGCTTTAACAGGCTTCGCGATACTCCCAAAGAAGTAGGACTTCCCCCTGTGGAGGAATACAAGAACGACGTGATTGCCGCCGCGCAGGAAGACCAAGAGCGTATTACTGTCAAAGACGTGATCAACCTTGTCTTCACCAACAAACTTGTGTGGTACGTGGGTATGGCGAATTTATGTCTTTACATTCCGCGTATGGGGGTCATGACATGGGCACCGACCTTCCTTAAGGAACATAAAGGCGTGACGCTTATTTTGGCCGGCTGGCAGCTGGCAAGCTTTGAAATCGCAGGTCTTTTGGGGGGGATTCTTGCTGGATGGCTTTCTGACAAGGTTTGTGGTGGTAGGCGAGGTCCCGTGGGCACTATTTACTTGGCGCTCCTTGCTGGGGCTATGTTTATGCTCAAGGCTACTCCGCAAGGTTACGCATGGTTTGATACCATTACCCTCTTCTTATCTGGCTTTCTTGTTTATGGCCCTCAGGTCCTTGTGGGGATTGCTGCCACGGACTTTGCCTCGAAAAAAGCGGCAGGCGTTGCCACAGGTTTTACAGGTACTTTGGCCTATGCTGGCGCTGCTATTACCGGTGTACCCTTGGGAATGATTGTGGACCATTTTGGGTGGGATGGCGGCTTCGTCCTGTTTATTGGAGCGTCTCTCTTGGGGGCTTTCTTCTTCGCGTTGACCTGGCGTCACCGGGCAACCATTCTTGAAAAGAAGCCCGTGCGCGTTGTGAACGTCAAAGAAAGCGAACCAACCGCTTAATCTTCTAAAATAGCCGCTGGTCTAAAAAGCAGTGGCTATTTTCGTTTCTTCAAAAATCACGTTTATTGACCAGAGAAGGGAACGCCGCTGCCCTCTTTTTTTTGTTCCTCTCTCACGCTAGGAGCGTCGGCTAACATAGCAAAGTCTAGGTTTTGAGCGTCCGCATCGTCGTCAGAGCTGCTTCCATCTTTGTCACTACCAGAGCTTTGTGCATACTGAATTTGTTGCATAAAAAGAGCCTGCTCAAGTTTACTCGTCATAATTCTAGACGCATTTAATTGAGATAATAGTCTGGTATGGGCTTCTTGTAAGTCGTGATAGCGTTCTTTGTAATAAGCAGCTTTTTTTGCAAGAATATCAACCATGGTTTTAGGTTGCGTCCCATCAAGGTCCAACGCTTCCATACTTCGTGGATCCTCTGAAAAATTTTTATGAATTTTTTTTTCATCGCTTTCGCCCTGGGCGTGCGGGGCAAAGATCTCGTGTGGCTGCTGCCTAAGGGGGGGCGAGCCTTCATTTGACATAGCTTGCTTAAGGTAGATCATAAAAGCCAATTCATGCGGATCAGGTAAAGAGGTGGATTGCATTCCCATTTCCTCGGATGGGATAAAAGTCTCATTGCGGCGTGATTGAGGACAACCTGTGAGGGGGGGATGCACGAAACATGGCGGGCTTCGGCGGACCGGGATGGCAAAGGAAGGAGGTTGGTACCTTTCACGTGGCTCGTATGTTTCGCTTTCGTCATCAGAGGAGGCAGGGCTTGCCACTATAGAAGGCGTCGAAGGAATAGAGATTGTCAATAAAAGAATAAAAAAAAGATTTCTCTTTTTCATTTTCTTGTCTCCCTTGTGTATAATTAAAGTTGAGTCTTATTTTATTTTTGCGTGAATAGTAATTGTCCAATTATGTTCACTTAAAAGCCGTCCTTTTGTCAAGGGGGGCTGGAAAAAACTAAGGGAGTGTTGTATGAAATCTATAGGGGTCCGTGGAGCGTTTCGTCACCTGCTAAAAGACCATCACGCTCTGTTTTTGACCGTTACACAGTTTCTTTACCTTGTTTCCTGTATAGTGGGACGATTCAAAAAAAAGAGGCATAAATATGGAGCGCTATATTTTCACCAGTGAGTCTGTTTCTGAAGGCCACCCTGATAAGCTTTGTGATCAACTCTCGGACGCTTTGCTTGATGCATATCTTACGCGTGATCCTTATGCGCGCGTAGCGATTGAGAGCGTGGCGACAAAGGGTCGGGTGATCCTGGTGGGTGAAGTTAGCTGCTTAGAGCTTGTAGACATAGGGGCGCGCGAGAGACTTGTGCGGGACCTCATTCGCCGTGTGGGATACGAGCAGCAAGACTTTGATTGGCGTACCCTCGAGGTCCAAGATTATTTGCAAGGCCAGTCAGCGGACATTGCCCAAGGGGTCGTGAAGGATGACGGGACCTTGGGGGCAGGGGATCAGGGGATCATGTTTGGTTTTGCGTGTGGGGAAACCCCAAGTTATATGCCGGCCCCCCTTCATTATGCCCACCGCGTTTTGGAAAGCATCAAGCAAGGGCGCGCGCGCGGGGAACTTTTAGGATTGGGGCCAGATGCCAAAGCCCAGTTATCCGTGAAGTATGAAGGCGGCAAAGCGCGGGGCCTTAGTTGCCTTGTGGTCTCCACACAGCACGACGCAGGGCTTTCTTGCCAAGATGTAAAACGTCTTATCAAGCCTTATGTAGAGGCAGCCCTTCCCAGAGGGTGGATGTGCGATGACGAGCATTTCTATGTGAATCCCACGGGGCAATTTGTCATTGGCGGGCCAGCGGGAGACTCTGGCCTTACGGGGCGCAAGATTATTGTCGACACGTATGGAGGGCGCGCACCTCACGGGGGCGGGGCTTTTTCCGGTAAAGATCCGACCAAGGTTGATAGGTCGGCGGCCTACATGGCGCGCTATCTTGCCAAGAATATTGTGGCGGCGGGGCTTGCGGACTGCTGTACCATCCAGCTGTCTTATGTCATCGGAATGTGCGCACCTGTCTCGGTTTATGTGGATTTACACGGCACCTCTGACATTCAAGAAGAGGTTTTGTCTCGGTTTATTCAAGAAAAAGTTGACTTGACGCCTGCCGGTATCATTAATCGCCTTGCCCTCAGGCGTCCCATTTATGAACGCACGGCCGCGTACGGCCATTTTGGCCGGACACCCCAAAATGATGGCAGTTTTTCGTGGGAAAAGCTTGACTTGGTTGAAACACTGCTCCAAGAGTTTCCCTCAAAGTCAGGTTATCTTGCAGGAGCGTCATGACGCCAACTAAAAAAACGTTTTACGGTCGCCGGCGCGGCCGTCCTTTGAGGGAGCTTAAGGGGCAACTTTTTGCGTCCTTATTGCCGCGTCTCACCTTAAAGTGCGGGGCAAACGACAAAGATCTTCAGGTCGGGTCTTTTTTCAAGACCCCGGCGCCTGAGTATTGGTTGGAGATTGGCTTTGGCGGGGGAGAGCATCTGGCGGCCCATGTGCGCGCGAATCCCCAGGTTCACTTTGTCGGCAGCGAGGTCTTTATCAACGGCGTTGCCAGTCTTTTGCAGCATCTCCAAGAAGAAGATTATGACCGTGTGCGCCTTTATCCCGATGATGTAAGAGATTTTTTGCCGCGCTTAAGGGCGGGGCAATTTTCGCGGATTTTTGTGATGTTTCCAGATCCGTGGCCCAAGGCACGCCACCATAAAAGGCGCCTGCTAAAGCCTCCATTCTTGGCGGAGCTTGCCAGGCTTTTGGTGCCAGGGGGCGTTCTGCATATTGCCAGCGATCACGCGGGATACGTCGAGGAAATCTTGGAGAACATTCCCCAAGTGCCTGCCCTTTCCCTTCAAGGTACTTCTGATACGTGGACGCGTCCCTTTTTTGACGGTGCGTTTCCAACGCGCTACGAAGGCAAAGCCAAGGCGGCCGGTCGGGGTTGTTCGTATTTTGAGTTATTGAAGAAATAAGACGTTTAAGAAGGGAAAAAAAGGGGGGCATCGCCCCTCTTTTTTTAGTGAATCCAGTGAAGAATACCCACGATGGTGCCGCTCATACAGCTGGCCAAGGTACCAGCCATGAGCGCGCGAAATCCAAGGGAGATAATCTCGTTGCGACGCTCGGGGGCCAAAGTCCCCATGGTGCCAATTTGAATGCCGATGCTGCCAAGGTTAGCAAATCCGCAAAGCGCGTAGGTCATGATTTTCTTGGTATGATCGCTTAGAAGGTCTTTTGGAAGATCGGCAAGACCAATAAAAGCAATCACCTCGTTCAAAGCCGTTTTCGTGCCAAGAAGATTTCCGGCAGGAACAGCGTCTTTCCAGTCAATACCCATGAGCCAAGTGATGGGCGCAAAAGCGTATCCAAAAAGGCGCTGCAGGGAAATGGGCTCGCCGCCAAAATCCGGCAGAGTACCAAGCATAATGTTAATGAGCTTTACAAGGGCGATCACGGTAATCAGCATGGCAATGACGGCGAGGAAAAGCTGCAGACCGTCAGCCGCCCCTCTGGAAATGGCGTCCATGGAGCCCGAGAATTGGTAAGGGGTGACCATCTCGCCCGAGGTGTCTTCGCCTTGTTGGGGCACCATGATACGGGAGATCACAATGGCGGCAGGGATGCTGATGATGGAGGCTGTCAAAATATGGCTAATGGGGGAGGAAATGGTGTTTTCCAAAATCGTCCCATAAAGAATCATGAGGGCGGCAGAAGTCGTCGCCATGCCGGCTGTCATCACGGTGAAAAGTTCGCTTCGGGAAACTCTTGAAAGATATGGACGAATGAGAAGTGGCGCTTCTGTTTGGCCCAAGAACACCTTGGCCGCACAGCACACGCCAAGCGCCCCGCCAATGTTCAGGCTTTTTCTTAAGACAGACGAAAAGCCGCGCACCATTGCCGGTAGAATCTTCCAGTGAAAAAGCAGCATGGAAATGGCGCTAATAACAATGACCATGGGAAGCGCTTGGAACGCAAAAATAAATGAGTGCGTATTTTCTTTCATTTCAAACGGACAATCCCCGCCGCCAAGGTATCCGAACACAAACTTTGTCCCCTCGCAGGTGGCGTCTTTCAACGAGCTAATGCCCTGGGCTATCCACAAGAAGGCTTGTTGGACAAATGGGATCTTCAAAATCACAAAGGCCAAAACGATCTGAAGGCCAAGGCCCATGACAACGGTCTTTGTATCGAATTTGCGTCGATTTTCACTGCAAATCCAGGCAAGTCCAAGAAAAGTAACAAGTCCCACAAGGGCTTGAGCAACGGCAACGGTTGCGTTCATTAATAATCCTCCGCTTTTGTTGGAAGACGCAGCTTTCGTTTTTATGTGTCCTTGTCTTTCCAAGTTTTGACTTTTTCAAGGGGACAGGGCACAGTACCCGCATCACTCTTGTTACAAGGGTCTTAGCGAAAAAGTGTCTGGCCTGCAATGATCTTAACGTCATAAGGGGCCCTAAAGGAGCTGTATCAATGGAAGAAATACTTGCCCGAATATGGGATGTTGCAGGCCCCGAGCCCGCAGTGATGCTGGTTTTTATCAGTGTTCTGGTCACCTCTTTGGGAGCAAGTGCTCTTTTTTATTTTTTTTGGCAGCGCAAAGAAAAAGGTCTTGTGTCTTATCAGGGGCAGCTGGTGCGTGAGTGCGACCGCTTGACCGAGCGGCTGTCTTATTTATCATCCTTTAAAGAGGCGTACGAGTCTTTGCAGACTCAGCACCACGAGGCCTGTCTTGCCTTTGAAAAGGAAAAAGCGACCCTGACGGCACAGCTAGAAGCCCTGACGGCCGCGCGTCAGGAAATGACGAAAACCTTTCAAGGGATGTGTATGCAGGCCCTCGAACAAAATAACCGGAATTTTATGGATCTGGCTGGTGGCACCTTTGCAAAGTTTCATGAGCGGTCTAAGGGCGATCTGACACTTAAAGAACAAGCGGTTGCAGCCCTTGTCGCGCCTTTGAAAGAAACCTTGGGGCTTGTGGCTCAAAAACTGCAACACCTTGAGAAAGAACGACAAACGGCTTACGGGGTTCTTCGGCACCAGGTAGGAGAGCTGATTCTTAGCCAAAAAGAGCTGCGCAGTGAAACGGCAAACCTTGTCAAGGCCCTGCGCGCGCCCCATGTCAGGGGGCGGTGGGGCGAGATGCAGCTGCGCCGTGTGGCGGAGATGAGCGGGATGAGCGCACACTGCGATTTCCTTGAGCAAGTCTCTGTCACGAGCGACACCGGCTCTACCCTCAGGCCAGATATGATTGTGCGGCTGCCGGGGGAAAAGGCCCTTGTCATTGACGCCAAGGCCCCCCTTGCTGCTTACCTCGAGGCCCTGGAGGCCCAAGATGAAGGCACGCGGCTCGAGCACTTGAAAACCCACGCGCGCCATGTGCGCTCTCATATTATGCAGCTTGCCTCTAAAACCTATTGGGATCAGCTGCCAACCACCCAAACACCTGAATTTGTGATTCTTTTCTTGCCTGGCGAAACATTTTTCAGCGCGGCCCTTGAACAAGATCCCACCCTTATTGAAATGGGCGTTGAAAAACGTGTGATCCTGGCAACACCAGCAACTCTCATTGCCCTTCTTCATGCGGTGGGGTATGGGTGGCGCCAAGAGACTTTGGCTCAAAACGCCCAAGAAATCAGCATCCTTGGTAAGGAAATGTATAAAAGGCTTGGGGATGTGGGCGGGCATCTCACAAAACTCGGTCAAGACCTCGATAAGTCGGTTGGGAGTTACAACAAGGCCGTGCGCAGCTTTGAAGCCAGACTTTTACCAAGCGCACGGCGTTTTAGGGACCTAAACGCAGTGCCTGGAGAAGCCCCGCTGGATGCCCCGTCCTTTGTTGAAAATGTGGCCCGACTTCCACAAAGCAGCGAACTTCGCACAAATATGCAAGAGGAGAGTAGTCAAGAGGGCTTACAATTGCTAAAATCTATGTAAATTTTGATTTTCTAACAACGCAGGGTAAGGCTATATGGACGGCTTTGAGTGGAATAAAGTTTTTATGGGCATTATTCTAGCCCTGCTTGTGGGTAAACTTAGCGGCAAAGTCGCTGATCTTTTGGTTAACCCTAATACAGACATTGCCAATGCGTACTCCCACGGGGACACCACGCCTGAAGCCGTCAAAGGGGCAGGCGCTCCTGCTCCCCAAGACGTTCTTGAGCCCATCGAACCCCTTCTTGCCGCAGCCAATATCGCCGAAGGTGAGAAAATCGCTAAAAAATGTCTTCAGTGCCATAGCCTTGAAAAAGGGGGTGCCAACAAGATTGGTCCTCATTTGTGGGAGGTAGTTAATCGGCCCATAGCCCATGCGGAAGGGTTTGCATACTCCTCGGCCGCCCAGGATGCAGGAAAAGCCGGAAAAGTTTGGGATTATCATAATCTTAACGCCTTCCTCCACAAGCCAAAGGAGTTCTTGAACGGCACAAAAATGGCCTTTATTGGGGTGAAAAACACAAAGGAACGTGCGGATTTGATTGCATATCTTCGCACCCTTGCCGATAGCCCAGCGCCGCTTCCCAAATAAGGGATATGGTTCGATTTTTTTGAAAAAGCCTTCCCGAGCGGGGGCTTTTTTTATATGCGGCGTTAAGACGAGGTGATCCCTTATTTAAATTTTCAACTTATCTAAAAAATTCACTTTCTTGCATCAGGACCGTTGATTGGGAAGATATTTTTTCGTAGCCTTGGCCCATGCCTCACTTAAAGAGGTTTGTAAACGTGCACAAAGCAAAGAAGAAGGAAGAAGATGGCGTTTAAAAAAAAACTAGCTCTCGGGCTGAGTCTTATGGGTCTAGGGCCAACTCATTTATATGCGGCCCACGGTCTTGCCTTGGGGACCACGCCCCACTATCCTGCCGACTTCAAACATTTTTCTTATGTGAATCCCGATGCTCCCAAGGGGGGCGTCTTGCATCTGGCGGGTGCTGGCACCTTTGATAGCTTTAACCCCTTTGTGATTAAAGGCAACCCGGCCGCTGGCCTCACGCCCATTCACCCTTCGTACCTTCACGCGACCCTTATGATCCACTCCGCTGACGAGCCCATGGGCGCTTATGGCTATCTGGCAGAAGACGTCGAGGTTGCGCCGGACAATAGCGCAGTGACCTACCGCTTGCGCAAGAATGCGACCTTCCATGACGGCACGCCCATCAGGGCCCAGGACGTTGTGTGGTCCTTTAATACCCTTCGTGCCAAGGGGCAACCGTTGTACGGCGCGTACTACGCGGACGTCGAGAAGGTCGAAGCCCTTGACGCGCAGACCGTGCGCTTTACCTTTAAGGTCACGACGAACCGCGAACTTCCCATTATCTTGGGCGAGCTTCCCATCTTGAGTGAAGCCTATTTTGCCAAACACCCCTTTGAAGACGCGAATCTTATCCCGCCCGTTGGAAGTGGTCCTTATAAAATTGCAACCTTTCAGCCCGGTCATTCGGTTACCTACGAACGCGTGAAGGGATGGTGGGGCGCGGATCTCCCTGTCTGTAAGGGGCGAAACAACTTTGATCACATTATCTTCGAATACTACAAGGACCAAACGGTCGTTTTCGAAGCCTTTAAGAAGGGAAGCTATGACTTCCGGCTTGAAAACATTGCGGCCAACTGGGCGACAGGCTATCACATCCCGGCTGTGAAAGAGGGAAAAATCAAAAAGCTAGAGCTTTCTTTTGATAACCCAAGGCCCATGAATATCCTCACCTTCAACACCCGCAAAGGTGTTTTTTCAGATGTGCGGGTGCGAGAAGCTCTGACCTATGCGTATAACTTTGAATGGGTGAACAAGACGCTCTTTTACGGCCTTTATGCACGCCTTCATAGTTATTTTGAAGGGTCCCCCTTGGCGGCAACAGGCGTGCCCAAGGGCGCGGAGCTCGCCCTTTTAAAGCGCTTTGAAAAAGATCTGCCTCCGCGTCTTTTTACCGAGCCTTTTTCTCTTCCAGTGATTAAAGGCCAGGCTCAAGAGCGCGCGTCCCTTGAGCACGCAAGAACGCTTTTGAAAGAAGCTGGCTTTGTGGTGAAAGGCGGCGCGCTCATTGATCCGGCGACCCAAAAACCAGTGGTGCTTGAGATCTTGCTTGCCCAAGAGAATACTGTGAAATCCCTCCAAAATTTTGTCCGCAATCTTGAAAAACTAGGGATTAAGGCAACCTTTCGAATTGTGGACGCGGCGCAATATGAAGCGCGTGTGGGACGATTTGACTTTGATATGATTTATAGCGTCATTCCGCAATCACCCTCGCCAGGGAACGAACAGCGCGAATTCTGGTCGTCGTCGCGCGCGGATCTTGTGGGGGCAAGAAACTACGCCGGCATCAAAAATTCTGTGGTAGACGCCCTTGTGGAGGAAATTCAAAAGGCACCCACAAGGCAAGACCTAGAGATTGCCGTGCGCGCCCTTGACCGCGTGTTGTTGTGGCATTTCTACGGCGTGCCCTTGTACACTAGCCCGAAAACACGAATCGCATACTGGACAAAAATTGTGCCGCCCCAAACCTTTGCCAAATACGGTCTTAGCCTTGATGCTTGGTGGTCTGCCGACGCCAAAGGAGACAAATCCTAGTGCTGTCCTATATCTTACGGCGCACGTTTTTGATGATTCCCACCCTTTTTGGGATTTTGCTGATTAACTTTATAATCATTCAAGCAGCCCCTGGCGGCCCTGTGGAACAAATGATCGCCAAGATCAGAGGCACCGCCGTGGACGCAACTGCCCGGTTTTCGGGCACAGGGTCGGACATGAGCGCTTTTCAGGATACGGCTTCCCACGGGATGGAAAGCAAATATCAAGGATCGCGCGGCCTTGATCCCGAATTCATCAAGCAACTTGAAAAACTATACGGCTTTGATAAGCCCGCCCACGAGCGCTTTATCCTAATGGTGAAAAACTATCTGACCTTTGATTTCGGGGACAGCTATTTTCGCGATATCAAGGTCACGCGCCTGATTGCTGACAAGCTGCCTGTTTCCATCTCCCTTGGCCTTTGGTCGACCCTTCTCATTTACGCCCTGTCCATTCCCTTAGGGATCCGCAAGGCCGTGAAAGACGGCGAGGCCTTTGATTTGTGGACAAGCGCTGTGGTGGTGGTGGGATACGCCATCCCCAGCTTTCTTTTTGCTATTTTGCTGGTGGTTCTTTTTGCGGGCGGCAGCTTTTGGGATCTTTTTCCTTTGCGGGGACTTGTCTCCGAAGGGTTTGAAGGGTTTAGTTTTTGGGGAAAACTTAAAGATTATGTGTGGCACTTAACCCTTCCCATCACAGCCCTTGTCATTAGCGGTTTTGCAAGTCTCACGCTTCTGACCAAAAACTCGTTTTTAGAAGAAATTAACAAGCAATATGTAGTGACGGCTCGGGCCAAGGGCTTAAGCGAGCGCGCCGTTTTGTACAAGCACGTTTTTCGCAATGCCATGCTGGTGGTGGTTGCAGGGCTTCCTGGTGCCTTTATGCATATCTTTTTTACGGGCTCTCTTCTGATCGAGGTGATCTTTTCCCTCGACGGCATGGGACTTCTTAGCTTTGAAGCTGCCATGGGCCGGGACTATCCGGTTGTGTTCGCAACCCTTTATATCTTTACCCTGGTTGGGCTTGTCACCCATTTGATTTCTGACATTTTGTATACCATGGTTGATCCGCGCATCGACTTTGAGAAAAGGTTAAGTTAATCCATGGCCCTGACCCCTTTGACCCAGCGACGACTAAGCTACTTTAAAAAGAACAAACGCGGCTTTTTTTCCCTCATTATTTTCAGCATTCTTTTTATTGTGTGCAGCTTTGCCGAGTTCATCGCCAATGACAAGCCGTTGATGATCTCTTATGACAACGCGTGGTATTTTCCTGTCTTTAAAAGCTATCCGGAAACAACCTTTGGCGGGGACTTCGAGACAGAGGCGGACTATAAGGACCCCGCGGTTGGAGACCTCATTCATGCCAAGGGATGGATGATTTGGCCGCCCATTCGCTATAGCTACGATACGGTGAATTACGAGCTGACAACGCCGGCCCCGTCTTCGCCCAGCCGTGAAAATTGGCTGGGGACCGATGACCAGGGACGGGACGTTTTGGCGCGCCTTATTTACGGATTTCGAATTTCTGTGATGTTTGGCTTAATTTTGACGGTTTCAAGTTCGGTTTTTGGCCTTCTTGCGGGTGGCGTACAAGGATATTTCGGGGGTCGTATTGATTTGATTATGCAGCGCCTCATTGAAATTTGGGCGGGGCTTCCTGTTTTATATCTTCTGATTATTCTTGCAAGTCTTGTAGCACCTAATTTTTGGTGGCTTTTGGGCTTGATGCTTCTTTTTAACTGGATGACCCTTGTGGGGGTGGTGCGCGCCGAGTTCCTTCGGGCACGCAATTTTGATTATGTGCGCGCGGCCCGTGCCATGGGCCTTTCGACGCCGCGCATCATGTGGCGTCATGTGTTGCCCAACGCCATGGTTGCGACCATCACGTTTTTACCGTTTATTTTGAGCGGGGCCATTACGACCTTGACCTCCCTTGATTTTTTGGGGTTCGGGTTGCCGCCGGGATCCCCCTCCCTGGGCGAAATGCTCGCCCAAGGAAAGAACAACCTTCAAGCGCCCTGGCTTGGCATGACGGCCTTTTTGGCGGTTGCTGTCACGCTTTCCCTTCTTGTGTTTGTGGGAGAGGCGGTGCGCGACGCCTTTGATCCCCGGAAACTTCAAAAATGAGAGACGGCGCCGTGATACAAAAACCCCTGCTTCGTGTTGAAGACCTCAGCATTGCTTTTCAAGGCCTGAAAGAAACCCGCACCGTGGTGCACGCGGCTGCTTTTGAAGCGTTTCCTGGTCAGACCGTTGCCCTTGTGGGGGAAAGCGGATCAGGAAAATCCGTGACGGCGCTTGCTTGCATGGGGCTTTTACCATACCCCCAAGCAATTCACCCAACGGGTCAAATCTATTTTAAGGATCAAACGCTTCTTGGCATGAATCCGTCTGAGCGTCAGCGTCTTCGCGGCCGTCACTTAGGGATGATTTTTCAAGAGCCCATGACGTCCCTGAACCCTGTGCACACGGTGGAAAAGCAAATTGGGGAGAGTGTGGGCCTGCATTTCGGTCTTGTGGGGGAGGCAAGGCGCGCGCGCGTTCTAGAGCTTCTTAGGCTTGTGGGTTTCGATAAGGTCGAAAGCCGCTTGGGGGCCTATCCCCATCAGTTGTCGGGCGGTCAGCGCCAGCGCGTGATGATTGCAATGGCCCTTGCCGGCAAGCCAGAGCTTTTGATTGCAGACGAACCCACAACGGCCCTTGATGTAACAATCCAGGCGCAAATCCTCTCTCTTTTAAAAGAGCTGCAAAATGAACTGGGTCTGACGCTTCTTCTTATCTCCCACGATTTGGGGCTTGTACGTCACATGGCGGACGAAGTGGTCGTGATGCAAGACGGTTATACGCGTGAAAAAGGCCCCGTGATCCAAATTTTTGAGAATCCTCAACACTCCTATACAAAGCGTCTGTTGGACGCCGAGCCCGAGGGGCCGCCAGCCTTGTTCAAAGAAGAAAGCACAGAAGTGATGCGCGCCGAAAACCTGCGGGTTTCCTTTCCCATCCAAAAAGGGTGGCTTCGCCGGGCAACCGACTGGGTGCATGCAGTCCAGGACGTGTCATGCCGGGTCCGGGCCGGAGAGACCGTCGGCGTTGTGGGGGAAAGTGGGTCTGGCAAAACAACCCTGGGGGCCGCACTTTTACGCCTTACGGCCTTTGAAGGGGACGTCTTGTTTGAAGGAAACGCCCTTAAGGATCTATCGACCAAAGAGATGCGCGCCCTTCGCCCCCGCATGCAGGTTCTTTTCCAAGATCCTTTTGGGTCCCTGAGCCCCCGCATGAGTGTGGGACAAATTGTGGGCGAAGGCCTTTTATATCACAAGCTGGCAAAGCCTGGGGCAGAGGCTGATGCGCGCATTGACGAAGCGCTTCTTAAGGTGGGGCTTTCCCCGGACATTAAATGGCGTTATCCCCATGAATTTTCAGGAGGACAACGCCAGCGCATCGCCCTTGCGCGGGCTCTTGTGCTGCGGCCGCGCTTTTTAATTCTGGACGAACCGACCTCAGCCCTTGACCGTATTTTACAAAAAGAGGTGTTAGAGCTTTTAAAGACGCTCCAAGCAGAGGAAGAGATGGGGTATCTTTTCATTAGTCATGACCTCAAAGTGGTGCGTGCCATCAGCCATCATGTTCTGGTCATGAAGGACGGGCAGGTCGTGGAAGAGGGGGCGGCTACCCGCCTTTTTGAAAATCCCCAGCACCCTTATACAAAACGTCTTCTTGCCGCAAGTCTAGACTGGAGACACGCGCCTTGCTAAGGTGAAGGGATCATCAAAGGAAGATCCCAACATGTCAGACGCGCATTTATTTAAGCTCGTTTCAGATTTCTTGCCAGCAGGAGATCAACCCCAGGCCATCAAGGCGCTTTTAGAAGGCCTAAGTGAAGGAGAGCGCAATCAGGTCCTTTTAGGGGTGACGGGGTCGGGCAAGACTTTTACCATGGCCCAAGTCATTGCGCGCTCGAACAGGCCCACCCTCATTATGGCGCCCAACAAGACCCTTGCCGCTCAGTTGTACGCTGAAATGAAAGAGTTTTTTCCCCATAACGCGGTCGAGTACTTTGTGTCTTACTATGACTATTACCAGCCAGAAGCCTATATCGCGCGCTCGGACACCTACATCGAAAAAGAATCCTCGGTCAACGAACAAATTGATCGCCTGCGACATTCGGCTACCCAAGCGCTTCTCGAGCGGCGCGATGTCATCGTCGTTGCCAGTGTGTCGTGTATTTACGGTATCGGGTCGGTGGAAAGCTATCAAGAGATGACCCTCCCCTTGGAGGTGGGTCAAACGCTGTCTCCCCAAAAGCTTGCCCAGCGCCTTGTGGAGCTTCTTTATAAGCGCAATGACATGCATCTAAGCCGCGGAACCTTTCGGGTGCAGGGTGATATGGTCGAGATTTTTCCGTCTCACTTGGAAGATGAGGCGTGGCGCCTGTCCTTTTTTGGAGACGAGCTTGAAAGCATCACCGTGGTGGACTCCCTCACCCGCGAGGTGCACGCACGCCCCACGTCGTTGAAGCTTTATGCCAACAATCACTATGTCACGCCGCGTGTGTCAATCCAGCGCATGATCCGCCAAGTGCGCCAAGACCTTTCAAACCGCGTCACAGAGTTTGAGGGCATGGGCAAGCTTGTGGAAGCCCAGCGCCTTGATCAGCGTGTGCGCTTTGATATCGAGATGTTGGAAACCATGGGATACTGCTCGGGTATCGAAAACTATTCCAGGTACCTGACGGGACGCGCGCCTGGTGAGCCCCCGCCAACCCTTTTTGAATACCTGCCAGAGAACGCTCTTTTGATTGTGGATGAAAGCCATGTGAGCGTGCCCCAAGTGCGCGGCATGTCTTTGGGTGACGCTGTACGAAAAAATACCTTGTCCGAGTACGGGTTTCGCCTGCCGGCCTGTAAGGACAACAGACCTCTTTCCTTTGCGGAGTGGGATCGCCTTCGCCCCCAAAGCATTTTTGTGTCGGCAACCCCGGGCCCCTGGGAGATGGATCAAACCCAAGGTGTCTTTGTCGAGCAGGTAATTCGCCCCACGGGACTGCTTGATCCCGTGTGCGAGATTAAACCAACAGAACATCAGGTGGATGATCTGATCCATGAATGCCGACAGGTGGCAAGTGAAGGGGGGCGCATCCTTGTCACCACCCTGACCAAAAAGATGGCCGAAGCCCTAAGTCAATACCTAAGCGAGGCGGGGCTTAAGACGCGATATTTGCACTCGGACGTGGAAACCCTCGAGCGTATTGAGATTATTCAAGACCTGCGGCGGGGCATTTTTGATGTTTTGATTGGGATTAACCTCCTGCGCGAGGGGCTTGATATTCCCGAGTGTCAGATGGTTGCGATTTTGGACGCGGATAAAGAAGGTTACTTGCGCTCGCGCACGTCTTTGATTCAAACCATTGGACGCGCCGCACGTAACGTGAAGGGTCGCGTGATTCTGTATGCTGATACTGTGACAAGATCCATGAAAGAAGCCCTGGAGGAAAGCGCGCGGCGCCGAGCAAAGCAAGAAGCTTATAACAAAGAACACGGCATTACGCCCGAAAGCGTCCAGCGCAAGCTCTCTGACATTTTAGAAAGCGTCTATGAAAAAGATCACGCGAGCTTGCCTAAGCTGTCCTCGCCTGCAAGTTTGAAAGAACGCGCCAAACTGATGAAGCGTTTGGAAAAAGAAATGTTAGACGCCGCTTCGAACCTTGAGTTTGAAGAGGCCGCGCGCCTTCGTGACGAGCTTAGAGCCCTTCAACAAATGGATTTGACGCTGCAAAGCAGCGTAGAAGAAGACGAGGAGGCGTGAGCCGCCCTAAGACCTAATCTCGATAGGTGTGCCAATGGGCGTTGCCCGGAAAATTTCTTCGATTTCGTCGTTTGTTACGGCAACGCATCCAAGAGTCCAATCGTGAAGCGTATGTAAAGAGCCCACCAAAGACAGTCCCTTCATCAGGCCGTGAATCATGATCTCTCCCCCTGGACTGACACCCTTTTGACGCGCCCGCGCCGTATCATCATTGTTAGGATAGGAAATTTTGAGTGACAAATGGTACCGACTTTTATTGTTTTTTGACACAATGTGATAAAGGCCTTCGGGTGTTTTGCCGTCGCCTTCTTTTTCCTTGTGGCCGGTAGGGCTAAATCCAAGGGCGACAGAATAGGCCCGAACAAGTTTGTCATTATGATAGGCATAAAGCTTGCGCACCGATTTTGCCACCACAAGACGCGTGATCACAGAAACAGGTACTTGTTTTTGTTTGTCCAAGCCATGTGATGGTTTTTCAAGGTTTGTGCGCGACGTTGGGGGGGGCAGTTTTTTTGTGACACTTGGCCACAAAAGGTATCCTCCCACCGCAGTGGCGCATAGAACGACAAAGAGCCAAAAAGTTCGCTTCATGACCTTTTTCATATAACAAGGAAAGGCACCTTTCCACTAAAAACTTTTCATAGGTGTCCTAAAAAAGGAGTATCAGCTTTTATGAATTTGTTAAATATCAATTTTTATTTATTAAACTGTCAAAAATCAATTCATTACTTTTTTCAAGAGGTATTTTATAAGAAAACATCATTTGAATAGCTTTGTGCAAACCTCATACATATGATAAACAAAGAGTTTTTTCAAAATTTAATTGACAAAAAAAATAAACAAAAGCACAAATATGTGTTTCCGATCGATTTTAAAAAAATGAAAAAATTTCTTTACCTATCAATTTTGTCTATTTTTTTTGCAGCAGGGTCTTCATACGCTTGTGTTCTGCCCAGTACCTTTTGTGCGCCTCCAATGCAAGAAGACGAGGAAGCTGTTTGTCTTCTGAGGCAAAAACATGCCTTTACCCAGGATCTTATATCTGAAAAAGCGCACATGGGTCAGTTTTTGAATAAAATTAAACAGGAGACCACCCCAGAAACCCTTGCCGGCATTGAGTCCTGTCTTGGTGTAATCGCCCGCAGTCAAACTCTTGAAGAGGCAACACATTATTTTTGTAGCATTCTTTCTCTTGCCATGGGAGACATTCAGACTAATGCCCACAAAACTGCTGGGTTTGAGCTCGCCTCCTTGCCCACTGCTCCTTTTCCTCACCATGTTGATGTCGAAAAACTAAACGCGCGAAAAGCAGACTTTGCTTTTACGTTGGAGCTGACCAGGGCTGCCTATGACGCCACATCCCTCATGACACTCTTATGCGACGGCGCGCGCCGCCAGGCTTTTTACTTAAGTCTGGAGCAGAAGTATGAAAATCAAAAGAAAAAAGCTCTCAAGTCAGCTTTGTCAAGCGGGGAAATTCCTTTGACTGAGATAACTTTTAAGGCATTGGCGAGCGATATTGGTGAAATCAGCCCCGCCCTTGGAGACTCATTTGCCTTAGGCTCATACCTATCACCCTCATTTTTGGCAGAGTGTCTCTTGGATCATTTCATAGAGCTCAATGATCATTTGCATTACACAAAGGACAAGATCCAGAAGATGGTCTTGCCGGGTCCATCACTCCAAAAACTAGCGTGGATTGCTAAGATGGAACAAGAGGAGCAGGAGGCACAACAAGAGCACCTGTACGCGTACGCCCATACCCACGCATCAGAAAAACAAAACATGATTGAGTTCCTGAGGAAAATTAAAGGCGCCACCCTGTACGATACACCTCCAAGAATTGAATTACGCATTGCCAGCATCAGGCAAAGCAAAAATATGCCTGAGGCAACCGCAGCCTTTTTAAGTATTCTTACCACTGCCATGGGAGATATTCAAAAGGACATCTTGGCGCGCAAAAATTACGAGGGGCCCATTTTGCCGGACTCACCTTTGCCAGAGCAAGTTGACATGCAAAAGCTCCATGAAGATTTAGCCTATTACGCCGAAGCCCTTAGATATCTGCAAACGGCGCCAAGGGCAGGTCAATTTTTGACACTTCTTTGTGATGGAGCTCAACGCAAAGCAGCGTTTCAAAGACTTTCTGCTAAATTTGATCATTTAGAGGCAGAGGGCACAATGGCTGGCTATCTAGCAAGTGGTGACATGCCTTCACAGGAGTTTGCGCTCATGACCATGGAGGCCGATATTGATGGTATGAGCATCGTTCTGGGGGAGTATTTTAGAACTGGCAGGCGCCTTGCCCCCTCATTTCTGGCCCGCATGTACAAAGAGTATCTTTATTCCCTTGATGACACACTGGAGCGTACACGACAAGCATTACGCGCCATGGTAATGCCACAACCAAAAATCTTGGGTTAAAGTAAGCTAGCAAACCACCTTTTCTGTCCAAGGTGGTTTGCTGGTCCTTCTTTTAAAGACTGCTTATTTTCTTGGCTTGATTTTCGTACCCATAAGCGCGGCTTCCCAAGATCTAGGGCGCATCTTTATCCCAGGTTTGGGGTTATGCGTGTTGCTGCTCCACGTCCTTCCACTTAACCACAGGGCTTCTGCTTTCACTAAATGGTCTCTTTTTTTGTTGAGCGCTTGTGACACTTTTTTTGTGGCGTGGCACCCCAGAAAGGATTCTCCTCCAAAGCTCAATAAAACTGACAAAAAAACCTCCCACACCACTCATGGTTTTGAGCGTAAGAAGAAAAGCAGCCTCATTAGTAAAAAATCATCAAAAGTGCTGTGAAAAGGATCCACATCTTAAAATTATTTGTCAATAAAATTGACTTATTGATTTTATGTGATAAGGTCATTTTTGATTTACTTGGAGAATTTTTATGTCTATAAAAAACACTTTTGCTTTATTGTTTTTCTCTTTCATGCTTCAGCCTCTTCATGCGTCTCTTCGCACTGATCTTGTGGAACGTACGCGAGAAGAAGTGTTTGCAAAGGCTGTGCATTTGGGAAGGACGCTTCCCTGCGCTCAAGCGGTGGGAGCCGTGGTGCTTAATGACGGAGAGGACGCTGCAACGGGGATTGCGCTTGACCCGTACACAATTTTAACGGCGGCCCACTTTAATTTTTCAAAGCCTGATGGCCGTATTGACTTTATTCTGAGTGCAAATGCACAAGGCCAGTTCATCAAGAAATCAAGAGATCCAGATTTTGAGTGCACGGTTTATGAGATAGACCGTGACCGGATTTACGCACACGATCGTTTTAAATGGCAGAACCCTGACCATTTTGTTTTAGATTCGAAATACCCCCTCAGCCATGTAGGTGCTTTGGGTCAGGAAATGGTCTTGAGCGGTATGAGATTTGGCGGTATGCCTCTTCAGGATCTAGAGGGGCTTAGTTTTGCCGCCTGCAAGGAAAAATTCCTCAGTAGTTCAGAGTTTTGCGGTGTGGACTTATTGATCTTAAAAACCAAAACCCCGCTTCCTGTGGGCTTGGGGTATCCGCAGTTTCTTTCACAGGGGGTCGCCATTGATAAAATGGATGGGGCTTCTGTGGGGTTTGGTCACACGTTGTACAATGATCATCCCAAGGTACCTTACCGCACCAGCGAAAATCCCCTTGAGCAAAACCAAAGGCACGTGATTAGTTGCAACGTCTCTTCCTCCTCATTGGAAGAAGGAAACAGCATTCTCTATGGGTCTTATGAAGCATTACTCGTCAATGGAGATCAATCTTTTATCCCCAAAAGTGAGATGCTGATGACGGCAGGACTGCCTGTTGGCGGTGATAGTGGTGGACCTTTATTTCTCAAAGAAGGCGGCACCTATGTCCTATGCGGTATTTTCTCGCAAACGCTCTCTCCCCTGGGTCAGATCATAGAGGATCCTACGCTGAGGAGTTTGCTTGGTGCCATCAAACAACCCATCTTTCCTATCTGGCAGGATGTCAGGCCCTATCTACCTTGGATTAGAAGCCATATGGAAAGTAGCGCGTCGCAGCATCACGACTAGGGGCTGGGAAGAGCGCTCTTCATCCCAAGAGCGCTCGAACCTATGAGCGGCGGCTGACTTGCAAAAAAACCCCCTTTATCTTGTATCAAAGTAAGAAAAGTGAATTATTAAGCAATGCTTAAAAGTTCTCTCGTATAATAATAGGTATAAAGAGGGAGAATAAAATGAATTACCAAGATTTTACAAGCAGAAACAACCTTCTCATCAAACAAGACGTGCAAGAAAATATCTCGAAAATGAAAATACTCTTGTGCGGATGTGGGATTGGGAGTTATTTGGCAGAAGCGGTCTTACGCATGGGCTGCCTGGATCTGACCCTGGTGGATAAGGATACGGTGTCAGAGACCAACCTCAACAGACAAAACTATGAACTCAATGATGTAGGAATGCCCAAGGTCCACGGCCTTGCAAAGCGGTTGCAATCCATTTACCCAGACGCCACCATCACGCCTGTGAACGAATTTCTGGACGCAAGCAATGCCGATGATCTTGTAAAAAAGGCAGATGTGATTTTGGACACCATTGATTACTTGGATATGGGGGCTATTCTTCTTTTGCATGAGCGGGCAAAGGTTCATAAAAAACACCTTCTCAGCGCCATGAGTGTCGGATTCGGTGCAGGATTTTTTTATTTTTCACCTGAGCATAAGCATTCATTTCAAAATCACATTGAGGCAAAAACCGGGCGTCCCATCACTGAGATGAATTACGCAGAAGCGTTTCAGGTTGTTTTAGCGTCTTTGCTTCCTGTTTTGAATGACGATGTAAAAATCGTGCTGGAACGGGTCATTGAGCAAATGGCAAAAAAGCAACCCTGTCCCGCGTCTCAAGTTTCTGCGGGCGGCATGTGCTGTGCGGCCCTGACCACCACGGCGGTGGAGCACATCGCGCGCGGGGAGGCTTTGAGGCCTTTTCCGCAGTTCTATTACCTTGATCTTCATAAATTGATTAGAAACGGGCAGGGCACAGTGGTCTCGTAAGGCAAGACCATGATAGAGATTATTTTACAGGACAGAAGGCTGAACCATGAAACCCGAGCGGGCTATGATCGGCGTGGCCATTTATTCGAGGTCATTGAAGCGGATACACCTTTGCTAGAAAAGTTTTTCTACGAGCTAAGGCACCTGGTCTATGTGGTCGAGCGACGTGTGGACTATGACAAGGATAGGGCGCTTAATCACATGGAAATGGATGAGTATGACGATCATGCCATGAAGTTCCTGATTTGTTACAAGCCCCTTCATCTTTTTTTGGGGGGATGTCGCATTATTCTTGCCAAAAAGTCACTTCCTCACTTTGGTCTTCCCACCGTGGGTCTTGCTAAAAGTCTTGGGGATCACCTATCAAAAAAACAACTTTTGAAAACAGGGGAAGTTTCCCGCTTTCTCTTTGCCGATGACCGCACGCGCCTCTGTCTTGAGCATATGCAAAAAACAGAGCAGGATCGCTGTGATATCAAAGGGCTTGTAGAGCAAAAGATTCTGACACTCATGTCTTGCTGTATGGCCGCTTATCTGGCCCATGGGTTAGACTATCTGATTTTTTCCCTACAACCCTCCCTTATTCGCATGGTGCAATCTAAGGGCGTTCCTCTGACACTCATCGACGAAGAAGTTGAGTACTTTGGAAAAAACAAGGTTGCCATTTTAGATTGTCAAAAAACTTTGAAAAATCTGGAAAAAGAAAACCCCTTTTTCTTTGAATTTTTGATGTCCGTGAACAGGGGATGAAACGGCGTCGCACGATCGCTATCACTTTGGGCCCTCTCTAAAACATGAAGTAAATGAATCCGTTCATTCATTTGTATGACTTTGATTCCATGTACATAATAATATAATCATTGACATTTCTATTATCAGATATTACTTAATTTTTGTCTAT
>JAJTHL010000029.1 GCA_021298595.1 Alphaproteobacteria bacterium | reverse complement strand
GATCATGAAATTTAGACCTTTACACGACCGTGTGCTTGTAAAGCGCATTGAACAAGAGGCAAAGACAGCCGGTGGGATTATCATCCCGGACTCCGCCCAAGAAAAGCCTATCCAAGGAGAAGTGCTTTCCGTAGGTGAGGGCGTTCGCGATGAAAAAGGGGCCCTTCGTCCTTTAGATGTAAAAGCTGGCGACCGCATTATTTTCGGTAAATGGTCAGGTACAGAAGTCAAGATTGACGGCCAGGACCTGTTGATTATGAAGGAATCCGATATCTTTGGTATCGTAGAAGCCGCTTAACGCCCTTTTAACCTAACATAAGGAGTCACGATTATGGCTGCAAAAGAAGTAAAGTTTTCATCTGACGCGCGCGCCCGCATGCTGCGCGGTGTTGATATTTTGGCCAACGCCGTCAAGGTAACCCTCGGTCCTAAGGGCCGTAACGTTGTGCTGTCTAAGAGCTTTGGCGCACCGCGTATCACAAAGGATGGTGTTTCCGTTGCCAAGGACATCGAGCTTGAAGATAAGTTCGAAAACATGGGCGCTCAGCTCGTGCGTGAAGTGGCGAGCAAAACCAATGATATCGCTGGTGATGGTACAACAACGGCCACCGTATTGGCTCAAGCCATCGTGCGTGAAGGCGCCAAGGCAGTGGCAGCGGGAATGAACCCCATGGACCTCAAGCGCGGCATCGATATTGCAGTGCAAGCTGTTGTGGCGCATCTTAAGAGCACGTCTAAGAAAGTGTCCACAAGTGCAGAAATCGCCCAAGTCGCGACCATTTCTGCCAACGGTGAAAAAGAAATTGGTGACATCATTGCCCAAGCCATGGACAAGGTTGGTAAAGAAGGCGTGATCACCGTTGAAGAAGCCAAGTCCTTTGCAACTGAACTTGAAGTTGTGGAAGGTATGGAATTCGACCGTGGGTACCTATCCCCTTACTTTGTGACCAATTCTGAAAAGATGGTGGCAGAGCTTGAGAATCCTGTGATCCTCATTCACGAAAAGAAGCTTTCTGGCTTGCAAGCCATGCTTCCTGTGCTTGAGCAAGTGGTGCAAAGCGGTCGTCCTCTTTTGATCATCGCTGAGGACGTTGAAGGCGAAGCCCTGGCTACCCTCGTTGTGAACAAGCTTCGTGGAGGTCTAAAGGTTGCAGCTGTCAAGGCCCCTGGCTTTGGTGATCGTCGTAAGGCGATGCTTGAAGACATCGCGATCCTTACAAACGCACAGCTTATCTCTGAAGATCTTGGCATCAAGCTTGAAAACGTGACCGTTGACATGCTGGGTCGCGCCAAGCGCGTCTTGATCTCCAAAGAGAACACAACCATCGTCAGTGGTGCGGGCGAGCCTGCGGCCATTGAAGCACGTTGCCAACAAATCCGTCATCAAATCGACGAGACAACCTCTGATTATGACAAGGAAAAATTGCAAGAGCGTTTGGCAAAGCTTTCCGGCGGTGTGGCCGTGATCCATGTGGGTGGATCCACTGAAATCGAAGTGAAAGAGCGTAAAGACCGCGTTGAAGACGCCATGAACGCGACACGCGCCGCCGTTGAAGAAGGCGTTGTTGTGGGTGGTGGTACTGCGCTTTTGTACGCATCCCAACTTCTTGATAAGCTTTCTTTCCAAAACGACGAGCAACGCATCGGTATTGACATCGTGCGCCGCGCCCTTCAAGCACCTGTGCGTCAGATTGCTGAAAACGCGGGCGAGGACGGTTCTGTGATTGCGGGAAAACTGATGGAAAAAAGCCAAGACACCCTCGGATATGACGCCCAAAACCATGAATATGTCGACATGTTCAAGGCTGGGATCATTGATCCTGCTAAGGTTGTCAGAACAGCCCTTCAAGACGCCGCGTCCGTGGCGGGTCTGATCATCACGACCGAAGCCATGGTGGCGGACATTCCTGAAAAGGAAGGAAAAGCTCCCATGCCTGATATGGGCGGCATGGGTGGTATGGGCGGCATGGGCTTCTAAAGAAGCCTGCTTGTTCAAGCACTAAAAAGGGCAGCGTTGGCTGCCCTTTTTTTATATGTTAAGATTTTTTTTACTCTTTTTTGTTTTCCTAAAATCTCGCGCTTAATAGGGATAAAAAGATGAAAAAAGAATTTCTTCTAGGAATCGTGTTAGGAATCTCTCCCGTCATAGCAGAGTGTGAATTTTCCTATCTCGAAAAAAAAACGGCGTCCCAATTCAAATGCGAGGTTGACGACCAAGATGCCTCTTCCATTTGCCATGGCCCTGACGAAGAAACCATCCCAGTGAATTGTAAAACCCTTGATGGCAAGTCTGTGGGCCTTCATATTCCGATTAAAGATCTTCAAGAGGCTATTAAGGGGAGCTGCCCAAAATTTTGCGCGGCTAAGCACTAAGACCGTAAATGATACAAATAACCAACAAAAAAGGAGATTAAAAATGAAAAAAACGATGCTTTTGGGATTTCTACTTATCTCGGCGCCTGTGATGGCGAACTGCGAATTCTCTTATACCGAACCACGAACAGGAGACCGTTTTATCTGTGAGGCAGATGAGGAAGATATCTTGTATTTTTGTCAATCAACTGATCATGATGTGAAAGATTTTTATTGTAAAAGGCAAGGTGAAGAGAAAATGTATACTCTTCACATCGATACCAGAACTGCCAGCGCAGCAGTTCGAAAAGCATGTCCTAATGCCTGTGGCACACGGAGATAAGACATCCATAAAAGGATATATCTAATGTAAAAGAGACAAGACCTGTGGGGTCTTGCCTCTTTTGCTTTTTTGAATGCAGCGTACATCTATCTCGACGGAATCTCATTGCTTTGATACAAAAAAGAGGGCCATTTAACGAAAGAGCATTTGATGAAAATTTGGACAGTGGATGCGTTTACCAAGGACGCTTACCAAGGAAATCCGGCGGCGGTGATGGTGATGGACGACTTTCCAATACGCGCCCAGGCCATTGCAGCAGAGATGAATCTGTCGGAAACCGTTTTCTTAAAACCCCTTCAAGAGAATCGCTATCATATTAGATGGTTTACCCCAGACGTGGAGGTGGACCTTTGTGGGCACGCAACCCTTGCCGGATGTCATGTGCTTTTTCACCACTTGAAGATTCCCTTTGACGAGGTGCGTCTTCAATCGCTGTCGGGCGACCTTCTTGTGCAAAAAGAAGGCGCGTCTTCTTACACCTTGAATTTTCCCCGCCAGGACGTGAGTGATCTTCTTGATTCTGCGCCCTTTAAAGCGATTTTTCCAAAAGCGCGGCTTGAAGAGGTGCGTAAAGCCCACGACGACATTATTGTGCTATGTGCTAACGAAGACGAGGTGCGAGAGGCGCTTCCTGATTTTGTCGCGCTGCAGCAGATTGAGGCGCGCGGTGTGATCCTGACATCGCCTGGGGTCCACTACGATTTTGTCTCGCGCTTTTTCGCGCCAAAGGTCGGCGTGCCAGAAGATCCAGTGACGGGCTCTGCCCACTGCAAACTTGTGCCGTACTGGGCGGCGCGCCTTGGCAAAGATACCTTGACGGCCTATCAAGCAAGTAAGCGAGGCGGCGTGCTAAGCCTTCGTCTTGAGAAAGACCGCGTCTTTATTACGGGAGACGCCGTAACCGTCATGGAAGGCATGTGGCTTGGGCCTCTCTCATAAAAGGACCAACCTATGGACATCATTGGGCACCGGGGGGCGCGTCACCTCTTTATGGAGAATACCTTAGACGGCCTCACGCGCGCCCTTGATCTTGGTGTGGATGGTCTTGAGATGGATCTTCATGGGACCAAGGACGGTGTTCTCATCTTGCATCACGATTTTCATTTGCGCAAAGACGCGACGTGGACCCAGGACGGACGCCCCTTAGAAGGGGTGCTTCCCCTTGTTTGTGACCTAACCTGGGAAGACCTTGGCGCCTACCGTGTGGGCAAAAGTCCCGAAGAACTTCATCCTATCCCAAGCTTGGCCCAGGTGCTGGCGATGCTTCAGGGGCGTCCTAAAAAATGTGCGCCCTTGTGCTTAGAGCTTAAAACAAATCCCTTGGCGCCCCACCATTCCCTTGTTCATGCACGTATTGTGGATCGTCTGTTTGAGGACTTAACCCTTTATGGGGCATTAGAAGACGTGACCATTATGGCCTTTGAGTGGCGTCTTTTTGATCTGATCCGCTATCAAAACAAAGAACTCAGCGTGTGTTGCTCGACCCATGTGAATACGACCTTTGGCAAAGACCAAGAGCTGTGGCTTGGCAGAAGAGTAGAGACTCTCGATTTTATGAAGACCCTCTACGAGGTTTCGGGGACCAGGTGGGCACCGTTTTATGGAGATCTAACCGAAGACCTTGTGGTCGCGGCTAAAGATCACGGCCTTAAGGTCACTCCTTGGACCGTGAACGAGGAGGCGGACATGAAAAGGATGCATGCTTGGGGGGTGGACGGTCTTATTACCGATAGACCTGACGTGGCGCTGCGTCTTTTTGGGCGTTAGCCTATAAGCAGGACCACGAGATAAAACCATCCAAAAATCTGGCTTTCTTTGAAGGCCTTGAGACAGTCCCCAGGATCGTCAAGGTTCACACGGTTCAAAGCGCGCATGAGAAGCGCTACCCCCACTAAAAGGCCTGCGTAATAAAGAGGGCCTCTTGGTGACAGGGTCCCAAGATAAACCCCAATGACCGCCAGCAAGACAAGGGTCCCGTGCAGGACAGGCTTTGTGTTTGCGCCAAGCTTTAGGGCGCTTGATTTAACGCCCACCATCAAGTCATCTCGTTTATCTTGATGGGCGTAAATGGTGTCATAAAAAAAGGTCCAACAAATACCGAGTGCCCACAAAAGAAGCGCTGAAGGTTCGAGGGTGTGGCTGAGCGCTGCCATGCTCATGAGGCATCCCCAATTCATGAGAAGTCCTAGGAAAAGTTGCGGCCAATGGGTGATGCGCTTCATCCAGGGATAGATCGCAACCAAGATAGCGGCCGTGACGCCGAGCATCCAACAAAAAGAGTTTAACAAGAAAAGCAAACAAAGCGACGCGCTAAGAAGCACACAAAGGCACATCAGTGCGTGAAGGGGGGTCAGGGTCTTTGCGGCAAGGGGGCGACCCTTGGTGCGCGTAACGGCGGCGTCGATATCGCGGTCGGCAAGGTCATTGAGGACGCATCCGGCACTTCGCATCAAAAAGGCACCAGCCATAAAAATAAGCCAATAGGCGCGGGGTACGTCATAGGTGCGTGCGCCGTACGCAAGTCCCCAAAGAGCCGGTAACATAATCAGAAGTGTCCCGATGGGTCGGTCAAGGCGCATGAGGATCAAATAAGGATGAAAAGAGGTTGGAAAAAACGTGAGGAAACGAGAATTTTCTTGAATGTCTGTTGCCATTGGGTTGAATTCTTTTAACATATCGTGATCCCATCATACCGAGGAATAAGATGAGTCGTAAAGAGCCCCGTTTGTACGTTCCCCAAGATCTAAGACAAGGGGTAGCGCTTGCTCTTTCCAGCGACCAGGCTCATTATGTCATGACCGTGATGCGCCTTGGGCCAGGTGATCATGTGCGCCTTTTTTGCGCCGAGCACGGCGAGTGGCGCGCAAGGATCGACCCTCAGGGCAAGAAGAAAGTCAGCGTGATTCCCCTCGATCACTTGAGGGCGCCCCAAGCGCGGCCCTTTTTAGGCCTTGCTTTCACGCCTCTTCGCCCTCACCGATTGTCCTTTTTGGTGGAAAAGGCCGTAGAGCTTGGCGTGAGTGATCTTTTTCCTGTTCTGACAAAATATACGGCCGTGCGGCATGTGAATGAGGATAAACTACAAGCCATTGCCATAGAGGCGGCCGAGCAGTGTGACCGTTTGGACGTGCCGACCCTCCATCCCTTGCAAGACTTAGGGCAGTTTTGCGCCAATCTAACGCCTTCCCATCACCTTTATTTTTGTCACGAACGGCAAGAAGGGGGCCTTCTGTGGGATCATGCAGGAAATTCTCCCACGTTTCCCTTGGTTCTTGTGGGGCCCGAGGGCGGCTTTGACGCGCAAGAAGTGACGTTCTTAAAAGGACTGTCTGGGGTCACGTCCGTCAGCCTGGGGCCAGGCGTCTTGCGCGCTGAAACAGCAGCCCTTGCCGCCCTTAGCCTTTTTCACGGAGCGCCCCGCGCGTAATTTTTTTCTTTGCAGTAAGGATTTGTTTGTATCTGTCACGTAGTGTATGAACAATCTTCTAAGCTCTTTAAGTTTTGCCCATGACAAGGAAAGATCCGTGACATCCCTCATCCCCTCAACGAGAAAGCCCTTTTCTTGGGCTGTGGTGGGGGCGGGTCCGGCTGGTCTTGCGGCTGTGGCAAAGCTTTTGGACGCAGGCGTTGATCCTTTGTCCATTTTGTGGCTGGATCCTGCGTTTCAGGTTGGGGACCTTGGGACCAAGTGGCGCGTCATTTCAGGCAACACCAAGGTGGCCCTTTTTATAAAATTCCTTTACGCGTGCCGCAGTTTTAAGTACGAGACTTGTCCAGAAGTTTTTCCTATCAATCATTTGCCCGCAGACGGAACATGTCTTTTAAAGGAAATCGCTGATCCCCTGCAGTGGATTAGTGATCATCTACGCCAAAAGGTTGCTGCGTGCCAAGGGGCGCTGCGCGTGCTTACAAGGCAAGGTGCGGGATGGCAGCTCACCACAGACACGGGCGTGTTCGGGGCCAAAAAAGTGATCCTTGCCACAGGGGCAGAGCCGCGCGTACCTGAAGACGCGCGCACGCCGATTGTATCCCTGGACGTGGCCATGGATCTCACGCGCTTGAAAGAGGGTTGCAGCGCGTCAGACCGGGTCGCGGTTTTTGGTAGCTCCCACTCGGCCGTTGTCGCCCTTTACAACCTGGCGGCTCTCGGGATCGAAACTGTCAATGTTTACCGCTCCCCTTTAAAGTATGCGTCCTATTATGAAGACTGGATTTTGTATGATAATACGGGGCTTAAAGGGTATTCCGCCACCTGGGCCAAAGAGCACATGGAAGACGACTCCTTGAAGACCCTGACGCGGGTGCATCAAGATGATCCTGCGTGTGAGAAAGCGCTGAGCACGTGTACAAAGTATGTTTATGCCACCGGCTTTGACAAACGCGTGACTTTTGAAACAGACGCGTCGGTGCCCTTGATTCATAACCATCAAACGGGCGAGATTGACACGCATCTTTACGGTTTTGGGATTGCCTTTCCCGAAGGTAAAACCGACAAGCTTGGGAACTTTGAGCATAACGTGGGGCTTTGGAAATTCATGGTGTACCTAGAGCGTATCTTGCCTTTCTGGCTTGCCGCCTAAAAAATCTTCTTTGCTTGGAGCGTGGGATTTTCTAAAGTGGTATTGTCAATTTTTGAAAGTGTCGCTCATGTTGTCCAGATCTTTTTTAAAACATACAGATAAGCCGTCAGTGCTCGCTCTTCCCTTGGTGTTAAGCTCTGTTAGGGCCGGCTTTCCTTCCATGGTCGAGGGTGAGCTTGAAGGAGCGCTTGACCTGCACGACCTTTTAATCACCCATCCGGCTGCGACCTTTTATGTGCGCGTGGAAGGCGACTCCATGGTGGGGGCGGGGATTTTTCCAGGTGATATGGTGATTGTGGACCGTGCGCTGGAGGCAAGAAACGGGGATCTGATTATTGCCGTCTTGGACGGGGAGCTTACCTTGAAAAGATTCATTAAACAAAAAAATCAGGTCTGTCTTCGGGCAGAAAATCCAGACTATCCCGACATTCAGATTCCTCCAAACAAAGACTTTATGATTTGGGGTGTGGTGTCGGGGTGCGTTAAAAAATTCAGGTAGGCCTCCATGGAAATGGTGGCCCTTGTGGATTGTAATGCTTTTTTTTGCTCGTGCGAGCGGGTTTTTAAGCCTCATCTGCGAGAAAAACCTGTGGTGGTGCTCTCTAGCAACGACGGGTGCCTCATTGCGCTCAGCGCCGAGGCCAAGGCCTTAGGCCTTAAAATGGCAGTGCCTTTTTTCAAAGTAAAACATCTCATTGACAAGCATAAGGTGCACGTCTTTTCTACCAACTACATGCTCTATGCCCATATGTCGCGGCGCGTGATGGCCACCCTCGAAGCCCTTGTGCCAGCTCTTGAAGTGTATAGTATTGACGAAGCGTTTTTGGACTTTTCCCATGTGCCAGAAAACGAGCGTACAAAAGAGGCAAGACGCATCCAACAAATGGTGCTGCAGCACACCGGCATTCCCGTGTCCATCGGGGTTGCGCCCACAAAGACTCTGGCCAAGGTCGCGAACAAGCTTGCCAAAACCCATCCCCAGTGGAACGGCGTCTTGGATTTATCACGTTCCCACGACATAGAACGGTTTTTGCCCTTTGTGTGGTGTGAGGACGTTTGGGGCATAGGCCGCGCGTCCGCACCAAAGCTTTCGAAATACGGGATCCGAACAGCAGCAGACTTGGCGGGGGCCGATCCATTTCTGATCAAAAAGCTTATGGGGATTGTGGGAACGCGTCTTGTAAATGAGCTAAAAGGAGAGCAGGCTTTTTCCCTTGAGGTGGCGCCGCCTCCTGCCAAAAGCATCATTTGTTCTCGCTCTTTTGGACGGCCCTTGTCTCAAAAAGAAGAGGTCAAGCGCGCCCTTCTTTACCATGTGGTGAGGGGGGGCGCTAAGCTTCGACGCAAAAAAAGACAGGCCCGGCACTTGACCATTTATCTGAGGGGAAACCGTTACGCGCAAAAAGAAGCCTATGTAAGCCGCACGGCTGCCGTACAGCTTCCCCTTGCCACACATTATACGCCGACGCTTCTGGCGGCAGCTGACCATCTTTTTGAAAAAGTCTGGCAAGAAGGCGCCCTTTATGCCAAGGCTGGGGTGATGCTAACGGACCTCACACCGGAGGCGGCACACCCCACAACCCTCTTTGACCTTCGCCCCCATCAAAAGGAAAAGGCTTTGATGACGGCCCTTGATGCTTTGAACGAGCGGTACGGCAGAGGGACGCTCGGGTTTGCAAGCCAGCTTCAAAAAGAAAACCTGTGGCGGCCCAAGGAAGCTTTGAAAAGCCCTAACTATCTCACGCGCTGGGATGAACTTTTAACCGTGCGCTAAAAATCCCCACGGCATTTTCTCCATGGGGAGAGGACTAGTTTCCGGCAAGCTCTTTGGCCAGGTGATGGTATCCTTTGATCAGGATTTCCACCACCAACGGATCGGCCAGGGTCGAGATATCCCCAAGGGTGTCCGTTTCCTCGCACGCAATTTTGCGTAAAATGCGTCGCATGATTTTGCCAGACCTTGTTTTGGGAAGGCTCACTGCCCACTGAATCCGATCGGGTTTGGCAAAGGGGCCGATTTTCGCACGCACGATTTCTTCTAGCTCTTTTCTAAGAAGCACTGTGGGCGTGACACCCTCATGGAGGGTCACAAAAGCGTAAATCCCTTGTCCTTTGATGTCGTGGGGAAAGCCCACAACGGCGCTTTCAGAAACGTCTCGGTGGGAATTAAGGGCCGTTTCAATTTCGGCGGTGCCAAGGCGGTGACCTGAAACGTTAATCACATCATCAATGCGCCCCGTAACCCAAATGTCGCCGTCCGCGTCACGTTTAGCGCCGTCTCCTGTGGTGTAATAGCCCGGAAAAGTTTGAAAATATGTTTTTAAGAATCTGGCCTGATCTCCGTAAATGGTGCGTCCTTGGCCTGGCCAAGAATCGGCGATCACAAGGCTTCCCTCTCCCTCTCCTTGGATTTCGTGGCCGCTTGCATCCATGAGCGCGGGCCTCACACCAAAGAACGGCCTTGTGGCAGATCCTGGTTTAAGGGGAAGACATCCCGGCAGCGGCGTGATCAAAATGCCGCCCGTTTCCGTTTGCCACCAGGTATCCATGATTTGACAGCGCTTGTCGCCCACGACGTCATAGTACCAAAGCCAGGCTTGCTCATTAATAGGCTCTCCCACGGACCCCAAAAGACGCAAAGATGTGCGTTTTGTTTTCTTCACGAACTCGTCCCCTTCGCGCATCAGGGCGCGAATGGCGGTGGGGGCGGTATAAAAAGTCGTGACGTGGTGCTTGTCCACCACCTGCCATAGGCGGGAATAGTCGGGGTAGTGGGGCACTCCCTCAAACATCAGGGTCGTGGTGCCATTACAAAGGGGTCCGTAGACGACATAAGAGTGTCCCGTGACCCATCCAACATCGGCTGTACACCAATATACGTCACCGGGTCTTGCATCAAAAATCAAGTCATGGGTCATGGCCGCGTACACAAGATAGCCGCCCGTGGTATGAAGCATTCCTTTAGGTTTTCCCGTCGAGCCAGACGTATAAAGGATAAACAGGGGGTCTTCGGCGTTCATGGAAACGGGCGCACAGGTGGGCGATGCCAGATCACGCATAGGTGCGTAATGTTTGTCCCGTGGCTCGAACATGGGAACGTCCTTTCCTGTGCGCGAGACGACAAGGACGTGTTCCACAGGGTTTTGATCAAGAAGACCAATGGCGGCGTCCACATTGGCTTTTAAGGGGATGTGTTTGCCGCCGCGCACACTTTCATCGGCTGTGACCACAAGGCGTGAGGCGCAGTCATCAATGCGCCCTGCAAGGGCTTCGGCTGAAAAGCCGGCAAACACCACGGAGTGGATCAAGCCCAGCCTGGTGCAGGCCAGCATAAAAATAGCCGTTTCGGGAATCATGGGAAGATAAAGGGTGACGCGGTCGCCTTTTTCAAGCCCAAGACGCTTCATGACGTTGGCGCACCGGCACACCTCTTCATAAAGTTCAGCGTAGGTTAGCGTGCGGCTTTCCTCGGGATTATCGCCTTCCCACAGGATGGCAACTTGATCTGCGCGCGTTTTTAGGTGGCGGTCCACACAGTTGACGCTGACGTTTAAATGGCCGTCCTCAAACCATTTGATGGCGTGTTCATCCAAGGCGTATGAGGTGTTTTTGACTTTGGTAAAGGGTGTATCCCAGGTGACATACTCGTGGGCGCGCTTGGCCCAAAATCCGTTGGGATCCACAAGGGACTCTTTATACCATTCGGCATAAGTTGTATCTGAAATTTTGGCAGCCTCTTTTTGGGCCTGTGACGGGGGGAAAAGGGTCGGGGATGACGCCATGAACGAGCCTCCTGATAATACCTCGATTTTTGATGCTAACATGTCTTCTTTGAAAAAACATAGTAAGAGTTTAACTTGAGGTAGCGTCTTATTTTGAAATAAAATATTATTGATAAAGAAAAAAATACTGACAAAAAATAATTAATTTCATCCAAATAGTAAGTTTTTAGTTGACTTTTTTGAGTGAAGTGCTTAGTTACTCAGTTAATGGATGTTTTAAAGTTATGGAGGGCCCCAAAAGGGCAGATAAAAGGAAGAAATGTCTTCTCTGGATTTGTTACCTTGTCTTCTTAAAAGGGAAATACAAAAAAACAGACTTTTTAGGGGTCGTTTATTTTCCTTTTTACCCCTAAGAGAGTGTTCCGAAGAACGTCTCACTTTTCCTCGTTCTTTTTCTCAAGTGACGATGTGCCTCGCACACAAATGTCTCTTTTTCAACAGCGCGCACATATTCTGCCGCGCGAAACCCTTTTCGATTTTGCGTATCAGCAGCTGGTACCAACAAAAGATTTTCCTCAAAAGAAGTCTTCTTTTCTTTCCAAAGAAGATCTTTTTATAAGCACCTTTATTTTACGATTTTTGCGTTCCTTATTTGCAAAGAGGCGCACGTTAGTTTTTTAACCTATTGATAAAAGTGAAGATGATGATAAAGAAAAGTCTTTTTTTAAGTGCTATTGTGTCTTTCTGGCAATGTTCTGCTGCCATGGCCAATGACGATCACTATCAAATCCAAGTAGATACAAATCTATTTCGTGTGGTGCCACATAAATCACAAGTGACACTGAGAAGTGTTGTGATGAATGAGCTCACCACAGAAGGGCTTTTGCAGGCGCCGTCTCTTACACCGACGGCAGCGAAGGTGTTAAGCTATTTTAATCTGGACGGCACACATAAAACGAAACCCATCACAACATCAAAAGAAATAGCCCTTTATCGTGGTTTGTTTCGAGGAGTGTTAAAAGACAACACGGAGTGTTTAACGTTTTTAGAGACCTATTTTAACTTTTTATCGAAATCGGAACATATTCGCCAGTGGATTTCCTCGGATCAATATGATGCCCTTCAAAAGGCTCGCCAAGAAGATGACGCCTCCGTCGAGGCGTTCGATCACAGCGTTGCGCGGATAAAAATTTGTGCCCAAGCGTCCAACTCAAACATTGTCACCTTTCTAAACCTTCAAATGCAAGAAGCTCAAAGAATAGCCGATATAACCTTAGAAGAGCGGGGCTTGATGACACAAGGTCGTCTTGGCGTGCCGGCGAACGAAGATGACAGTGAAGAAAAAAGACGAGAAGGCTTCAATACGTTCAACGCTAAGTATTCCCAAGTGGTTCAAGAAATCACCCATCGTGTCAAAAGAGAGGCGTCAGAAAAACTTGCTGAGCATATCTGGCAGCAGTATGACGCTGAAAGCTATGATGCCTTTCCCGTTGATTTTGAGAAACGTGTCCAAGCGTTTGTTAAGCACAGGAAAAATTTACTACGCTTAAATGAAGAAATTGCCGATATGGAGGTAGAAAACTCCAAAGAGCGAGAAATATACTGTCTTGAGCGTTTATATGTGGGGGCCCTTTTCTTAAATGCCCTCTCCCATGCAAGTGATGCCAAACAAGCTCTTTTGAGGGAGATGTCCTTTCAGTTGCAACGATTCAATCCCCCTTTGTACGACGATATGAATATGGCGCGGTTTAGAGTGCTTGAAAAGGGGGACGATGATTCTAAAAATGACTATCTTGAAAGCGTTCGCTGTTTTTATGATGCCATCTTAAAAGATGTCAGGAAAACCCCTTTTGGGGATCCACAGACTGTTCGCGAAACCATTGGGGATATGTTACTCAGGACCGTCTTGAATGAAAGACAAGACCTGGAAGAGACGTTAATAGACTCTTTTTTAAGCCATTATGGACGCCATGTATCGCCCTTCATGCTGGAACTTCATACCATTGCCTTGGCAAATCCAGACAACGACGGTCTGATCATGGATATGTACGAGCGCCTGCTAGCTCAAGCGGGTCATGGTACGTCTCAGTCACGACCGTCCACCTTAATTGTGCCCGCCTTTAAGTCAGTCCACGACGTCGCGGCCTCGTCTTACTATAGGCAAGGCCACTACCAAAAAGCATGTTTAGCAAATCAACGAAACTTTTTAGCGGAATTTTATGACGCTGAGTGTGAGGCATATTTATTTGCTTGCATTTTCCTTTGTGAGAAAGAGTATAGTAAAGTTCAAAATATTTGTGAGGCGTTGCTCGCTTGCCCAAAAAATGCTGGGAGCAAAAAAATAAGAAGATGGGTAAAAGAGCTTTACAAAGAGGCCCTTCAAAGCCTGTCGGCCAGTGCACGCGAGAAAAAATCTGCACCGGGAAAAAAACTCTTAGCCGTTTTAACCGCACGCCAAGATAAAGTGCTCGATGGATTATCATCATCACAAAAACAGACCCAAAAGAAAAAGCGCAAAAGCAAGAGAAGAAGCCCTGTCTCACTTAAAGAGCGCCCCCAAGAAGAAGCCAAGAGTCTCTCGACCTCTTCAAAAAATGATGAGGCGCCCCAAAGTCCTGCCCAGGAGTCCTTGTTCTCAGGCAATCTGTCATCTACAAAAGAGGCGCCAACAAACACCTTGTCCTTGAGTGATGAAGAGCAAATGGATGTCAAAAAAGGGCCCAAGGTCAAAACAAAGGGAACAGCAGACCCCACCAGAGCGCACGCGCCAGAACCAGCTCGTGCCCCCACAGGAGCGGTCCAACCAAAACCCCTGATCATTGAAGACGTTCTTAAGGGTGGCCCCCTTGAGATCTTTCACAAACTCTTTGTTTCTTTGGACGGCAACGTCCGGTCCTCGGCCGTTCAGATTTCTTTGGGTGAGGTAGAAACGCTCATGAAGGCTTTGAAGCAATCTTACAAGAAAGACAAAGGAAAGGGTTCCCACGCGGTCACCGAGCTTGAAATGGGTGAGATGCGCCGCGAAGTGATTACCCTGGCACGGCACGCATATTTGAAGCCCTACCAGTGGAAAGCTTTGCGCGATGCCTTTGTGGCCCGAGGTCTTTACCCAAGAGCCATGAAAGATCTCTTAGTCAGTAAGGGCTATGTGGAAGAGGTGGCGCCCGGAGCTCACTAAAACTGAGCTGAAGGCGTGAGCTAATCTATTTTTGCCTCCGGACTTTTCTTAAAGGGAGGCCCACGGAGATTGATAAAAATGAATAAAATTCTTAAGACGTTAAATTACATGACCATGATGTCCCTTTCGTGGGGACTTTTACACGCGGCCGATACCGAAGAGGGTCACGAGCTTGCCCAAAGAGAAACCCGGTCGTCCCCAGTGGGGCCTGTTTCTTTGCAAGAGGAAATCCTACCACTTGATTTCAGCAAGGTCACTCAGATGTCTGCTGAGTGTGTAAGGTTGCTAAGCGTAGTCGATGAGAATGGTTGTGTGGACCCTTGTCATCCGGGTTTGGGTTCCGTTTCCAAAGTAATACCTATTCTTTTGGAAAGCTACGCGGACCAATATCCCTGGCACTATGATCTTCAGCTCAAGCTTTTTAATAATTGTGAATACTTAGGAAGGGACAAGGATGCGCGAACGATTTCTCTCTCCCTTTGTCGGATCAAAGCTTGGGCACGGATTCACGCCCTTACGTTGAACGAAGAAGCAGGGCTAAAAGAAAGCTCCATAGCAGGCCAGCTTTTAAGATTTGTGTTTGGGTTTAATCAGATACCCTTTGTGGGTTTGGAAAGCATTAATGCGGCGCAGTTTCCCGAAAAATCCGACGCAAAAATGGTCGATCTACTGCTTCATGTATATGGAAAAGTACAAGCTATGCCCTATGACCGTGTGGCACAAGGGTATAAAGGTGTGTCATCTTTGCTGCAAGATCAGACGGTCAGGGCGTTTTTTAACATCATGCCCACAGAAGCAGCATTCAGAATACAAGAGAAATTCGTCCCTGCTTTTGTACAGCGTTTTGGGATGCCCACGACCCCTTATCTCAGCGCGATTCAAGCGCGCGTTGTATCTGTCAATAAACCAGCAGATGCCTTGAAACTTTACGAATCGTTACTTGGCACTTTTGGTCAAGCGGTTCAGCGCTCTTCGGACTCAGGGGTGCAAGAAGCGTACAAAAAAACCCAAGGGTTTTATCTGGAAAATCCATTTTTATTTTTTCATTACAATGAATTAGGTGCTCTTTATCAACGTCAGAGTCTGCCACAAAAAGCACGGGATTGTTTTGAGATGGCAGCCGTTTATTGTGAGCTTGCTGGGGATTACCTGCCCACATATTTCAACGCGTTGATGACAAATCTTGATCTGCAAGATTACCAACGAGTTATATTTTATGCACAAAAAATAATGAATTTGCCGCACCAAAAACACAAGTACGGTAGGCAGGTTTATAAAAGTACTGCCCAGCTTTACAAAGTAGCCTCATCCAAGGTTGGAGAAGATGAAAGGTTGATTAGAGCCATCCTTGCAAAGCAAAGTCGCGCCACAGAAAAACTAAAGCTTGAGCAAGAAAGAGCGGCCCTTGCCGAGAAAAATAGGCTGACCCATGACATGGATCAGGGTAAGAAAAAGAAGAAAAAAAAGAAAAAGAAGCCTGTAAAACACAGTGTAGTCCCTAGGCG